>JARRNJ010000047.1:0-19046 GCA_037385045.1 Gammaproteobacteria bacterium | reverse complement strand
GGCCGGGAATTTTTGTAGGGTGGATAAGCGCAGCGCATCCACCATGGAGAGGCAGAGACTACCACGATTGGCCACCCTGCCCGGCTCCCGTTTGTCGCGGACCGCGGTGTTACGCCGGTTGCGCGGCGCAGCAGCACTGTGCGGCGTGATGGGCAAGGCGGGTGCCGCATCCGCGGTTCCGCTCCAGGGCTGGTGATCCGCTCCAGGCATGTCCCGCCGCACGCCTGTTGCGTGCCGATTCGACCCTGCGGCATGCAAAACCCGCGTGCACGCGGCAATCGGCTATTCATGGTTCGGTTACTTCCACCGGTATCGGGGACACGGCCCGATCGCGGTCCCCGTGCGCAGCACCGTAACACCCCAAGCTGATGCTCACCTCGGCGTTCGCTTGCAAGACTGAAATTCAAGAACGCAATTCTTGCGAATGCAGAAACCGGTGAACGCTCGTTCCGCGCCAGTAATGCATTGATCCGGAAAGCCTTCTTCTGTTCCCGCCGGTTGGCACGGCTGTTGCCATGCTTTTGACCGGAATAACGGCAACCGTCCTCGATGGCGGGCACAAAAGGAGAGAGATCATGAACCGAAACGACCTGCGCACGACGTGCGCACGCCGGCAGAGCCACCGCAGCGCCGGCGGTACGTCCACGAAGATACGGGCGGTGTGCATGGGGCTGGGTATGGTGATTGCGGGTTGTTACGCGACGGCGGACGCCAGCCCCAATCTCTGGCACCTGCAGACGCCCGCCGGTCGGGCTCCTGCCTGGCGCGCGCCGACCGTATCCCGTCCCGCAACACATACGATCCGTCCGACCCGCCCCGTCCCTGCGGCCAACCGCTCGGGCTTTGCCGGCAGTTGGCGCAACGTCAACCGCAACGCCCGGGGGCTCACACGGGTCGACATTGCGCGTTCGGGCAGCCGCTACCGCGTGCATGCCTGGGGTAGCTGTCATCCCCGGGACTGCGACTGGGGCAACGTGACGGCGGTTGCCTACGGGAGTGCGGTCAATGCCCGCCAGCCGGTGGCGTTGAGCGCGGTGTTCCGGCACTCGAACGGAGCCACCACCTTGATCCTGCGCCGCAACGGCAGCCAGATCAGCGCGGAGGTGATGACCGCGTTCACTCCCGGGCAGGCCTCGGGCCGCAGCAACTTCGTGGCGTCGGAGCGCCTCGCCGCGGTTCCAGGCGGCACCAGCGTTGCCAGCGCGGGTTCTGCGTCACCGCCCGCCTCATCCCCTCGGGCCTCCTCGCCGCCGGCGTCATCGGCGCCGACGTCGCGCTCGTCCGGCGGTAGCGCGAAGGCCAGATTCAGGGTCATCGTGACTGGCTTCACGGTTAACCAACAGACCTGGGATGACGCGTCGAATCACGACGGCAAAGGGGACGAGGACTTTCTGCTTACCCACGTCACCGAAGTCGGCCCGCAGGGCCAGGTGATTGCCAGCTCCGACCCCCGCTCCCGGGTCATGGGCGATACCAACGGCTGGAGGGGGCGCGTCCATGCGGGCACGGCGAAGACATTCATGGGCGGGCCGCCCGGGGGGCTGGCCACGGGCGACCAGTACCCCAACAGCCGTCCCTGGCAATTCCGCGGACGCGCCTACGATGACCGCGCTCCCGAGCTGGTGTGGCAGGGCACCCTGACCCAAGGCGGCGGCGGGGTGTTGATCGTGCCGACCATCTGGGAGTGGGATGAAGCCGGCGGTGACATGCTGCTTCGCGACTGGGCGGCTCTTGAGCAGCGGCTGAACAAGGCGGCGGGGCCGATCGTGAACACCCTGACCGGGGGTGCGAGCAAGCCGTTCGTCGACGGCGCCAACGCGGCTTGGGGCGTGCTGCGCAGCAATGAGCTCGCCAAGGTGCTGGGCCACGCGGCCACCCGGCCCATCGGTCTGCAGGAGGACAGCAAAGGGCATCAGTCCTTCAAGCCGACCATCATCAGACTCACCTACGATACCGCCGAACACATCCTGCAAAGCAACTTCGGCAAGGGCAACGGCGTGCTGGAGATCCAGTACCGCGACTCCACGCGTCTGCGCGGCGACTACACCATCTATGTGAAGGTGGAGCGTATGTAGCGGTTGCACATCGGTTCGATCCCGCGTTCCGGTGGGGCGCGGGATCGACTGTTTCGCGCAGCTGCGTTCAGGTCTGCATCGGCCCTTTCCTCATGTCCGTGTCTTCCCGGTTCGCTTCGCCTGCCTGTTTGCCGGTTGCGTGTCGCGCCACGGTGTGGGCCATCGGCATGAAATCGATACGGCCGCTTTTGTCTGTGGGGATGAATCCGCAGGCGGATTTCATATTCGCAATTATTTCACATTCGCACCGTTGGTCCCGGCCAGCGTTCACGCGCAACGATTTGTTCGAGCGGCAAGTTTTCCCGCTCCGGTGGTTTGGCACGGAGCTTGCCACGGAGCTGCCGGTAAGAACGACACGCGGGATCTGCCGGGGTGATATGCGCACACCACAGCCACAGCGGCTTCGCCGCGTACGGCCCCGGTCCGTGCACGAAGGTACGAGCGCATGAGGCAACGGTTGACGAGAAGATCCTGGCTGCTGTTTGCGGGCGCCATGGTGCTGGCGGCACCGGCGTCCTGGGCGTTCGGTCGCGGGCCGCAATGGACCATCGGTCGTGCCGTAATCGTCCCGGCCCGGCGCCGCGTACCGGCGGCACACGCCCGGTACCTGAAGCTCAGCCTGCACAACGTCGGGCTGCCGGGACGGATTCCGGTACGTATTTTCGGCCGCTGGATGACGCCGCGGGTGCCTCGGAGCGTGGGTCGGGACGCGAGCGGGCCTGCAACCGCGACGCCCGGTTGGCGCGGGCCGGCAGCCGGCGGCCGGCCGGTGGCGCGCGGCCGCTGGTCGGTGCCCGGCGCAGCCGGCGTGCGCCAGCCGACACGCCCCCCCTCGGCGACGGTCCCGGGTGAAACGGCAGGCGGTCTGCCCCCAGGGGTTCGCCTGTTGGGGCGTTACCAGCGCGAGGTGAGCCTGAACCAGACGGCGATCCTCGAGGTGCCGCTGACAGCGCTCGGTACACCCGGTCGCGACGCGGACCGGCTCGAGGTCGTGATCATGACCGGCGCTGTCGTCACCGATCGTCAGTTCGTTAGGTTGCTGGCGGACTAGCGGCAGGCAAGACAGTTAACTCAACGCAGATAGAGGTGGAACCAATGACTTACAAACTCGTGCACCTGTCCAGGCGGCTGTCGGGATCCATATTGGTCGCGGCGGTCGTCAGCCTGAGCGTGACCGGCTGCATGGCCTCGAGCCAGCCAAAGGTCGACAACTCGGCGACCAGCCAGCAGTTGTCCAGTCTGCCGCCGCAGCGCGGTCCGGCGAAGACGGTGACCATTTACCGATTCTCCAGCAGCGTCCCCGAAGTAGCCGCCCAGGCAGCCACGGATATGTTCACCACCGCCCTGGTGAAGTCCCACCGCTTCGCCGTGCTCGAGCGCCAGCGCCTCAGCGAAGGCGTGCTGCGCGAAAAGCAGATGAACGCGCAGGGGATGACCACCGGCAGCACGGCGCAGTCCGCGTTGACCGGCGCCGACTACATTTTCGAGGGCACGGTGAGTGAAGCCAATGCCGACGCCTCCAACACCGGCGTCGGTGCCACCCTGCGCGGCCTGGGCGTGGAGACCAGCCGGCAGCAGGCGGTCATCGCGGTGGACGTGAGGGTTGTCGACGCGCATACGGGCGCCGTGTTGGACGCCGTCGACGTGCGGCGCGCGGTCAAGCAGGGCGGCGCCAGCGTGTCGGGCATCGGGTCGTTCGTTCAGAGCTTCACCCACAGCGACCTGCACGGTGCCGACGTCAGCGTCAACCACGGGCGCAAGGAAGGCGTTGACCGTGCGCTTCGTGAATGCATCGAAAAGGCGGTCTATCAGATCGCCGCCCGATGGGGGAGCTGAACGGCGTGGCGATGCGGCGCCTATCTGCTGTCGTGCTGCTATGGTCGGTGGCCGCCGCAAGTTGGGCCGGCGCGCCACGGATCGGTTGGCAGGTGACGCAGCTGCCGCTCAATCGCCCGGCAGTGGGCGGTTGGTGGTATGGCGCCGGTTCCCCCCTGAGCCGCCGTCTCAACGTGAGCAGCGGTTACGCCGCGCTGTATGCCGTGCAAGTGCTGCCCGGCGTGCAGTACACGCTGCAGCTGAGCACCCCGCGCAGCTTGCAGCGTGTGCACGCCAGCCTGTACGACCGCTGGCCGCTGTTGCCCGGTGCGCGGCGGATCGCCCTGCCGAGCGGGCCGCTGGTGGTGCCGCCGCGTGGGCACCGTCTGACCTATCGCTGGCGGTTCGGCGTCTCGGCGCGCAGCACCGCCGATCTGTTGTACCTGGTGGTGGAGTATCCGCTCGATCCGGGCAGACGCGGGCCGTCTTCACCGTACATTACCGTGAGCTCGCCGCCGCGCTCTCCGCTGCACAGTGCCGCCCGTGGGGTGACCTATCTGCAAGGGCCGCGCGACCTGGTCCTGGTGGGCCAGCCGGCGGCGGTGTCCTACGTTTTCGACCCCTCCGCGCCCCCCGCTGCCTCAGCGCCGCTGTCCCGTTGGTCCGTGCCGGGGGACCTCATCAGCAACGGCAATTTCGATACCGGACTGAAGAACTGGGTACCGCTCGACTTGAACGCCACCGGACGCGACGCGGCCGGCGTGCGCGACGGCATCCTGCGCCTGCCACCTGCCGCCGGCGTGAGACAGGAGCTCGACGCCGACGTGCACGGCGCCGGTTCGCTGCTCCTGTGGGTGGATCTGCGTCTCGACGGCGCCGCCGCCGCGATCGGCCCGGGGCTGGCGATCGAGGTCTGCTATCGCGACCGCGGCCGTCGGCGCCATTGCGGCCGTCAGGCGCAGCGGCTCGATTTCTACGACGCGGCCGCACCGCCGGACAACGCCGCCGCGGCAGGGCAACGGGTTCCGGCGGGGCGTTGGTACCGCTACCAGAGCCAATTGCTCAACCTGCAGCCGCCGCCGGCGCGCATCGAGTCCATCGCCCTGTTCGGCGGGCGTGGCGCGGGTACCGCGCGGGTGCGGCAAATCCATCTTATCCTGCGAGGGCGCGGTCATGCGATGCAATAAGGCAGGCTTACGTTCGATGACTTTGCTGGTGCTGCTTTTCGCCGCCGCGCCGCTGATGGCCGGGCCGCTGGACCGCACTGACGCGGGGCCGCGGATCAACCCGGCGACCAACAATATGCTGCGGGTGCCGGGCGTAGTCGGCATGGATTATCAAAACGCACTGGCGACCCTGCAGCAGGCGGGGCTCAACCCGCGGCTGCATACGATTCGCCGACCCACCGACAAATACGCCGGTCGTGAGGGCACCGTAGTGCGGCAACTGCCCGTCGCCGGCGGCATGGCGATGCTGGGTTCTTCGGTGAGCATCACTGTCTATGCCCCGGGCGGTGCTTCGGCTCCGGCAGCCGCGCCCGGCGATGCCTACGGCGCGGGCGGCGACCCCGGCTACCCGCAGTACCCGTCGGGTGCCGTCGACGCCGGGGCCGGTCAGGACGATTCCGGTTCCCTTCCGGAACCACCCGCGGCGGCCGTCGACAGCGGCGCCGGGCAGACCGGTGACGACGCCGGCCAGGGCCAGCCCACCGTCACCAATCCCTATCCGACAGTGCCCGTGGACGGTGGGCAGGGACCGGCGGCCGCACCTGACAGCGCGGTGCCGGCTTCCTCAACCGCCGCAGCGGATCAGCCGGTGGCGCCGTCTGCCGGCAACGCGCCCGCGCCCCAGCCGGTTGATCGACCAACGGCGCCGGTGGCGCCCACGGGAAACCCGCGCATCGTTCCGCACCCCGTGCCGGCGCCCCGGATTCCGCCCGTGCGCGGCGGGTCCCCGTCGCCGCCGTCTACGGGAACCAGTGGCGGCAACGCGCCCGCGCCCGCCGCACCTGCGGTGCCCCGGAGCGGATGGCGGATGCCCACGGTGCCCAACGGCGCGCAACGGTCATCGGCCGGCGGCGCCGGGGACGCACCCGTGAGCCCGCCACCGCGCCGGAACCTGTTCAACCCCCGTGCAGGCGGCCTCTAGGCCGTGAGGCGTGCAACCGCAACATACAACGCAAGAGGAGAACCGCTATGACCGAAGAGACCAACCCCGGCGCCGCGCCGGCAGGCGCCGGCACGGTGCCCGCCGTCTCCGGCATCGTCAAGACGTTCCTGGCCGTAGTGACCGGGCCCTCGGAGTTTTTCGCGCAGATGCCGCGCACGGGCGGCTACGCCGAACCGCTGGTGTTCATGGTGGCGATGGGTGTGGCCGCCGGCCTCGTGCGGGCGTTGCTGGGCATGTTCGGTCTTATCCACGGCCTGTCGTTTCTGATGGCGTTCGCCGCGATTTTCATCGCCCCGATATTGATCGTCATCTTCGGCTTCGTTGGTGCTGCATTGTTGTTCGTGGTCTGGAAGCTGATGGGTTCGGAGCGGGATTTCGAGACCGCTTACCGCTGCACCGCTTATGCCGGGGGCATTTCACCTGTGGCTCAGCTGCTGATGGTGATTCCCTATCTCGGCATCGTGCTGGCGCTGGCATGGTGGGCGCTGATTCTCGTCCTGGCCAGCACCCAGGTGCACCAAATCCGCCAGGCGACGGCGGCGACCGTCTTTGGCGCCATCGCCGCGCTGCTCGCGGTAATGGGGCTGGGCGCGCAATTCGCGGCACACCGCATGGAGACTGTCTTGACCAACGCCCAGCACCAGATGCAGTTGCGCGGCGACGGCGCCCAAAGCGCCGGAAAGGCGATGCAGGACCTGGGCAATGCGCTCGAGAAGATGAACCACTCCCGTCAGGGGCAATAGATCCGCAATCACTGATGGCATTGATCTCTGGCAAAACACAGACCGGAACGGAGTATGTACAATGAACAATCGTCCAATCATCGTTTTGTTGGCCGCGGGGGCAATGGCGGCGGCTTCACCCTTCGCGGCTCGCGCTGGCGTAATCATCACACAGCAATTCAAACACACGGACACCCACAAGGTCGAAAAGACCACAACGTATATCGACGGCAACCGCATGGCGGCGCGCAGCGACGACGGCACCGGCATGATCTTCGACGGTGACCGGCAGGTGACCTGGAGCTACGATACGCGGCACAAGATGTACACCAAGATGACCGCCGCCGAGGCCAAGGCCATGGTCGCGCACTCCAAGGCCGTCGCCGACAAAATGATGCGCGACGAGTTGAAGCATATGTCGCCGAAGATGCGCAAGCTGGTCGAGGCCGAGATGTTGAAGAGTAAAAAGGGGCCCACCTACAAGCGGGTCGGCGCGCCGCGCAAGGTGGGTCAATGGCGCTGTACGCCGGTGGCCAAGTTCTCGTCCGACGGTGAGAAGCAGGACACCATGTGTGTGGCGTCGTTTGAGGAACTCGGCATCACCGCCGGGGATCAGGCGGTGTTCAAGGCCCTGAACAGATTCATGGAGGGAATGGATTGTGATTCCTGCTCCAGTTCGGGCCCATTGTCCGGGCGCGCGGAGCGGCAGCTGGGCTTTCGCGGGATGCCTGTCGAGGAGCGCGATCCGGCGTTCGGGGTGACGACGGTCACTTCGATTCGCCACGGGAGCGTGCCCGCCAGCGTGTTCCAGCTGCCGAAGGGTTTGAAGCAACGTTCGCTGTCGGGCAGGTGAGCCGCCGACGAGATCGCAGCGGGAGGAAAGCGCAATGATGAGTCCACGCCAGAGTCTGCTCGCCAACGCCGCGGTGCTGCTGGCGCTGCTGGCCCCGGCGGCGCGCGGGGCCGGTCCGGCAGCGCCGCTGTATCCCGGAACCGTACCGGATTCCCATGCCGGTGATGTCACGGTGCGTGTCTACCTGTCGCACGATGCGCCGGCCAAGGTCACGGCGTGGTATGCGAAGAGAGTCGGCGCCTTGACCGCGGCCGACGGTAACACGCTGTGGAACGCCGACAGCGCGGACACTCTTTCCGGCCGTCCGCTGGGCGCAGTCGACGTCGACGCAACGGTTGAGCGGGTGGGCCGGGTAACCATGGATCAAAGCACCGTGGTGCGTGCGCTCAAGGACATGACCATGACCAAGGACATTGGCGTGTTCTGTGAATTCATGGTGCGCAAGCCCGCCCAAGCGGAGCAATCCGGCAGCAGTGGGCAGAGCGCGAACGGGGAAAGCGGCGGCGCCGGCTCGCAACAGCTCGAGCAGATGCGGCAGCAGCTGGCCGAGGCGAACCGGCAACTCCTCGCCTCGGTCAGCCCCGAGGACCGAAAGATCGGCCGCATGAGCGATCTGTTCGAGGGGCTCAGGGAGGAGGTGGCCGGGGAGCAGCACGGTCACACCAAACAGGACCTGATCGCGGTCTATGAGAAATACAAGCACCTGGAGACGGCTTGGTATCCCACGGTGAAAACGGCCGACGGGCTTGAGAGTTATGATCGGTGGCTGCTGGCGCGCGACAAGGCGCGGCTCAATGCCAAACGGCAAAAGGCAGCTGCGCCGACCGTCGCCGCAAGCGCCGACATGAGCGCGCTCGCGGCGCGTATCCAGGCCGCCGCGGCCGCCGGCCGCATGGACGAGGTGCGGGCCCTCGGCGCCCGAATGCGAGGGGCCATGGCCACGCAGCAAGGTGCCTCCAACCGCGCCAAGGCGGTCGTGCTCGCCGATCATTGGGACTACTGGTTGGCGTTTCTGAAAGACCTGGACGCTCATGCCTATCGGACGCGCATCTGGATCAACACTGCGCCGGCGAGCTGGGGATATTGAGCGCGCGCAGGCCGTTCCTGCGGTGCGGCGCCGCTGCGAGCCGGCAGCGGCATTTGCTGCGCCGTGGACCGCGGGACGAGCCAATGACGTAGCCGCCGCGGCAGCGTTTACACTCCGTAAGGGTAGTTTTTTTGCCTCCGGCGCCAAATGCGCCGCGAATGATTCCGGCAACCTCTCTGTCGTAATCGACGTTTCGGCATCGTACGATGCCGCCGTGGCTGTGGGCCGCGGGCCGATATGCAACAATGGGTGAAGTCTGGCGATAACGTGCCGATTGTGTTGATTGAACGGAACAGGTATCTGCCATGTCGCACCCCGATGCGCCGGATGGCCCGGCGATTCCCGGAAAATTCAGTCCGCCACGGTTGCCCAACGCGGTCTACCGCCGCAAGCGTTTATTCCGTCAAATGACGCGCGCATTCGACGCGGGGGCGGCGCTGTGGGTGCAGGGTCCCGCGGGCGTAGGCAAGACGACGTTGGTGGCGAGCTTCCTGGAGGCCGGCGAACACGCGGCGTTGTGGTATCAGATGGATGGCGCCGACGCGGAACCATCGGCCTTGTTCCGCCATTTGCGCATGATGCTGGCTGACGCTGCGGCGGCGCTGCCGGCGTTCGATCCCCGGCTCACCCAGGATCCGGCCCGCTTCGCCCGCGAGTTCTTTCGCGCCTATTTCGCCCTCCTGCCCGTCCGGACCACCGTGGTTCTGGACGATTACCACGAGGTGCAGTCCGAAGGTGTTCTCGACTCCATCCTCGCGGCTGCGTTCGAGGAGTTGCCCGCCGACCGGCATCTGGTGGTTGTCAGTCGCAGCGCCGTGCCCAAGCAGCTTGCCCGTGCGCGGGCTCAGGGCCGGTTGGAATGCCTCGATGCAAAAGCGTTGCGTCTGGACGATGACGAGGCGCTGCGTATCGCGCAGCGGCGCATCCCGCGCGAACTGCGGGCCAGCGTGGCGGTGGAGGAACTCAATCACCGTGCCCAGGGCTGGGTTGCCGGGCTGGTGTTGATGCTGCAACAGGCGCTGTCGGGAGGGCTCGCAGCCGCCGGCACCGACGGCCCCACTCCCGACACCATTGACGAGTATTTTGCCAGTGAGCTGTTCGGCCCCGGTGCCGGCGAAGAGATGGATGTGCTGGTTGCCCTGTCGTTTCTGCCGCGGTTTACACCGGAGATGGCCGAGGAGATATGCGGTGATCCCCGGGTGCCACGCCTGGTCGAGGACCTTTATCGCCGCAATTTCTTTCTCACCCGGCACCAGGCGGACAACGGCGGTACCAGTTACCGGCTTCACCCCCTGTTCCGGGGCTTCCTCGCCCATGAGGCGGCACGCCGCATGACGCCGCAGGCACGCCGTGAAATGCAGTTGCGGGCGGCGGCGATCCTGACCGGGGAGGGACAGTTCGACGAGGCGATGATGCTGTACCAGGCGGCGCAGGCCTGGCCGCAGGCGGAGGGTCTTTTGCTTTCCCAGGCGCCCGCGTTGTACCGGGACGGTGAGTTTCTCACCATGCGGCGATGGATCGGCGGGTTGCCCGATGACCGGATAGTGGACAGCGCCTGGCTGCTGCTGTGGCGCGGAGTGTCGGCATCGGTCGCGGTTCCCGCCGCAGGAAGAGGCGACCTGGAGCACGCATATACTTTGTTTCGCTCCGCGGGCGATCTGTCCGGCGCGTTGTTGGCTTGGTGTGCCCTGGTGGAGGGTTATGTGTTCGAGTGGGGTGAGCTGCGTCCCCTCGACGACTGGATTGCCGCCTTTGACGACCTCGAACCGGCGTTGGCCCAGGCGCCGGAGCCGATTGCCCAGCGCGCCACTTTCGCCATGTTCGGGGCGGTTTCCTACCGCCAGCCGTTCGGTCCGCGGGCCGAACGATGGGCCAGGGCGGCTGAAGATGTTTTCATGCAGGCGATCGATCCCACGATCCGCGCCTTCATGGCCAGTCAGTTGGCGATGTTCTACGCGTTCACCCGCGGCGACCTGGGGCGGGCGGCGGTGTTCGTCAACGAAATCCGCAGCCAGGCCGAGCGTCAGCCGGCCAACGCGATGGCTGACATCGTGTTTCTGGTCCACTACGCGGTGATCAACCTGTGGAACACCGGCGATGTGGCCGGCAGCCTGGAAGCCGTTCGCCAGGGTATCGAGACCGCCGACGCCTCGGGCGTTCACCTGATGGACATCCTTCTCTACGCGGTGGGCGCCTGGTCATCGATGACGGCAGGCCAATATGACCTGGCCGAGCATTACATCCAAGGACTCGGCCGGGCTTTCAATCATGAAGCGCTGGCGAACCGCTGCATTTTTCACGACACTTGCGCCATTCTCAATCTGCATCGCGGCAACGTGGACCTGGCGCGGGCGCAGTCGGATATGAGCCTGGAGCTGGCCCGCCGCGGCGGCATGCCGTTCGCCGAAGCGGCGTGCCTGCTCACCGCCTCGCGCGTACGCAGCATGGCGGGCGAATGGGAGGAGGCCGAATCCTACCGGGACCTGGCCCGCCGATTGGCACACTCCATGGACAACGGCTTCGTCCTGAATCACTTGTCGTGGTTCGAGGCCGCCGACTGCCTGTGCCGGGACGGGGCCGATTCGGCGCTCGAACCGCTGCGGCGCGCGCTGGGGGCCGGGCGCGCCGGCAGCTTTTTTGCCAACCTGTGGCTGGAACGCGACGGCTTCGCCCGCCTGTGCCAGCTGGCAGTGAGCCGGGCAATCGAACCGGGCTACGTACGACGACTGATCGGCTGCCTCGAACTTAGCGCGCCGGATCCGGATTGCGACCCGGACGACTGGCCGTTCCGGCTGCGTGTCGAAGTGCTGGGCGGTCTGCGGGTTGAGGCCTGGACCGATGGGAGCTACCAGCCGTTGGCGCTGCCGACGCGCAGCGGGCAGCTCCTCGAGGCACTGGTGTGGCTCGGCGGTCAGTCGGTGAGCCAGGAGCAACTGGCGGATCTGCTCTGGCCGGACGCCGACGGCGACGCTGCACGGCGCAGCTTCGACACCACGTTACACCGGCTGCGCCGCACCCTGGGCGACGAGCGGCTCCTTCCGCTGGAGCGCGGCCGGCTGAGCCTGGCGCCCGGTTTGACCTGGAGTGATGTCGGTGCCCTCGAGCGAACCAATGCCGCGCTGCGGCGGGCCATGCAGGCGGATGCTGACGAGGCGTCCGTTGAGGCCGCGCAAAATCGGCTGATCGAGCGCGCGCGGTGCGTTCGCCCGTCCGGAGCGGACCATGGGGGCTTCGAATCCAACAGCGCGGCTTTGCGCCAGGAGCTGGGCCGCACCCTCGACCGCGCCGGGGCCTACTGGCAGGAGCGCGATTCCTGGCAAAAGGCCATCACGGCCCTCGAAGCACGGCTGCGGCTTGATCCGGTGGCCGAGGCACCCTACCTGCAGCTTATGCGCATCCATGCCGCGCGCGGACTGCCGGCCGAGGCGCTGGCTGTATACCACCGCTGCCGGGAAACGATACGCAACGCGCTCGGCGTGGCGCCGGGCCCGGAAATCGAGGCGCTGCGCCAGCGTCTGTTCCCATCCCAATCAGAGGCTTAGCCGTGCCGGCGAGCGATTCTGCGAATTGCGTTTCCGCAATCAACCGGCGCGGCGAATGCAATTCTGTAAGTCGGATGTAAGAGCGCCTGTTTCAAAATTGCAACCCTGGGCAACAGCAATTCCCGCGTCCAGGGAGGCGTGCGTGTTCGACAGTGCAACCACATCCGCTGAGGCACCGGTCAGCCCGGTGCGTGCCAAGCGCATCCGGTTCGGCGTCGAGGCCAAGCTGGGTCTGAGCGTCCTGGTTGCGGTCGTCGTGGCGGGCGTGATCATCGCAGCGACCCTGGACGATTTCGGCCGCGACCGGGTCTACCGAGCCAACCTGGAGGAATCGGCGGCCATGGTGCAGGCTGCCAGCCTGGCCTTTTCCCAGGCCCTGCGCCATGATGACGAGGTCCTGCTCGACGCCCTGGTCCATGAGCTGCAAAGCCGCCGCGACCTGCATATCCAGACGGCCTACGTGCTCGACACCGGCGGCCGGGTGGTCGCCCACTCGGTCAGCTCCGAGTACGGCAAGCACTACCCCCTGCCGGCGCTGCTGCGCACCGATAACCCGTCACGCCTGTCCCAGGTGATCGCCACCGGCGCGCCTACGTTCAAGGTCGTCAGCCTGCTGCAGGCCCAGGGCCGCACCATGGGTGCGTTGGTGGTGCGTTTCAGCACCGAGCAGCTTGCCCAACGCCTGCACTCGGAGCTGGAATGGGTGCTGGGAACCACGCTTCCCATCCTGATGCTGTCCGGGCTTGGACTGCTGCTGTTCGGCCGCGGCATGGTCAAACGGCTCGTGGCGCTGCGTGCCAGCATCCTGGCCGTCGGCCGCGGCGAGCGTGGCGAGGCGATCGCGGTGCGCGGCTCGGACGAAATCGCCGCCCTGGGTGAGGCGTTCAATCAGATGCGCGAGGATCTGCACGCCTTGCATGCGAAGGACCACGCCTCGGCGGAGACCATCAAAGGTCTCAACCGCGAACTCAACGCGCAACTGCGCACCGTCGGGCGGCTCAAGGAGCAGCTGGCCGAAGAGAACGCCGACCTGCGTCGGCGGCTCAGCACGATGGGCGGCGACCCGGAATTCATCGGCGGCAGCCAGCCGGTGCTGCGCCTGCTCGAGCAGGCGCAACAGACTGCGCCGCTGCCCATCAATGTGTTGATCACCGGCGAGAGCGGCACCGGCAAGGAGTTGCTCGCCAGTTTCCTGCACAAACGCGGCGAGCGGGCGGCCGGTCCGTTCGTCAAGGTCAACTGCGCGGCGCTGCCAACCGCCCTGATCGAGAGCGAGCTGTTCGGACATGAAAAGGGTGCCTTTACCGGCGCCACCTCGCAACGCAAGGGCAAGTTCGAGCTCGCCCACGGCGGCACGCTGTTTCTCGACGAGATCGGTGAGCTGCCGCTGGAATCCCAGGCCAAGCTCCTGCGCGCCTTGCAGCAGGGCGAAATACAGCGTGTGGGCGGCAATGCCCCCATCCTGGTGGACGTGCGCCTGGTGGCCGCTACCAACCGCGATCTCAACGAGGAGGTCGGCCGCGGCGCGTTCCGTGAGGATCTCTACTACCGCTTGAAGGTTATCGAGCTGCGTTGTCCGGCGCTGCGCGAGCGCAGCGGCGACCTGCCGATTCTGGCGCAGCACTTCATCGAGCATTTCGGCAAGAAGCTCGGCCGGGCCGTGGTCGGCATTTCACCCAGCGCACTGCAGCGACTCGAAAGCTACGAATGGCCCGGCAACGTGCGCGAGTTGGAGCACGCCATTGCCCGGGCGGTCGCCCTGGCCGAGACGCGCGTGCTCGGCCCGGAGGACTTCGCCTTCCTGCCCCACCCGGGCGGCGCGCACGCCGCCGGGCCGGATCCGGCTACGGGCGCCGGAGTTGACGGATTGCTCAAGGCCTGCGGCCTGAGCCGGGACGAGCTGCACTCGGGTGCGTGGGACCGGATTACCGCCGCCTGCGAGCGCGTTTGCCTGACCGACGCGCTGTCCCGATCCGCCAACCAGAAAGACGCGGCGATCCTGCTCGGCATTACGCCGACCAAGATCCACCGCCTGATTCGCAAGTATGACCTGAAGTCGAGCTGACCCGCGGCGGAGCAAGGTGTCTCATGAGCCGCGGGGAACCCGGTGCGAGGCGCCGCAGCGGCGCTGCCTCCCCGCCGCGGGCACCAGCAGAACGCAGGCCGGCCTGGACGGGGCTGATAGGGGGCAACGATTAGGGAAATGCCGCGCGTGCGGTCCGTACCTGGTCTGCGCTCTGTCCGGGAGCGGTAGGGCGCAGGCACACCTGTGCCTGCTCGTCACGCGAGCCCTTGCGTGGTGGATGCGCTTCGCTTATCCACCCTACGGGCTACAGCGAAAAGTCATCGTAGGGTGGAAAAGCGAAGCGTATCCACCGTGCGACGGCTGGCCGCATCCGTGGCACCTGCCAGGCAAGTGAACGCGGTGTGCGTCAAGCGCACGGCGCGGACGCACTGGGCTGCTTGTACCCGACAGGGTGCTTGTACCCGAAAGGGTGCTTGTACCCGACAGGGTGCTTGTACCCGAAAGGGTGCTTGTACCCGAAAGGGTGCTTGTACCCGAAAGGGTGCTTGTACCCGAAAGGGTGCTTGTACCCGAAAGGGTGCTTGTACCCGAAAGGGTGCCCGTATCCTCGTCGGGTACGCGCACGCTCGGATCCGAGCGGTCCGGAACGGCGCCCATGCGCACCCTGCGCCGGCATCGCGGATGGCTGCTGCAAGATGCAGGCTTGCCGCCCGCGTCAGTGGGCTCTGGCGACTTCGCGCGCTTTGATGTCCACTTCCGTGCGCCGGTTCGGTTGCAGGCATTTGATCAGTGCCCGGGCCGATCCGGTGCCATGACAGGTCACCACCGGATCCTGTTCGCCCTTGCCGACGACCTGAAATTTGGTGCGGTTGACGTCCGTGTGGGCGCGGAGATAAGCGGCGACTGCCTTCGCGCGGCGTTCCGACAACCCCTGGTTGTATGCCTTGGTGCCGATGCGGTCCGTGTATCCGGTGATCGTCACGTCGGTTACCGACGGATAGGTTTTCAGCTTTTGGACAATCTGGTCGAGCTTCCGGCGGGCTTGCGGCCGCAGTGTGGCCTTGTCGAACGCGAACAACGTGTCGGTGCTCAGGGTAATCTTTTGCGGTTTCGGTGGTGGCGCCGGGGTCTTCATGGCCTTTGGCTGCACCTTGGGCTGCGGCGCGGGCATTGGCGCGGGCATTGGCGGGGCCGGTGTCTCCATTGCGCTCAGGTTGCTGCGTTTGGGTACTCCGTCGCAGCCCGGCACGGCGTCTGACGGCTTCCACCCGGTCACGTGCACACAGCCGCCGTAGCCGTCGGTGACGATCTGACCTATACGATCGTGAAGATACCCCGGCGACGGCGTGGCAAAGCTGGTCAAGGGCAGGCCGATTGCAGCGAGCGCGACCAGTGCTGCCACGTGCTTGCCAGAAACGTATGGGGGGCGTACACGCTTCATGGATGCCTCCTTTGCGAGTGGTTAATTGTACCGCGCGCCAGCGCGGTGCACGGCCTGAACACCGTTCGGCACGGATGTTCGTTCGTGTCAGCCGGGAGCAGTATTCGTGCCAACTGTGCCAAGGCCGGCATCCGGCCGGAATCCGGGCCACAGGCGCAAGCGTATTCGCCGCTGCCGCGCGCGTGCGACAGGGATGCGTGTCGCTGGATTGCGACTGGGAACCTGGAGCGATTGCGTTTACGCGCGTGTAAACAGGCACGTACGGCGTCGCTGCAAAGTGACGCCGGAGCGGGCACACACGTGCGGGTGGCATGGCAATCGGTCCAAATTGCCCCTCGACTCCAAGACGTTTTTCCTCCGCGAGGTGTGGCAGTGGGGCGCCGCGGTGGAAATCCACCTGTCATCGCCCGATTCGGTGGGTGTATGCCGCACGACTTACATCAGCGGCGCGGCTATCCTCCCGAACAATTCCTTGATTCGCTCGGGGAGCGAACGGCGGTTCCAGCGCGACAACGTAATGTGCCGCGACTGGCGCAGATCCCGCTGGAACAGCCGTTCCATCTGCCGACTGAAGTCCCGGCCGATAATCACGGCGTTTACTTCCGCATTTAAACTCAGGCTGCGCCAGTCGAGGTTGGTGGACCCGATCGTGGCCCAGACCCCGTCGATCACCGCGGTTTTGGCATGAAGCAGCGCGTTGTGGCGCTCGTAGATCTTGACGCCCGCCGCGAGCAGCTCGTGGTAGTACGAGCGCCCAGTGTAGAGTACCGGCCAGAAGTCGCTGCGGCTGGGTAGTATCAGTGCTACGTCCACGCCTCTGCGGGCGGCGCCCGTCAGCGCATGAAGAAGCTGCGGGTCGGGCGCGAAATAGGCCGCTGTCAGGTGTACACTGCGCTGCGCGTTGCTGATGGCGGAGATCAAGGCAATGTATACGCGGTTCGGCTCGCCCTCGGCTTCGCTGGAGATCGCCCGCACGACCTGGGTGCCGTAGACCGCGATTTTGGGAAAATAGTCGTGATCCTTGAGCGGCGGGCCGTGCTGGCTTTTCCAGTCGGCAAAGAATATTTCCTGAAAGTAGTGGGCCACCGGCCCAGTGATTTCGACCTCGGTATCGCGCCAGGGCAGGCGTTTGTCATGCCGGTGGAAGGTAAACGAGCTGGACGAGTAGCCGTCGCTGACGTTGACGCCGCCGGTGAACACGGTATTGCCGTCGACGATCAGCAGCTTCCGGTGATCGCGGTTGTTGAGTTTCCATCCGTGGGTGGCCTTGAGCGGGTTGACCGGGTTGAACTCGATCACCCGGATGCCTGCGTCCTTCATGCGCTGGAAGAACGCATCCGGCGTGTCCAGTGAACCTACGCTGTCGTAGATGAGGTTGACCTGTACGCCCGCCTTTTGCTTTTCAATGAGCAGGTTCGCGAGTGCGCGGCCAAGCTTGTCGTCCGCGAAAATGTAGGTTTCCATGTCGATGGTGTCGCGGGCCGACTCGATTGCCCGGGTCATGGCGTCCAAGGTCGCGGGGCCATCCACCAGCAGCTGTGCGCGGTTGCCGAGCACCAGCGGTTTATGGCCGGGCAATGCGCCGGTGACGGTAAGCTGCGTGCGCAGCAGGCCGGTGTCCCCCGCCTCGTGTTCCAGGTGACGGACCAGCGCACGGGTGGCCGGGAGAGACAACCGCCCGCCCGGGCCATACAGCTCCGGCAGGCTGGGATTTTTCGCTGCGACGTTGAGCAGCGGCTGTACATGTGGCAGCGACGCGCAGCCGGTCAGGGTCATCGATGCAAACGCGCATAGGATCGCGGCGGCCAGCGGCTGCAGGTATGCGGTCATTCGCGATGCCCGCCGGCACCGGCGTATAACGCAAGTGTTGGACGGTGTGCACACTGTGTGCTTGGCGCGAGCCCGCCCGGTGTGACGCAGCGGGTCCGCTCCGCTGCGTCACAACAGCGTCATTTGACGACCAGGCCGTTGCGCACCGCCTTGACGCCCGGCACGCCTTGCGCCAGTTTGCCGGCCTGCGCCCGTTGCTCGGCGGTCTTCACGAAGCCGCTCAGTTCCACCACTCCATGGTTGGTTTCCACATGCACCTTCAACCCCTCGGTGATCGAGTCGCCCAGCAGTTTTGTCTTGACTTTGGTGGTGATGGCGGCGTCGTCGATGTATTGACCGGTGCTCGGGTGTTCCGCCGTACTTGCGCATCCATACAGCGTTCCGCCCAGCAATACGCACATCGACATAACCAATGCGCTACGTCGCAGGTTCGTTCTCATTACCATTCTCCTGGTTCGATTCGGCAGTCTTGATTCTCATGGGTGATGCGGCAGCACGCCGCACGGAAGCGACGGGAGCAACGTCCGTGCCACATGCCGGTATGTCTCCACACATCAATCAATTGGCGGCTCGTCACCGGCAAAGGATATCACCACAGTGTCGCTGTGAGGCAACATCATGTTTCCACGTCTGCACCGCATGCGGGTTTCATCCCCCCACGGCAACAAGGGCGCGCTTGACCCGAGCCCATATCCTCGGGCGTCTGCAGCCGGGACGTTTGTCGGGTGCCTGCCGGAGGGTGTCGGCGGATGTGGTCGTCGCCGCGTGGCGACGCGGGTTTTCCGTCGCATCGGGGGTCCGTAATCCGCCGGTACGGCCGCGCCTCACCCGGTTTCGTTCCGCGGGGCCCAGGGCGAGTGGCGATGCGCGCAATGAACCTGCGCGGTGACCTCGGCGCCCGTACACGGCGAATTCCGGGGCCGCGCCGGTTGTGCGTTGACTGCAATGACGCATCGGGCTTCAGGGCGCGGGCGGTTTGACCGATACCATGGTTGTGGGAACGCGTCGGGCCGCGAGCGGTGTTGAGCGCTGGCTTGCGCGTGCGGGGCGCCGAGCGGACGCTCAGCTCCGGTCCGCCCCCAACCGTGGGCTGCGAGCCCGCTGACCTCTGATGCCGCTTGGGAGCGGTCGGGAGCGCTGCAATGCAACTTGGTTGGATGATCGCGGTGAGTCTGTTGGGGCTGATCCCCGTTTCCGGTTTCGCCGCCAAGTCGGAGACCGTGGTGCCCATGGAACAGAGAGGCGCCGCGACCTACTACGTGAGCGGCGAGCTGGCAGGCCTTGGGCCGACGCACTTCATGGTCGACACGGGATCCGGGTACACGGTGATCAACGAAAAGACCCTGAGCGCCGCCAAGGCGGCCGGTCGCGCGACTTATGTGCGCAAACTCCAGGGAATTCTTGCCGACGGCAGCAACGTGATCGTGCCCGTGTACCGGCTCGACCAGATAAACATCGGCGGACGCTGCGTCATCCACAATGTGGA
>JARRNJ010000046.1:0-19218 GCA_037385045.1 Gammaproteobacteria bacterium | reverse complement strand
GTTCCTACGGGCGTAGCACTTTTCCCTTCGGATGTATTGTTGCCACCAAGAGAATGGGCGGAGAAAAATCTCAACATAATGCGTTGGACTCACATGCCTCGGGGGGGACATTTTGCGGCCATGGAAGAGCCAGCGCTTTTAGCCGAAGACATTCGAGCATTCTTTAGACAATTTCGTACTATCCATAAATAGCAGAATCCTTCCGAATGAATGCAGCACAGTGTGCCCAACAAGACGCCCCAGGCGACGCCCAAAAGCGGCGCGCCTGAGCTTACACGTTATATCTAAATCATGAAAGTTTAGGGTGAGGAAAAAAGGGGTCAAGTCTTTGATTTATGATTTTCAGTCCACGCATTTCCCCAATGCTACTTGCCTGGTTGCTGTGAAGATTGATATCAGTTAAATTTCTTTAAGGATCGCAACAATATCCTGTGGTTCCAAGCGCTGTGTGTAGTCAGCATTAACGAAATCGAATTTGATAATCCCGTCCGATCCTACGATGTATGTGGCCGGTACTGGCAACAGAAAGGTATCGTCACCGTTGTAAGCAGGAATATCGAGTCCGGCCCCGAGGTAGATCGGACGCAACTCTTCCGCTAGGCTAAACACCAGGCCCATTTTCTCACTGACGACGTTACCAGCGTCGCTGAGAATCTCGATCCCAATATTATTTTGCGCTGCGGTGTCCCGAGCATGCTCAGGGGTTTCGGGTGACATTCCTATGAGGCGAGCGCCAGCAGCCTCAATTTCAGGCAATGCATCAGCTAGCGCCTTCATCTCGAAGTTGCAATAAGGACACCAGCCACCACGATAAATATTCAGTACAACCGGGGATTCTGCAAGATAATCCGCAAAGCGGCGCATCTCTCCATGCTGATTGGGAAGGCTGAAATCTGGAATGCGATCTCCTGCTCGAAGTACCTGGTTTTCAATCCCAGAGTCTTTGAGTTCGGACGTGGTTCTAGCCATGGTTTCCAGTACTTCGGCCGGCATTGATTCTCTTTTTGCAGCGTTATATTGATCGATCGTGGATTGCAGAGTTTGCATGGGTAGCTCCTCCTAGTTGTCACTGTGTTGTTGAATGGACGCTCAATAATAATAATACTTGTTATTGAATGAACGTTCAAGTATCATTTTGAGCAATCATTCAATAACTTTAGAATGGCCAGGCAATCAGTTTTTAACTATTCGGAGTGGAAATGGCTAGACCAGCACAATTCGATCGCGACAAGGTTTTGGACAAGGCTATGCAAGCTTTCTGGGAGCATGGCTATTGTGCTACTAGTATGGCCGACCTTGTTGAAACGACTAAGCTGAAGCCGGGTAGCCTATACGCGGCATTTGAGTCTAAACAAGGGCTCTTTCTAGCCACCCTGGACCGATATGGAGCAAGCAGCGCAGATAAATTGAGTCAACGCCTGAAAAACGCTGACTCACCCTTGAGCGCCATCGAAGAGTATTTTGACCAACTGGTAGACATTATCGAATCACGTTCTGAACAGAATAGTTGCTTTCTGGTTAATACCGTACTGGAACTCTCCAGGCGCGATGTTGAGGTGCGCGAACATATCAATAAACACTTTGAAGAGATTGAATCGATTTTTCTTACTGCGTTAAATAAAGCACAAGAAAAAGATGAGTTGGGATCCGATGTCGATTGTGAGGCTCTAGCGGCATTTCTCATGAACAACATCTGGGGACTCAGAGTACTTGCAGGGACGCATCCAAACCCTGGTAGAGCGCGGCAAGTTGCAGGCTTAGTAAAACAGATACTCACGAAATAGCTTTGATCCACCATCCTCGGCTTTTTCTTGTGACTGTTCAGCGCGGTTTTAAGGCTTAAACCTGTAAATGCATTCGTCAGACAATCAGGACACCCACTCAAAATCGCGCCCCACAACGAACGCCAACATCGATGTCGCCGGCTCATCTGCTGGGAAAGGTGCTTTTTGGATCACACCATCCAGTGCTGCGACCCGCTTATAACGTCATTTCCCGGAATTGGGGCCAAAATGGGCGGGCCGGGCGCGCGCGTCGACCTCGGAACCTCTCCGATGTGGTCGAGGGCCACAACGGGGTAAGCGCTACGTGAGCAACTCCCGGCAGGCGGTTAGGTTCGGGGTACGCCGGTAACCGAGGATCCGGCAAGCGGCTTGCAGCCGCTGAGCGGCACCGACCAGGCCCTTGAGCCTACTTTCGAACTGAGCGGCCAAATAGAGCCAGTATTTGGACTCGATTTGTAGCCGCTCCAGGATCGGTGGAAGATCCGCGGGGATCGTGCCACGCTTGCCCTCGCGCAGTTGTCGGCCGGTCCAGTCCAGTAGTTCCAGATAGTCCGCCAGACGAAAGGGCAGCCCCTTCGGCATGTCAGCGCGTGGATTACCGACAAACGGTAGCAGCTCCCGGGGCTGGCGTTCGCCCTGGCCGCAAGCAGAGGCGGCATGGCGAATACGCCGCTGAATCGAGGTGTAATCCGAGGCCTCCGGGGTTTCTGCCACGGCTGCACGCACCGGATTGAGGTCGACATAGGCCAGACAGGCGGCCAGCGCCTTCTCGTCGAGCAGTGCCTGGGACCTGAAGCGACCTTCCCAGAACCGACCCGTGCACTGGTCCTCGCCATTGGCCTGGTGGGCAATGAACTCGTTCAGACACCGCATGTACCAGCTGATATCCATCAGACGCCGACGCCACTCGGCCACCAAGGTCTTCACCAGCTGGTCTTCGGAGCGCGATAACGGCTCGCCATCAAGGAACTGCTGGACCAGCGGGTGGCCGTGGAAGAGTTGGCGCCAACGGCGCGCCACCTCCATGGCCTCCCACCCCTCCGCCTGCGCCCGATCAACATGCAGCACCACATGGTAGTGGTTGGACATCACCGCATAGGCACAGACATCGATGGCGAACACCGTCGCCAGTTGGACCATGCGATCCCGGATCCAGCCGCGGCGGTGCTCGTAGCTTTGACCCGAATGGGAATCCTCGCCGCAGAGAAAGGCGCGGCGCACGCAGCGCGAGACACAGTGATAAAAAGGTGTAGCCTCCAACGAGACCAGGGTCTTCCTTGGCTTGGGCATGATATCGCTCCTTGATATCAACGGACGGTTCACCTTGGCACGGTCGCCTGCCCGTGGCAAGCTTAAAATGGATGTTTGGACTTGTTGTTCACACACTTGGCGTCCCGGGCAGGGAAATGGCCGATTGGGTTGTAACGAGGCCCGGCTGGGGCGCTCCACTTACTGAACGTGCTCTGCGAGATCGGATCGAACAAAAGGCGCGGCGATTTCCTTCGTATCGATCGGTTGTTCCAGACAATTGGCGTGTGCCTGTTGCAGACCGCACCAGGCCGCGCAGTTGTTTAGACGTGACGCCGATCCAAGTGCGGGTTCCGTCGTTACGCCGTTTTCGCGGGCATTCTTCTATCGTTATCCCGAAACGCATGCCTTGGAACTTGGCTCTTAGGACTATGACCGAATACTTTGGCGTCGGCGAGCAAGGCCCCGGACCTCACACTGAGGAGATCGTTTTGCGGATAGTATGGAGTGGCATTGTCAGCCTTGTGCACTCCCTGATAGCCATGGGCGCGTTTGGGAAGGCATTAACAACTTCCCCTCATATGCGCTCAGACGCGTCCTGTCCTGGCGGGCAGGCGCTTTTGGTTAATGGCCCAGCGTGATGCCGCGCATATCGCTTTTTCCCGTACTCGCTCGTGAAATCTGCGGTCGGCGTAGATTTCCGCGTGAACCGGAACCTGACTTAGTCATGGATGACCCCGAACAGGTGGCCGCCTATTTATACGCCGGTCGCCTTGGCGGGATCATGTCCGCGGGCTACCTTTACCACTCCGCTCAAATTTGCCAAGTGATTCAGGGCTGTTCGAAGATATTGGACCTCGGTTGCGGTCCTGCGACCCAGTTGGCGCAGATAGCGCAGCTGAATCCCGGCGCGGAATTCCTCGGCGTCGACCTTTCCGAGAGAATGATTGAAAGCGCGCGACAATATGTGGACGATCTGGGCGTGCGGAACGTGGGCTTTCGCATCGACGACATAACCCGCCTCACGCTAATACCGGATGCCAGCGTCGATGCCGTAATATCCACTCTCGCGTTCCACCATTTGCCCAGTCGCGAGCATCTGGATGCCAGCTTTGCGCAAATCGCGCGCGTCCTCAAGCCCGGCGGAGCGATCTATCTTTCCGATTTCGGCCGTCTCAAATCGCACAAGTCGGTTCGCTTCTTTGTCGACATGACCGCAGCGCATCAATCCGCGATCTTCTCGCTGGACTACGAGCGATCGCTTTGCGCTGCATTCTTGCTTGATGAACTGCAGGATGCATCGGGTATGCTGCTGCCCTTCGGCGCACGAGTATTCAGCACATTCAAGGTTCCCTATCTCGTCGTGGTGAAGACACGATCGAAACCGTTGCCAACGGAAATCGCCGATAAGATCGCCGCGTTGCGCCGAGAGCTTCCGCCAAGACATCGCAAGGACCTTGATGAACTCCGGTTTTTCTTTCGGCTTGGCCGAATTGATACTGATCCGTTTCGCCACCCGCAGTTCGAGTAGCGACACTGTCAGGATTTTCCCTGGTCTGGCGGAACTCCATAGAGTCGTGGAACAAGTCGATGAAACTGTATATGTATCAGCATCAGACGTTCGGCAGCGACGAGTCGGTGCGCGATGCCCGTACACTCCTATGTCAGCTCCCATAATAGCGAGCGACTGCACTCGTCGCGTGACTATCGGTCGCTTATGATGTGCGAACGCACATGGGGCCAGCCGCTGGATGTCCACTTGTCCCTGGGCACGCTCCGCGCCCCGCACGCGGCTTGGCATTAGGCGTCAGGGTTGGGTAAACAATGAAATCAATACCAAGCTCCGTGAAAGACTTTGTTGAGTCAGCTTCAGAGGGGGCAGGCACCAACAATCCGTTCTGGCATTCGGATAGCGCAGAGGCCCGCGAAGAAGGTATGTACCAGCTCGCCTTTGAGCTTGATGTCGCCGATAAAGAAGCACTTCTTCGCAAGCTCCCTGACGGCTACGCCGCGGTACACTGGATCTTTACGTGGGAGCAAAGCCGCGCTGGGGAGGGGTTTTGTACTGGCATCGAAAACAGCGGAGTGACTGCTGTGGAGAATGCGGCTTGCTGGTACGTACACCTGGGCATGGCAGAAGAAGCGGACGGCTTGAAAGCGATGCTTTCTCAGTATGCAAAGACACCGGAGAATCATGAGCTGGTCGAAGCTGGATACGACTCTGTGGAAAATCCGTACCGGGAAGACTGGGATCGCATTCCGAGAGTTGTAGAAGCGCTCTGCGATCGGGCGGAAGAGCTTTTTTATGAGCAGCCCTGACAAGTGCATTGAGTCATTCGATTCGCTCAGTGGGACACCCGATAGCTGCGCTGTTTCGGGCACCTCGCGCACAGGTGCGGGCTTGCCCATGCGCTATTTCGTTTCTCTTTTCATCGCTTTCCTGCTCGCGGTTTCGCTTTCGGCGCATGCCGGAATGCGCCTCACGTTGGTTATGGTAACGCCGGAGCAATATTCGCAGCTGAAGAACGACGAGGGCGCCCTCGAGAACGTCCTGAATGGGTCAAAACCTGGAGTTACCTTGGAAATGGGCAAAGAGTGGCACGGCATCCATTATTTGTTGACCGGAGATCCGTGGTCTGCGAAGGGGGCGCTTGGCCAAGTCATTCTCGGTGGTACTGAATTCGGCCCGGATCTCGGTTACGGCCCGGCACGTTATTTGACCAGGCAGCAGGTCGTCGCGATAGCGGCTGCGCTCAAACATCTATCCGTTGAGCAATTCAAGAGCAGATACGATCCCAAGGCAATGATGAATGCAGAGATCTATCCGATGATCTGGGAACGCGAAGGCCCTGAAGGGCTGAAATGGCTGGTCGCAGGGTTGCGGCAACTCAGCGAGTTTTACAGCCGTGCCGCCGGTCAAGGAAAGGGCGTCATTCTCGTAATCATGTAGCCCTAACACCACGGCAGGTGGGGATCGCCAAACCGCTGGCGTTGCTGGCCACTTGGCAGCCCGCCGCCTCTAACGTTGCGGGCATGGGTGTCCGGGGATGGCGCTCTGGCTATGGCGCGGATACCCCTGACCAAAAGGACGCGCCCTTGGTGAGGAACTCGTCGTAACGCATGTAGTGGGATCCGTCACAGGAAAAGGTGAGGCTAACCATCCCGTTGAAGATGTTAATGGATGCCGTGCGCAGATAGATGGTCGTGTCGACCAGGCGCAGTGCCCGCATCCCGTCCAGAACCCGGGCGACGTCGGTCTGCGGAATCGCGGCGTCGGCGGGATAAGGCCGCGACGGGTATACCAGACAGATGTCCGGATCATTGAGCACATCTTGGTCGAGGATGCGATACCGAAGCGGATCATCGGTCGTCCAGATGGTGGCCTGGCTGCTCGAAAAGTGAATCTGGCACTGGAAAATGCCACGCTCCGTGAGCAATTCCTCCAGGATGGACAAGGCCTGCTGCATATTGCGGTCCATCCGGCTCTCGGACCGGGTCTGCTGAAACAGGGTGCTGCGGATGGCCGGGTCGCCCTTCACCTGCCGCCAGTTACCCGGCTCCTGGTAAAGTGCTGAGGTGACTGGAAGACTGCGCAGATCGAAGTCCGCACCGCAATACCCCAGAATGCCCGTGTTCGTGGTGACGATTTGCAGCGCGGTCAACGAGGGCCGCCGCCCTGCCTGGCTGATATAGGCATCCGATAACAGGAATCCCCACGCCGGCATTGCCTCTTGCATATAGGGACGGTCGGCGCGGTTGCGGTGATAATGTCCCGCCATGACGCCGTCCTTGCTGATGTTGTCGCTGAGCTGCACGCCGTTGGAGTCGAGGGCGTACAGATAGGTGCAATAAGGTATGCCCGAGAAACCGTCCAGCAGCAACGCATTCAGGCGCTCTCGATCGCCCCACACCGATGTGCATTTATTGGCTAGCTGAGCAAGCGGCTCACGGAGCATCCGGGCCAACTCTTCACGTTGCCGATAGATACTGTCTTTCCAGGAAGGTTCCATTGTCTCGTTAATCATCAGAAATCCCGCATCCAAAAATCATAATAACCACCATAAAAGGGGCCGTAGGGAATGAACTATAGTCAGGAACCTAATAAGACACCCACTCATAGTTGAGCCCCGATCAGCACTGGTCTGCGGGTGCCTGCGCGCCTCACAAACACCGGTCGCCAGTTAACTCAGAAGTCCAAACGCCCGTTGTTGTCGATGTTCGAGGTGCTGGCGGGTGAAGTTACGGGCAGGCGGCCCGCAGCCAGCGGGGGCCGAGAACGGGGGAAGGCAGCGCACAGGCGCGGCCCATTCCAGAGCGCACGCGGGCGGTGCAGCCCGTAGTCGAAGGCATCGTGCGGATGCTCCATCTTCAAGATGGCTTGCGGGTGACCGGCATCTTTTGGCCCTTTTGTTGAACCGCGCTTGGGTACGTTCAACCCGTTTTCGCGCACCCGGAACGCCACCAGCACCCAGCGCTCCAGCTCGCACCGGGCACGGCGCGGAAATGCCGCATACGGGCGACCTCCCGCGCCGATGGTCGCACCAGACGGCAGGATCCGGGCCGGGCCGGTACGGGCAACCGCAAAACAGGAGCTTAGGGGCCGCCTCGCAAGCGGGGGGCTGGTACTGTAAAACCCACCGACACTCATTCGCGCGTAAACCTCGCGTTTGGGGCATATACTCCGATTTTTCCGTAAAATTGATCGACATATCCGTTAGCTATAATGTGTTTTGCCCCGTCTGCAGGGGGATCGAGCATCGTGCCCACCCAACAGCGCATCCAGACCGGTGGATTTTTCCAACACCGACTCCAAATCGAGCCAAACGCGGCGCTCGTGGGTGGATGTCCGCGGTGACCCCAACATCGTTTCGCAAATGATCGGTCAGCGACAAATTCAGCTCGCGTGGTCGGTGATACAGATCGCCGTCATATGGAGCGTCTCGGATATCGGTTTCTACTTTCTGCTACCCGTATTGGGACAACAACCCAGCTACAATGCGGCCTCTATTGCCAGCGCGCTGTATTATGTGTTCTGGATCGGGATCGCAGTCATTACATTCTGGCCCCTGTACACCAGCTGGACGCTGTACACCAAATGGACCACCTTCGAAAACCGGTGGACGAGCTATGCCGTTTGGTCTCTTGCACTGGCGGGTTGCATCCTGTTCGCGACCTATCTGCTCCCCATGCTTCCCGCGCCCCAATGGACCCAGTCCTGGAATCCTCCGGAGGTGAGGGACGCTACACCCTGGTATTTCCTGCCCAAGTCGATTGAGATTCTCCTACAGCAACTTCTCGTCCTGGCCCTCGTTCTCGCTCTGGCGGCTCAACGATATAGTCTCAAGAAAATATCGGTCTACTGCGCATTGGCATTTGGAATAGCTCACATACTTCTTGCGTTCACCGGCGTACCTCTGGGCTATGTAGTCAGATTTATGGTTGCGGCCACAGCCTTCGGCTTCGTGTTCCCCTATCTGATCCTGCGAGTCCCGAACGGGCTGCTCTATGCGTACATGGTTCACTGGCTTTATTATGCGTTGACCGCTCTCACACCGCGCCTGGTGTTCTCCTCCTGACGGCGGCCTACGGCCTCAAACCGTCCTCCCTTCTCGCTATTCCCGGCTGATTCGTGCCGGCGTATTTTTCACCTCCATTCTCTGGTCACGGCGTCGCAGGGGATGCTTGGCTGACAGTCCGGCAGCCCCCCTCGGCCGCTTGAAAATTGTGTGAAATAGTGGGAAAACGTGGGCCCCGGCTGGCGCTCTTGACATCATATCGACGCCTGCTACCTTAATGACTGACCAGTCAGTCACAATAGGAGCCGGAGGCATGGCCCCAAAACGCGGGGATGCGGACAAGGAACTCAAGCGGGAGCGCCTCGTGACGGCGGCGGCGCAGGTCTTCGCCGCACGCGGCTACCGCAATGCGACCATGGACGAGATCGCGCAGGCCGCGGGGACCGCCAAGGGCACGCTGTACCTGTACTTCAAGGACAAGGAAGCGCTGTTCTATGCCGCATTCGAGTGGCTGACGGCACAGACGCTGGGGCACTACTCGGGGGCCGATAATGAGGAGGCTTCGGCGTCGGCGCGCCTGTACGCCCTGGCGGAGGCGGCCGCCCGGTTCATGGCGGAAAACCGCGAGTGGTTCCCGCTGACGCTGGAGGTCTGGGCCGCGGGCGGCAGCACGCAATCGCGCGAGCGCTTCGCCACTGCCCTGCGGGAGATGTACGCCCAGTACCGTGCGGTGATCGCCGCCATCATCCGTACGGGCCAGAACCGCGGCGAACTGCGCGCGGATCTGGACGCCGACGCCCTGGGCGCGGTGCTGACCGGCGCCATGGACGGCCTGCTGCTGCAATGCTGGTTCGATGCCTCGCTCGATCCGTTGCCGCTGCTGCAAGGGCTTTTCGACCCGCTGCTGCGCGGCATGCAGGCTGACAATCACAGAGACAAATCATGAACGCCCGCCACCGGCCACGACTGCCGCTACTGATCTGCACCGCCCTGCTGCTGGCCTCGGTCCGGGCCCACGCCGCGCCCGACGCGACGGCGCTGGTCAGGGCCGCCCTGCACCAGTGGCGCGGCGACAGTTCCTATACCGAGTTGACCATGCTCATCCACCGTCCCGACTGGCAGCGGCGCTCGTCGCTGGTCGGCTGGACCCAGGGCAAGGCCGATTCCCTGGTGCGTTTCACCGCGCCGCCGGGCGATGCCGGCAACGCGACGCTCAAGCGCGGCCCGGCGCTGTGGCTGTACAACCCCAAGCTCGGTCAGGTGATCAAGCTGCCGTTCTCGATGATGGCGCAGGGCTGGGCGGGATCGGATTTCTCCTATAACGATCTGGCCAAGACCGATCAGATCGTCACCGATTACACCCACCAGCTCGCCGGCACGGCCGACAGCAACGGCCACAAGGTCCATACCATCGTCTGCGTGCCGAAACCTTCCGCACCGGTGGTGTGGGGCAAGATCGTCCTGCGCATCCGCGACGACGACGTGCTGCTTTCCGAAACCTGGTTCGCCCAGAGCATGAAGCCGGTGCGCCGGCTCGAGACCCTGAAGATCGCGCCGCTCGGCGGGCGGGCCTATCCGGTGAAGATGCGCATGAACGTGCTCGACAAGCCCGGACACTGGACCGAGATCACCACCACCAGCGGCCGTTTCGACCTCAAGCTGCCGGCCTATCTCTTCACCCTGTCCAACCTGCGCAATCCGCGCCCCTGGAGCGCGCCGTGATCGCGTTGGCCTGGCGCAACCTGTGGCGCCAGCCGCGGCGCACGCTGCTCACGGTGGCGGTCATCATGCTCGCCGGCGCGGTCACGGTGTTCCTGCTGGCCCTGCAGACGGGCAGCTACGCGACCATGAAGGACAACACGCTCGGTGTGTTCGACGGCTTCGCCCAGGTGCAGCCGCCGAAATACCTGGATGATCCCGGCATCCGCCGCACCATTGCCCATCCCGAGCGGCTGGCGCAGGCCATCGAACGCATCAAAGGCGTGAACGCGGTGGCGCTGCGCGGCGCCACCTACGCCCTGCTGTCACGCGGCCAACATTCGGTCGGCACCTACGTCGTCGGCGTTCAGCCCGGGGCGGAAGCGCGCGTGTCGAGCATCGCCCGTTCCGTGCGCGCGGGGCACTACCTCGGCCCCGGCAATGGGGCGGAGGTGGTGATCGGCCAGGCGTTGGCGCGCAACCTCGGCGTCAGCGTCGGCGACCGCCTGACGCTGCTCGGCATGGCGCGCGACGGCTCGGTGGCCGCCGACGTGCTCACGGTGCGCGGGGTGTTCAGCAGCGGCGTCAGCGCACTGGACCGGCAGCTGGCCGAAATTCCACTGGCTCGGTTCCAGGCGGACTTCGCCATGGGCGGCCTCGCCAACCTGCTGGTGGTCTCCGGGCGCGGGCTGGCGCAGGTGCAGGCCGCCCTGCCCGCCATCCGCCGGCTGGCCGAACCGCAGGGCCTCGCGGTGCGTTCCTGGAATGAACTGGAGCCGGGGCTGGCGGGCGCCATCCACCTCGACGCCAGCACTTCCATGTTGTGGTATGTATCGCTGGTGGTGGTCGTGGTGGTGCTGCTGCTCAACACACTGCTCATGTCGGTGCTGGAACGCACCCGTGAGTTCGGCGTGCTGCTGGCGCTGGGCATGCGCGACGGCGCCATCGGGCGCATGGTGTGGCTGGAGCTGATCCTGCTGCTCGGCATCGGCCTGACAGCCGGCATTGCATTGGGCGGCGGCCTGGTGGCCTGGTACGGGGTCCACGGCATCGCGCTGCCGGGCGCCGAAGGCGTGTTCGCGCAATGGGGCCTGCCGAGCCGGATGTACCCGCAGCTGAGCGCCTTCAGTCTGCTCACCGGACCGGCGGCCATCGCCCTCGCCACGTCCGCTGCCGGCGTGTTCCCTTATCTGCGCATCCGTCGCCTGCGACCGGTGCCGGCGATGAGGGCGGTGTGATGGCGACATTCACCCTGCTGCTGGAGCTGGCCTGGCGCAACCTGTGGCGCAACTGGCGGCGCACGCTGATCCTGCTGCTGGCGGTGGGCGTCGGCGTGTGGTCGCTGACCAGTTCTTCCGCCCTGATGCAGGCCTGGTCGGCCAGCAGTCTGAACGCCGGCCTGCGCAACATGACCGGCCAGGGCCAGATCCACGCCACCGGCTATCGCGACGATCCCAGTGTCACCCACCGCATGCCCATGCCCTCGGGGCGGCTGCTGCACCTGCTCGACGACGCCAAAGTCGCGCACTGGGCGCCGCGGGTGAGCGTTCCCGCCGTCATCCAAAGCGAGTACGAAACCTATCCGGTTACCTTGACCGGGATCGTGCCGGCGCGCGAACGGGGTCTCTCGTTCATCGCCGACACCATCAGCCGGGGACATTACCTGAAGGGCGCGGACGACAGCGGCCTGCTGCTCGGCCGCAAACTGGCGGCGCGGCTGCACACCGCGCTCGGTCGCCGGGTGGTGCTGATGAGCCAGGGCGCCGGCGGCGCGCTGGCCGAGCGCGGCTTCCGGGTGGTGGGGATTTTCTCCTCCAATCCCGACAACGAAACCAACCTGGTATTCACCGGACTGGCGACCAGCCAGGCGATGCTCGGCCTGCATGGAACGATCACCGGGGTCAGTTTCAACCTGCACGATATCGCCGGCCTGAACGGCTACATCGGCGACCTGCGCGCCGCGGCGCCGCAGCTCGACATCCAGCCCTGGTCCACACTACTGCCGCTGGTCGACGCCATCACCAAACTGTCGGACAGCTTCGTCTGGATATGGCTCGCGATCATGTTCGCGTTGCTCGCTTTCGGCATCGTCAACACCCTGCTCATGTCGCTGTTTGAGCGCACCCGCGAGCTGGGGCTGTTGCAGGCGCTGGGCCTGAAGCCGCGGCTCATTTTTCTGCAAGTGCTGCTGGAGACCGTACTGTTGGTAGGCATCGGCGTGGCCGTCGGGCTGCTGGCCGGGGGCGCAACCATCTACGCCTTCCACGGCGGGCTTGATCTCGGCTTCCTGGCCGCCGGCGCCCAGTGGCTGGGTGCGGGACAGGTGCTGTATCCGCGCTTCGTGGCCGGCGAGTTCTTCGGCACCGGGCTGTTGATCTGGGTGCTGGGCGTGGGCGCCAGCCTGTGGCCGGCGTGGCGCACCGTGCGCAAGACACCCATCGACGCGATCAACCGGACGACCTGAGCGAAAGGGAGAACAGGCAACATGAACGCGATCGTCCAATGCGACAACCTCAGCCGGCGCTACGGCACGGCGGAGACCAGTTTCTACGCCGTGAACGCCGTGAGCCTGGCGATTTCCCCCGGCGAGTTCCTCAGCCTGTCCGGCCCCTCCGGATCGGGCAAGACGACACTGCTGAACCTGTTGAGCGGACTGGACACCCCGACCGAGGGGGAGGTCACCCTCGCCGGCCAGCAGCTCGGCGGGCTGGATCGCGATGCCCTGGCGGACCTGCGCCTGAACCGCATCGGCTTCGTGTTCCAGGCCTACAACCTCATCCCCGTGCTGTCGGCGCGGGAGAACGTCGAGTTCATCATGCAGCTCCAGGGCGTGGCGGCGAAGGCGCGGCGCGGGCAGGCCGAAGCCATGCTGGAAGAGGTCGGACTGGGCGGGCTGGAAGAGCGCCGTCCCGGCCAGCTCTCCGGCGGGCAGCAGCAGCGCGTGGCCATCGCCCGCGCCATGGCATCGGCGCCGGCCATCGTGTTTGCGGACGAACCCAGCGCCAACCTCGACTCCGCCGCCACCGACGGCCTGCTGGCGCTGATGCGCCAGCTCAACGAAAACCGCGGCATGACCTTCTGCATCGCCAGCCACGATCCCCGGGTCATCGACTACACCCGGCGCCGGGTACGTATGCGCGACGGCCGCATCGAGGGGGACGAGCGGGCGTGAGCGGTCTGCGCCGGCGCCTGTTGGCCGCGCTGCTCGGCGCGCTGTTGGCGCCGGGCCTGGCGCGTGCCGACGCAGGCAGCACGTTCAAAGGCGAACTCAAGCTCCAGAGCCTGTATGTGGACGCGCCGTCCGACAGCCTGTCCAACGCATTGGGCGTCGGCAGCCGCTGGGACAATGCCCTGAACCTGCGCCTCATGGGCGGCGGGCAACTCGGTTCGGGCTGGAGCTGGGACGCCGCCTGGGTGCTGGACCTGCGCCAGGGCGGAGGGGTGAAGCTGGACCGGCGCCTCTACCAATACGATCCGGCGCTGTATGCGCCGGCCCGGCGCCGCAACGGGTGGGACCTGCACCACACATTCACCGACAACGGCGAGCACTACGCCGCGCACTATATGGATCGCCTCAGCCTCGCCTACAGCGGCGCGCATGCGGTGGTGCGGGTGGGCCGCCAGGCGCTGACCTGGGGCGGCGGGCTGGTGTTTCATCCCATGGACCTGTTCAACCCGTTTCCGCCCAACGCCGTCGACACCGAGTACAAGCCCGGCGCCGACATGCTCTATGGCCAATGGCTGTTCGACAGCGGCGCCGACCTGCAGGGCGTGGTCGTGCCGCGCCGCGACCCGCTGAACCGTCAACTCAAGGCCAGTCAAAGTGCGGCCGGGTTCAAGTGGCACGGCTTCATCGGCGCCGCGCAACAAAACGGCTACGAACTCATGTTCGCCCGCGACTATGGGTCCAACACCGTGGGCCTGGCGCTGAACGGCTCCCTGGGCGGCGCCAGCTGGACCGCCGAGGCGGTGCCGACCCGGTTGTCCGACGGCTCGGTACACGCGTCGTGGCTGGCCAACATCCAATACGCCTGGACCTGCTTCGGCCGCAACTGCAGCGGCTATGCGGAGTACTTCCGCAACGGCTTCGGCGTCGGCGCAAGCCACAACACGCTCGCCGACCTGCCGGCGCCGCTGACCGACCGGCTCGCCCGCGGCGAACTGTTCACCGTATCGCGCAACTACCTGGCCCTGGGCCTGACGCTGGAATGGACACCGCTGCTGAACATCAAACCCCTGCTGGTGACCAACCTGGATGACCACAGCGGACTGCTGGTGGTGCAGGCGGTGCGCAGCCTCAGCGACACCGCCAATCTCACCCTGGCCATGCAGTCGGGCCTGGGCCCGCGGGGCACCGAATACGGCGGACTGGAAACCGCCGCCGGTTCGGGCGTCTACGCCGCGCCTGACCGCTACCTGTACGTTCGCATCGACTGGTATTTCTGATCGGCCCTACGACGATGGCGACGCTCGCCGGACAGCGTTCTGCACGACCACTAGGTAATTCCGATGCCAAGGTAATAAATTGAGGGCGATCAATGGCAACGCCCGAACCAGCCAAGCTCCACCCCCGTGAGCAGCACACCCCGCGAGGGTCACGGGCGAAGCCCACACCCACTGCGCCAGAGGTCTGCCAGAACGGGCCTTTCCCTTGGTCGCACAGCCGCCGCGGCAGCGCGCGGTGCCGCCCACTTCAAAAACCCGCCAACCTTTGCCACTATTGACCCAAGCACACGCAAGGGATTCATGCGCAGCATGGACGATTCAGTGGCCCACCTCCAGACAGCCCGCCCGGGCGCCTGCCCGCACGCAACAGGGCGGCCAATTGCCGTATATCCGCGGCCCCGACAAACCCGACTGCTCCGCAGAGCGCCCGCTGTTCGTGGCTTTCCCGGCGGCTTGCAGGCACGGCTTGGGAGCGGCCGATGAAGCTCACGCGGACAATGTCCGTGTTCAATCGGCGAGAATGTCTGTCCACCCACTGTTAGGACCGCTGAAGAAACTGGAATGTTTGAACGAAAGAGGTGCCAACGAACACCGAGTATCGCCACCTGATGGAAACCGAACGCCGAATTTCCGCGGCTGAGCGCGGCCCTCCGGAATATGCATATCTTGCGATTGGCGTCGTTCTCTTTGGTGCCGGGATGGCGGATACTGGTTATTTTCGATATCTGCCCCTTTGGGCATCGCTCGGGCTGTTCGTGGTTGGCGGCTTTTCTCCAGCCAAGTGGCGGGGCGTGCTCTGAGCGTCCTTACTCTGCGCTCCAGCCGACGCGCGCTGGGGCGCTGGGGGCGAAAACCAAGAGAGGAGATCCTGAGGTGCAAGTGACGACAACATTCACAATTGAAGGCCACGCAATCAAAGAATACAAAGGCGTAGTTCGCGGGATCATTGTGCGAGCGCCCACAATAGCTCAAGGCCTTGTCGGAGGACTTAAGAATATTATTGGCGGTCGAATCGGCGCCTATTCGGCAATGTGCGAACAGGCACGCGAGCAAGCATACGAGCTTTGTCTGCAACACGCAGAAGAGATCGGAGCTAACGCGGTCGTTGGTCTTCGCTACGATGCGTCGGAGGTCGTGAGCAAAGGATCTGCAACCGAGGTGCTTTGCTATGGAACGGCCGTGGTCATTCAACCGCTGAAATGAAAGGCGGGACTCCCCAGGCATCGCAGCCGACGCCGGGGAAGTCGCGGCAGAAAGTCCACGTTAGCCATATGGGCAAGATAGGCGAAAGAACGGTGCAATCTAGAGGCAGTTGTCGTTGCGGTGCTATTCGTTTCTCCTCCGGGATCGCAGAGATCGCAAGGGGACCTCGGGGCAATGGTTCTGTCTGCGGTGGGGAAGGTGCTCCGATGTCTCTCGGGCCGATCCAGACAAGACAGGCCACAGCGGAAGCAAAGTAAGAGGCGTTGAGCCTCGGCCAGTTCGAAGCAACGACGGCGAAGCACGACTTCTGCCGAAGCCATGGTATCTGCACCTTGCATGAAACGCCTCGACGCCCGCGCCATTACCGAATTCATTCGGGTTGCATCGACGACATTGATCCCTTGCCCCTTGAGGCGGATGTCAACAATGGTAAAGCGTCGCCGTAACAATCGTGCGCACTCGGACGAACAATCGATGGCTCGATTCGCTCCGCCGCTTTCAGTTGCCAGCCAAAAGTGCTGTTAGAAACCAACGGAAGAAGCATCAAGGATTTGCTCAAATGAAAATACTCGTAGTCGTCATGCTGATTTCCTCCTGTTCGACCTATGCGGCAGATGGCAAGTCGCCGAAGGAGATGGTGAACGCATTCTTTTCGTCCATTCAGAGAAAAATGTTTCGGCTGGGTATGACCAGCTTTTCCTCGGATCGAGCATACCAAAGGACAAGCCACAGGCTGTTAATGTGCTGAAGCGACAGACTAAGAACGGCCTCCTGCTCTACGGCAGGGTGCTCGGTTATGATCTGATCAAAGAACAAAAGTATGGATCTTCAATCGTGCGTCTTGTCTATGTCCTCAAGTCCCAGAAAGCGCCCACTGTTTGGGAGTTCTATTTCTATAAGCCCGGAGACAGGTGGTTTCTGGCGAACATAAACTTTAACGACCGGTTTCGTCATCTCAGGTAGAGCCCCGCAGGATATTCTCCAACAAGTGCTTCGAGCCCAGCGGCGCGCTGTTTCGCCGCCCTCCGCAGGAAGCGGAGGCGCAAAATAAGGTCCAAGCGCCGAGAGATGGGCTAAACTCAACGTAGCGGCGCTGCTGCACTTCTGAGAACAAAGGGAGCGAAGCGATGAAATACAAGGGTAGTTGTCACTGCGGGCAGGTCGCCTTTGAGGTTGAAGGCGATCTCAAGCAGGTAGCGGACTGCAATTGCTCGATCTGCTCGCGAATGGGCTCGCTTCATTGGTTCGTGCCAAAAGACGCGCTGCACCTGGTGACCCCCGAGGACAACCTCGCCACGTACACCTTCGGCCCAGCCACCATCAGCCACTTCTTCTGCCCAAAGTGCGGCATTCATCCCTTCGGCGAAGGAACGGACCGGTCGGGGAACCATATGGTCGCGGTCAACGTCCGGTGCCTGGACGGAGTGGATCTCGAAACCCTTTCGGTGAGCCATTTTGACGGTCGCTCGCTGTAGCCCGCGCCGCCACCCTTCCGCCCTGCGGCCGACTGGCGCATCGGCGAAGCCGGGCCGCCGGCTTCCCGCCACCTCCCGCCGCCGGGCGGCTGCCCGGTACCGCAGCCTGCTTTAAAAAGCCGGGCGTTTTTGGCACTATTGCAGGGCTGTAAAGCATCGATGGGCGGCACGGACGTGCCCCGCCCCGACGTCGTCCACCCTGGCGCCTGTCAACGGCCTCTCCGTCCGCTCCCGCGCACCAGGCCCGGCGATTGCCGGTGCGGCCGAGTTGCAACGTGAGGAGTATGAAGTGCGTGACGAATCGAAGAACCATATCAAGCTGAGCCGCTTTCACGTTGAGCTCGCGTTCGGCTATTTGATCGTGATGAGCCTTCTCATCTACCTGCTGTGGCCCATTCTGACGCCCTCCGAAAAAATTGTGGTTCCCGTCATAAGCGGCTGTCTCGTCGCGCTCCACGCGATTCTTGCGCGAGGATGCCGGGCCAAATCAGAGCTCGCACGCAAGATTTCGGTGGGGGTCGGCGTTTTGATGCTGGCGGCCTTCCCAATCGGCACGTTCCTGGGCTTCTATTTCCTGCCACTGACGCAGTGGAACTCGGGCGGTGACACGAGCGAGCAGCCGTCATAACCTTGCCATTCGGCAAAGCACAGTGCCCCGCTCCCGCTCACGGCGTCTGCAGTCAGCGTGCCCAGGCCCGTCCTCCTGGCCCGGCCCCTGATTTCCTCCACCGCAGCGGGCGCCGTTGGCAACACTCCGCCAGCGGCTGCGCGCCACCGTCGAAAACAGCGGCCCGGAGTTGACCGCCATATCTTTCTCAGCACCCCCACCTCACCCCAATTTGTCGTAAAGTGCTGCGTGGACGGAAATGTTGAAGGTGGCGGAACCGCCGGAGCGAGCAACCCGGCAGACGTTCATCGCCAGGTTGCGCTACGCAAAAAGACGACGAAAAGGGTATTGGCAACCGTGCGTCCATCGGGCGAAGCCATGTCGGGGAGTTCGCGACCGGCGCCGTCGAACGGGAAACGATCACTGATGCGCCTAAAGATCCGCCGCGCTGCCCGGGCCGGAAGAGGCGGGTTGTCGTCGCGACCAGCAAGGGAAAACTCGCTGCACCTCCCCAATAGCCCCGCGCAGACGCCTCCAGCCACCTCGGCCACGAAGGATACCATGCGGATCCGGCAACCCCGGGCATTCGGCCTGTGATACACGACTGGCAACACCGGGAGGCGCTGCACATTGCGGTCCAGGACGGCGATCTCGCCCTCGTACAGAAGCTCGTAAAGGACGGGCGCGACATCAACCAGTTTGACGAGGCGCTTGACCGGACGCCGCTTCACTATGCGGCGGAGCGGGAAGATTTCGCCATTGCTTGCTTCCTGCTTTCACATGGCGCGAACGTAAATGCCCGCTGCGAAGCCCACGTCGGTGAAACGCCGCTCGGCCACGTTGCCGCCGCATGCTCTTATGAGATGGCCGAATTGCTGATCAACGCAGGGGCGAATCCCACCATTCCGGGCTGGATGCAAATCACGGCGCTGGACAGGGCCAGGGAGCGAAAGAAGCCGGAGGGTCGCAAGGTCTATGAGCTACTGCTGGATGTTGCGAAGCGAAAGTTCAACCATATCGCCTGAGCCACCGGCCGGTATCGCGCGCCGATTTCAGCGGCCTGCGGCACGGAGTGCCAAGGAAGGCGGCGGCGCCATGCGCGCCAAACCGCTTGCGGCGATTGCCGGCCGGCAATCCTGACCAAAAACGTCATAATCCGACGGCGGCGCAGCAGCAAAGCCCGGACCCGCCAAAGCGAAGGCCCGCGTTCGCGGGCCCGACGTGCCCGGCCCTTGCCGGGC
>JARRNJ010000045.1:0-31303 GCA_037385045.1 Gammaproteobacteria bacterium | reverse complement strand
CTTGTTGCGGTGCTGGGATTTTTCCTGCTGGCATTGAACCACGATACCGGTGGGCATGTGGGTGATGCGCACGGCGCTGGAAGTCTTGTTGACATGCTGCCCCCCGGCGCCGCTGGCACGGAAGGTGTCGATGCGCAAGGCCAAGGAAGGAGAGTTTCGCTCCAATCTGCACCGCGGCGGAACCGCGGCCCTGGTCAAGCTCACCCCGGAGGAACGCTCCACGGCGGTACGCGCGGCCCGCACCATGGGGCTTAACGTGGCCGGCGTGGACATTCTACGCTCCAATCACGGGCCGGTGGTCATGGAAGTCAACTCGTCGCCGGGGCTGGAAGGAATCGAAAGCGCCACCTCGAAGGATGTGGCCGGGATGATCATCAACTTCATCGAGAAAAACGCCAAACCCCATCGCACCCGCACCAAAGGCAGGGGGTGACATGGACCAGCCGGAGATGGAAATCAACGGCGTGCGCATTGCACGCGGCAAGCGCATCACCATCGATGTGCCGGTAGCCAAGCTGTATACGCACTCGCAGGTGGCCATGCCGGTGCAGGTGATACGCGGCCGCAAGCCGGGGCCGACGCTGTTCGTCAGCGCCGCAATTCACGGCGATGAACTCAACGGGGTGGAAATCATCCGCCGCCTGTTGCGCCTGCCGGTACTCAAACGCCTGCGCGGAACGCTCATCGCCATCCCTATCGTCAATGTCCACGGCTTCATCCATCATTCCCGTTATCTGCCCGACCGCCGGGATCTCAACCGCAGCTTCCCCGGCTCGGAACGCGGTTCGCTGGCCGCCCGCCTGGCCCACCTGTTCATGACCGAAATCGTCGAGCAGTGTACCCACGGCATCGACCTGCACACCGGAGCGATTCACCGCTCTAACCTCCCCCAGATCCGGGCCAATCTCGACGACCCCGAAACCGCGCGGCTGGCGCGGGAATTTGGTGTCCCGGTGCTGCTCAACGCCGACGTGCGTGACGACTCGCTGCGCCAGGCGGCCGCCGAGCAGGGCATCCCCATGCTGCTCTACGAAGCAGGCGAAGCGCTGCGCTTCGACGAAATTGCCATTCGTGCCGGTGTTCGCGGCATCATCAACGTCATGCGCTCGCTGGAAATGGCCCCGCCGACCCGCTCAAAGCGGCGTCAGGCAGCGGCCCCGGTGTTCGCCCGCTCCAGCGCCTGGGTCCGCGCTCCGGTGAGCGGTATCCTGCGCACCAGCGTGGCCCTGGGCGCACGCGTTCAGAAGGACGGCCTGCTCGGTGTCATCGCCGATCCCTTCGGCGAGCGCGAGAGCGAAATCCTGTCACCGGCAGGGGGGATCGTCATTGGCCGCACGAACCTGCCCCTGGCCAATGAGGGTGACGCACTGTTTCATATCGCCCGCTACAAGAAGCTCGAGGACGTCTATGCCCAGGTGGAGGAGTTTCAGGAGGCCCACCAGCCGGAAATACCGCCGGAGCCGACCCCCGAGGGGCCGATCCTATAGCCAGCCGGGGCGGCCATTTCAAAACGCCTCGCCGCGACTCTACAATAGCCGCTGTGCACCCGGCGAAATGCGTTCAAACAACCATCCGTAATGAGCAAATGAACAATTCTGACTTTATCCAACGGGATCTCAACGTCGTCTGGCATCCGTGTACCCAGATGAAAGACCACGAATGGCTTCCCATGACGCCCATCCGCCGCGGCGAGGGCGTGTGGCTGGAAGATTTCGACGGCAACCGCTATATCGACGCCATCAGCTCCTGGTGGGTAAATCTGTTCGGCCACGCCAATCCGCGCATCAACGCCGCCATTGCCGCACAGCTCGATCAGCTGGAGCACGTAATCCTGGCCGGCTTCAGCCATGAGCCGGTCCTGGAGCTGTCCGAGCGCCTGGTGGAAATCACGCCGCCGGGATTGAGCCGCTGCTTCTATGCCGACAACGGCTCATCGGCCGTCGAAGTGGCGCTGAAAATGAGCTACCACTACTGGCGCAACTGCGGCCGCGATTCGAAAACCCGGTTCGTAACCCTCAGCAACAGCTACCACGGCGAGACCCTGGGCGCCCTGGCGGTGGGAAGCGTGGACCTCTACAAGGAGACTTACGCCCCGTTGCTGATGGACGTGGTCACCGCCCCCTCGCCGGATTGCTTCAACCGCGAACCCGGCGAGTCGTGGGAATCCTATTCGTCACGCATGTTCGAACCCATGGAAGCGATCCTCGAGCGGCACGCCGATGAGGTTTGTGCAGTGATCGTCGAGCCTCTGGTGCAATGCGCCGGGCACATGCGCATGTACCATCCGGTATACCTCGAACGCCTGCGCGCAGCCTGCAACCGCTACCAGGTTCACTTGATCGCCGATGAAGTCGCCGCCGGCTTCGGGCGTACGGGCACCCTGTTCGCCTGCGAACAAGCCGACATCTCGCCGGACTTCATGTGCCTGTCGAAAGGCCTCACCGCCGGCTACCTGCCGCTGTCGGTGACGTTGACCACCGACGAGGTCTACCAGGCATTTTATGACGACTACGACACCCTGCGGGCGTTCCTGCACTCACACAGCTTCACCGGCAATCCGCTCGGCTGCGCGGCGGCACTGGCGACATTGGACATTTTCGCCGAGGACGACGTTATCGAACGCAACCGCGAACTGGCACGCATCATGGGCGAGGCAACCCGGGAGCTGGCGGACCATCCCCACGTGGCCGAAGTGCGCCAGACCGGCATGATCGTCGCCGCCGAGATGGTGCAGGACAAGACGGCACGCCTCGCCTACCCCTGGCAGCAGCGCAGAGGACTCACGGTTTACCAGCACGCTTTGAAGCGCGGCGCGTTGCTGCGTCCGTTGGGCAACGTGGTGTATTTAATGCCGCCGTATGTGATCAGCGAAGACGAGATCCGGTTCCTGGCACAGGTCGCGGCCGAAGGCATCGACCTGGCAACACGGGAACCCTGACGGTGACGGCGATGCTCCCAGCTCTGCGGCCGGCGGGCTAGACGCTGACCATGCGCGTTCCGAGGATCCACCTGCCCCAACCGCTCGCCGCCGGCGCCGCGATTGAGCTGACAGCTGCGGCCGCCGGGCACGTCGCCCGGGTCCTGCGTCTGAAGCCGGGCGATCCGCTGGTGCTGTTCAATGGCGAAGGAGGCGAATACAGCGCTCACGTCGAGGATGCCGGCAGGGGGCGCACCGTCGTACGCGTGGGTGAATTCGCCGCCCGCGAGAGCGAGTCACCACTGTCGATCACCCTTGCGCAGGCCATCTCCCGCGGCGAGCGCATGGACTACACCATCCAGAAAGCGGTCGAGCTGGGGGTGCGCGCCATCGTGCCCCTGATCACCGAACGCACCGTAGTGCAACTGAAAGGTGAACGGCGCGAGAAGCGCCGGACCCACTGGCAACGGGTGGCCGCCAGCGCCTGCGAGCAGTGCGGCCGCAACCGGGTGCCGCACGTGGAATCACCCGTGCAGCTGACTGCGTGGCTGGCACAGCTCGACGGGCAACTTACCGGACTGCTGCTTGACCCGGACGCCGACGCCGGAATGCGCCGACTGCAGACAGCCCAGTCGGCATTTGCCCTGCTGTCAGGGCCTGAAGGAGGATTCTCGGAGCAGGAAGTGGCCGCCGCCCGGCGTGCGGGTTTCATTGGCGTGCGGCTGGGGCCACGGGTATTGCGCACCGAAACCGCCGCCGTGGCGGCGCTGGCGTCCCTCCAGGCCCTGTGGGGCGATTATCGCTAGGGGTCGGTTTGCGCTAGTCCGCCGGCAACGACGAAACTTCCGACAACATACGCTCGATGGCATCGAGATCGGGCACCAGCATCGTTTCGCCGTTGACCAGCACCCGGCACAGCACACCGGTCGGACGGTCCGAGCCGTCGGGTACACTGGTGACTACCGTGCCGTCGGCACGCAGAAGGCGCGGGATACCCTGCAACGCCATGGCAAAAAACGGCATATCGGGGTTCTCATTGAGCGTGTTGAGCACGGCAATGCGCGCACCGCCCTGCTCCGGCGCCCGCCCGCCGCCCATAAGCTGTTCAAACGCCACCAGCGGCAATTGGAAGCCGCGCCAGTGCACCACCCCCTGCAGCCAATCCGGCACATCGGCCACTGGCTGCGGATCGGCATAGCCTACGACCTCCGCGACCGCGGCATTGGGCAGCAGCAGCGTCGCATCGTTCAACGGTAACAGCAGGCTCGGTACGCTTGTGGTGATTTCGGCCATTTACGTCGTGCTCCGTTTGACATGCTCCACCAGCGACGCGGCGAGTTCGCCCGGATCGCCGCTGTGGCTCGCCAGTCCGGCTTCACGCACGGCATCCGCCATGCTGCTGATGACGCAACTGGCGGCGTCCTGGGCCCAAACGGTACCGCCGCGTTCGACAATGGCTTGGCAGCCCAACACCCCGTCATTGCCCATCCCGCTGAACACGATGGCGCCACTGTTGGCTCCGTATCGAGCCGCCACGTCCGCCATCACCGTGTCGATGGACGGACTGTAAACACTGCGTTCGGCGATAGGTTGCAGTTCGACGCGCCCTTCTTCGGTGATTACCATCCGATGCTCCACCGGCGCCACCACCAGCTGGCCGTGGCGTAAAGTCTGGCCGTCCTCGGCGGCGCTCACCTCCAGGTTGGCCACACGCCGGAGCTGGGCGGCAAGCAGTTCCACAAAACCGGCGCCGATGTGCTGCGCCAACACCAGCGTGATCGGCAAATCACCGGGCAGCGATGAAACAAACTGCTTCACCGCCTGGGGTCCGCCGATCGAGGCGCCGAGCACCCACACCTGGCGCGTACCGGCTTGCACGTCGGCCGCCGGAGCCACAGTGGGCCGGCATTGCTTCTGATCGACGCCGGCGAGATCCATCACCAGCTCGTCTTCATCCTGGAGTACGGCTACGTCCAGATCTTCGGCGAAGATTTCGAACTCGATTCCGTCCGCGTGCGACGACTCCGCCAGTACCACCCCGGGTGCGGGGGCATCAAGCACCACCGGCTCCGGAGCATGTTCCGGCTCCGGCCGCGCCAGGTCGAGCAGCTTGCCGGCAAGCCTCCGGCCCCATGCGGCTCCGCTCACGCCGCTGTCGGTCCGCGGCGCCGGAACATCGTTGAACAGGATCGGTACGTCTGCAGCCTCGAGCCATTGCTCGACGACATCCTCGCTCTCATCGCCGACTTGATCCAGGTCCAACAGCAGAACGTCCGCCACTTCCCGGTCGAGCCGTTGCGACATCCGCGCTTTGAGCACGTCCTCGCCGATGACCTCGAATCCGTTGCTCGTCAGTATCGTCGTGAGCGACTGGCACTGGCGAGATGATCGCGACACCAGCGCGACACGCAGCGGCGGGTCGGCGACTTCAGGCATCACGGTGCGACTCCGTCACCAACTCCGCGATCGTATCGAGCAGGTCGCTCTCCTGGTAGGGCTTGCTCAGATAGCGGTTCACGCCGATCTCCTCGGCGCGCCGACGATGCTTGTCACCGCTGCGCGAAGTGATCATCGTGATAGGAATGTGGCGCAGACGTGAATCGTTGCGCATGTGTGTAGCCAGCTCGAAGCCGTCCATACGCGGCATCTCGATGTCCAGCAGCACCACGTCCGGGATATGCTCCTGCAGCAGCGCGACCGCGTCGACGCCGTCCTTGGCGGTGAGTACCCGCATATTGTTGCGCTCCAGGAGCCGAGTGGTGACTTTGCGCACCGTGATGGAGTCGTCCACCACCATAACGGTCACCTGATCCCGCCTGTCGGCGCGCGGCGCAGCCTGCCGGTAATCGGGCATGGCAGCCCGCGCGGCAACACTGAGGCGCGTCAGGGCGCCCACGTCCAGAATCAATACCACCCGCCCGTCGCCGAGAATTGTGGCGCCGGACAAGCCGCGCACAGTGCTCAGCTGCGGCCCCACCGATTTCACCACGATCTCGCGGCTGCCCATCAGCAGGTCCACCTGCAGAGCCAACCGGTGGTCGCCCGAGCGCACCAGCAGCACCGGAAACACCTTTGGACCCGCAGGCAGGTCGCCGGCACCGCTCAACAGTACGGCCAGCGACTGCACTTCGTACTCATTGCCGGCGTAGCCATAGCGGGACTTCTGTTCCTTGAGATAGGTCTCCAACTCGCCCCGGGGCAACCGTACGATGCCCTCGATGCTGGTCAACGGAACCGCATAAGTGTCGTCTCCGGACATCACCAGCAACGCTTTATTCAGCGCCAGCGTGAACGGCAACCGTACCGTAAAAGCCGAACCTTCGCGCGGACGCGAATCAATGTGCAGCGAGCCGCCCAGTTGCTTGATCTCGCTGTTGACCACGTCCAGGCCGACACCGCGCCCTGAGATCTGAGTCACCTCCTCCGCGGTGCTGAAACCCGATTCGAGAATGAATTGCATGATGTCGCTGTCGGTAAGCTCCGCGCCCTGATCCAACAGTCCGCGCTCCATGGCTTTGGCGCGAATGGCATCCAGGTCGATTCCGGCGCCGTCGTCGGCTAGGCGAATCACCACCTCCGAGCCCTCGCGGGCCAGTGACAGCGTCAGGTTGCCCACCTCGGGCTTGCCAAGCTCCTGGCGTCGCTCGGGCGCTTCGATCCCATGAGAAACCGCGTTGCGCAACATGTGCTCCAACGGCGCCAGCACTCGGTCGAGGACGGTCCGGTCCATTTCGCCGTCGCCGCCGACCACGTGGAGTTCAGCCTTGCGCCCAAGCTCCTGGCAAGTCTGCCGAACCAGACGACGCATGCGCGGAACGAGCCCGGTAAACGGCACCATGCGGGTGCGCATCAGGCCTTCCTGCAGTTCAGTATTGACCCGCGATTGCTGCAGCAACAGGGTCTCGGACTCCCTCACCAGGGTGTCGAGCAGCCCTTCGATGCTGGCGATATCCGAGACACTCTCCAGAAGGGCGCGGGACAGCTGCTGCATTTGCGAGTAGCGATCCATCTCCAGCGGATCGAAACCTTCGTGCAACTCGCCTTCCTGCTCATAGCGATACAGGATCTGCGCCTCGGTTTCGATTTCGAGCTTGCGCAGCTGTTCGCGCAGCCGGGAAACCGTTTGGCTGAGTTCCAGCAGATTGTAGCGGAAGGCGCTGTTTTGCTGTTCCAGGCGCGAACGGTAGATGCTCGCCTCACCGGCGAAGTTGACAAGATTCTCGAGCAGCTCGGCGCGCACCCGCACCTGTTCCTGGGCGGCTGATGCAACGCGCCGTTCCACGCCTGTCGGTTCGGCACGCACTTCCGGTGCCGGCACCGCGGGCGCTGCATCCGCCGCGCCGGGCGTCGATGGAAAGGGCACCACCTCGCCGGCCGCCGTCTCCTCAGCCGCCGACTCTCCAGCCGCCGCCTCCGCGGGCGCCGGGTCCGCCGCAGGCGGGTCTGCCGGAGGCTCGCCGGCCGCTGCTTCGTCGTCGGCGTCCGGCGACGGTTTCCGGCGAAGGGACGCCAATTCCTCGATCAGCTCCGGGGCCGGCTCCACGGTGCGCCGTTCCTGGGTACGTTCCAGCATGGCAAACAGGCGGTCCATCGTGCGATGCAGCACTTCCATGGCCGCTGAGGAGACGCCGGCCTGTCCATCAGCAACATCGCTAAGCAGGGACTCCATGCCATGACTGAGGTCGCCGATCGCGGTAACGCCCGCCATGCGCGCGCCGCCCTTGAGCGTGTGCAGCTCGCGCTGCAGTTCCGCCACCAGCTCCATGTTGTCACGGTCCTCGTCCCAACGCTGCAGGATCATCTCGCCCTTGTCGAGAATTTCCGCGCCCTCTTCCAGGAATATTTCCGCCAATTCGGTATCGTAGTCGACGTCGTCGGCATCGGTTTCGCTCTCTTCGGCCTGGGCAGCCTCGCCGCGCAAACGACGCTCGGCCCTGATCTGCTCGTCGGCGCAGAGTTGTTGCACACGCTCAAGCAAATCGGCGCGTGGCGCCACCGGCGTATCGCCGTCGCTGCGCAATTCGTCCAGCATCGATTCGATGGCATCGACGCCCTCGACCAGCGCATCCACCCCCCGCGCCGGAAGCGGCGCTTCGTTGCTCAGCAAAGCCTTGACGTACTTTTCCAGCGACCCGCCCAGTTCGGCAATCACCATGGCGCCAGCCATACGCGCGCTGCCGTGCAAGGTGTGCAGCGCCCGCACCAAACCGTCGCTGACCTGGCAGTGATCAGCGTTCGCCTGGCACTGCTCGACGAACTTCTTGATCTCCTCCAAATGGCCCGTGGACTCGCTGCGGAAAATCTCGTAGAGCACCGGATCCATCGCCTCGGGCTGCGCCTCTTCCGAGACCTCATCGCCCGAAGCGACCTTTACATCAAACAGCACGGGGTCCATCTCCAGCGCCGCAGGACCTTCCGACCCGGCGCCACCTTCACCGTGCTGGATGGATTCCGGCTCGGGCGGATGAACCTCAGTCTGCACCGGATCGGGCCTGGAGCCGTCGACCACGGCGAACGCCCGGTCTATCAACGTCTGGAAATCAATATCCGCTACGCTCTCGCCCTGCAGCTGCCGCAGCAGTTGCGGAAGGATCTCGACGGCGTTTGCCACCAGCCCGAAAACGGTTTCGGTGGCCTCGACGGTATGGTCCAATACGCGGTTGAGCATGTTTTCGATGGACCAAGCCAGCTCACCGATGTCGACCGCCCCGACCAGCCGTCCACTGCCCTTCAGGGTATGGAAGGCGCGCCGGATCCGGCCCAGCGCCTCGTGGTCATCCGTGTTCTCCCGCCACAGAGGCAGGTGCTCACCGATGGCGGCCAGTTCCTCCTCGGCTTCCTCGATGAAGATGCCCAGAATGTCGTCGTCGACGTCCTCCATCAGCGGCCGCGGCGCCGGCGGCGCGGCGGCTTCTGCTGCAGCCGGCCCGTCGGACGTTGCATCGCCGGCCGACCCGGGCGCAGCCGGCGGCGGTTCCTGTTGCTCTTCTTCAGCGGCCGCTTCCGACGGCTGCAGCTGCAGTTCGCTGTCCGGGGCCGACTCGTCCGCCGCCGACTCCGACTCCGATGCCGACTCCGGCTCCGGCTCCGGCTCCGGGAGTGTCTCGACCTCACCACCTTGCTCGGCCTGCGGCGTTTCCTCGGGCAGCGGCTGCACCTCGATCTCTTCCACCGCCAGGGCTTCCACATCGGACTCCGCGCCCGGCGCCGGCTCCGGGGAGGCCACCGGGTAGCCGAGGCGCTCGAGACTCTGATTCGCCACAGCAAGCAACCGAGCGGAGCCGTCACCGGCGTGGCCGGTCGCCTCCAGATAATATTCGACGCTCGCGAGCGCATCGGCGAACTGATCCAGTTCCTGCGCGTCCGGCTGGCGCTGCTGACCGATCAGCTGTTCGTTAACATAACGTCCGATCGCATCCATCAATTCCGCTGCACGATCGAACGCCACCATCTGCAGTGCGCCGCGGACCTGCGCCAGCAAGCCGGGCACGTCGGTGAGCAAAGCGTGGTCCCACGGTGCATCGATGAAACTGATGACCGCATCCTTGGCCTTGGCGATATTGGTCGCCACCTCCGCCATCGCCGTTGCCCGGATCTGCTGGAATTCAGCGTCGGGCAGGTCGCCGGCCGGCTGATCCGACGCCGAAGGGGCGGTTCGCGCCGCGCTGGCAATCCGGCTTTGCAGCGATCCATCGAGAGACGACTCGACCGACAGAAGGGCCGAGGCGATGGCCATCATCCGTTCCTCGCTGGGATCCGCTTCACCGTCGAGCATGCTGCGGATCACGCCGGCCTGTTCCTGAATCTGCTTGCGCGCGACGCCCAGACCCAGCATACCGACGGTGTCCGCCACCTTACGCAGCGGTTCGAGCTGTGCGCGCAGATCGTCCAGGTTGCGATCGTCGGCCCGAAGAAACAGGTCAAGGGCCTCTTTGACGTTGGCCAAGTCTTCGCGGATAGCCGACGACACCGTCTGCATCATCGCCTGATTGGGACCGGCAAGGGCGTCCCGCGCATCCTGAAGCTCGTCAGCACTGGGTAGCACGCCGCTGAGCCGGAACTTGTCGCGAACGGCCGCGACGCGTGCGCCGTCGGAGGTGGCGCGGGCAACGTAGTAGAGCAGGTTGGTCAACAGGTTCGGCGCGGCTGCATCGGCGACGGCATCTTCACCGTCGTTGATGAGGCGCTTGATGGCGCGGTCAACCTGGCCCAGCAGCAATTTGACCGACGCGCTGGACTCCAGCCCGCCGTCGATCAGCGCCTCCACCGCGCCGTTGGCCACCCACCAGAGCGCCACCACCCCGGCACGCCGCGAGGCCCGCTCCAGTTGCACCAAAATCCCGCGGATCTGTTCCAGAGCCGCCTGCGGCCGTTCATTTCGGTACCAGCCGAGCAATCCGACCTGGTATTGATGCCGCACCCGGCGCGCAAGATCCACGACATCAACCTCTGGCGTGCGTTCTTGCACTTCGATCGTCTCTGCCGCGTCAAGATCCGGCGCAAACAATGCGTTCTCGGACAGCAGATTGGCGCCGCGGGCAGCCCGCAGGTCGTTCAACAGCGGCAGCAGAACCAGCGGGTCGTCGGCGCGTCCGGTCTGCACCTGCTCAAGATAGTCGGGCAGCTGCAGAATCGCTCGCATGAGCACCTCGTAGACTTCCTGCTTGCCCTCGGCTTCATCGTCGGTGAGCGCCTGAGCGAGATGCTCCATCTCTTCGGCCAGCAGCGCCGCGCCGTACAATTCCACCATCTGCAAGGTGCCGTACACCTGGTGGATATAGGTGGCGCAGAAACGCAGCTGCGTGGCGTCTTCGGGATTCTCGACGTACTCTTCCAGCGCATGCCGGGCCTGGCTCAGGGTTTCGTCGATTTCCTGTTTGACCCAGCGCAATGCGCCTGCGTCAATGTCGTTGTGCATCGCCATTTTTCACCCGTTCTCCACATCGGCACGCCGGCGATAAGCCAGCGTGTGTCCGCACCGCACCCTTTCCATGGCCGGATGACTCCAGTTCACAAGTTCGCCTGGCCCGAGAATCAGGAGCCCGTTGGGCAGCAAATGCCTCACCATGGCATCGACAATGGATTGACGCCGGTCCCGATCGAAATAAATCAGCAGGTTCTGGCAGTAAGCCACGTCCACCTTGCCCGGCCACTCGTCGCCGATATCCAGCAAGTTCTTGCGGACAAAACACATGCGCTTGCGCATGGGCTCCTTCACCTGGAAGCGCCCGTCATCGCGGGAATCGAAAAACCGTTCGCCGATATCCCTGGGCACACGTTGCATGCGGCGTCGGCTATAGACCCCGGAGCGCCCCACCGACAGCGCGGGTTGGCTGATGTCGCTGCCAAGCACGCCAAAGTAGCCCGAGTCCCCACGACTGTCCATTGCCTGCTGGATCACAATAGCGAGGGAGTACGCCTCCTCGCCGGTGGCACAACCCACACTCCACGCAGTAAACGTCAACCGCTCACCGTCTTGTGGCTCTGGCTTGGCGAGGACCTGGTCACGCACGAGAGCGAGGGAATGAGGGTGACGGAAGAAGCGCGTCTCGTGGACAGTGAGACGGTCGACAAGAATTCCCCACTCCTGCGCGCCGCTCAACGCTGAGGTGACGATGTCCAGGTATTCCGCGTATGAACGACAGCCGATCTCTCGCATACGCAGGCCGAGACTGGTGACCAGGTGCGACTTACGCTCGGCTGGAACCGACATGCCTGTGCGCTGTTCCAGGAGCCTGGCCCACTGCCGGAATTGGATGTCATCCATCTCCGGCAGCGGCGTGAAGATTCCGCGCCGGGTTGCCTGCGCCTGTTGCCGGGCTGTCGTCACCGGTCACCCACTCCCACCGTGCGCCCTCACTCGGGCAGCGTGAAGCCGGCTACGGACTTGCGCAAATCATTGGCAAGTTCAGCCAGGTTGCCGATGGACGTAGCCGTTTCGTTGGTACCCGCCGAAGTCTGGGTGGTGATCTCCTGAATCACGTTCATGGTGTCGGAGATATTCGCCGCCGCAAACGACTGCTGGGACGCGTTGCGGGAAATCGATTGAATCAGTTCGGCCAAGCGGTTCGACACGTTCTCGATTTCTTCCAGCGCCTCGCCGGCGTCCTCGGACAACTGGGCTCCGCGGACCACCCCGGCGGTGCTCTGCTCCATGGAGATCACCGCCTCGTTGGTATCCGTCTGGATGGTTTTCACCAGCGCCTCGATCTGTTTGGTGGCGTTGCTCGACCGTTCCGCCAGGCGCTGAACCTCGTCGGCAACCACCGCGAAACCGCGCCCGGCCTCGCCGGCCATGGCCGCCTGGATGGCGGCGTTCAGCGCCAGGATGTTGGTCTGGTCTGCGATATCGGTGATCAACTCGACGATGTCGCCGATCTCCTGGGAGCTTTCGCCCAGGCGCTTGATGCGTTTTGAGGTCTCCTGAATCTGCTCGCGAATGGTGTCCATCGCCTGAATCGAACGGCGTACCGTGTCAGCGCCCTTATGGGCGATATCCACCGACTGCTGCGCCACCTTGGACGATTCACCGGCGTTCTGCGACACCTCCTCGATGGACGCCGCCATATCGTTGACCGCGGCACCCGCGGCGGCGATCTGCTGCGCCTGGTGGTCACTGGCTTCGGCCAGATGCATCGCCGTCGCCTGGGTCTCCTGCGCGGAGGACGAGACGTGTACCGATGTCTCGTTGATGGTGGTAACCAGCTTGCGCAATTCGTCGGTGGCGCTGTTGAATGCGTCGGCGATGGCGCCGGTAAAGTCTTCTGTCACCTCCGCCTCTGCCGTCAAGTCGCCTTCACTGAGGCCTTCGATCTGCTCCAGCAGCCGCAGGATGGCGCTCTGATTGCGCTCATTCTGCTCCTCGGCGGCGTTGGTGCGGCTGTCCGCATCGCGCTTCAGCCCGACTCCGAGCGCGATCAGCATAGCCAGCGCGAGAACGCCCGCCCCGACGGCCACGAGGTCAAGCAGGATATGGTTGCTGTCCTTGCTATACGCGGCCGCCAGCGCGTCAACCGAGGAAATCAACGTATCACTTTCGTTGGTGACTTTTCCGGCCGCATCCTGGACTTCGAACAGATCCGGCGATTTCTGCAGAATCGCGCCCACCATATCGCTCACCGTCGCGAAATAGGTGCTTACCTTTTCCAGCCGGGCCCGCGCCTCCGGATCGGTGACTTTGGCAATTCCCTGAGAGGCGTCGCCGCGCAGCATGCCGGAGAGTCTGTTGCCGAAAATCGTGATATCGCGCCCGAACCGGTCGGCGGCCGTTACCGCACCCCTGCCGCCCACCAGCACCTTGTTGACGTTGTTGGCGATACGCTGGCTCAACATGAGCTGGACACTGGCTTTATAGATCTGCTCCGGCGGCGCGTTCTTATCCACCAGATCGTTGACCACCTGGTCGGAGTCGGCCAGCAGCTGCGGTATGAGCTCGTTGATGGAGGTCGCGTTCTTGCGTATGGACAGGATCGAGTCCTTACCCGTGATGATCGTCTCCACATTCGCGTTGAATTGCTTCCATGCGCCTTCGACCTTTTTCAGCTGGTTGTCGGCGATACCGGGCCTGGTGGCCGGCATGCCGGTGTCAGGATCGCCCTTGCGCAGCCGATCGATGGTCGATTGGAAGTGGTCGCGGTCACGCTTGAGCGACGCAAAAGCCGCCGCCCGGCCGCTGGCCGCTTCCAGCGCGTATTTGGCGATGCGTTGCGAGAGTACCTTCTGTTCGCCGGACAGGGCCAGGTATTCTCGATCGTACTTGGTCAGCAGTGCCGTATAGACGAAAGTGCCCACCATAATGATGATGGCGACCACCAGCACCGCGATGGTGGCAACGAAGCGCCGATTGGCGCGGAGTCGCTTTAGCGCATCTGCATTCAACTTACTCATGATTCCGATCTCCTGGCACAGGCTGGCCGTCTTTATCACAGCTCCCTTATGAAACGCTCAATCATGTGTTGGGCGCGATTCGTTCGCGACGCAACACCCGAATTCTTCACATTGCGACCTGCAAAAACAGCGGGCTCTCCGCGAGCTTGCGGATACTGAACACCGCCCATGTCTCGTCTTCCACGCGAAATCCCCGCTCCAGATACGGCGCCACGGCGGGATCGACGTCGCTGCGTTCAAACGTACGACTTTCCAACTCGAAGTGACGCAGCCCCATAACCTCGTCCACCATCAGCCCGGCGAACACGCCGTGGTGGTTGATCACCAGGACCCGCGTGCGTTTTCCACGCGTGGTCCGGCGCCCATGCAAATAGCCGTTCAGGTCCATCACCGGCAACAGATTGCCGCGCACGTTGGCGATTCCCAGCACCCACGCTTTGGTTCCCGGCACCCGGGACAGGGGCGGGGGCGTCAGGATTTCCTTCACCTCGCCCATCGGCGCCAAGACCCGCAAACCGCCGACGCGAAATCCGATGCCGCTCCATTCGACCCGCACTTCCTGCTGTTGCGGCAGCCCCGCGGCATGCGCGCGGCTGCGCCGGGCGATCTCCTCGATCAGCAGTATCGGCTCTTTGGCAGCTGCGCGGGCCATGGGGCTTCCTCTCATCCTATGCAATCCCCAGGACGCTGTTGATCTTCGACACCAGGTCGGCCTCCTGCGCCGGCTTGGTGATGTAGTCCTTGGCACCCTGACGCAGCCCCCAGACTTCGTCGGTTTTCTGGTCTTTGGTGGTAACGATGATCACCGGTATGGACGACGTGTCGTCGCCCTTGGTCAGCTGCCGGGTGGCTTGAAAGCCATTGAGCCCGGGCATGACGATATCCATCAGGATGAGATCGGGCTGTTCCGTCTTGGCCATCTCTATGCCCTGTTCGCCGCTGTCGGCCGCCAGGGTTTCGAAACCGTTCTTCTCCAGCATGGTCTTGAGTACGTGGATCTCGGTCGGCGAATCGTCGACTATCAATATACGCGCCATCTATTTGGTCCCCTTCAAAGCGTCGGAAATTTGCTCCAATCTCATACCCAATTCTCCCGCCGGCCGGCGGGACATCGGGCGTTCGGCTTGTTACCGGGCCCGGGCCTCCGCCCGCCGGCTGAATCGGCGGCCGCTTCCTGCGTCTCGCCGGGTGTCCTGCCCGGCGCTGTTCACGACAACCGACGCGAGCATCGGCTCACGCCAGCTGCTTCTTCACGTGGCGCTTGATCGCGCCCAACAATTCTTCTTTGGTAAACGGTTTGGTGAGGTACTGTTCGGACCCCACAATTCGGCCGCGGGCCTTGTCGAACAGCCCGTCTTTGCTCGACAGCATGATCACCGGCGTGTGCCTGAAGATTCGGTTGTGCTTGATCAGGGCGCAGGTTTGATAGCCATCCAGCCGCGGCATCATGATGTCGACGAAGATGATGTCGGGGGACTGATCGGTGATCTTGGAGAGTGCCTCGAACCCGTCCGTTGCGGTAACGACTTCGCAGCCTTCCTTCTTGAGCAATGTCTCGGCGGTCCGTCGAATCGTCTTGCTGTCGTCGACGACCATCACCTTGAGGCCCGTCAGGTCGTCCAATTGCTGCTCGCTGTCCACGACCCCTCCTACATGGTCGGGTTCCGCTGGCGGTTCCCTATTCTCTGCGTTGATTTGTCCCATCATGGCAAAAAATGTCCCATCATTCGTGTGTATTTAACACAAACCCTCAGAATAATCCAATAAGCGTCTGCGAACGCTCAATTTTCCAGGACACCATCCCCACGAAGCCGGGGAACCCGGGCCGGCCGGATCTGCTGGCCGGCGGCGGATATGGTGCCTAAGCTCCGCCGGGGCCGGGCCGCTCGTAATGGAGATATCGGCGGGCCCGCATCATACCTTAAGGCGCGCGGCCAAACTCGGCCCGCCAGGCCGCGAGTATAGGCCAAGCGGCGGTCCGGGCGCCTGTCCGGACTCCGACACCGGCCGGGGACTTGTATCTGGGCGGCACTGGCCCGAAACTTGGCACCCTATGATCAGACTTGGCGTGGTCATGGACCCCATCGGGTCCATCAAAATCCACAAGGACAGCACCTTTGCCATGCTGCTGGCGGCGCAGGCCCGGGGCTGGCAGCTCCGGTACATGGAAATGGACGACCTGTCCCTGCGCGACGGGCAGGCGTGGGCCCGTTCGCGCCCCCTGCGGGTCGCCGACGATCCGCAGGGCTGGTTTCAGGTCGGCGAAGCACGGCTGCAACCCCTGGCCGACATGGACGTGGTGCTGATGCGCAAGGACCCGCCCTTTGACACCGAGTATATCTACGCCACCTACCTCTTGGAACGGGCACAGCTGGCCGGAACCCGGGTCGTCAACGACCCCCGCGGCATCCGCAACGCCAATGAGAAGCTGTTCACCGCCTGGTTCCCCGACTGCTGCCCGCCGACCCTGGTGACCCGGGCCGGCGAGGACATCCGGACGTTTCTTGACCAGCACGGCGACGTGATCCTGAAACCGCTTGGCGGCATGGGCGGAACCTCGGTGTTTCGCGTCACCCGGGGCGACCCCAACACCAATGTGATCATCGAGACCCTCACCGACGGCGGCCATCGCTACACCATGGCCCAGCGCTACCTGCCGGAAATCGCCCAGGGCGACAAGCGCATCCTGATGGTCGACGGCGAACCGGTCCCCTACGCATTGGCGCGCATCCCGGCGGCCGGGGAGACGCGGGGAAATCTCGCCGCCGGCGGGCGCGGCGAGGGCGTCGCCCTGAGCGACCGGGACCGGTGGATTTGCGAGCAGGTCGCTCCGGAGCTCCGGCGCATGGGGCTGATGTTCGTAGGGCTCGACGTCATCGGCGACTACCTCACCGAAATCAACGTCACCAGCCCCACCTGCATTCGCGAACTGGATATGATTTACGGCCTCGACATCGCCGGCCAGCTGATGGACAGGATTAAGGAAGCCCTGGAGTGAGGCGTCGCCATCCTCCGCTGACAGCCGGCGCTTGGCGCATGCTTGCGGCCATCGCACTGGTTGCCTTGGCCGCCTGCAGTTCCACGCCCCGGACCCAGACCCGCAAATTTCCTGCCATGGGCACCCAGGTGGACGTCACCCTCTACGGCGTGGACAAGACCACCGCCGACCGCCTCATGAGCGCGGTGGAGGACCAGTTCCACTACATGCAGCGCACCTGGCAACCGTGGCATCCCGGAGCCCTGGCGCGGGTCAATTCGCTGCTGTCCACCACCGACTGGTTCTCCGTGGCGCCGTCGGTGCGGCCGCTGATCGTGAAATCGACCCCCCTGTCCGAGGCCAGCGGCAACCTGTTCGACCCGGCCATCGGCAAACTGATCAAGCTATGGGGCTTCAACCAGGATCCGCGGCCGCCGGGGCCGCCGCCTGATCCGGCCAAGATCGCGGCGCTGGTGGCCAAGCACCCGCGCATGTCCGACATCCATCTCGACGGCATCCGCATCCGCAGCGACAATCCGGCGGCGTTCCTGGACTTCGGCGCCTACGCCAGGGGATACGGCATCGATCAGACCATCGACTACCTCAAGAGCCAGGGGATCAAAAACGCCATCATCAATGCCGGCGGCGACCTGCGCGCCATCGGCCGCCCCGGCGACCGCCCCTGGCGCGTCGGCATCCGCAACCCGCGCGGCCCCGGAATCATCGCGTCGATCGACGTGCAGGGCGACCAGAGCGTCTTCACTTCCGGCGACCATGACCGCTCTTTCATCTACCACGGCACGCGCTATCACCATATTATCGACCCGCGGACCGGCTATCCGGCCCGTGGTACCACGTCGGTGACGGTGGTCCACAGAGATGCCGCGGTCGCCGCCGCGGCGGCCACGGCGCTGTTCGTGGCCGGGCCCAAGGACTGGTACAAAGTGGCCAGGGCCATGGGCATCCACTATGTGATGCTGGTGGCCGCCGACGGCACCGTCTACATGAACCCGGCCATGGCCAAGCGGATTCATTTCGAGACCGGCAAACCCCCGAAGGTCGTGCTGAGCGCACCGCTGTGACGCGAGCCGGCTGGGTCCTCGTGATCCTGGTCCCGGCGCTGCTGCCGGCCCGGTTCGCCCGGCTGCGGCCCGCCGGCGGTCGCGGGCGGTCGGTGGAAATCGGGTCGCCTGGCCGGCCACGCTGGGGATAACCATCCAGGCGGCGGAAGGCGCCCTGCCCACCCCGCCGCCGGGGCCAAACCGGGCGTGGCCAATGTGGCGACCATCGCCGTACCGGTGCGCTGCGGCTGGGGCACGGCGCTATGGGTTGCCATGCTGCGGTGAGTGGCGGGCGGCCTGCGGCGCGGCGCCTGCCTGGCGCCGGCGTTCATGCTGAGTTTCAGCGGTGCCGTCATGAGCATGCCGGTACTGTGGTTTGCCACCTCCCGCCGGGCGCTGCTGCACCTGCTGCGGATTTTGATGACGGCATCGGTGTTCTTCGGAATCGTCAACGGTATAATCGTCCTGTCGCTGTTGCCCAAGCTGCCGGACCATCCGTTAGCACCGCTGGAGCACGGGGAGTCACCTAGCGCCAGATCGCCATGCGTACCGCACCTGTCATTACCTCCACCGACCGCCTGGTGCTGACCCTGTTTCTCGCCGTGGCGTTCCACGCGCTGCTGATTCTCGGCGTGAGCTTCACGTTCCTGAACAAGTCCAAGTCGCCGAAGCTGGACACCCTGGACATCACCCTGGTCAACACTCGCACCGACGTCGCCCCCAAGAATCCCGACTATCTCGCTCAGGAAAGTCAACAGGGTGGCGGCACGACCAAACAGCGGGTGCACAAGAAAATCCCCAAGACAGCGCCCACGCCGAGCACCGCCGCGGGCAAGGCGCCGGTCACCGCGCCCGCGGCGGCACCGGCCAAGCCGAAGACGGCGCCGGCGCCGGTGCTGACCCAGGAGAAATCGCCGCAGAAGGTTGCCGCCGCAACCCCCAAACCGAAGGTGCAGCCCAAACCCCGGCCGTCGGCCGCACAGCTGATGCAGAGCAGCATGCAGGAGATCGCCCGCCTGGAAGCGCGCACACAAAATTCGTGGGAAGTGTACTCAAAGCGCCCCAACCGCAAATATCTCTACGCCAATACCCGCAGGACCGTCGACGCCGAGTATCTGCACTACTGGACCAAGAAGGTCGAACAGATCGGCAACCTCAACTATCCGGACAAGGCCCGCCGGGCGGGGCTGTCCGGCAGCCTGATCATGGAAGTGACCGAACGACCGGACGGCAGCGTGGCAAGCATCAGGATCCTCGAATCGTCGGGCCACAAGGTCCTCGACGACGCGGCGGTGCGCATCGTGCGCCTGGCGGCGCCGTTCGCACCGGTGCCCGCGAGCGTACTGCCGCCGTGTTCGGCGCGCTTGATCGGCGCCTGACATCTGCCGGATACTATCCGCCATGACCGGTTCCGCTGATCTGACCAATCACTTCCTGATCGCCATGCCGCGGCTGGCGGACCCGAACTTTTTTCGTACCGTCACCTACATCTGCGAACACAACAACCAGGGCGCGCTGGGAATCGTCATCAACCGCCCGCTGGAACTGACCCTGGGTGAAATTCTCGACCACATGGATCTGCATGCCGATGCCGCCGCCGTCGCCGACCAGCGCGTATACATGGGCGGACCGGTGCAACAGGAACGGGGCTTCGTGCTGCACCGGCCGGCCACCGACTGGGGCTCGACCCTGCAGGTCACCGAGCGCATCGGCCTGACCACCTCCCGGGATATTCTGGTGTCCATCGCCCGCGGAGAAGGGCCGGAGCGGGCCCTGATTGCGCTGGGCTACGCCGGTTGGGGCGCCGGCCAGCTGGAGCGGGAGCTGGCGGAAAACGCCTGGTTGAGCGGACCGGCCGACGAGGACATCCTGTTCGACAGCCCGGACGACGAGCGCTGGCAACAGGCTGCTGCCCTGCTGGGCGTGGACCTGAACCTGCTGTCCGGAGACGCCGGCCATGCCTGAGCGGCGCGCCCATGGTCGCGGCTGAGCACCGACCACGCACCCTGCTGGGGTTCGACTACGGCACCCGCAAGATCGGCGTCGCCGTGGGCCAGGAGGTCAGCTGTACAGCCGCACCGGTGACGACCTTGACGGCGCGCGACAGCCAGCCCGACTGGGACGCCATCGCCGGCTTGATCGACAGCTGGCACCCGGACGCGCTGGTGGTCGGGATCCCGCGCCACCTGGACGATGCCGAACACGAGGTCACCCGCGCCGCCCGCCGCTTCGGCCGCCGGCTGCAGCAGCGCTTCGGCCTGCCGGTGTTCGAGGCCGACGAGCGCTTGACCTCCCGCGAGGCCCGGAGCGTGGCCGCGCAGCAGCGAGCCGCCGGCCGGCGCGCGCGGATGCGCAAGGGCGACCTGGACCAGGTTGCCGCCCAGATCATCCTGCAGGACTGGCTGCAGCAGCAGGAGGCATGCCGTGACTGAACCCGACGATCTCGAGCGCCTGATCGCCGACATGGCGGGACAGTTGCGCTCGCTGCTCGAACAACGCAACATCCGCGAACCGCTGATGATCGGCATCCACACCGGCGGCGTCTGGGTCGCCGAGCGCCTGCACCGCTTGCTCGGGCTGGCCGAGGAGATGGGCACCCTGGACATTTCCTTCTACAGGGATGATTTCACGCGCATCGGGATGAACCCGCAGGTGCGGCCATCGAAGCTGCCGTTCAGCGTTGACGACCGCCACATCATCCTGGTCGACGACGTGCTCTATACCGGTCGCACGGTGCGTGCCGCCATGAACGAGATCTTCGATTACGGCCGGCCGGCTTCGATCCTGCTCGCGGCGCTGGTGGACCGCGGCGGACGCGAGCTGCCGATCCAGGCCAGGGTCGTCGGCAAACGCCTGGACCTGGAACCCGGCCAGCAGGTCAAGCTGACCGGACCGGAGCCGCTGGCTCTGAGCATCATGCAAAGCAGCGAACGCGGCATCCGCGGCAAGTAATGGGCGGCTGGATGACAACAACAACGAACCGAGGGACATGAACGACACTATGAGCTACGACTCACGGCACGCATTCGCCGGAGCACGGCACTGGCAAGCGGCGGCACAATGAGATTGCAGGTCGACGAACACGGACGGCTGCGCCATTTCCTCTCCACCGAGGGGCTGACGCGGGACATTCTGGTGGACATTCTCGATGCCGCCGAATCGTTCGCCGGAGTGCCCGAACAAACGGTGAAAAAAGTGCCGCTGTTGCGCGGCAAGACCATCGTCAATCTGTTCTTCGAGGCCAGCACCCGCACGCGCACGACATTCGAGCTGGCGGCCAAACGCCTGTCCGCGGACGTGCTCAACATCAACATCGACGTCTCCAGCACCGTCAAGGGCGAAACGCTGCTCGACACCCTGCGCAACCTCGAGGCCATGCACTGCGACATGTTCGTGGTGCGCCACGCCGAAAGCGGCGCCGCGCACTTCATGGCGCACCACGTACAGCCGCACGTCGCAGTCATCAATGCCGGCGACGGCCGTCATTCGCACCCCACCCAGGCGATGCTGGATATGTTCACCATCCGCCGCCACAAGCAGGATTTCAGCCGGCTCAAGGTGGCGATCGTCGGCGACATCCTGCATTCGCGGGTGGCCCGCTCGCAGATCCATGCCCTCAACACCCTGGGTGCGGCGGAAGTGCGCGTGGTAGCGCCGCGCACTCTGCTGCCGGCGAAGGTGGAACAGCTGGGGGTCCACGCGGTTAGCGACCTGCGCGAAGGCATCCGCGACGTGGACGTCATCATCATGCTGCGGCTGCAGCGCGAACGCATGCAGGGCGCACTGCTGCCCAGCGCCCACGAGTACTTCTACCGCTACGGGCTGACGGAAAAGCGCCTGCGCAACGCCGCCGAAGACGCCATCGTCATGCATCCGGGCCCCATCAATCGCGGAGTGGAGATGGACTCACGGGTCGCCGACGGGCCGCGTTCGGTGATCCTGCAGCAGGTGTCCCATGGTATCGCGGTCCGCATGGCGGTCATGTCCATGGCCATGCGCAGCCACGAAACCCTGCCGCGGGAGGCCGTGTGATGCGCATCGTCATCCGCAACGGCCGGGTCATCGATCCCGCGGCAGGCGTCGACGCCGAGCTCGATTTGTTCATCGCCGACAAGCGCATCATCGCCCTCGGCGACGCCCCCGAAGGCTTCGCGGCCGAGCGGGAGCTGGACGCCACCGGGCGCGTGGTCTGCCCGGGGCTGGTGGACCTGTGTGCGCGACTGCGCGAACCCGGCCTGGAGCACAAGGCCACCATCGCCAGTGAAACGGCGGCCGCGGCCGCGGCGGGCGTTACCACCTTGTGCTGCCCGCCGGACACCGACCCGGTGATCGACACCCCGGCGGTGGCGCAGCTGGTGCGCCGGCGCGCGCAGCAGGCCGGCTATGCACGGCTGTTTCCGCTGGGGGCGCTGACCCAGGGCCTGGCGGGCGAACAGTTGAGCGAAATGGCCGAGCTGCTGGAGGCAGGTTGCGTCGGCGTCGGCAACGTCGTGCCCCTGGGCAACAGCCAGATCATGCGCCGGGCCATGGAATACGCGGCGACGCAGGACCTGACGGTATTCGTCACCGCCGAGGATCCGTGGCTGCACAACGGCGGCTGCGCCCACGAAGGCGCGGTGGCCACCCGCCTTGGACTGCCTGGAATTCCTGAAGCGGCGGAAACCGCCGCTGTGGCGCGGGACCTGGCCCTGATCGAACAGACCGGCGTGCGCGCCCATTTCTGCCGCCTGTCCACCGCCCGGGCCGTACGCATGATCGCCCGCGCCCGCTTTGACGGACTGCCGGTCACCGCCGACGTCGCCGCCCACCAGCTGTGGCTCACCGAGGAACACGTCGGTGAGTTCGACAGCCAGTGTCATGTGCTGCCGCCGCTGCGCACGGCGTACGACCGCGACGGCCTGCGCGAGGGCCTGGCCGGCGGCGTCATCGGTGCGGTGTGCTCCGACCACCAGCCGCACGAAGCCGATGCCAAGCTGGCGCCGTTCGGCGCCACCGAACCGGGCATATCGGGGCTGGAAACGCTGCTGCCCCTGACCCTGCGGCTGGTACGCGAGCAGGTGCTGTCGCTGCCGGAGGCGGTGGCGCGGCTCACGTCGCAACCCGCCGAGATCCTGCGCATCGATGCCGGCACCCTGGCAACCGGTGCGCCGGCCGATGTGTGCGTCTTTGATCCGGATGCGGCCTGGGGCTGGACCCTGCACGGCCGGGTGACGCACACCCTGCTGGGCGGCAAGGTGGTATTCGAACGGCGGCACAACGACGCCTGACGCGATCCGGCGGCGCCCGCTGACTTTACCGGCCGCCCACCAACCAGTACGCTTGCGCCATGAGCAATTCCCGTCGCGGCACCATCTTCCTCGAGGACGCCGAAGTTCTGTCCCATCAGGCCCATCCGGCCGATCAGTACGTGTTGCGCCTGCAGGCGCCGGAATGTGCACGCCACGCCCGCCCCGGCAGCTTCGTGCATCTGCAATGCGACCCGATGCTGCCCATGCGCCGGCCGCTGTCGATCATGCGGGCTTCGGCGGCCAACGGTTGGATCGACCTGCTGTACAAGGCGGTCGGCCGCGGCACTGAATTGCTGGCCCGGCGTGAGCCCGGCGAACGGTTGAGCGTGCTGGGCCCCATCGGCGAACCGTTCCGCCCGCGCATGGAACGCTCCCGGCCGCTGCTGATCGGCGGCGGCGTGGGCATTCCGCCGATGGTGTTTCTGGCCGAATCCCTGCTCGAGGTGCGCGGCGCCTACCAGCCGTTGGTCCTCATGGGCTCCGAAGTGCCCTTCCCGTTCACCACCCGGCCGTCGGAGATACTGGTGCCGGGCGTGCCCGACGGCGTGATCGCCACCATGCCGCTGCTGGAGGACTGGCAGGTGCCGTGCCGGCTGGCCAGCCTCCAGGACTATCCCGGCTGCTACCAGGGCTACGTCACCGACCTGGCCCGGGCCTGGCTGCAGCGCCTCGACGCCGACCTGCTGGCACAAGTGGAAATCTTCGCCTGCGGGCCGCATCCCATGCTGGAAGCGGTGGCGAAGCTGGCGCGGGAGTTCCGCCTTCCCTGCCAGGTCTCCCTGGAGGAATTCATGGCCTGCGCCGTCGGCGGCTGCGCCGGCTGCGCGGTGGAAGTGCAAACCCCCGCCGGCCCGGCCATGAAACGCGTGTGCGTCGACGGCCCGGTATTCGACGCCAGAGTGGTATTTCCGGGGTAGTGTTTTTTCAATCGTCGTTGAATGAACGCAAAGGACGCAAAGACGCAGAGAACGCGAAGAGAGATTTTTCCACGATCGGCAGTGCCCACCAAAGTGACGCGCCAGGAACGAGCGACTATGCCCGACATGCATCCGGTATTGGGCCGAGCCACACATGTCCCGTGGGTAACGGCGCGACTTCAGGCTACGACCTGTACTCTGGCTTTGAACGCTGATTGCCGTTCGTCACCAAGCGCCGCTCCCACCGTATCCCGGTTGCTTTTGGCAAGACACAAACAATCAGTTTCCTTGGCGTTCTCTGCGTCTTTGCGTCCTTTGCGTTAAAAACGAACCCAGAAACGCCACTACCGACTGCCGTCGTCGATCAGGGAGACCCCGTCCATGGCTTCGGCGAACTTATCCGGGTTGCCCTGCCCGAGCTTGATCATCAGGCGCACTTCGTTGGCGGAATCGGCGTAGTGAATGGCGTCCTCGTAGCTGATCTCGCCGGCGCAGTACAGATCGTACAGCGCCTGGTCGAAGGTCTTCATGCCCTGCTGGGTGGACTTCTTCATCAGTTCCTTGAGCTTGTGGATCTCGCCCTTGCGGATCAGGTCCGAGGCCAGCGGCGTATTGATCATTGTCTCCACCGCCACGCGCCGGCCCTTGCCGTCGGGGCGCGGCAGCAGCTGCTGCGCAACGATGGCCTTGAGGTTCAGGGACAGGTCCATCAGCAGCTGGTCGCGCCGGTCTTCGGGGAAGAAGTTGATAATGCGGTCCAGCGCCTGGTTGGCGTTGTTGGCATGCAGGGTGCACAGGCACAGATGGCCGGTCTCGGCGAAGGCGATGGCGTAGTCCATAGTCTCGCGGGTGCGCACCTCGCCGATCAGAATCACGTCCGGAGCCTGGCGCAGAGTGTTCTTTAGCGCCACCTCGTAGCTGTCGGTGTCGATGCCCACTTCCCTCTGCGTGACGATGCACCCGCCGTGCTGGTGCACGAATTCGATGGGGTCCTCGATGGTGATGATATGGCCGGTACTGTTCTGGTTGCGGTAGCCGATCATGGACGCCAGGGAGGTGGATTTTCCGGTGCCGGTAGCGCCGGCGAAGATCACCATCCCGCGTTTGATCATCGCCAGGTTCTTCAGCACCGGCGGCAGCAGCAGCTCGTCGACCGTCGGAATGCGCGTTTCGATGCGGCGCAGGACCATGCCGACGAAATTGCGCTGCATGAACGCGCTGACGCGAAAGCGCCCGATGCCGCTGGCGCTGATGGCAAAATTGCATTCGTGGGTTTCGTCGAACTCCTTGCGCTGCGCCGGGGTCATGACGCTGAACACCAGCTCGCGCGCCTGATCCGGCGTGAGCGTGTTCTGGGCCACAGGCATGATCTTGCCGTTCACCTTCATCGATGCAGCAACGCCGGCAGTGATAAAGAGATCGGAGGCCTTCTTGCTGACCATCAATTTGAGCAGTGAATTGAAATCCATGTCGTGATCCTCGCGTTTTCGCCGCGTTGTTAGCTAACGGAACAACTCTTTGTTCTGTGCCCGTGCCACCGCATCCTGTTTGGTGACCACCCCCTTGGCCACCAGGTGCTGGAGATGCTGATCCAGCGTCTGCATGCCCAGGGCCTGGCCGGTCTGGATGGAGGAGTACATCTGCGCCACCTTGTCCTCACGGATCAGGTTGCGGATCGCCGGCGTGCCGATCATGATCTCCCAGGCCGCGGTCCGGCCGCCGCCGACACGCTTCAACAGGGTCTGGGAAATAACCGCCCGCAGGGATTCCGAAAGCATGGAGCGCACCATATCCTTCTCCCCGGCCGGGAACACGTCGATTACGCGGTCAATGGTCTTGGCCGCCGACGAGGTATGCAGGGTGCCGAACACCAGGTGCCCGGTCTCGGCTGCCGTCAAAGCCAGGCGGATGGTCTCCAGGTCGCGCATCTCACCCACCAGAATGATGTCCGGGTCTTCACGCAGCGCCGAACGCAGCGCCTCGCTGAAACCGAGGGTGTCCCGGTGCACCTCGCGCTGGTTCACCAGGCACTTCTTGCTCTGGTGCACGAACTCGATGGGATCCTCGATGGTGAGAACGTGAGCGAAGCTGTTCTCGTTGACGAAGTTCATCATCGCCGCCAGGGTGGTGGACTTGCCCGAACCGGTCGGTCCGGTCACCAGCACCAGGCCGCGGGGATGCATGGAAACGTCCTGGAATACCTTCGGGCAGCCCAGGTCCTCGAGACTCAGGATGTTGGAGGGAATGGTGCGGAATACCGCACCGGCGCCCCGGTTCTGATTGAAGGCGTTGACGCGGAAGCGCGCCAGGCCGGGTATCTCGAAGGAAAAATCCGTTTCGTAGAACTCTTCGAAGTCCTTGCGCTGCTTGTCGTTCATGATGTCGTAGATGAGACCATGAACCGTCTTGTGATCCAGCGCCGGGACGTTGATCCGCCGTATGTCGCCGTCGACGCGGATCATGGGCGGCAGACCGGACGAAAGATGCAGGTCCGACGCATTATTCTTCACCGCAAACGCCAGCAGTTCTGCGATATCCATGTGACTCCCTCAGGCGAACAGCTACGAAACCGAAGACCCGGCAATGTGTTAGAGTTAGCGCCAAGTTGGCGAGAATCTTTAAGTACGGCCGCCCCGGGGCGCCCGGATTTGAGTATAGCGTCACCGATTCCGGTGCACCAATGACTGATATCGAGGACAACCTGGCCCGGGTGCGCGAGCGCATCCGCTGCGCGGAGCTGGCCCACGGACGCGTGTCCGGCTCGGTGCAGCTGCTGGCCGTCAGCAAGACCCAGCCTGCCGCCGCGCTGCACGCAGCGGTCGCCGCCGGCCAGACCCGGTTCGGTGAAAGCTACGTGCAGGAGGCCCTGGACAAGATCGGCGAGCTGAAGGAGCTCGGCATCGAGTGGCACTTCATCGGTCCGATCCAATCCAATAAAACAAAAGCCATCGCCGGGCACTTTGACTGGGTTCACAGTATTGACCGGTTGAAGACCGCCCGCCGGCTGAGCGAGCAGCGGCCCGAGGCGCTGGCGCCGCTCAATGTCTGCCTCCAGGTCAATGTCAGCGGCGAGTCGAGCAAATCCGGGGTCGAAATTGCGGACCTGGAGCCGCTGGCCGACGCCGTCGTCGCGCTGCCGCGCCTGCGGCTTCGCGGCTTGATGGCCATACCGGCACCCTGCAGCGACTTCGACCGGCAGCGCGAGCCGTTCCGCCGGCTGCGGCGAGCCTTCGACGAGCTGCGGCGGCGGGAACCGGCGCTCGACACGCTGTCGATGGGCATGAGCGCCGGCCGAATCGATTGTGCCGGCTTCCGGCGATGCGCTAGACTGTAGCGGCTCGTCCAAACCACCCGCAGAAATTGGCGTAAAATCAATGCAAAATCCGACCATTGCTTTCATCGGCGGCGGAAACATGGCCGCCAGCCTGATCGGTGGACTGATCGCCGACGGCTGGGACGCCGGGCGCATCCACGTCGCCGAACCGGATCCCGAACGGCGCCAGTTGCTGCACGACCGCTACGGGGTGCGCAGCGGGGCGGACAACCGCGCTGCGGTGGGCGGCGCTGATGTGGTGGTGCTGGCGGTCAAGCCGCAGGTCCTGCGCGATGTCGCCGGGGAAATCGCCGACGCCGTGACGGAGAAACGCCCCCTGGTGATTTCCATCGCCGCCGGTGTACGCGAATCCGACGTCGGTGGCTGGCTCGGCGGCGGGGCGGCCATCGTACGCACCATGCCCAACACGCCGGCCCTGGTGCAAAGCGGGGCCACCGCCCTGTACGCCAATCCCCGGGTTACCGACGAGCAGCGCGATCTGGCCGAATCGGTCATGCGCGCCGTGGGCCTCACCCAGTGGGTCCCGGACGAGGCCTCGCTGGACACCGTGACCGCGCTGTCGGGAAGCGGACCGGCGTATTTCTTTCTGGTCATGGAAGCCCTGGAGCAGGCCGCCGTCGAGCTGGGCATGGAGCCGGCGCAGGCCCGGCTGCTGACCCTGCAAACGGCGTTTGGGGCCGCCAAGATGGCCTTGGAGAGCACCGACGGCCCGGCGGAGTTGCGCCGCCGCGTAACGTCGCCGGGGGGCACCACCGAGCGTGCGCTGCAGGTATTGGAACAAGGCGGTCTGCGCGCACTGCTGCACGATGCGGTCGAAGCCGCGCAGACGCGCTCCGTGGAACTGGCGGACAAGTTGGGGGGTAAATGAACGGGTATTTCTCCCAGGCCGGCGCGTTTCTGATCAGCGTGGCGTTCGGCTTCTACATTCTGCTGATGATGCTGCGCTTCCTGCTGCAGACCGTGCGCGCCGATTTCTACAACCCGCTGTCGCAGTTCATTGTCAAACTCACCAGTCCGGTGCTGAGGCCGGTCCGGCGCGTTATCCCGGGCCTGGGTGGAATCGATGTCGCCGCCCTGCTGGTGCTGCTGGCACTGCAGATCATCGAGCTGTTGCTGATTGGCGCGATGATGGGGGGGTCGCTGCATCCCGCGGTGCTGTTGGTAATGGCCATCGGCCGGCTGATCAACATGGCGTTGTACATCTTTATTATTGCGATCATCATCCAGGCGATCCTGAGCTGGGTGCAGCCGGCCACCTACAACCCGATGACCGCAATCCTCTACCATCTCACCGAACCGGTGTTGCGCCCCATCCGCAGCATCTTGCCCGTGTTCTCCGGCATCGACCTCTCGCCGCTGGTCGCTATTATCGCGCTCAACCTGGTGCTCATGGCCGTGCCCCACCTGCAAACCACCCTGTTGCGGCTGTTCCTGGGGTGAATGCCGGCAGCGCGGTTTGGCGCGACGGCCGCGACTTGGTATTGAACATTCGTTTGCAGCCGCGCGCCAGCCGCGACGAAATCGTCGGCGCGCAGGGAACCCGGCTGAAGATCCGCATCACCGCGCCGCCCGTGGAAGGCAAGGCCAACGCTCATCTGGTCCGGTTCCTGGCCAAGGCATTCGGCGTGTCCCGCTCGCAGGTGCTATTGGTCAGCGGCGAAGCAAGCCGCGAAAAGCGCGTGCGGGTCGAGCAGCCGAAGAAGATTCCCAATCCGATCGCCGATCTCTTGTGACCGCTGTCACAGTTCGCGGCACATCCGGGCTAAACCCACGCCCAACGCACCGCGCCTCCGTATACTGAGTCCATAGCCGCGCCCGGCAACATCGACACCCTGCCCTCAAGGATTGGTGGTAAACGCCGCTAAATCACCTATAACCCTGAATTACAACAGCTTCGCGCGTACCGACCCAACGGGAGACGGCAGTACGATGATGGCCCAGAACCATTTTCAACAGCAGATCGAGGCCTTCGATCGCTGGAAGCGCCAAATGATCGGCGCCATTGAGGAATTCCAGCAGTGGCTCGACCGCCATCAAATGGAAAACGGTGAGCATTCGCTGCGCGTGTTCGAAGCCCTCGAGGCGCTGCGCAACGATCGCCTCCACATTGCCTTTGTGGCGGAATTTTCCCGCGGCAAGACCGAGCTGATCAATGCAATATTCTTCGCTGACTATCAGCGCCGCCTGCTGCCGTCGGAAGCGGGACGGACCACCATGTGTCCGACGGAACTGTTCTACGACCGGGTGACGGACAGCGCCTACGTGCGCCTGCTGCCGATCGAGACCAGAACCGAGGACACCAGTATCGCCGAATACCGGCACGATCCGGTCTACTGGACCACGATCCCGCTGAACCTCGACGCCCCGGAGCAGATGGAAGAAGCACTGCACGAGGTCATACGCACCAAAACCGTGAGCGTGGACGAAGCCAGGCGCTTGGGGCTGTATACCGAGGAGAATTTTCCGCGGGTGGACAGCGACACCAAGGCGGCCACGGAAGTGGAAATCCCCATGTGGCGTCACGCACTGATCAGCTTCCCTCACCCGCTGCTCAAGCAGGGGCTGGTGATCCTCGACACGCCCGGGCTCAACGCCCTGGGCAGCGAGCCGGAGCTGACCATGAACATGCTGCCCTCGGCCCAGGCGGTGCTGTTCGTGTTGGCCGCCGACACCGGCGTCACCCGCAGCGACCTGGACGTGTGGCAGTACCATATCGACGGGACTCGACGCAGCCGCCGGCAAAAGGGCATCGCCGTGGTGCTCAACAAGATCGACACGATGTGGGACGAGCTGCGGGAGACGAAGAACATCGAGGACAGTGTCGCCTCGCAGGTGCGCAAGACCGCCACCATGCTCGGCGTCGATCCCGGCACCATCTTCCCTGTATCGGCGCAAAAGGGACTGCTGGCCAAGATCCGCGGCGACCAGGGACTGCTGGACAAGAGCCGGATCGGAGCCCTGGAGAGCTATTTGTCGAATGAAATCCTGCCGGCGCGGGAATCGATCCTGCGCGAGACCATCGTCCGGGATCTCGGCCAGCTTCTCGACGAACAGCAACAGGTGCTGGAGACACGACTGGGCCATACCACCGGCCAGCACAAGGAGCTGCGCAACTTGAGCGGCAAGAACGCCGATGTCATCCTGCACTTGATGAAGAAAACCCGCACAGAGCAGACCACTTACCAGAAGCACGTCGACAGCTTCCAGGCCAGCCGGCGCCTGCTGCAGCGCCAGGGTGCGGCGTTGCTCGAACACCTCAGCCTGGAGGCCATCGACAAGCTGATCGCCGATACGCGGCGCGCGATGCTGGGCAGCTGGACCACGTCCGGGCTGAAGCGCGGCATGAAGACTTTCTTCGACGGCGCACGTGAAAACATGGACCGGTCCCTGGAGCAGGCCGAGCAGACCTGCAAGCTGGTGATGGCGATCTACAAGAAGTTCCACGTCGAGCACGGCCTGCCCGCCATCAAGCCGCGCCTGTTCTCGGTCAGGGAATACACCCGGCAGATGGATGCGCTCTACGACGAGGCGGATGCGTTTCGCAAGAGTCCCGTGACCACCATGACCGAACAGAATTTTCTCATCAAGAAGTTCTTCATCAGTCTGGTGAGCCAGGCCCGCAGCGTCTACTTCCACGCCCACCAGGAAGCCGAAACCTGGCTGCGCGACGTGATGAATCCGCTCATCGCCCAGATCAAGGAGCACCGCAACATGATGGAGCGCCGCCTCAAGACGCTGCGCAAGATCAACGAATCGCGGGACACGCTCGACTCGAAGCTCGCCGAGCTGGAGCAGGAAGCCGGAGAACTGCAGGCGCAGTTGGACACGCTCACCAGCATTCGCGAACGCCTGACCCAGCCGCCTCCCTACGATACGCCGTCGGCGGCATGAGCGGATCGTCGGCGGTGCTCGCCAGACTCCC
>JARRNJ010000044.1:0-19460 GCA_037385045.1 Gammaproteobacteria bacterium | reverse complement strand
CTGCTGGCCACCGGCGCCGTGCACCATCACCTGGTGCGCAATCACGAGCGCACCCGCATCGGCATCATTGTCGAATCGGGCGAAGCACGCGAGGTGCACCACCACTGCCTGCTGATCGGTTACGGCGCCGATGCCATCAACCCGTACCTGGCGTTCGAGGCGCTGTGGCAGGCCCGGCGTGACGGCCAGCTGCCCGGCGAACGCTACGACGATGACGACAAGGTCGTCGCCGCCTACCGCAAGGGCGTGGCCAAGGGCATGCTCAAGGTCATGGCGAAAATGGGCATCTCCACGCTGCAGTCCTACAAGGGCGCACAGATCTTCGAGGCCGTGGGCCTGGCCGAGGAGGTGGTTGAGCGCTGTTTCGCCGGGACGCCGAGCCGGGTCAAAGGCGTAGGCTTCGATGTACTGGCCGAAGAAACCCTGCGCCGCCACGCCCGCGGCTACCCCGGGCGCGACCAGGTGCGCCTGCCGGTGCTGCCCAACCCGGGCGACTTCCACTGGCGCGCCGAGGGCGACCGCCACATGTGGGACCCGGACTCCATCGCCGACCTGCAGGTGGCGGCGCGCACCAATAACGAACACGCTTATTGGCGCTTTGCCAAGCATGCCAACGAGCAGACGCGCCGCTGCACCCTGCGGGGCCTGATGAAGTTCAAGGGCGGCGCCAACGGCGGACCCGTCCCGCTGGAGGAAGTGGAGCCGGAGGCGGAAATCGTCAAACGGTTTGCCACCGGCGCCATGAGCTTCGGGTCCATTTCCGCCGAAAGCCACGAGTCGTTGGCAGTGGCCATGAACCGCATGGGCGGGAAGTCCAATACGGGCGAGGGCGGTGAGGATCCGCTGCGCTTCAACCCGCTGCCCAACGGGGATTCCAAGCGCTCGGCGATCAAGCAGGTGGCTTCGGGGCGCTTCGGTGTCACCACCTGGTATCTGACCAACGCCGACGAGATTCAGATCAAGATCTCCCAGGGCGCCAAGCCGGGCGAGGGCGGCGAGCTGCCCGGGCGCAAGGTCGACGAGACCATCGCCCGCATCCGCTACTCGACGCCCGGCGTGGGGCTGATCAGTCCGCCGCCGCACCACGATATCTATTCGATCGAGGACATGGCGCAGCTGATCCACGATCTGAAGAACGCCAATCCCAAGGCCCGCATCAGCGTCAAACTGGTGTCGGAAATGGGCGTGGGCACGGTCGCCGCCGGCGTCACCAAGGCCAAGGCCGATCACATTGTCATCGCCGGCCATGACGGCGGCACCGGTGCTTCGCCGCTGACCTCCATCAAGCACGCCGGGCTGCCGTGGGAGCTGGGCGTGGCCGAAACCCACCAGACCCTGGTGATGCAGGACCTGCGCTCGCGGGTGGTGCTGCAGACCGACGGCCAGATGAAGACCGGCCGCGACGTGGCCATCGCCGCACTGCTCGGTGCCGAGGAGTTCGGGTTCTCCACCGCGCCGCTGATCACGCTCGGCTGCATCATGATGCGCAAGTGCCATCTCAACACCTGCCCGGTGGGCATTGCCACCCAGGACCCCGAGCTGCGCCGCAAGTTCAAGGGCCAGCCGGAGCACGTGGTCAACTACCTGTTCATGGTGGCCAAGGACCTGCGCCGGATCATGGCCGAACTCGGCTTCCGTTCCGTCAACGAGATGATCGGGCGTGTCGACGCGCTGGAACTGGACCGGGAACTGGTGAGCGGCCACTGGAAGGCCCGCGGCATCGACCTGTCGGCCGTTCTGACCCCGGCGCCGAAGCCGCACCCGAACGTGGAAGTGCACTGCACCATCAGCCAGGATCACGGCCTCGAGCAGGCGCTCGACAACCGGTTGATCGAGCTGGCACGGCCGGCCATCGACCGGGGCGAAGCGGTCAGGATCGACCTGCCGGTGATCAACACCAACCGGGTGGTGGGAACGACGCTGTCCCATGAGATCGCCAAGAAGTGGGGCGCCGATCTGCTGCCGGAGGATACCATTCACATCAAGCTCACCGGTTCCGCCGGCCAGAGCCTCGGTGCGTTCCTCGCCAAGGGTGTGACCCTCGAGGTCGAGGGCGACGCCAACGACTATATCGGCAAGGGATTGTCGGGCGGACGCATCGTGGTCTACCCGCCCGCCGCCAGCACGTTTGTTGCGGAAGAGAACATCATCGTCGGCAACGTGTGCCTCTACGGCGCCACCGGCGGCGAAGCGTTCTTCCGCGGCGTCGCGGCCGAGCGCTTCGGCGTGCGCAACAGCGGCGCCCACGCCGTGGTTGAAGGGGTGGGCGACCACGGCTGCGAGTACATGACGGGCGGCCGCGTGGTGGTGCTGGGTCCGACCGGACGCAATTTCGCCGCCGGCATGAGCGGCGGCATTGCCTATGTCTGGGATCACGAGGGCGATTTCGCCACCAAGTGCAATGGGGCCATGGTGGAGCTGGAAACCGTGGTCGACGACGCCGACGTTGCCGAGCTGAAGCGGTTGATCGAACGCCATCGCGATTGCACCGGGTCGCCGGTCGCCGAGCGGCTGCTGAAGGATTGGGACACGACGCTGTCGCAGTTCGTCAAGGTCATGCCGGTCGACTACAAGCGTGTGCTCGAGCAGCGCAAGAAGCGCGAATCCAAGGCCGCGGTTGCGGTGTAATTTGAGTTGGTATAGGCGAATCGATGGGCAAGATCACAGGGTTCAAAGAGTTTCAGCGCGAGACAGAACCGTACCGCGATCCGAAAGAGCGGCTGGCGGATTTCCGCGAGCTCTACGGCGACCATGACTGGGATCACCTGCAGACCCAGGGCGCACGCTGCATGGATTGCGGGGTGCCGTTCTGCCAGTCCGACAATGGTTGTCCCATCGACAACCTGATTCCGGAGTGGAACGATCTCGTCTACCGCGGCCATTGGCGCGAGGCGCTCGATCGCCTGCACAAGACCAACAACTTCCCGGAGTTCACCGGTCGCGTGTGTCCGGCTCCGTGCGAGGGCGCCTGCGTGCTGGGCATCACCGATCCGGCGGTTACCATCAAGGACATCGAGCACGCCATCGTCGACCACGGCTTCGACCAGGGCTGGGTGCAGGCGCAGCCGCCGCAGCAGCGCACGGGCAAGAAAGTGGCGGTGGTCGGTTCCGGGCCTGCCGGCCTGGCCGCGGCGGCGCAGCTGAACAAGGCCGGCCACTCGGTGATCGTCTACGAGCGCGAAGACCGCATCGGCGGCTTGCTGATGTACGGCATTCCCAATATGAAGCTGGAAAAAGCCCTGGTGGACCGCCGCGTCGACCTGCTGCGCGAGGAAGGCGTGGAGTTCGTGACCAATGCCGACGTAGGGCGCTCGGTGGACGTCAAACAAATGTTCGACGACAACGACGCGGTGCTGTTCGCCACCGGAGCCACTCAACCCCGTGATCTGCCGGCGCCCGGGCGCCAGCTCAACGGCGTGCATTTCGCCATGGAGTTCCTCACCGAGAACACCCGCAGCCTGCTGGACACCCAGCTGGAAAACGGCGCTTACATCTCCGCCAAGGACAAGCACGTCATCGTCATCGGCGGCGGCGACACCGGCACCGACTGCATCGGCACGTCCCTGCGCCACGGCTGCAAGTCGCTGGTGAATTTCGAGCTGCTGCCCAAGCCGCCGGCCGAGCGCGCACCGGACAACCCGTGGCCCACGTGGCCGCGCATTTTCCGGGTCGACTACGGGCACGCGGAAGCGAGCGCCGTCTTCGGCCGCGATCCGCGCGAGTATTGCCTGCTGACCAAGGAATTCGTCGACGACGGCGCCGGAAACGTGGCCGGCGTGCGCACGGTCGAGGTCGAATGGACCCGCGACGAAGAGGATGGCCAGTGGAAGATGGGCGAGGTGCCCGACTCGGAGAAAGTCTGGCCGGCGGACCTGGTGCTGTTGTCCATGGGCTTCGTCAGCCCCGAGCACTACCTCAGCGAAGCCGCCGGCGTGGAACTGGACGGCCGCGGCAACTACGCGGCCGACTACGGCAAATACGCCACCGGCACCGCCAAGGTGTTTGCCGCCGGCGACTGCCGCCGCGGCCAGTCCCTGGTGGTCTGGGCGATCAACGAAGGCCGCGGCGCGGCGCGCGAGATCGACCGCTTCCTCATGGGATCCACTGACCTGCCGTAGATTCTGCCGGCGGCGGCTGATAACGCAGAGTACGCAGAGACGCAGAGGACGCAAAGGAGTCTGATTGTGTGTCGACTGCCCTCGGTCGAGAGTCGTTGCGGCTTCGTGCTGCGACGCGCCCGGTGACAACTACCGCGCGGATTGGCCGCGGCGCGGCGCGCGCAATCGACCGCTCTCTGATGGAGTCAACCGACCTGCCGTAGATTCTGCCGGCAGCGGCTGATAACGCAGAGTACGCAGAGGCGCAGAGGACGCAAAGGAGTCTGATTGTACGTCGACTGGCCTCGGTCGAGCGTCGTTGCGGTTTCGCGCTGCGACGCGCCCGGTGACATCTACAGCGCGCGTTGGCCACAGCATGATTGCACAGTTCCGGCAGGGACGTCAGCGATGGTTGACAACCCACTTGCTATTGTTCTTTCTCCGCGTCCTCTGCGTCTCTGCGCCCTCTGCGTTATTGGTCCCCGCCTGAAGAATCCCCCGCCGGCCAGCCGCCACAGTGCTTCACCACCAGGTCGGCGAGGAACTCGATGTGGGCCGGGTCGTCGTTGAGCGCCGGGATGTAGTGGTAATCTTTCCCACCCGCGGCCAGGAACAGCTCCCGGTTGGCCATGGCGCCTTCCTCCAGCGTCTCCAGGCAGTCGGCTGCAAATCCCGGTGACATCACGTCGACGCGCCCGACGCCGTCGGCCCCCCATTGCTCGAGGGTCTTGTCGGTATACGGTTGCAGCCATTCTTCCGGCCCGAAGCGTGACTGGAACGTCACCTGCCAGCGGTCGGCCGGCAGCTGCAGGGCGTCGGCCACGCAGTTGGCGGTGCACAGGCACTGTTCGCCGTAGGGGTCACCGGCATCGGCGTAGCGCTTGGGAAGACCGTGAAAGGAGAACAGCAGCCGGTCTCCCCGGCCGTGCTCGGCCCAGTAGCGGCGCACGCTGTCGGCCAGGGCGCGGATGTAGCCGTCTTCGGCGTAATAGGCGCTGATCATGCGCAGCTCCGGCACCACGCGCCACGTTCTCAGTACCGCGCTGACGGCGTCCAGGGTCGAGGCGGTGGTGGTGGCGGAGTATTGCGGATACAGGGGCAGTACCAGCACCCGCTGGGCGTTGACCGCTTTCAGCCGCTCCAGTGCACTGCGGATCGACGGGCTGCCATAGCGCATCGCCAGCTCAACATTGACCGGGCCCGCCAGGCGTTGTTCCAGCGCCGCCCGCAGCCCGGCCTCCTGGCGTCGCGAGATCGCCAGCAGCGGCGAGCCCTCGCTGGTCCACACTTTCCGGTAGGCATGGGAAGCTTTGCGCGGCCGCACGCGCAGAATGATGCCGTGCAGGATCAGCCACCATTGCAGCCGGGGCCGCTCGATGACCCTGGGATCGAACAGGAACTCGGCCAGATAACGGCGCAGCGCCGCCGGCGTCGGCGCGTCAGGCGTCCCGAGATTGGCCAGCAGAATGCCGGTAGCGGGCGGCTGCTGGCGGGCGGCGACGGATTCGGGAGCGTAGCGGGGCATGCAAGACCTTGGCGATGGGCGGTGACACGGCCAAGTATACTGGCGCCGGGCAGCGCGCGCATGTCGGCGGCCATTCGCCCGTGCAGCGGATACGGGCTATGCTTGGCCCTGGATTAAACGGGGAGGCAGCTGCGGATGTTGGGGGTGTTTCTCGACCGTGCGTCGGTTGACGTGGGTGATCTGGACCTGTCGCAGCTGGTGTCGACGCTGCCGTCGTGGAATTTCTACGACCAGACCGACATCGAGGACGTCGCCGAGCGCATCGCTGGGGCCCAGGTCGTTGTTTCCAACAAGGTGCCGCTCGGCGCCGATACGCTGCGGGAGAGCGACAGCCTGCAGCTGATCTGCGTGGCGGCCACCGGGACCAACAACATCGACCTGGAGGTGGCCCGGGAGCGCGGCGTGCAGGTGTGCAATGTCCGCGCCTACGCCACGGCGGCCGTAGTGCAGCATACCTTTGCACTGATGCTGGCGCTGGCGACGCGGTTGACCGATTATCGGGAATGGGTGCGCGCCGGCAGATGGCCTGCCAGCCCCATGTTCTGCAGCCTCGATTTTCCGGTGCGCGAACTGGCGGGGAAAAAGCTCGGTATCGTCGGTTACGGGGAGCTGGGCAAGGGCGTTGGCGCGGTGGCGCGGGCGTTTGGCATGGAGGTGCTGGTGGCCCTGCGCCCGGGCACCCGCAAGCGGGTCAAGGGCCGCACGGCGCTGCGTGACCTGCTGCCGCAGGTGGACGTGCTGAGCCTGCATTGCCCCCTCACCGAGGAAACCCGCGGCCTGTTGGGGGCCGCGGAGCTGAGTCTGATGAAGCCGGGCGCCATGCTGATCAATACCGCACGCGGCGGCATTGTCGACGAAGAGGCGTTGGCGGATGCCCTGCGCAGCGGGCACCTGGGCGGCGCCGGCGTGGACGTATTGAGCGACGAGCCTCCCCGCCACGGCAATGCGTTGCTCGACAACGCGATTCCCAACCTGATTGTCACGCCCCATGTGGCCTGGGCCAGCCGCGAGGCGCGCCAGCGGCTGGTGGACGAGCTGGTGGCCAACATCCGCGCATTCTCCGCCGGCGAGGTCCGCAACCCCGTGGTCTGAGTTGTCGACCGGACCCGCTCCGCGGTCAGCACTCGGTCAGCAGCGTGTCCAGCCGCGACAGGCCGGCGCGCTCCATGGGGCGGCCGTCCACCGGGCTGCGCGGCGCCTGGCGCATGCCGTCGAGCGGGAACACGATCAGCTCGATGGGCACGTCCTCGGCCATGAAGCGGTAGACGGGGTAGCTGGTGCAGTCCTCGCGGCCAAACCGCAGCCGGCGCTCACCGTCCTTGTAGGGGATATTGTGTTCCAGCAGGAACACCACGACTTCCTCGGGGGTGGGCGCGAACAAGTGCAGCTGGACCGACGAATGGCTGTTGGCGGTGCCGTTGAGCACCGGCCCGACCAGACGCGGCTGGAAGGCGCCGAAAAACTCCATCGCCGAACGGGCGGTCTCGCGCAGGTGGCGAAGTCGCGCCGGCTGGGTATCGCTCTCAAACAGCCGTTGGTGTTCCACCAGGGCCGCTTCGATCTCCAGGTTGCTGGGCAGGTTGCGGGTATCGGGCGCTCCGAGGCGGGCCGCCGCCTTGCGCTTGGCGGCCTGGAAGTCGTCCAGTCCGCTTTCGGCCAGGATCCGTGCAGCTTCCATGGCAATCCGCAGGCGCATTTGTTTGTCTTTGGTGCTGCTGTGTACCGCCACTGGACGTTCCTCCCGATGGATGAACAACTTGTGATGGTCAGAATATCTGCTGCGGGATTCCGCCGGTACCCCCCTGTCGGTCCGAGCCTGCCGCGGGTTTCGACTGGGCCACCTGCTTCGGAACATGATCGGTCCGAAACGTCTCGAATATCGCATTGGGCGTGGTATTGCTGGCCAGCAGGCCCGTCACCGGATCGATGCGCACCGTGACCAGGCCGGGCGGCTGGTCCAGGGGCTTCTCGGGCACGCCGCGCAGGGCTGCGCCCATATAACTGATCCACGCGGGCAGCGCCGCCCGGGCGCCCGTTTCGCGCCGCCCCAGGGGGTGCACCTGGTCGAACCCGACCCACACTGTCGCCACCAGATCGCGGTTGAAACCCGAGAACCAGGCGTCACGTTGATCGTTGGTGGTGCCGGTCTTGCCCGCCAGGTCGTGGCGGCCCAGGCGCATGGCCGCCCGGCCCGTACCGCGGCGGATCACGTCGCGCATCATGGAGATCATCAGGTAGTCGTTCTGCGGCGTGATCACCCGCGGCGCCAGATGGGTCGGGGGGGCATCGGCGGCCGCGCCGGCCGGCACCGTATCCGCGTTGCCCGCTGTCCCATTGTCGCCCGCGGACGCCGAGCCGGCGCCGGACGCCGCCGGTGCCGGCGCCTGGGGTTGTGCATTGGCGGCGCCGGCAGGCGCAGCCGTCTTGTCCGCTTGGGCGCTGCTGCCGGCCTGCTGGTCGCATTGGGGGCAGGCAACCGCAGGGTCGCTCTGGAACAACACCGTGCCGTCCTCATTGAGGATGCGCTGGATGTAGTACGGTTTGACCCGGTAGCCGCCGTTGGCGAATACGGCGTAACCGGTGGCCAGCTGCAGCGGTGTCACGCTGGCGCTGCCCAGGGCCAGCGACAGGTTGCGGGGCAGCTCATCAGCAGGGAAACCGAAGCGGCTGGCATACTTGATCGCGTAATTGACGCCGATGGCCTGCAACAGCCGGATCGATACCAGGTTACGCGAGTGCACCAACGCTTCGCGCAGGCGCGTGGGGCCGAAGAAGCGGCCGCTGTAGTTTTCCGGCCGCCAGGTGCTCTCCAGGGCCGGGTCGTTGAACACCACCGGCGCGTCGTTGATGAGCGAGGCGGCGGTGAAGCCCTTGTTCAGCGCAGCCGAGTAGATGAAGGGCTTGAAGCTGGACCCCGGCTGGCGGCGGGCCTGGGTGACCCGGTTGAACTTGCTCTGGTAATAGTCGAAGCCGCCCACCAGCGCCTCGATGGCGCCGTCGTGCGGGTTGAGCGACACCAGGGCCCCGGAGACCTGGGGTATCTGTGCCAGGCGCCACTTGGCATCGCCGAGCGGCTGAACGCGTACGACATCGCCCGGCTTGACGATATCGCCGGCCTTTTTGGGCGCGGGGCCGCGGTGATTGTCGTCAATGTACGGCCGGGCCCAGTCGAGGCCGCCCCACCCGATCTGGATGCTGCCGTCCTTGCCCAGGTACACCGTAATCGACTTGTCCTCGACCTTGGTGACCAGGCCCGGCAGCAGGCCGCCGACCACCGGGAGGTCGCTCAGCAGTTGATTCCAGCTGTCCTGGTCGGGCTGCTGGGCGAGATCGATATGCTTCTCGGCGCCGCGGTAGCCGTGGCGCTGGTCGTACTCGAGCAACGCATGCCGCAAGGCCTGGCTGGCGTCACGCTGATGCGCCGCGTCGAGGGTGGTGTAGACCTGGTAGCCGGCCGTGTAGGCGTCGGTACCGTAGCGCTGCACCATGTCGGCGCGAACCATTTCCGCCACGTAGGGCGCCCGCACCTGCACATTGAGTGCGTGCAGCGTGGCGCTGACCGGTTCCTGCATGGCGGATTTGTACTGGCTGTCGGTGATGAAGCCCAGGTCATGCATGCGCCCGAGCACATAACCACGCCGTTCCAGCGCCCGGGAGGGGTTGATGATGGGATTGAACCGCGACGGAGCCTTGGGCAGGCCGGCGATCATGGCGGTCTGGGCCAGGGTCAGCTGATCGATGCCGACGCCGTAATAGACGTGCGCTGCAGCCTGCACCCCATAGGCCCGGTTGCCGAGATAGATCTTGTTCAGGTACAGCTCGAGAATCTCTTCCTTGGTGAGTTCGCGCTCGATCTTCAACGCCAGAAAGATCTCGTTGAGCTTGCGGGTGAAGGTTTTTTCCCGGCTGAGGAAGAAGTTGCGCGCCACCTGCATGGTGATGGTGGATCCGCCCTGGCCCTTCCGGCCGGTTTTGATCAGATGGATTACCGCCCGCAGAATGCCCTGGTAGTCGACCCCTGGATGCTGGAAGAAGCGGTCGTCCTCGGCGGCCAGGAACGCCTTGATCATACGGTCGGGCACGTCCTGGTACTTCACCGGGGTGCGCCGCTTTTCGCCGAATTCGGCGATCAGCTTGTGGTCGGCGGTGAAAACCCGCAGCGGCACCTGCAGCTGGACATCCTTAAGGTTCTCTATGGACGGCAGTTTTGGCGCCAAGTAGAGGTAGGCCGCGCCCAGCAGGATGGCCCCGGCGGTGGCGGCGGCGAACAGGGCGGCAAAGCCAAAGCGGAGAAATTTTAGCAGACGTCGCAGAAAGCGTGACATGTGTCGGATAAATCAAGTGAGGGGTTCAAGAAAATTCGGAGTGTGACCGATACCTTGGCACAGATATCGACAATCTACCAGACTTTCAATACCATCCCCTAGAAATGGACATTTTATAAGGTTTGGCGTTGGAAGACATTAGTTGACATACAGTTGTTCATAGCATTTAATCTGTTAGGGCATGTTTGTCCGCTAACCGCGAGTATAAGAAAGGAAAATTACGGTGGCACTCTTCTCAAGGAAAAAGCCCCCTTTACTCGGCCTCGACATTAGCTCTACCGCTGTCAAGCTGCTGGAACTGAATCGTTCGGGCGGCCGCTACCGGGTGGAGAGTTATGCCGTCGAGCCCCTGCCGCCCAATTCGGTTGTGGAAAAGAACATCGCCGACGTGGAGGCGGTGGGCGAGACCATCCGCCGTGCCGTCAAGCGCTCCGGGTCGCGCACCCGCGACGCCGCGGTGGCCGTGGCGGGTTCGGCCGTCATCACCAAGGTCATCACCATGAGCGGCTCGCTCACCGACGAGGAAATGGAAAGCCAGATCGAGCTGGAGGCCGACCAATATATTCCCTACCCCCTGGAAGAAGTCAACCTGGATTTCGAGGTCCTCGGGCCCGCGGAGAAAAACCCCGATTCAGTGGACGTCTTGCTGGCCGCATCGCGCAGCGAGAACGTGGATATGCGCGTGGCGGCGCTGGAAATCGGCGGACTGACCGCCCGCATCGTGGACGTGGAGGCCTATGCGCTGGAGAATGCCTTCCGGCTGGTGGGTGAGCAGCTGCCCGACGGCGGGCGGGAGCAGACCATCGCGGTGGTCGATATCGGCGCCACCATGACCACGTTGAACGTGTTGCACGACCTCAAGATCATCTATACCCGCGAACAGGTGTTCGGCGGCAAGCAGCTCACCGAGGAGATCATGCGCCGCTACGGGCTGTCGTACGAGGAAGCGGGCATGGCGAAACGCCAGGGCGGCCTGCCCGACAATTACGTGCCCGAGGTGCTGGAGCCGTTCAAGGAGGCCATGGCCCAGCAGGTCAGCCGCTCCCTGCAGTTCTTTTTCTCCTCCAGCCAGTACAGCAGCGTGGACCGCATCGTGCTGGCAGGCGGCAGCGCTTCCATCGCTGGCGTCGACGAGCTGATCGAGTCGAAGCTCGGCACCGAGGCATCGATTGCCAATCCTTTCGCCAATATGTCCCTGTCCTCGCGCGTCAAGCCGCAAACGTTGAGCAACGATGCGCCCGCGTTGATGATCGCCTGTGGACTTGCATTAAGGAGCTTCGACTGACATGGCCCGCATTAACCTCTTACCGTGGCGCGAGGAACTGCGCAAACAGAGGCGCCAGCAGTTCATCGTCGTGCTCGGGCTGGCGGTTGTGCTGGCTGGGGTGGCGATGGCGGGCGTTCACTTCTTCGTGGACGGCCAGATCCAGTTCCAGCGCGAGCGCAATGCCTACCTCGACGGCCAGATCCACCAGCTCGATCAACAGATCAAGGAGATACGGTCGCTGGAAGCGACCCGCAAGCGGCTTGAGGCGCGCATCAACATCATCCAGCAGCTGCAGGCGAGTCGCCCTGAATTCGTGCACCTTTTCGACGAGCTGGTGAAGACGCTGCCCGACGGGGTTTATCTCACCAAGATGGAAGAGAAGGGTTCCGGCATCACCCTCAACGGAATCGCCCAATCCAACGCCCGGGTATCCAACTATATGTGGAACCTGGAGAAATCCGGCTGGCTTGCGGATCCGGACCTGCGCGTGATCAAGACCGTGGACAAGGACGGCGCCCGGGTGAGCGAGTTCGTCCTTCATGTGGTGCAGTCCCATAAGAAGGAAAAGGGCAAGGTCGCGGAGAACAAGAAATGAACCTGTCGGAACTGAACGAACTGGATTTCAGCAACGTCGGCAGCTGGCCGGCTTCGGCCAAGGCGGTCGTGGTCGCGGTGCTGTGCGCCGCCGTCATCCTGGGGGTCTACTGGTTCGATACGCGCCACCAGTACGAAACCCTGCAGGGGCTCGAGTCCAAGGAAGCGAGCCTCAAGCAGACGGTGCAGATCAAGGCCGCCAAGGCGTCGAACCTGGCGGCCTACAAGCGGCAGCTCGACGAAATGCGCCAGTCCTTCGGCGAGATGAAGCGCCAATTGCCCAACAAGACCGAGGTGGCTGGCCTGCTGGTGGATATTTCACAAACGGGGCTGGCCGCCGGCCTGCAGTTCCAGCTGTTTCAGCCGGGTCCCGAGGTCAAGAAGGACTTCTACGCGGAGCTGCCGATCCAGATCCGCGTCACGGGTACCTTCCACCAGTTCGGCAACTTCGTGAGCGGCGTCGCCGCACTGCCCCGGATCGTCACCTTGCACAACATTCACATTTCCTCGGAAGCCAAGGAAAAGAACAAGCTGGTGATGACCGCAGTGGCCAAGACCTACCGGTACCTGACCGAAGAGGAGGAAGCTGGCAAATGAATTCGCTTACTTCACTTCGATCAGGCAACCCGTTTGCGACGTTCCTGCGCCTGGTGTTGATCGGCGTGCTGGCGCTGGGCATGGCCGCGTGCAGCCGTGACATGAGCGACCTGCATGCCTTCGTGCAGAAGGCCAAACAGGCGCCCAGGAGGCCGCCGCCGCCGCTGCCCGAGATCAAGCCTCATGAAACATTCAAATACACGGACTCGGCCCTGCGTGATCCGTTCGCGCCGATCGCATTCAATCAGCCGGCGAAGTCGAGCAAACAGGCGGCGGGCGGTCCGCGCCCCGACAAGAATCGCCCGAAAGAGGCGCTCGAGGCCTTTCCGCTGGATTCCCTGCGGATGGTCGGCACCCTGGAGCAGGGTGGCACGACCTGGGCGCTCATTGCCACCAAAGACGGGACCATACATCGCGTCACGGTCGGCAATTACATGGGCCAGAACGACGGCAAGATCATCCGGATTACCGAAAACAAGGTGGATCTCATGGAAATTGTGCCCGACGGACTCGGTGACGGTAACTACATCGAACGTCCAGCCTCTGTAGCACTAAGCGATTAATCCCAGGGGGGGAAACACGCAATGACGAACACAGTATTCGATACCTACACCAACCCCGCCGGGCCGCGCGCCGGCCGGCTCAGGGCTACCCCTTGGCTGCGGCTGGTGCAGGGCCTCCTGTTTGCTTTGATGTGCCTACAGACACTGGGCGGTACGGCCGCGGCGGCCCAGGCCAATGAGTTGCGGGACATCTCCATCTCGTCGCTGCCGGGCGACCGCGTGCAGTTGACCCTGACCATGGCGCATCAGGCGCCGAATCCGGTCAGCTTCACCATCGACAATCCGGCGCGCATCGCGCTTGACCTTGCCGACACGCACAACGCCCTGAAGCAACGCAACCGCACCATCGGCATCGGCGTGGCCCGCAGCCTCAACACCGTGGAGGCGCGGGGGCGCACGCGCATCGTGCTGAACCTGGCGGAAATGGTGCCCTACGAGACGCGGGTCAGCGGCAACAAGATCTTCGTGACCCTGGGTAAAGCCGGCGGCGCCAGCGGGGCCAAGGTTGCTGCATCGTCGACGGCGATGTCCTCGACCAGCGGCACTAACCACGGAATCAAGAACATCGATTTCCGCCGCGGCAAGGGCGGCGAGGCGCGCATCATCGTTTCGCTGTCGGATCCCTCGACCCCGGTGAACATGAGCCAGCAGGGCAAGAACATCGTGCTGGATTTCATGAATACCAATCTCCCCGAGCGCCTGGAGCGGCGCCTCGACGTCACCGACTTCGGCACGCCCGTCAACAGTATCGACACCTACGCCAAGGGAGACAACGTGCGCATGGTGATCAAGCCGAGCAGCGGCCAGTACGATCAGTTGGCTTACCAGTCGGACGACGTCTACACGGTTGAGGTCAAGCCGCTCACGCCCAAGGAAAAGAAGGCGCGTGAAAAGCAGCAATACACCGGCCAGCGCTTGTCGCTCAACTTCCAGAACATCGAGGTGCGTGCCGTACTGCAGTTGCTGGCTGACTTCACCGGCCTGAACATGGTGGTCAGCGACAGCGTCAAGGGCAATATCACGCTGCGGCTCAAGAACGTACCCTGGGACCAGGCGCTGGATATCATCCTCAAGACCAAGGGCCTGGCCATGCGCCGTACGGGCAACGTGATCCTGGTGGCGCCGAGCCAGGAACTGGCGGCCCGCGAGAAGCTGGAGCTGGAAGCCAAACAGCAGATCCAGGAGTTGGCGCCGCTGCGTACGGAATGGTTCCAGATCAATTACGCCAAGGCGACCGATCTCGCCAAGCTGATCAAGGCCAAGCAGAACTCGCTGTTGTCCAAACGCGGCAACATCACGCTGGACGAGCGCACCAACACCCTCATGGTGCGGGATACCGCCGAACAGCTGGACGCGATCCGCAAGCTGATCGCCAGGCTCGATATCCCGGTGCGGCAGGTGCTGATCCAGTCGCGCATCGTCATCGCCACTGACGACTTCAGCAGGGACCTGGGCGTCAAGTTCGGTCTCTCGGGCAGCAATTACTACAACAACAACCAGAACCGCATCGTCGTCGGCGGCACCAACTCGCCGGACACGTCCCTGGATCCGGGGTCGTCATTCACCAACGGCAGCAACCTGATCGTCGATCTGGGTGTAGCTGATGCCAGTGCCGCCCGCCTGGGCCTGGCCGTGGGCAAGATCGGCAATAGCCTGCTGACCCTGGAGCTGTCGGCCATGCAGGCGGAAGGCCGCGGCGAGATCGTGTCCAGCCCGCGGGTCATCACCGCCAACCAGAAAGAGGCGCTGATCGAACAGGGCGTGGAAATTCCCTATCAGCAGGCGACCTCCAGCGGCGCCACCTCGGTGCAGTTCAAGAAGGCGGTGCTGTCGCTCAAGGTCACGCCCCAGATCACGCCCGATGATCGCGTGATCCTGGACCTCGGGATCAACAAGGACGACGCCGACTTCACCCGCGCGGTGCAGGGCGTGCCGCCGATCAACACCCGCGCCATCAACACCCAGGTGCTGGTGGACAACGGTGAAACGGTGGTATTGGGCGGCGTTTACGAGCACACCAAGCAGTACCAGACCACGCGGGTGCCGTTCTTTGGCGATCTGCCCGTGGTCGGACATCTGTTCCGGCGCAACAGCCACTCCAACAGCAAGTCGGAGCTGCTGGTGTTCATCACCCCGAAGATCATCAAGCAGCAGCTCAACGCCGCCACGCGCTAGCGCGCCGCAGCGGGAACTGTGCCCCGGGCCGACGCCGTCGGCCCGGGGTTGTTTTTGCTTGATTTTGCCGTCCCGGGGTGGCATACCTGCTGCCCATGAAGCCAGTCGGGAACCTCTACCTGGTCGGGCCCATGGGCGCCGGCAAATCCACCGTCGGGCGCAAGCTGGCCCAGAGCCTCCACCTGACCTTCCACGACAGCGACCGGGAAATCGAACGACGTACCGGAGCGGCTATCCCCCTGATTTTCGAGCTGGAGGGGGAGGCCGGCTTCCGCGCCCGGGAAAGCCGCATGATCGAGCGCCTGGTGCAGCTCGACGGCGTGGTGCTGGCCACCGGCGGCGGCGCCGTCCTCGATGCCGACAACCGCTCGCGCCTTGCCGCGGGCGGCACGGTCATATACCTCCATGCGTCCGTCAACCAGCAGCTCGCCCGCACCTCCCGCGACCAGAGCCGCCCGCTGCTGCAGACCGAGAATCCCCGGGCCCGGTTGGAGGATCTGCTGGCCGCGCGCGATCCGTTGTACCGTGAGATCGCTGATCTGGTGGTCGAGACCGACGGCCGCTCGGTGCACAGCGTCGTGCAGGAAATCCTGCGCCGCCTCGGGCTGCGCCCCAAGGTCCAGGATCAAAAGCCGCGCTCGCGTCGCGGGAAAGCCTCCCGGTCGTCCGGGCCCGGCGATCCGACGACCGGGCAGCGCTGACGCCCGGGGCGGCGCGCACGAAGCTGCGCGACGGCTGAGAAACCGATAAAATCGTACTCATGAACACGCTCACGGTGGAATTGGGCGACCGCAGCTATCCGATCTACATCGGCGCCGGGCTGCTGGGCGACCCGCAATATCTCGCGCCGCATATCGGCGGGCACCAGGTCATGATCGTGACCAATGAAACGGTAGCGCCGCTGTACCTGGAGCAATGCCGGCGCGGGCTGCAGGCGCTTGCGTGTGAATCGGTCATTCTTCCCGACGGAGAGCAATACAAAACGTTGGAGACGGTCAACCTGGTGTTCGATGCGCTGTTGGGCAAGCGCTTCAACCGCACGGCCACGGTGCTCGCCCTCGGCGGCGGGGTGGTGGGTGACATTGCCGGATTCGCCGCGGCCTGCTATCAGCGCGGTGTCGCCTTCGTTCAGGTTCCGACCACGTTGCTGGCACAGGTGGATTCGTCGGTGGGCGGCAAGACCGGCGTCAACCATGCTCTGGGCAAGAACATGATCGGGGCTTTTTACCAGCCGCGCTGCGTCGTCGCCGACACCGGCACGCTCAACACCCTGGACGATCGGCAGTTGAGTGCCGGGATCGCGGAAGTGATCAAATACGGCCTGATCCGGGATCCGGAGTTTTTCCAGTGGTTGGAGCAGCACGTGGAGCGCTTGCTCGAACGGGACCCTGAGGCTCTGGCTGCGGCGATTGAGCGCTCCTGCCGCAACAAGGCCCGGGTGGTGGCCGCCGACGAGCTGGAGCGCGGGCAGCGGGCGCTGCTTAACCTCGGACATACGTTCGGTCACGCTATCGAGACCGGCGCCGGGTATGGCGTGTGGCTGCATGGCGAAGCGGTGGCCGCCGGCACGTGTATGGCGGCGGATCTTTCGGCGCGTCTCGGCTGGCTGACGTCGGAGACGGTGACACGCATCCGAGACTTGTTCCAGCGCGCCGGGCTGCCGGTGCAGCCGCCGTCGACCATGAGTGCGCAGCGCTTCCTGGAACTGATGGCGGTCGACAAGAAGGTCCTGGACGGCCGCCTGCGCCTGGTGCTGCTCAAGGGAATTGGCAACGCTATGGTGACGGATGAGTTCGATCAGCAGGTGTTGCAGACCATGCTGGGGGAGGTTTGCGCCACTCCACAGGCTCACGCGGCGCCGACCTGATCCGGGCCATGGCATCTCTCGCTCCCTATGCGGCCCACGAAGCGACTTCCCGCGGCCGCCGTTTCGCCGAACCGCCGCCCGCGCACCGGGGCGAGTATCAACGGGACCGGGACCGCATCATCCATAGCGCCGCCTTCCGACGCCTGGAATACAAGACCCAGGTCTTCGTCAACCACGAGGGCGACCTGTACCGTACCCGCCTGACCCACTCCATTGAAGTCGCCCAGATTGCCCGCTCTATTGCCCGCGCCCTGCGTCTCAACGAGGACCTCACCGAGGCCATCGCGCTGGCCCACGACCTCGGCCATACGCCGTTCGGGCACGCGGGACAGGATGCGCTCAATACCTGCATGCGTGATTACGGGGGGTTCGAGCACAATCTGCAGTCGTTGCGCGTGGTGGACGAGCTTGAGGAGAAGTACGCCGAGTTCCAGGGACTGAATCTGACGTTCGAGAGCCGCGAAGGCATCCTCAAGCATTGCTCACCGGGAAAGGCGGAGGAAATGGGAGACGTCGGCCGGCGTTTCACGGAGGGAACCCATCCCAGCCTCGAGGCCCAGCTGACCAACCTGGCGGATGAGATCGCCTACAATAGTCACGACGTCGACGATGGACTGCGTTCGGGATTGATCAGCAAGGAGCAACTGGCGGAGATCCAGCTGTTCAACGAACAATATGCCGAGGTGAAGCGCATCTATCCGGATCTCAGCGAGCGGCGCACCACCCATGAAGTGGTGCGGCGAATGATCAACCGGCAGGCCGTGGACCTGATCGAGACCAGCTCCGGGGCGCTTGCGGAATGCACGCCCGCCACTATCGATGACGTGCGCGCGGCCGGCTCCGCCCTGATCAGCTTCAGCGACGATATGCGCCGGCAGAACCAGGACCTGAAGCGCTTCCTGCGCCGACATCTGTACCGCCATTACCGGGTGTTGCGGATGACTTCCAAGGCGACCCGGGTCGTGCAGTCGTTGTTCGAAGCGTTCACTTCGGAACCCGCACTCCTGCCGCCCGATGCGCTGCAGAAGGTGCGCGAAGCCGATCGGGAACTCGGTGAGCGCGGGCGTGCACGCGCCGTCGCCGACTATATTGCGGGAATGACAGACCGCTTCGCCATTGCCGATTACGAGCGGCTGTTTGATCCCAAACAGTCAACATAGGGGCGGTTGCGCTGGCTGGCCGCCAGAGTCCCTGGCGCTGTCGCGCGGTGCCGGTAGCCCGCAAGCGTATAGCTGAGGCATTATGCGCATTTACATGCAGACGCCGCCGCTGGAGGACCGGCCTCCGAGGTTTTTCCATCTGCACCTGCAGGAGGATTTGCTCGAGGGGTGGACGCTGGTGAAGGAATCCGGCTACCAGGGCTCCCCGGGGCGGGTAAGCCGTGAGCACTTTTCCGCCCGGGATGCCGCGGTGCAGGCTTTGATGCGCGCACGCGACGCCCAGGTCAAGCGCGGATATCGGGTGGTGTTCGCCCAGGGGGATACCGGCGTATGAGCGACGGAGCCGGATGCATGCGCCAGCCGGCGCAAATGCGCGTTCAGCGCGGGGAGCGCTTTCGTTGACGACCGCTAGTGATCGACCGCCTGAGCCGGCGGGCGTCTTCTCGTCGGAACCGGCGGGCGCCGACTGTTTTCAGGGCGCCGATTTCGTCGCGCGCCTGCACCTGCTTCAGCACCTCATCGACTCCAGCGACCTGATGGTGCTCGTGGTTGGCCCTGACGGCAGCGGCAAGACGACATTGCTGGAGCAGCTGGCGCGGCGCGGCGCGGATCGTTGGCAGATCTGCCGAGTTGCACCGGCACCCGGGTTGTCGGCCGGTGGAGTGTTGAAACAGATCGCCCAGTGCTGCGAGCTACCCACCGACTGCGGCGACGTTGCCATGACCCACCTGCTGATTGAACGCGCGGGGGAACTGCGGCGCAGTGACCGCGTGCCGCTGCTGGTGGTCGATGATGCGCAGGTGTTGGGCCTCGATGCGTTGGCGGCGGTGATCGGGCTGGGCGGCGCGCCGCAGGACCAGGCGGCCGCGTGGCACATCCTGCTGCTCAGCGAACCGGGGCTGGAGGGTACGCTGGTGACCGGCCGCGGGCCGTTGCCGCCATCGGGAAAACTGCAGGTGGTGCGTCTGGCGCCGCTGACGGCAGCGGAGACGGCCGAATACGTCAAATACCGTCTGGAACGCGCCGGTGTCGCCGCGGCAGTGGAGTTGTCTCCGGAACAGGTTGCACAGCTGCACCGCGAAGGCCGTGGGCTGCCTGGAGGCATCAACGCGGCGGCGCGGCGCTTGTTTGCGGTGAGGCCGACGCAGCCGACCTCACCGCCTGTTCGCAAGCGGGGATGCACACCAAGACGAAAAGCATCTACTGCAACCTCTTCCGAGCCCTCGGCAGTGATCAAGATCACAGGCATGTTGTGACCCTGCTCACTTAATTTGCGCAGAACATCCATGC
>JARRNJ010000043.1:0-19533 GCA_037385045.1 Gammaproteobacteria bacterium | reverse complement strand
CAGCAGGAGACGCTCGGCTATGTCAGCCGGGCGCCGCGCTGGGCCCTGGCCCACAAGTTTCCGGCCCAGGAGGAAATGACCACGCTGCTGGCCATCGACGTGCAGGTGGGCCGCACCGGGGCGGTGACGCCGGTGGCGCGGCTCGAGCCGGTGTCGGTCGGCGGCGTGACGGTGACCAATGCCACTCTGCACAACCAGGACGAAATCGAACGCAAGGACGTGCGTATCGGCGACACCGTGATCGTGCGCCGGGCCGGGGACGTGATTCCGGAGGTGGTCAGCGTGGTGACCTCGCGGCGCCCGAAACATGCCCGCAAGTTCAAAATGCCGGAGAAATGTCCCGTGTGCGGCTCCGACGTGGTGCGCCTGGAGGGCGAGGCGGTGGCCCGCTGCACCGGGGGGTTGTATTGCGCGGCCCAGCGGCGCGAGGCGATCCGGCATTTCGCGTCGCGCCGGGCCATGGATATCGACGGCCTGGGCGAGAAGCTCATCGAGCAGATGGACGAAAAGGGCCTGATTCGCGACATCGCCGACCTCTACAGCTTGACCTTGGAACAGATCGCGGGCCTGGAGCGCATGGGCGAGAAGTCGGCCCGGAATCTCCTCGACGCGTTGGAGAACAGCAAGTCCACCAGCCTGCCGCGATTCATCTATGCGTTGGGCATCCGGCTCGTGGGGGAGGCCACGGCGCAGGCGCTGGCGGCACATTTTGGTGACCTCGATCCGCTCCAGAAAGCGAGTACCGAAGAACTGCAGCAAGTCGCCGACGTCGGCCCCGTAGTCGCCGAAAGCGTGTATCGGTTTTTCCGGGAGAAGCACAATCAGGAGGTGATCCGTAAGCTGCGGAATAACGTGCGATGGGAGCCGGTCGAAACGAAGCCCGGGCGCACCCGCCCATTGGCCGGCAAGACCTTCGTGCTCACCGGTGCGCTGTCGTCCATGACCCGGGATGAAGCCGGCGACCGCCTGCAGGCCCTGGGCGCCAAGGTCACGGGCAGCGTGTCGGGAAAGACCGACTACGTGGTGGTGGGCGAGGAACCGGGATCGAAAGCCGACAAGGCGCGCGGGCTGGGCGTCGAAATGCTCGACGAAGACGCTTTCCTGGAGCTGTTGGAAAAGGGGCGCTGACGTGTGCAGGCAGCTGTCCGCAACCCGGCGCAGCCGACCTGCGGTTGCCATCGATCGCCCGTTGGGCGAGCCCCAGGCGGGATTGCCCGGGTTCATCGCGCTGCCCGTTTCACGCTCCGCGTGGGCCTGCGGGCGGCCATGACCGGGCGCAGACGCGACAGATTGGGCGTTTCCGTTCTTATCCGGGCGGCGTCGGTCTTGACAACGCCCTTGATCTCCCGTCCGGCCTCGGCGGCGCAGCCGGTCGGTGACGGCCTGCCCAACGACGTCGTCGGCCTGGTGCTGTTGGCGCTGCTGGCGTTGGCCCTCGCGGTGGTGCTGGTGCTGTACATCGCCAACACTCGCCAGCGGGTAGCCGAAACGCGCCGGAAGGCGCGCGAGGCGATCCATGCCGAACGTCAGCGCGCCGATGTGACGCTGCATTCCATTGCCGATGGAGTGATTACTGCCGGTACCGGCGGGGCGGTGGAATACCTCAATCCGGTCGCCGAGCGCCTGACAGGTTGGCGTCTGCGCGATGCCCAGGGCCGGCCGATCGGCCAGGTATTGCGGCTCGTCGACGAGCGCACCGGAGAGCCGCGGGAAAACATGTGCCAGCGCTGTGTGCGGGAGAACGTCGCCTTGAATCTTCCCGGAGAGGTGGGTCTGCTGCACCGCGGCGGCCGCCGTGTGCCGATTGATCTCTCGGTGGCACCGATCCGCGACGACCAGGGATCGATCGTCGGCACCGTGCTGGTGTTTCAGGACGTGAGCCGGGCGCGCGAGATGTCGCGCCTGCTGGCCTATCAGGCCGCCCATGACGACCTCACGGCGCTGGTCAGCCGGCGGGAGTTCGAGCGGCGCGTGAACCATGCCATCGAGTCGGCCCGCGCACACGGGGGGCAGAACGTACTGTGCTACCTCGATCTCGACCAGTTCAAGGTGGTCAACGACACCTGCGGGCACATCGCCGGCGACGCGCTGCTCAAGGAGATTGCGGCCCTGCTCAAACCGCACGTGCGGCCTACCGACTCGCTGGCCCGGCTGGGCGGCGATGAGTTTGGCATTCTGTTTCACGACTGCCCGGTCGACGAAGCGCTGGCGACCGCGGAGCAGTTGATCACCGCAGTCAAGCGCTTCCGCTTCGCCTGGGAGGGCAAGACGTTCGAGATAGGCGTGAGCATCGGCATGGTGCCGGTATCGGCGGATGCACGCTCGTTTACCCAGCTGTTGAGCTTTGCCGACTCGGCATGCTATGTGGCCAAGGAGAAAGGCGGTGGCCGGGTGCATGTCTACACCGCTGATGATGCGGAGCTGCTGAAACGCCAGGGGGAGATGCAATGGGTGCACCGCATCACCCGGGCTTACTCGGAACGGCGCTTCGTCCTTTACGCCCAGCGCATCCTGCCGTTGTTTGACGGCGGCTCCGACGAGCAACGCTTCGAGATCCTGCTGCGCATGGTGGACGATTCCGGTCAGCTGGTGCTGCCGATGGAGTACATCCGCGCCGCGGAACGCTACAACATGATCGCCGACCTCGACCGCTGGGTGATGACCAATGCATTCGCGCTGATCAGCGGTTACGTGCGCAGGCGGCGGGACAATCCTTCGCTGCCGATCAAACGCTTCGCCATCAATCTCTCCGGCCAGTCCCTGGGAGACGACCGCACCCTGGAGTACGTGCGCGGGCAGTTCGATGATTACCCCGATCTGCCGCCGTCAATTATTTTTGAGATCACCGAAACGGCCGCCATTTCCAATCTCGCCCAGGCGGTCAATTTCATCTCGCTGTTTCGCGGCAAGGGGTGCCAGTTCGCACTGGACGATTTCGGCACCGGCGTGAGTTCGTTTGCCTATCTCAAGAACCTGACCGTGGACTACCTGAAGATCGACGGCAGTTTCGTCAGGGACATGGCCTATGATCCGGTGGATTTCGCCGTGGTGGGCTCGGTGAATCACATCGGTCACGTGGTCGGACTGAAGACCATCGCCGAGGCCGTGGAAGACCCCGACATTCTGCAGAAGCTCAGGGACATCGGCGTGGACTATGGCCAGGGCCACTTGCTCAGCGAACCGCAACCCCTTGAAGCAGCGTTGTCGCTCGATGAGGTGTCGTAGCCGCTGCTGCGGACCTGCCCGTCACTTGTCGTGCTGCGCCTGCCCGGACGCCGGCTCGATGATGTGTATGTCCGCTTTGCCGCGCAGCTTGTCCATATAGGCGTCGAGACGTTTGCGTGCCAGTTCGACCCGGATGCGCTGCCTGACGCGGTCGAGCGGTGGGGGTGGAAGCTCGCGGTAGTCTTCCAGCAGCACCACGTTCCAGCCATAGCGGGTCTTGATGGGTGTCTTGGTGTACTCGCCCTTGTGCAGTTGCGCTACGCCGTGGGCGAAGGCGGGCAGCACGTTGCGGGGCTGGAACCACTGCAATGCGCCGCCGGCGGAGGCGGCGGGTCCGATGGAGTACTTGCGCGCGAGGGTGGCGAAATCGGCACCCTTGTTCAAGGAGTCGATCACCTGCTCGGCCTGGGCGCGCTTGGTGACGAGAATGTTGCGGGCCTTGTACTCTCGTTGGGGTTCGGCCTTGATTTGTCGGTCATACTCCTGCTGGATTTCCGCGTCGCTGATGCGCATGTCCGTGAGCATTTGTTCAATCAGGCTGCCCGCCAACAGGTTGGTGCGCTGGTAGGCCAGCTTGCGGGCCACATCGGGATGTTTCGCCAACCCGTCCCGGGCCGCGGTCTGGGCGAGCAGGATCAGATTGACGTATTCGTGCAGCAGTTCCTGCTGCGTGGGTTTCGCATCGTGCGGATGATCAGCGGCCCGTCCCTCGCGATAAAGCTCAAGCATCGGTTTGCTGATGGGTTGGCCGTTGACCACGGCCAATGTATCGGCGGGCAGCTTCGTTTTGGCGGCCTGATCGGCCGGGCTGGGCGCCTGGCTCGTTGTTCCGCCGGGCAGGCGGTCGCAGCCGCCGACGGTCAATGTCAGCGTCAGCAGGGAGCCGAGGAGCAGTCGTTGTACTGCGGCCATCGCGCGGATCAGGCGCCAGAGCGTTCGGCAGGGGATTTCGCGTCGATGCTCAGGGCGTGAATTTCCTTTTGCATGGCATCACCCAGCGCATCATAAACGAGACGGTGACGCTGGATCAGGGTTTTGCCTGCAAACGCGTCGGCGGTGATTTTCACCTTGAAATGGCCGCCGCCGCTCCTGGCCCCCGCGTGCCCGGCGTGCCTGTGGCTTTCATCGACGATATCCAGGGCCTCGGGATGCAGAGCCGCACTGAGGCGCTCGCGGATCAACTCCACGCGTTCGGGTCGACTCATTACGGAAGGACCTTTTTGAACGGTTTGACAATCACATCGGTATACACCCCGGCAGCGACGTAAGGATCGGTATCGGCCCAGGCACGGGCGTCCTCGATCGATGCAAACTCGGCGACCACCAGGCTGCCGGTGAAGCCCGCATCGCCGGGGTCTTCACTGTCGATGGCGGGGTGGGGGCCGGCCAGCACCAGCCGGCCCTGCGCCTTGAGTTGCTCCAATCGTTCCAGATGGGCCGGGCGCGCCTGCCGGCGCTGCTCGAGACTGTGTTCACGGTCCTGGGCGATGATGGCGTACAACATCACTGTTCACCTTCCACAGAGTCTTCCGGTTGCTCTTCGGGCTTGATATGGCGCGCGAGATAGAACGCCTGGCCGATTACCAGCACGACGGTCAACCCCATCATGCCGTACATCTTGAAATTGACCCAGGTATTCTCGGTGTAGTGCTTGAATACATACAGATTGAGGAACCCGATTGCGATGAAGAATACCACCCAGCTCATGTTGAGGCGGAACCACACCGGTTTGGAAACGGTCACGTTGGCGCTCATCATGCGCTCCATGATGGTCCTGTCGCCGACGAAATGGCTTCCCAGGAACACCAGCCCGAACAGCCAGTTCACCACGCTCACCTTCCACTTGATGAACGCCGGATCGTGAAGCGCTATGGTCAGCCCGCCGAACACCAGGAGCAGTAGGGCGGTGATGACGTGCATCCTCTCCACGCGGCGGAATTTCCAGTATGAGTAGCCAACCTGCAGGAACGTCGCCACGATCGCCGCCCCGGTGGCCACGAAGATGTCATCGCCGCTGAGCTTGTAGGCGGCGTAGAAGACGATGATGGGGAAAAAATCAAACAGAAATTTCATTGGATTCCAACCACGCGGACGAACCCGCATCCGTCCTGTTGTGCCCAGGCGCGCCGGCGGCGACCCGATGTGCCTAATGTGGCGTACCTCCGGGCCAGAATCAAGCCCGCCGGCGGTGGCGGCGCCCCGGTGTGCGGCGTGCGGGGACAAACCGACCCGCATACGCTAGAATGCGCGCCATGCCGCTGAACTACGATCTGCATTGCCATTCCACCGCGTCCGACGGCACCCTGGAGCCTGAGGAACTGGTACGACACGCCCGGAGCAAGGGCGTGGATGTGTTGGCGCTCACGGACCACGATACCACCGCGGGCGTGGCACAGGCGTCGGCGGCCGCGCGGGCCTGCGGGGTGCTCCTGGTGCCCGGCGTCGAGATCTCCGTGACCTGGAACCGTCGCACGGTGCACATCGTGGGCGTGAATGTGGATCCGGCTGACGAGCCCCTGCAGCGGGGGTTGGCCGGGCTGCGTGCGTTTCGCCGGTGGCGGGCGCAGGAGATCGCCCGGCGGTTGGACAAGGCGGGTATTCCCGGCGCCGAGGAAGGCGCCCGGCGTTACGCCGGCGGCGCCATCGTCGGGCGCACCCATTTCGCCCGGTTCCTGGTCGGGGCCGGACACGCGCGGCAATTGCGCGACGTGTTCAAGCGTTTTCTTGTCAAAGACAAACCGGGTTATGTGCCGGGGCAGTGGGCCTCGCTGGCCGATGCCGTGGCCTGGATCCGGGGTGCCGGAGGCATGGCGGTGATCGCCCATCCGGCCCGTTATGGTTTGACCGCCACCAAGTTGCGGGGTCTGCTGGGCGAATTCCGCGACACTGGCGGCGAGGGCCTGGAAGTGGTCACCGGCAGCCACTCGCCGCAGGAGATCCTGGCCATGGCGGGGTACGCCAAGGGTTTCGGCCTGCTGGCGTCGTGCGGGTCCGACTACCACGGCCCGGAGGATCCATGGATCGAAATGGGCCGCCTGCCGGCACTGCCCGAGACTTGCACGCCCGTGTGGGCCGGGGATCGCTGGCTGCACCGGGACGCGGGCGCATGGCGAGTCCGGGCCTAGCGGCCCGGCATTGCGATGCGACGTGATTGACTGCCCTGCCCTCGAGTCGATGAGCCAGTTTTTCGCCATCCACCCCGACAACCCGCAGGCGCGCCTGATCCATCAGGCGGCAGAGTTGATCCGCCGCGGCGGCGTGGTGGTCTATCCCACCGACTCGAGCTATGCATTGGGTTGTCTGATCGGCGAAAAGGAGCCTATGGAGCGTATACGCCGGCTGCGGCGTCTCGGTGACAAGCACAACTTCACGCTGGTATGCAGCGGCCTGGCGGAGATTGCCACGTACGCCAAAGTGGACAACACGGCGTTTCGGCTCCTCAAGACGCTGACGCCGGGCCCCTATACCTTTATATTCAAGGCCACTCACGAGGTGCCGCGGCGCCTCCAGCACCCCAAACGCAAAACCATCGGTATCCGGATACCGGACAATCGCATCGCCCAGGCGCTGCTGGCCGATGTGGGCGAACCGCTTTTGAGTTCCACCCTTATCCTGCCGGGAGAGGAGCTGCCGTTGAGCGATCCCGAGGAGATCCGCGATCGGCTCGAACACGACGTCGATCTGGTGATCGATGGCGGGGCGTGCGGTTTCGATCTCACCACCGTCGTCGACATGGTGGAAGGTGTGCCGCAGCTGCTGCGGGAGGGCAAAGGCGATGCTTCCCTGTTCGAAGTCTGAGCCCGAGGCCCGGTGAAACCAGGAACGGTCGGACCGTGAGGACGTTGGGCATTACCATACTGCTGTTGAGTGTGGCAGCCGTGGTCTACTTCTGGCTGATGTTCCTGGACCACATCCGGCACTGTCGCGGCGACAGGGGCAGGGGCACCCCCCGGCCCGGGCGGCGGCTGCATCGACTGGACGGCCGCGGCCGGCGGCTGCTGCTCGGGGGGTGGTTGGCGCTGGTGCTCGCGGTGGGCGCCGGATTGCTCCTGGCGCTGCTGTGAGGACCAGGCAGTTGGGTCACCCCGCGCCACGGCGCTGATTTTTTTACTTCAACAAATACAGCCTGTTAATTCCGGCGCCGAATGAACGGACCGGCACCCGGATGAGCGCTTCTTCGGCGCTTCAGATTCGGGCTCGGCTACAGGTATAATTCGACGATGCCCAATCTGAATACTGTTCAATTGATCGCCGTGTGGGCGCTGCCGGTGTTATTTGCCATTACGGTCCATGAGGTTTCACATGGTTGGGTGGCGCGTTGGTTCGGAGATCCGACCGCCATGATGCTGGGCCGGCTTACCCTCAATCCCATCAAGCACATCGACCCGTTCGGCACTATCCTGGTTCCGCTGGCTTCACTGTTGTTTTTCGGCTTCGTTTTCGGGTGGGCAAAGCCCGTGCCGGTGACCTGGGAGAACCTGCGCAATCCCAAGCGCGACATGGCGATTGTCGCCTTGGCCGGTCCGCTGTCGAACCTGGCCATGGCGATCATTTGGGCGTTGGTGATCAAGATTGCATTCGTGCTGCCGGCGAGTGTATCGGGCATCGCCTATTTCCTGTTCTATTCCGCCGTTGCCGGAATATTCGTCAACGGCATCTTGATGATCCTCAATCTGGTCCCGATCCCGCCGCTCGATGGGGGGCGGGTCCTGGTCGGTTTGTTGCCGGGGCCGCTGGCATGGCAGATCAGCCGCATTGAGCCCTACGGCTTGATCATCATCGTTCTGCTGCTGATGACTCCGATCTGGGGTTACATTATGTGGCCGCCCTTGTCTGCCTTCGTGGTGACCATGTCGCATATCGCCGGCATCGACGCCAACGCGTACCTCGGCGTGCTTCAGCACCTGTTGCACAGATGATGACGGGAGGCGTTTTTGAATTCCGCTAAACAACGGGTCCTGTCCGGCATGCGCCCGACCGGCGCTTTGCACCTCGGACATTACCACGGGGTTCTGAAGAACTGGATCAAGCTCCAGCACGAATACGACTGCTTTTTCTTCGTCGCCGACTGGCATGCGCTCACCACCCATTACGAGGATGTGACCCACCTGTCGGATCATGTCTGGGAAATGGTTATCGATTGGCTGGCAGCGGGCGTCAATCCCGGATCGGCGCGGCTGTTCATCCAATCGCGGGTTCCCGAGCATGCGGAGCTGCATCTGTTGCTGTCAATGATCACGCCACTGGGCTGGCTGGAGCGGGTGCCGACGTACAAGGATCAGCAGGAAAAGCTCAAGGAGAAGGATCTCGCCACTTACGGATTTCTCGGCTATCCGTTGCTGCAGAGCGCGGATATCGTCATTTACAAGGCGGGCCTGGTGCCGGTGGGTGAGGACCAGGTCGCGCATGTGGAGGTGACCCGCGAGATCGCGCGGCGTTTCAACCACCTGTTCGGCCGTGAACCGGGCTTTGAGGAAAAGGCCGAGGCGGCGATCAAGAAACTGGGCAAAAAGAACGCGCGGCTCTATCGCGAGCTGCGCAAGCGCTATCAGGAGCAGGGCGACCGCGAGGCGTTGGAGGTGGGGCGCGCGCTGCTGGAATCGCAGCAGAACATCACGCTGGGTGACCGCGAGCGGCTGTATGGCTATCTGGAAGGCGGCAGCCGTATCATCCTGCCCGAGCCGGAGGCCCTGCTGACGGAAGCGGCAAAGATGCCCGGTCTGGACGGGCAGAAAATGTCGAAATCCTACAACAACACCATTGCCCTGCGCGAGGATCCGGAAGCCGTCACCAGGAAATTGCGCACCATGCCCACCGACCCCGCCCGTGTACGGCGCACCGATCCGGGTGATCCGGCCAAGTGCCCGGTGTGGCAGCTGCATGAGGTTTATTGCGGTGACGATGTCAAAACCTGGGCCCGGGAAGGGTGCACGACGGCCGGCATTGGTTGTCTGGACTGCAAGCAGCCGTTGATCGACGCCGTACTGAAGGAATTGGAGCCCGTTCGCGAACGGGCCGAGGAATTTGCCGCCGATCCAAAGTTGGTTCGCAACATCATCAATGAGGGTTGCGAAGCGGCCCGCGACGTTGCGCGGGAAACGCTCGATGAGGTGCGCCAGGCGATGGGCCTGGGCTACCGCTGAGGCGCAGGCGGCGAGAGCCCGGACCAACCGGGCCCGCAAATCGGGGAGTGGATCATGGTCAGCGAGGCCGAAAGGCAGGAAGTTGAAACCTCGGGCGCGGTGCCGGATGAACCGGAGCAGGCCATCGATGCGCCGCCCCCGGAAAGAGAACCGGGCCCGCAGCAGGGAGAGTTGCCCTTTGCCGTTGTCCAGGGCGAAGCGATCACCGCGCTGCCGCACGATCTCTACATTCCTCCCGACGCCCTGGAGGTCTTTCTCGAGGCGTTCGAAGGACCGCTGGACCTGCTGCTCTACCTGATCAAGCGCCAGAATCTCGATATCCTCGACATTCCCATCGCCGAGATCACCCGCCAGTACATGGAGTACATCGAGCTGATGCGGGACCTGCGCCTGGAACTGGCGGCGGAGTACCTGGTGATGGCGGCGATGCTGGCCGAAATCAAGTCGCGCATGCTGCTGCCGCGGCCGGTGGAAGCCGAGGGCGATGAGGAGGACCCGCGCGCCGAGCTGGTGCGGCGGCTGCAGGAATACGAGCGATTCAAGCAGGCGGCCGAGGACATGGACGCATTGCCGCGCCTGGAGCGGGATATCTTCCCCGCGTCGGCGGCCGTGACCGACCGGCGGGTGGTGAAGATCGAGCCCGAGGTCAACCTGAAGGAACTGCTGCTGGCGTTCAAGGATGTGCTCACCCGGGCGGAGCTGTTCTCCCACCACCAGATCCAGCTCGAGCCGCTGTCGGTGCGCGAGCGGATGTCGCTGGTGCTCGGCGCCGTTCGCGCGGATCAGTTCACGCCCTTCAGCGCGTTGTTCGACGTCGCAGAGGGGCGTATGGGTGTGGTGGTGACGCTGCTTGCGATCCTCGAGTTGATCAAGGAATCGCTGCTGGAACTGGTGCAGGCCGAGCCGTTCGGACCCATCCACGTCAAGGCGGCGGCCTCGGCCGGTGCGCAGACCTGACGTTGCGTTCCGGCCGCGGGCGGCCGGTGGCTTTATTTGCGGTAACCCGGAATTTCCATGACTGACGAACAAAAGTTGAAGAACATCGCCGAGGCGGCGCTGCTGGCCGCGGGTCGCCCTCTTACGATCGACGATCTGCTGGCGCTGTTCGCGGACGATGAGAAACCGGAACGACAACAGCTGCGGCGGGCGCTGGACGCGCTGGCGGAGGATTGCGAATCCCGCGGCGTTGAGCTGAAAGAAGTGGCCAGCGGATTCCGGTTGCAGATCCGGACGGATTATTCGACCTGGGTTTCACGACTGTGGGTGGAACGGCCGTCGCGGTATTCGCGTGCGCTGTTGGAAACCCTGGCACTGGTGGCCTACCGTCAGCCGATTACCCGCGCAGAGATCGAAGACATCCGCGGCGTGAGCGTGAGCAGCTCGATCATGAAGACGCTGCAGGAGCGCGAATGGGTCAAGGTGGTCGGGCATCGCGATGTACCGGGCAAACCGGCGATCTACGCCACCACCAAGGAGTTTCTCAATTATTTCGACCTCAAGAACCTGGACGATCTGCCACCCCTGTCCGAGTTGCGTGACATCGATACCATCAATGCGGAACTGGATCTGAGCCTGGGTGACGATACGGAGTCGGGCGGGCCGGCCGAAGCCGAGACCGAAGCCGAGACCGAAGCCGAGACCGAAGCCGAGACCGAAGCCGAGACCGAAGCCGAGACCGAAGCCGAGACCGAAGCCGAGACCGAAGCCGGAATCCCGCGGGAGTCCGGACCGGGAACGGCGCCGGACAATGCGGGCGTGGCTGACGCACCGGCCGGGCAATCCGAGACGGCGGATCAACGTCACGGGGATTCGTGAAGCCGGTGGGCGAGCGGCTGCAGAAAGTCCTGGCGGACGCCGGCATGGGATCGCGGCGCGAAATCGAACAATGGATACGAGCCGGACGGCTGCGCATCAACGGCCTGGTGGCAAAACTTGGCGACCGGGTCGAAGCGGAAGACCGCATCCAGCTGGACGGACGCACCTTGCCGGCCCGGCGCACGACGCCGGCCCGGCGGCGGGCGATCGTCTATCACAAACCGGAAGGCGAGGTTACCACCCGGTCGGATCCCGACGGCCGGCCGACGATCTTCCAGCGGCTGCCCAAGCTGCGGCAGGGCCGTTGGATCGCGGTGGGCCGCCTTGATATCAATACCTCGGGCCTGATCCTGCTCACCACCGACGGCGAACTGGCCAATCGGCTCATGCATCCCTCGGCCGAGGTCGAGCGGGAATATGCCGTGCGCGTGCTGGGGGCGGTGGACGAGGCCATGATCGGCCGCTTGACCACCGGTGTGGACCTGGAGGATGGCGTCGCCAGCTTTGTGCGTGTTATCGATGCCGGCGGTGACGGCGCCAATCACTGGTATCACGTGATTCTACGTGAAGGGCGCAACCGGGAGGTCCGGCGGCTGTGGGAATCGCAGGGCGTCAAAGTGAGCCGGCTGATGCGGGTGCGCTATGGGCCGATCGGCCTGGAGCGTGCGGTGCGTCCCGGCAAATGGGCCGAATTGACTGAAGCGCAGATGGCGTTGCTGCTGCGAGCGGCGGGTTTCACAGACGCGGAGTCGGAGCCGCCAGCGGGGCGGCGTCGCAAACGGCCCGCGGCCCCGCGGCATGCCCCACGCGGTCGGGGCCGCCGCGGCCGCTGAACGGTTGCCGGCCCCGGCTGACGCTCGATTTTGCCGGGCCGACGGATTCCTGGCAGCGTCCAGGGTGTCCCCGGTTCAGTCGGCCACCATCACTTGGTTGCGGCCGTTGCCTTTCGCCTGGTAGAGGGCGTTGTCTGCGCGGTCGAACAGTTCGTTGCCGCTTTCCTCGTCGTGCAGGCAGGCGACGCCGAGGCTTACGGTAACGCCCAGGCTGGTGTCCCCGTAGGTGCAGCACAACGCCTCGATGGTGGAGCGGATGCGTTCGGCCAGCAGCTCGGCGCCGTCTGGCCCCGTGTTGCTCAGCAGCACCACGAATTCTTCACCGCCGTAGCGGAACAGCATGTCCGTGTTGCGCACGCAGCTGGCTGTACAGACGGCGACATCGCGCAGCACGCAGTCGCCGATCAGGTGGCCAAAATGGTCATTGATGGACTTGAATTGGTCGATATCCACCACGAGCAGCGCCAGGGGCGTGCGGTGGCGGCGCGCCAGATTCACTTCCCGGCGCAGGCTGCTCTCGAAGCCGCTGCGGTTGTTGACCCCGGTGAGCGGGTCCTGGAGCGCGCGGGCCAGTGCCTGGCGGTACAGCAGCGCGTTGCGCAGGGGATAGAGCAGGGGGCTCAACAGATACTCCAGCTGCAGGGTATCCTCCTCGCTGAACTTGCGCCCCCGGGAGAATTCCAGTTCGCCCAGCCCGTGTCCGGCGATCGATAGTTGATAGGTGCACCGGTGGCGCCCGGCTTCACCGACGGGAAGTTCGAGTTCCAGCTCCCGGTTGCGGTACAACAGGCTGTCGTATGCAATCTGCTTGCGCGCTTCGCTGGCGAACAGTTTGATCAGCTGGTCCAACTCCAGCGTGGTTTGGAGCGTGGTCGCCAATTCCAGCGCACGTGCGGTCGCCCACCCCGTTCGGGCTTCGCCCGTCGACCTCGCCTCCGATTTGACCAGTTTGAAAGCCATTGTCGTTTCGCCAATCGATGTATGTACTGCGGCCATGGCGGACCCGCTTCTTGTTGTTGGGTGCCAGGCTGGATGCGAGATCCGTGCCAATTTACCAGATAGAATAAAAATATTCATAAAAACAGTACAATGCGAGACCAGTGAACCCAAACGCCGTTCTTTGGGTCATATTTTTGACGGAACAAACCTGCCGCGCGGCAACCAATTTTGCCACCCTGGCCGGTCTACCGCCGGGGTTCCGTCGTGGCATTGCCGCGCTTCTGACAGTTCTCTACAATTCACAGAAAATCAAATATATAGCCTGATTCAAACGTGCGAGGGGAGATCTGATGATGGGAACGTGCATTGCTCGATGGCTGCGCGCCGCGCTGCTGGCGCTGGCTGGTCTGGGAGCGGCGTTGCCGGCCGCGGCGGCCGGTGGGTCGACACAGGGGCTGGGCGCCGCCATGACCAATCCCGGGTATCACGATCAGCCGAAGTGGTTCAAGCTCTCGTTTCTGGATCTTCGCGACGATGTCAGGGAAGCCGCCGCCGCCAACAAGCGGGTGATGCTGTACTTCTACCAGGACGGTTGTCCGTATTGCAGGAAGCTGCTGGAAGACAACTTCGGGCAACGCGCCATCGCTGAAAAGACCCGCAAGCACTTCGACGTCATTGCCATCAACATGTGGGGCGATCGGGAAGTCACGGACCTGCGCGGCAAACAACTCACTGAGAAGCAGTTCGCCGCCGAAATGCGCGTGATGTTCACCCCGACGCTGCTGTTCCTCAACGAGCAGGCAAAGCCCATCCTGCGCATCAACGGTTATTATTTCCCGCACAAATTCGACGCCGTGCTGGACTACGTGGCCGGCCACATGGAAACCAGGATCAGCTTTCGCGATTACTATGCCAAGCGCAATCCCGAACCGGCCACCGGCAAGCTGCATCAAAGCCCGTCGTATCTGTCAGCCCCTTATGATCTGACCGCCAAGGGCCGGGGCGGCGGCAAGTACCTGCTGGTGTTGTTCGAGCAGCGCCAGTGCAAAGCGTGCGACGAGCTGCATATGGATATCCTGGCCCGCAAGCGCAGCCGTCAGGAGTTGCAGCATTTCGATGTGGCGCTGTTCGATATGTGGTCGGACACCCCGTTGGTCACGCCGGGGGGCAAGCCGACCACGGCGGACCGATGGGCGCGCCAACTCAATGTCCAGTATGCGCCGACCATGGTGTTCTTCGATCCGGCCGGAAAAGAAGTGTTCCGGGCCTCGGCCTATCTCAAGGCGTTCCACGTGCAGGGCAGCATGGCCTATGTATATACCGGTGCCTACCGCGAACAACCCAGCTTTCAGCGATTTCTGCGGGGCTGGCGTGCGCAGTTGGAGAAGCAGGGCGTCGATGTGGACTTGTGGAAGTGAGCGGCGGTTGGTCAGCCGGCGTCACGGGCGGCGAAATCCTCCAGCGTAAATGACCTGCCCGTCACCTCGGCGCTGTCGGGCCCCATCAGGTAGAGGAACGGCGTCATCACGTCCTCGGGCGCGTTCAATTGAGCCTTGTCTTCGCCGGGATAGGCCTGGTTGCGCAATAACGTGCGCACAGGGCCGGGGTCGATGCTGTTGGCGCGGATGTGGGTGTTGACTTCGGTCTCGTCGGCGAGGATCCGCATCAATCCGTCCAGCCCCGCTTTGGCCACGCCGTAGGCGCCCCAGTAGGCCCGGCTCTTGTGATCGGCAACGAATAGCACCCGCGCGTCCGGCGCCTTTTGCAGCAGAGGATGGCAGGCCTGGGTGAGCAGGAACGGCGCGTTGAGGTTCACCTGCAGAACCTTGTACCACAACTCCGCCTCATAAAGTTGCATGGGCGTCAGCGTGCCCAGCAACGCGGCATTGTGCAGCAGCCCGTCGAGGCGTCCGAATTCCTTGTCCAACGTCTGAGCCAGGTCGTGGTAGTCTTTGGTGGTCGCACCCTCCAGGTTCATGGGATAGATTGCCGGCTGGGCGTGGCCGGCGGCCTCGATTTCGTCGTAGACGTACTCCAGCTTGGAGATGGTGCGTCCCAACAGAATCACCGTGGCGCCGTGGGCGGCATAGGTTTTGGCGGTCGCGCGACCGATGCCGTCGCCGGCGCCCGTTACCAGGACAACCCGGTTGTTCAGCAGGTCGGGGCTGGGATTGTAATTGCGCATTGGGCTCCTCGTGTCTGCATGCCGTTGACGCGGTCCGCGGCCACACCTCGCGGCTTTCAGGACCAGTGCATTCTAACTCAATGACCGCACCCGCTTCGAGCGTTGGGCATGGCGGGATTCGGCACGCCGGCTACGCGGCGCGGAGCCGGCGTTTTTCGCGCCGCCTGCCGTTCCAGGCAAGCCACAGTTTGCGCAGCGGCGTCAGTCGCAGACGGTGCTCCAGCACTCGGAGCCCGTCGCGTTCGATCTCCTTCAGCAACGTCAGCTGAATGCGGCACATGATCAGCCCGCTGCATTGTCGAAAGCGGTCGACCTCCGGCAGTTGCGACAGGGCGTGCTCGAACTGCTCGTGGATGCGCCGGCTTTGCAGGCCCAGCAGCGCCTGCACGTGTCCTGAGCCGGTCGGATGACCGAGATCGGTCGTGGTGACCGCGAAGCGTTCCAGCTCCTCGCGCGGCAGATAGAGGCGGCCGCGCGCAACGTCGTGGCGCAGATCCCGCAGGATGCGCAGCAATTCCAGGCCGACACCAAGGGCGTGGCCGTATTTGAGCGCGCGGTGATCCCGGTAGCCGCAGATTTCGGTCCACAGGGTACCGGCAACGCCGCCGACACGATGGCAGTACAGCGACAGATCGCGAAACGTTTCGTAGCGGCTCCCACGCAGGTCCATCTCCACGCCGTCGAGCATCTCCTGGAAATATTCCACCGGCAGGTTGAAGGTACCGGCCGCCTGTTGCAGGGCCTGGGCCGCGGGATGCTGCACCGCGCCGCCGAACGCGCCCTCGATTTCCGCACGCCACCAGTCGAGCTTGCGTTGCGCGACATCGAGATCGCTGCACTCGTCGATCAGCGCCCGGATTTCGCGGCGAAGCGCAAACACGGCGGCCAGCGCCCGGCGCTGCTCGGGCTGCAGGTACAGCGCACTGTAGTAAAGGCTCGATCCCTGCGGCAGGCCTTTGTCCAGGCAGTAGCGCTCGGGTGTCATGGCGAAATTCTGGCGCTGTCGGTGGATGTCGCAGGCGGACGGCGAGCACGCCTGCCCCCGGGATGGTTCCCCGGGCTATTGGTTGCTCAGCCCGCGTATGGTTTTTTCCAGCGGATCCAGCGGTTCCAGCTCCTTCTTGGCGCTGATGCCCATTTCGTCCATGCGCCGCGCGCTGGGCAACACCTGCCGTTCCAGGGAACCCACGGCCTTGTTGTACTGCTCCACGCTGCTGCCGATGGACTTGCCGAGGCGGCTGAGGTGTTCGGTGAATGTTGCCAGGCGCTTGTACAGTTCCTCGCCCAGTTCGCGGATGCGATCGGCGTTTTCGGCCAGCGCCTCCTGGCGCCAGCCGTAGGCCACCGCGCGCAGCAGGGCGACGAAGCTGGTGGGCGTGGCCAGGATGATCTTCTGGCGCAGGGCGTCCTCGAGCAGGCTGCGGTCGCGCTCCAGCGCCGCCGACAGAAACTGCTCGCCCGGAATGAACAGGACGACGAAGTCCGGGGCGTTCTTGAACTGGTTCCAGTAGGCTTTCTTGGACAACTCGTTGACCCGCTCGCGCACCTTGCGGGCATGGCGGTCCAGCTCCCGCCCGCGGTTTTCATCGTCGGCGGCCTCCAGGGCGCTCAGGTAGGCATCCAGGGGCGTTTTGACGTCGACGACGATTTCGCGACCGTCGGGCATGCGCACCACCATGTCCGGGCGCAGCGCGCCTTCCTCGGTGTTGACGTGTTCCTGTTCGTAGAAATCGCAATGCTCGACCATGCCGGCCAGTTCCACCACCCGCCGCAGGGTCATTTCCCCCCACTGGCCGCGCACCTCGGGGCGGCGCAGGGCCTGCACCAGGTTGCGGGTCTCGCCCTGCAGGCTTTCCTGGGCGCGGGCCATGGTTTCCAGGTGGCGGTGCAGCGAGCCGTAGGCTTCCTTGCGCTCCTTTTCGATTTCCCGGATCTGGGTCTCGGTCTTCTGCAGCGCTTCGCGGATGGGTTTGACCAGCTGCTCGATGGATTTCTCGCGGGCCTGCAGGTCGCCTTGGGCGTGGACCTGGAATTGCTTGAGGTTTTCCCGCGCCAGCTTGAGGAATTCTTCGCTGTTGTGCTTCAGCGCCTGGCCCGAAAGGGCGGAAAAGGTATCGGCCAGCTGGGTCCTGGCCTGCTCGTGCTGGCTGCGCTGCTGCTCGGCGTTGCGGCGCTCCAGCTCCAGCGTGGTGCGCAGCTCGGTGTTGGTCTCCCGCAGTTCGGCCAACCGGCGCTGGCTGCGCCACAGCCCCAGAAACCAGCCCGCGGCCAGCGCCACGGCGGCGATCAGCAACAACGATATGACGTACACGGCGGCTGACATGGAATGGCACTCAGTGGCGGCTCGGGCCGCGTCCCGGCCGAGGCTCGTAGCGCTATGCTACCACTTTCAGCGCACGGCAGGGTGCGGCGGGACAGTGGCGCCGTTGTGCTTTTCGAGCCAGGCGAGAATTTCACCAGGCTCGTGCACCAAATGGTCGCCACCCCAGTCCAGGGGATTCTCATGAGCCTCGATATAGCCGTAGGCGGCGACAATGGTGGGCATGCCGGCGGCGCGGCCGGCGATGACGTCGCGCTCGGCGTCGCCCACGTAGACGCATTCCGGTGCATGGCAGCCGGCCAAGGCGCAGGCGTGCAGCAGCGGTTCCGGGTCGGGCTTGCGCCGGGTGGTGGTGTCGCCGCTGACGATGCAGGCGCTGCGTGGCGCCAGACCCAGTTGCTGCAGCAGCGGCTCGGTAAGCCAACCCGGCTTGTTGGTGACCACGCCCCAGCGCAGACCGGCGCGTTCGAGCTCGGCCAGCAACGCCTCGATGCCGGGAAACGGCTGCGTCGCGCAGGCGAGGTGCGCCTGATAGATGTCCAGAAGGCGCTGGCGCAACGGGGCAAAGTCCTTGTCCTCCGGTCGCAGTCCAAAGCCGATGCGCAGCAGGCCGGCGGTGCCGTGGGATACCACCGGCCGGATGCGTTCCAGCGGCAGGGCGGGACGCCCCTGTTCCTGCAGCACCTGGTTGAGGGCAAAGGCCAGATCCGGCGCCGTATCCAGCAACGTACCGTCCAGGTCGAACAGGACTGTACGGATCATGGCAGCGGGCAGCGCAGCACGTTCAGGTCGCGGACGATTCGGAAACCGCGTGAACGAGATAGTTGACGTCCAAATCGCCGCCCAGCTTGTAGGCACGGGTGATGGGGTTGTAGGTCATGCCCACCATGTGCTCGAAGGTCAGGCCGGCGCCGCGCGCCCATCGTTCCAGCTCAGAGGGCCGGATGAACTTGCGGAAGTCATGGGTGCCCTTGGGGAGCAGGCGCAGCATGTACTCGGCGCCGATGATGGCGAGCAGATAAGACTTGGGATTACGGTTGATGGTGGAAAAGAAGACGTCGCCGCCCGGGCGGGCCAGCCGCGCGCAGGCATCGATCACGGATGCCGGGTCGGGGACGTGTTCGAGCATCTCCAGGCAGGTGACAACGTCGTACGCACCCGGCTGCTCCGCGGCCAGCGCTTCGGCGGTGACGCGCCGGTACTCCACTTCCAATCCCGATTCCTGTCCATGCAGCCGGGCGACGGACAGCGGTGCCTCGCCCATGTCAATGCCTGTGACCCGCGCACCGCGGGCCGCCATGCTCTCGGACAGAATGCCGCCGCCGCAGCCCACGTCCAGCACCCGCTTGCCGGCCAGCCCGGCGTGATGGTCGATGAAATCGAGGCGCAGCGGGTTGATGTCATGCAGCGGCTTGAATTCGCTGTTGGGGTCCCACCAGCGGGATGCCAGTTCCTCGAACTTGGCGACTTCCCCGTGGTCCACGTTCTGAGCGGTTTCGGCAGTCATGGGCGTATAGGATACCGACAACGCGGCGGGCTGGATAGGGCCGTGCCGATGGTTCCCTTCCGAACACAGAGCGCCATGGGCGGGATTCCCGGTTCGCCGCAGCGGCGCAGCCCATGACGCGGACGGCCGTGTCAACATGCACGGAGATGATAACGGCCGCACGGCCTGGCGGTGTCCGGGCCGTGCGGAATCGTCAAATGACTCTTACTGCGGCCGGTTACTGCGCGACGGTTTTCGCGCGAATGTCCTCCAGGGACTTGTGCATGCCGAAAAAGATGATCACCAGTTCGCACCACACCCGCCACAGGATCGATGCGACCACCAGGGACACCAATCCCGCCCAGAAACTATACTGGAACATGCCGGCGATACTGCCGATCACAATGATCACCAGGCCCAGCCAGAACACGATCTGGATAATCATGGGCGTGATCATTTTGTGAAAAGTCAGGTACTCGTTCATCAGGACTCCCCTCCCGCTTGGTTGTTCGTTGGTATTGGGATGTGCAGCCGAGTACTACCCCAACGGCCAGGCCGCGCCGACATCGGTCGGTCTCCCTTTCGCA
>JARRNJ010000042.1:0-56735 GCA_037385045.1 Gammaproteobacteria bacterium | reverse complement strand
TTGCCGCCGGCACCGAGGCAAGCGCGGCGCTGGGGCCCCTGTTCGGGGCGATCGAACTGGAAGCGGACTGAGGCCGCGGCGGGGAACGAGTACATTGCCATGACGGAACTGTTTTTCATCCTGGTCAAGATCTTCGTCATCGTCGTACCGCTGATGCTCGCGGTGGCCTATCTCACCTACGCCGAACGCAAGCTGATCGGTTACATGCAGGTGCGCCTCGGTCCCAACCGCGTCGGACCGCGGGGTTGGCTCCAGCCCATCGCCGACGCGGTGAAGCTGTTGTTCAAGGAAATCATCATCCCCGCCAATGCCAACCGGTTCCTGTTCATACTGGCGCCGATCCTGTCCATCGGGCCGGCGTTGGCCGCGTGGGCGGTGATCCCGTTCGACAGCCACCTGACGTTGGCCAACATCGACGCCAGCCTGCTTTACGTTCTGGCGCTGACCTCGGTGGGCGTCTACGGGGTGATCGTCGCCGGCTGGGCGTCGAACTCCAAGTATTCGTTCCTGGGCGCCATGCGCTCGGCGGCGCAGATCGTCGCCTACGAGATCGCAATGGGTTTCGCCCTGGTGGGTGTGCTGATGGCGGCTCACAGCATCAATTTGCGCGAGATCGTTCTGGCGCAGGCCGGGGGTATCTGGCACTGGTACTGGCTGCCCCTGATGCCGCTGTTCATCGTCTATTTTGTCTCCGGGGTGGCGGAGACCAACCGCGCCCCGTTCGACGTCGCCGAGGGTGAATCGGAGATCGTCGCCGGTTTTCACGTCGAATACTCGGGCATGACCTTCGCGGTGTTCTTCCTCGCCGAATACGCCAACATTATTTTGATCTCGACATTGGCGGCGCTCATGTTCATGGGCGGGTGGCTGTCGCCGTTTCAGGGTATTCCGTTGCTGGAGACGGCCTTTGCCTGGGTGCCCCCCATCGTCTGGCTGCTGATCAAGGCGGCGTTTTTCAGTTTCTGTTTCCTCTGGTTCCGTGCCACGTTTCCGCGCTATCGCTATGACCAGATCATGCGGCTCGGCTGGAAGGTGTTTATTCCGGTGACCATCGTCTGGCTGGTGGTGCTGGGCGTTGCCGTTGTCGCCAAACTGCCACCCTGGTTCGGCTAGGGCGGAGGTGCTCAATGAAAGCGTTGGGACAGATCGTCAAGAGCTTGTTTCTTTGGGAACTGATCAAGGGGATGCGCCTTACCGGGCGTTACCTTTTCGCACGCAAGGTCACGATTCAGTATCCGGAGGAACGCGCGCCCATGTCGCCGCGGTTCCGCGGGCTTCACGCCCTGCGCCGTTATCCGAACGGCGAGGAACGCTGTATTGCCTGTAAGCTTTGCGAAGCCGTATGCCCGGCCCTTGCGATCACCATCGACTCGGAACAACGTGAAGACGGCACGCGACGCACCACCCGCTATGACATCGACTTGTTCAAGTGCATCTTCTGCGGTTTCTGCGAGGAAGCATGTCCGGTGGATTCCATCGTGGAGACGCGCCATTACGAATACCATTTCGAGAACCGGGGGGAACAGGTCATGAGCAAGGATAAGCTGCTTGCGCTCGGCGACCGGTTCGAACAGCAGTTGGCCAGTGACCGCGCCGCTGACGCGCCGTTCCGTTAATGGCGACCGGCGGGCATTCAGGGATCAGCATGTTTACACAATCGTTCTTCTTTTACGCTTTTGCGACGATTCTGGTGATTTCCGCGCTGCGGGTGATTACCGCGCGCAATCCCATCCATTCGGCCCTGTTTCTGGTATTGGCGTTTTTCACCAGTGCGGCCCTGTGGATCATGCTCGAGGCCGAGTTTCTCGCGATCGTACTGGTATTGGTCTATGTCGGCGCGGTGATGGTGTTGTTTTTGTTCGTCGTGATGATGCTCGACATCAATCTGGCGAGGCTGCGCGAAGGCTTTATCAAGTACCTCCCGATCGGCGCAATTGTCGCCATTCTCATGGTGGTGGAGATGGTGGTGGTGCTGACGCGGAATTTCCCCGCCAGCGGCGGGCCGGTGCCGGTTGTGCATGGTGCAAGTTACAGCAATACCAAAGCGCTGGGCAGTGTGATGTATACCCAGTATCTGTATCCGTTCGAGATCGCGGCGGTGATCCTGTTGGTGGCGATTATCGCCGCCATTGCGTTAACGCTGCGACGGCGGGCCGGAACGCGCTACCAGAATCCGGCGCAGCAGGTGAAAGTGCGCAAACAGGAGCGCCTGCGCATCGTGAAGATGAACAGTGAGAAGTGACTGCGCGTTGGGCGCCGTTGAAGGCGGCCGTCAGTGCAGAGGGGCGACGGGCGCTAACGCCGTTCCGTGGGTCGCGGACGCCGTGCGATCGAGATGCAAGCCGGGACGCAGCTTCCGGGCAAGGGAGAACATGGAATGATTGGGCTGTCGGATTATCTGGTGCTGAGTGCGATCCTTTTCTGCATCAGCGTCGCGGGCATCTTTCTCAACCGTAAGAACGTCATCATTCTGCTGATGGCGATCGAGCTGATGCTGCTGGCGGTGAACATGAATTTCATTGCCTTTTCCCACTATCTCAACGACATCGCCGGCCAGGTGTTCGTGTTCTTTATCTTGACTGTGGCGGCGGCCGAGGCCGCCATCGGCCTGGCGATCCTCGTGGTGCTGTACCGCAACAAGAGCACCATCAATGTCGAGGACCTGGACTCGATGAAGGGCTAGATCCGTGGACGAAACCATGCAGCTTGTCTATCTTGCCATCCCTTTGGCGCCGCTTGCCGGCGCCATACTGGCCGGGTTGTTCGGCCGCCGGATAGGCCGGGCGGGCGCCCATTGGGCAGCGATTATCGGCGTCGGCATCGCCTTTATTCTGTCGCTGGTGGTGTTCAAGCATATCGTGCTTGACGGCGCACCGGCATTCAACGGCGCCGTATACACGTGGATGATCAGCGGCAAGGTGCATTTGGAGATTGGTTTCCTGATCGATCATTTGACCGCCCTGATGCTGGTGGTGGTGACGTTCGTGTCGTTGATGGTGCATATCTACACCATTGGCTACATGAGCGATGATCCGGGGTATCAGCGCTTCTTCAGTTACATTGCCCTGTTCACGTTCTCGATGTTGATGCTGGTGATGGCAAATAACTTCCTGCAGCTGTTTTTTGGCTGGGAGGCGGTCGGGCTGGTGTCGTATCTGTTGATCGGCTTCTGGTATACGCGGGAATCAGCGATCTACGCCAACCTCAAGGCGTTTCTCGTCAACCGTGTGGGCGACTTCGGGTTCCTGTTGGGGATCGCCGCGGTGCTGATGTACAGCGGAACCCTGGATTATGCCCAGGTGTTCCACGCGGCACCGAAGCTCGCCGACGCGCATATGGAGATTTTCGCCGGGCATTCGTGGTCGGTGGTCACGGTGATCTGCATCCTGCTGTTCATCGGTGCCATGGGCAAGTCGGCCCAGGTGCCGCTGCACGTCTGGCTTCCGGATTCCATGGAAGGCCCGACGCCGATCTCGGCGTTGATCCATGCGGCGACCATGGTAACGGCCGGTATCTTCATGGTGGCACGCATGTCGCCGCTGTTCGAGCTGTCCGACGTGGCGCTGAGCTTCGTCATGGTCATCGGCGCCATCACCGCCTTCTTCATGGGACTGCTCGGCGTCGTCCAGTATGACATCAAACGGGTCATCGCCTATTCGACCCTTTCCCAGCTGGGCTATATGACCGTGGCGCTGGGCGCATCGGCCTATGCTGCGGGCATCTTCCACCTGATGACTCATGCCTTCTTCAAAGCGCTGCTGTTTCTCGGCGCCGGCTCCGTCATTATCGCCATGCATCACGATCAGGACATGCGCCATATGGGCGGGTTGAAGAAGTACATGCCCATCACCTACTGGACCACCCTGATCGGGGGACTGGCCCTGATCGGCTTTCCCGGCTTCTCAGGATTCTTCTCCAAAGACTCGATCATCGAGGCTGTCCACGAGTCGGCGCTGCCGGGGGCGCATTTTGCCTACTGGTCGGTGTTGCTGGGGGTGTTTATCACCGGCTTGTATACGTTCCGGCTGGTGTTCATGGTGTTCCACGGCTCCGAGCGCATGGACGAGGAAACCCGCTCGCACCTGCACGAGACGCCGGCGGTTGTTACCGTGCCGCTGATCCTGCTCGCTATCCCGTCGTTGGTGATCGGCTTTTTCGCTATCCATCCACTGCTATACGGCAGCTTTTTCGACGGGTCGATATACGTCGCGCAGGCGCACAACGTCTTGGGCGAGATGGCCGAACATTACCACGGCGCCTGGGCGCTGGTCCTTCATGGCCTTGGCCAGCCGCCTTTCGCGCTGGCCATGCTGGGCGTACTCAGCGCGTGGTATTTCACCCTGAAGCGCCCGGATCTGGCCGAGGCGCTGAAAACCCGGCTTGGGTTTGTTTATCAGATCCTTGTGGACAAGTACGGCTTCGATCGCTTCAATGAAATTTTCTTCGCCGGGGGCGGTCGCGGGGTGGGCCGTGCCTTGTGGCGCATCGGTGATGTGCGGCTCATTGACGGTCTGGTGGTGAACGGAGCCGCGAAAACGGTCGGCTGGCTATCGGGCGTCGTGAGAACGGTTCAGTCGGGTTATCTGTATCACTACGCATTCGCGATGATCATCGGCTTGCTGGCACTACTCTCCTGGATCGTTTTCGCCTAGGCGGGTGTGGAAGGAATTGGGATGGTTCACGATTTGCCCTGGCTCAGTCTGACAATCTGGATTCCGATCATCGGCGGTATTGTTGTTCTTTTCGCCGGTGACCGCGCCGCGCGCGCGTTGTCGCTGTTCGTTTCGGTGTTGACCTTCGTGGTCAGCCTGCCGTTGTATACCGGCTTCAATACTTCGACCTACAAGATGCAGTTCCAGGAAACGGCGAGCTGGATCAGTACGTTCAACATCCAGTACCACCTGGGTGTCGACGGTATTTCCATGCCGTTGATTCTTCTGACCACCTTTACCACCGTGCTGGTGGTATTGGCGGGCTGGGAGGTGATCAAGTACAAGCGCGCGCAGTATTTCGCCGCCTTCCTGGTCATGGAAGGCGTAATGGTCGGCGTGTTTTCGGCCCTCGACGCGATCCTGTTTTACGTCTTTTGGGAGGCGATGCTGATCCCCATGTTCCTGATCATCGGAATCTGGGGCGGACCCAGGCGCGTGTACGCCACCATCAAGTTCTTTCTCTACACGTTTCTCGGCTCCGTGTTGATGCTGGTGGCGCTGATCTATTTGTACCTGCAAAGCGACGGCAGCTTTTCGCTCCTGACGTTCCAGCAGCTGCCGCTGGGCATGACGGCGCAAGTGCTCATCTTCCTCGCATTCCTGGTGGCATTTGCGGTAAAAGTCCCAATGTGGCCGGTGCACACCTGGCTGCCGGACGCTCACGTGGAGGCGCCCACGGGCGGTTCGGTGATTCTGGCGGCCATCATGCTCAAGGTCGGCGGTTACGGCTTTCTGCGGTTCAGCCTGCCGATCACACCGGACGCCAGTCACGCCCTGGACGGCCTGATCGTTTTCCTGTCGCTGGTGGCCGTGGTCTACATCGGCTTCGTGGCGCTGGTGCAGCAGGACATGAAAAAGCTCATCGCCTATTCCTCGATTGCCCATATGGGCTTCGTCACGCTGGGGCTCTTTTTGCCGTTTTACATCATCGAACGCACCGGAAGCTGGCAGGGGGCGGTGATGGGTGTCGAGGGCGGAGTGGTGCAGATGATCTCCCACGGCTTCATATCAGGGGCGCTGTTCCTGTGTGTCGGTGTCCTCTACGACCGCCTGCATTCGCGCGAGATCGCCGACTACGGCGGTGTCGTCAATACCATGCCGAAATTCGCCGCGCTCATGGTGCTGTTTGCCATGGCCAACGCGGGCTTGCCGGGCACCTCTGGCTTCGTCGGAGAATTCATGGTGATTCTGAACAGCTTCCAGGCCAACTTCTGGTTCGCGTTCCTGGCCGCCACGACATTGATCCTCGGAGCCGCTTACACGCTGTGGCTGGTCAAACGGGTCGTGTTCGGCGAGGTGGCCAATGACGGCGTCGCGGCGCTCCAGGATATCAACGGGCGTGAGGGGCTAATTCTGGGGCTTCTGGCTATCGCCGTTCTGACGTTGGGCGTGTGGCCCGCTCCGCTTATCGACGTGATGCACACCAGTGTGCAGCACCTGCTACAACACGTGTCGCTGTCGAAGCTGTGACGGGGAGCGGTGAGCAACCAATCGAGGATTTGAGATGAGCGTTCAGATGCCGGATTTCGCCAGTGCCCTCCCTGAAATTTTCGTGCTCTGCATGGCCTGCGCCGTCCTCGTGATCGATTTGTTTCTGGCCGACCGAAACCGCGTTGTTTCCTATATGCTGGCGCAGCTCGCCTTGCTCGGCGCAATCCTGTTGACGGTCATGTCGCCGGTTGACGGTTCGGTGGTGACGTTTGCCGGTACCTTCGTGCGTGACAGCATGTCCGACGTACTCAAGATCTTCGTGTACGTGATCACCATGGTCGGTTTCGTTTATTCACGCGATTACCTGGCTGAGCGCGGCTTGTTCAAAGGCGAGTTCTATGTGCTCGGTCTGTTCGGCGTGCTGGGCATGATGATCCTCATATCGGCATCGAACTTCATTACCGTCTACCTTGGCCTGGAGTTGTTGTCGCTGTGCCTGTACGCAATGGTGGCGTTCGACCGGGATTCGCAGAATGCCTCCGAAGCCGCGATGAAGTACTTCGTGTTGGGCGCGATCGCGTCCGGCATGCTGTTGTATGGCATGTCGATGCTCTATGGTGTGACCGGAAGTCTGGATATCTCCCAGGTGGGCAGCTATATCGCCCAGAACGGCATCGACAACACGGTTCTGGCGTTCGGATTGGTGTTCGTCGTGGTCGGTATTGCGTTCAAGCTGGGCGCCGTTCCGTTTCACATGTGGCTGCCGGATGTGTACCACGGGTCGCCCACGCCGGTGACGCTGTATCTCGGTGCGGCACCGAAGATCGCCGCCTTCGGCATGGCGATGCGACTGCTGGTCGATGGTCTTCAGGGACTGCATGCGGATTGGCAGCAGATGCTGACTATTCTCTCGGTGTTGTCGCTGGCGATCGGTAACGTGGTTGCGATCGCGCAGACCAATATCAAACGAATGCTGGCGTATTCGACCATCTCGCATGTCGGATTTCTGGTGTTGGGTCTGTTGGCCGCCACCGCGGACGGCTACGCCGCCGCGATGTTCTACACCATCACCTATGCCATCATGGCCACCGGCGCTTTCGGCATCGTCATTATGCTCAGTCGCGCCGGTTTCGAAGCCGATCAGCTGGACGACTACAAGGGACTCAACGAGCGCAGTCCGTGGTTCGCCTTCATGATGCTGGTGCTGATGTTTTCGTTGGCGGGCGTTCCGCCGACGGTGGGGTTTTACGCCAAACTGTGGGTCATTGAGGCCGTGCTGCACGTCGACATGGTGTGGCTGGCGGTTGTGGCGGTGGGATTCTCGGTCGTCGGCGCCTTCTACTATCTGCGTATCGTCAAGTTGATGTATTTCGACAAACCGGTCGATACGGCGCCCCTGCGTGCCGGCGTCGATCTGCGCGTCGTCGTGAGTGCGAATGGGCTCGCGATCCTCTTTTTGGGCCTGTTTCCGGGGCTGCTGACGGGCGTCTGCTCCCTGGCGATGCACTAGGGTCGGGTTGTGCGCCGGCGCGTCGGTGTCGCGCCACCGGGTGAGCTTCGTTCATGCACACCGATCGCGCGATCGCGGTCGGGCGCTGTTCTTCCTCAACGTTGATCCGATGAAGTCGTAGGCGGTGCGCTCGCACGCGGGCCGCGGCAATGCGCGGTGGGCACTGCCGATTCGCATCGTCTACAACACAATATCGACAGATTCAGATTTACTTATGCAGCAGTGAAAAACACCTACTGCTGGTGCTGCATTTTGCAGTCTATGCTAGCATCGTCGGCATGCAGCTGCGGCAAAAACTGTTCTTGGTTTTGAGTCTGATGGCCATGGTGCCGTTGCTGGTGTTGTTGTTCCAGGTGGTCGCCCGCGTGGAAGACGATCTGGAAAAACGCACGTCGGCGGAGCTGCAAAAGACCCTGAGCAAAATGAGCGAAGAAATCGCCACCTTGATGCAGACCCAGGAGTCACTGGCGCGAGGGCTGGCGAAAGTGCCCGTCGTCAAGGAATTCGGCGACGCCCTGGAGTTGGGCGACCCGAACGTATTGGCGCGCAAGGCCAGTCAGCTTGGCGTGTTCTTCCTGAATTATCAATCCACCGTCCCGAGCATTCAGGCAATCCGCTTCACCGACGTTCATGGCAAGACCCTGGTGAAGGTCCGGGAGGGAACGCTCATTCCGCCCAGGGAGGAGGGGTCGCAGAACCGAAGCGTCGTGGAGGACATCGCCTACAAGCCGTTCTTCAAGCATGCGCTGGCGTCGCATCAGCGCGTGTCGGTTTCGGATTTCGAACGCGGAAAGGTGGCGGGTGAAACGGAGTTCTGCCCGGCCATGGTGCGCTATTCGGTGCCGATCCGCGACGGCGTTGACACCTTGCAGGGCCTGCTGACCATCAACATGTGGGGCCGGCGTATCGACGATGCGGTGCAGGCGGCATTGGGCGGTTATCCGGGGCAGGCCTACATCGCGGAAATCAATGATAATCCCGCGCGGGACGGCATCTTTCTTTATCACGAAAATCCCAACTGGCGATTTGCCAATCAACTGGGTACCCGGCACCGCCTGTCCACGGAGCTGGGGCCGGTGGCATGGGACGCGATCCGGACCGGCCCGCGGACCGGGATGGTCGAGGCACCCAATGACCGCCTGCTGTTTTACAGGAAGTACGCACCGTACCCGGACCGCGACACCCAATGGCTGCTGGTAATCGAGACCGCGCGCAAGACGGTTCTCGCACCGGTTTCCGCGCTGCGCAATTGGATCGGATACCTGATCGCGGCCGTGCTGATCGTCAGTTTGATCGTTGCGCGCTGGGCCGCGGCGCGGCTTGCACGTCCGGTCCACGACCTTGCGCAGATCATCACCCGTTACGCCGACGGCGACAAGCAAGCACGCTATGAGGACGGGCGCCGGGACGAAATCGGCGCCGCGGGCAGAGCGTTCAACTACCTTTCATCCGGCCTGGAGCGGGCGACGCAGGAACGTCAGAAAGCGGAGCGTGCGGCCCGCCAGTCGGAGCGCCTGGCGGCGATCGGCCAGATGGCCGCCGGCATCGGGCACGAAATCAACAACCCGCTGATGAACATGATGTCCCTGGCGACGTTGGTGGAGGAGTCGCTGCCGGCGAGCCAGGCGCAGGCGCGCGAGGACCTGGCGGCACTGCAACAGGAGGGGAAGCGCTGTGCGCAGATCGTACAGGGTATCCTCAACTTTGCGCGGGAGAACCGGCCCCAGTTTCGTCGCTTCGACCTTGCGCGGCTTATCGACGATACGGTTGCGTTGTTGCGGCATCGGCTGCGGGCGTCGTCTCTTACGGTGGAGGGCGACTTGCAGCGTCCGCTGATGCTGATCGGCGATGAGCGGCAATTGCAGCAGGTGTTGGTGAATTTGTTGTTAAACGCCATTGACGCCTCGCCGACAAACAGGTCAATAGAAATCGCGGCAAAGCGCGCCGGCGATGTCGTTACGGTTGAAATCCGTGACAGCGGCAGCGGGTTGCTTCCCGAAGTGGAGGCGCAGGTGTTCGACCCGTTCTTCACCACCAAACCCGAAGGCGCCGGCACGGGGCTGGGGCTGTCGGTGAGCTACGGCATTATCAACAAGCACGGCGGTACCATTTCCCTGGAGAATTTGCCTCGCGGCGGCGTGCGGGCGCTGGTTACGCTTCCGGCGGGTGACAAAGCAGACCTGGGGGAAGGTGCCGACACGGTTGCACTGCGGAATCATGTCGAACCGAGACGCAAAACTGTTGTTCGTGGATGACGATCCGCTGACCTGTTCGGTCATGCGGCGCAATTGCGACCGCGTCGGGTTCCGCTGCCAGGTCTTCCAATCGTCGACCGAGTGCCTGGAAGAGTTCAGGTCCAATGGCGCGGACTTGATTGTAACCGACCTGCGGATGCCGGGAATGAACGGATTCGAGTTGCTGGGTGCCGTGCGAAGCGTGGACGCGGATATTCCGGTCCTGGTGATGACGGGCTATTCGTCGGTGGAAAACGCCGTGGAGGCGATGAAAAGGGGCGCCACGGACTTTATCAAGAAGCCGTTCGATTTTCAGGAGCTGCGGCTTGTTATCGAACGTATCCTGAACTCGGTGCGCTTGCGCGACGAGAATCGATTGCTCAAGAAACGCCTGCGGCCCGGACGCAACCGCTTCGGTATGGTCGGCGACACGTCGGTGATGCGCACGCTGTTCAGCACTGTTGAGAAAGTGGCCGAAGTGAGCTGCAACGTCATCATCACGGGCGAGTCCGGCACCGGCAAGGAACTGGTCGCGCGGGCGCTGCACGAGTTCAGCCCGAGATGCGAAGCGCCGTTTGTTGTGATCGACTGCGGCGCCCTGACCGAGACGTTGCTTGAGAGTGAATTATTCGGTCATGAGAAGGGCGCGTTCACCGGTGCAACTCAGCGCAAGCGCGGCTTGATGGAGCAGGCGAGCGGAGGCACGCTGTTTCTCGACGAGATCGGCAACATTTCCGATGTCATGCAGGTGAAGCTGATGCGCGCCATCGAAGATCAGCGGGTCACGCGGGTCGGCAGTACCGCTCCGATACCGATCGACCTGCGGATTATTACCGCCAGCAATCGGGACCTGGAGGCGATGGTGGAGCAGGGTCATTTCCGCCACGACTTTTATCACCGGCTCAACGTGGTCAACATCCGGGTGCCGTCCCTGGCCGAGCGGCGCGACGACATTCCGGCCCTGGTCGAACAGTTTGTCGACGAGTTCTCCAGTCGCTACGGCCGGCGCGTCGACGGATTCGATGCTGCATCGAGGCGCGCGCTGTATGGGGCCCGCTGGCCCGGAAACGTGCGTGAATTGCGCAATGCGGTGGAGCGAGCGGTAATCCTCGCCGACGGGCCGACTCTGGTCTGGCCCGAAGCGGACCGCACGGAGGACCGTATGGACGACGGCACGGCGGCGATGCGGTTTCCCGACGACGAGTTGATGTCGCTGGAGCGCCTCGAGCAGGAGTATATTGCCCATGTGCTCCGGCGCGCCGGTGGCAAGAAGACCAAGGCGGCACAGATTCTGGGTATTGACAAGACCACTCTGTGGCGCAAGTTGCGGCGCTACGACGCCCGATAGTGGCCAGGGTGTAAATTACACCGTCCACGGGCCGGGGGCATTGCATTTTGCAGTCGACGGGCCTTGTCCCGGTGCCGGGGCGATGTGGTAAAGGATTGTATTAAAAGGATAAAATACCCATGCCTGGCCATGGAATGGTACTTGCTTCCCTAGTCAGTGCTACACACATAAAAGCACAGACGAGGAGGAGCAAGATGTCCAACTTGAGCAAGAAGATCGGCACCCTGGCGGCGGTCGCCGTGCTGGGTGCGTCTCTGGTGGGCTGCGGCGGAAACCAGGCCAACCTGAAGCCGGCCAAGAACGGCTACTATCAGCAAAAAGTGGTCTACCACATCAATGACATCAACCACGCCTGGGGTGCGTTGCGCAACATCAAGAACCATCTGAACGCCGTCGGGGATGAGAATGCGGACATTATCGTCGTCACCCACAGCGGCGGCGCTTTCACACTGGTGGACGGCAGCGCTGACGCCAAGGGGCACCACTTCGAGTCCGTGGTGCAGGCCCTGGCCAACCGCGGCGTGAAGTTCGACATTTGTGCCAATACCATCCGCGGAAAGAAAATCGACAAGAGCAAGATCAACCTCAATGCGCACATCGTGCCTTCCGGGGTGGCCGAGGTCGCCCACCTGGAGCAGCAGGGTTACGTGTACGTCAAACCGTAACGGTTCCTGGCCCTGGAGCCATGGAAACGGGCGCTGCGGCGCCCGTTTCCATTTCTGCCGGGCTAAATGCTCGCACACGTTGGATTTATCCACTTCGATCGCGGTGACAGCCCGGGCCGGGGCTTGAAAAACCGCCGGGCCATCGGTAAACTTCGGCTTCCGATTGCGGGGTGGAGCAGTCTGGCAGCTCGTCGGGCTCATAACCCGAAGGTCGCAGGTTCAAATCCTGCCCCCGCTACCAGGACAGTGCAAGAAAGGCCCCCTGGTGGGGCCTTTTTGTTAGGTGGGCCGGCGCATCGCAGGCCAAAGCGCTTCCGGGCGGTGCCCGCAACCGGGAGTTGGCGAATCGCGGCCTGAACGTTATAATATATCTTCATGATATTCATGGAGTTTGGAAGTGGGCCTTGGGCCCACTTTTTGTTTTCGCGGCGGACTGGATGAAACGGGTTCCGGATCAGCTCACAGACCTGCTTGAGCCCGCGATCGCCGCGCTCGGCTACGAGCTGGTCGGCATCGAATATCGCCGGCAGCCGAAGAACAATCTGCTGCGCGTATACATCGACCAGGACAGCGGAATCACCCTGGAGGACTGTGAGCAGGTCAGCCACCAGTTGAGCGGTGTGCTGGATGTGGAGGATCCGATCAAGGGCCACTACACCCTGGAAGTGTCGTCGCCCGGGTTGGATCGGCCGCTGTTCAAGGCGGAACATTTCGAGCGCTTTGCCGGCAATAAAGTGCGTGTGCGCACCGGCGCGCCGCACCAGGGACGGAGAAACTGGACCGGCGTGTTGCGTGGCCTTGAAGGCGACGACGTTGTGGTTGAAGTGGATGGCGATGAGATTCGACTGCCATTGGATTCGATTGAGCAGGCCCGATTGGTGCCGGAGTATTGAGCCGGGATGCGGCTGGAGGCATTGGAGATGAGCAAAGAGATCTTGCTGGTGGTAGACGCTGTTTCCAATGAGAAGGGTGTCGACAAGGAAATCATTTTCGAGGCGATCGAGGCGGCCTTGGCTTCGGCGGCTAAGAAGCGGCACGGCGGTGATATCGACGTGCGCGTGGCCATTGACCGCGAAACCGGCGACTACGAAACGTTCCGGCGCTGGGAGGTGATCGCGGACGACGCGGAACTGGAGTTTCCGCAGCGCCAGATTGCGGTTAGCGCCGCGCGTGAAGACGATACGGATATTGACATCGGCGGGTTCAGCGAAGAACCCATGCCATCGGTGGAATTCGGCCGCATTGCCGCGCAAACGGCAAAACAGGTCATCGTGCAGAAGGTGCGCGAAGCCGAACGCGCCCAGATTGTGGAGGCGTTTCAGGAGCGCAAGGGTACGCTGATCACCGGCATCGTCAAGCGTATCGAGCGCGGCAACGTGTACATGGATCTGGGCGGGCACGCTGAGGCGGTGATTCTGCGCGAGGATTTGATTCCGCGCGAAGCGCTGCGTTCCGGGGACCGGATCCGCGGCTATCTGTACGATGTGCGTTCGGAGCCGCGGGGGCCGCAGCTGTTTGTCAGCCGCACGGCTCCGGATCTTCTGGTGGAGTTGTTCAAGCTCGAGGTGCCCGAGGTCGGCCAGGGGCTCATCGACATCATGGGCGCATCACGCGATCCGGGCCTGCGGGCCAAGATCGCGGTGCGTTCCAACGACCCGCGCATCGATCCCATCGGTGCCTGTGTCGGTATGCGCGGGTCGCGTGTGCAGACCGTTTCCAATGAGCTGGCTGGCGAGCGCATTGATATCATTCTCTGGAACGACAATCCGGCGCAGTTCGTAATCAACGCCATGTCGCCGGCCGAAGTGACCTCGATCGTCATGGACGAGGACAACCACAGCATGGATATCGCGGTGACCGACGAGCAGCTGTCGCAGGCCATCGGACGCGGCGGCCAGAACGTGCGCCTGGCCAGCGAGCTTACCGGTTGGGAGCTCAACGTCATGAGCGAATCCCAGGCCGAGGAGAAAACCGAGGCCGAAATGGAAGCGGTGCAGAAGATGTTCATGGAGCAGCTCGACGTCGATGAGGAAATCGCCGGCATCCTTGCCCAGGAGGGTTTTTCCAGCGTCGAGGAGGTGGCCTACGTTCCGGGGCACGAGCTGTTGGAGATCGAAGAATTCGATGAGGACATCGTCGAGGAGCTGCGGGGCCGGGCGCGTGATGTGCTGCTCACGCGCATGATCGCCGACGAAGAGCGCCTCGGCGGTGCGCAGCCGGCCGAAGATCTCCTGACGCTGGACGGTATGGATGAAGAGTTGGCGTACGAGCTGGCGAGCAAGGGTATTACCACGCGAGACGAACTTGCTGATCTTGCGGTGGATGAATTAACCGAAATCGAGGGGATGGACGAAGACCGCGCGGCGAAATTGATTATGGCGGCGCGCGCCCACTGGTTTGCAGAGGAACAGCAGGGTTGAGGTCTCGGGGAGCACTAGATGTCCGACGTAACGGTTAAACAGTTTGCAGAAGTGGTTGGTATTCCGGTGGAACGCCTGCTTTCCCAATTGGGGGAAGCCGGGCTTGAAGTCAGTGATGCCGATGACACCATCAACGATGATGAGAAAATGCAGCTGTTGACGTATCTGCGCAAGAGTCACGGCAAGACCGAGAAGATGGCTGCTTCGGCGCCGAAGAAAATCACGTTACGCCGCAAGACCCAGAGTGAACTCCGCGTCGGCGGCCGCGGCGCCCAGGCCAAGACGGTGAATGTCGAGGTGCGGCGCAAGCGTACGTATGTCAAACGCAGCGCGGTGCTCGCCGAGGAAGAGGCGGCGCGCAAGGCGGCCGAGGAGGAAGCGGCGCGCAAGGCGGCCGAGGAAGAGGCGGCGCGCAAGGCGGCTGAGGAGGAAGCAGCGCGCAAGGCGGCCGAAGAGGAAGCAGCGCGCAAAGCGGCCGAAGAGGAAGCAGCGCGCAAGGCGGCCGAGGAAGAGGCGGCGCGCAAGGCGGCCGAGGCCCCCGTAGCGCCGGCCGAGCCGGTCGCGGCGCCGGAAGAGGCGCCGGCCGAGACCACCGAGCGCAAGGAAAAGAAGGCTCGCCGCAAGGAGCCGGATCAGCGGGAAACCAAATACGGGCGCAAGGAGTTGCATGTCTCCACGGAGATGAGCGGCCGGCGCAAGAAGAAGGCCAAGTCCAGGCCGGTTTCCGTGAGAGGCAGGGGCGAGCACGGTTTTGCGCGGCCCACAGCGCCGATCGTACGGGAAGTGACGCTGCCAGAGTCGGTCACTGTCGGTGAACTCGCCCAGAAAATGTCGGTGAAAGCCGCCGAAGTCATCAAGGCCATGATGCAGATGGGTACCATGGCGACCATCAATCAGGTCCTGGATCAGGATACGGCCGCCGTCGTGGTCGAGGAAATGGGGCACAAGGTCAAGCTGGTCAAGGAGAACGCCCTGGAAGAAGAACTGGTGCAGGCCGAAGAGGTCGAGGCCGAGGGGCTTCCCAGAGCGCCGGTAGTGACCATCATGGGCCACGTCGACCACGGCAAGACCTCGCTGCTCGATTACATCCGCCGCACCAAGGTGGCCGCCGGTGAAGCCGGCGGCATTACGCAGCACATCGGCGCCTACCACGTCGAAACCCCCAAAGGGATGCTCACTTTCCTCGATACACCCGGCCACGCGGCGTTTACCGCCATGCGTGCGCGCGGCGCCAAGGCGACCGATATCGTCATCCTGGTCGTGGCCGCCGACGACGGCGTGATGCCCCAGACCAAGGAGGCGATTCAGCATTCCCGGGCGGCGGGCGTGCCGCTGGTGGTGGCGGTCAACAAGATCGACAAGCCCGAGGCGCAGCCGGACCGCGTCAAGCAGGAACTGGTGGCCGAGGAGGTAGTGCCCGAAGAGTGGGGCGGCGACACCATTTTCGTCAGTGTCTCGGCCAAGAGCGGGGACGGCATCGACGAGTTGCTCGATGCGGTGCTGCTGCAGGCCGAGGTGCTGGAACTCAAGGCGCCGGTGGATTCCCTGGCCAAGGGCGTGGTGATCGAGTCCCGGCTGGACAAGGGGCGCGGCCCCGTGGCCACGGTCCTGGTCCAGCAGGGGACCCTGCACAAGGGCGACATCCTGCTCACCGGTAAGGAATACGGGCGTGTACGGGCGATGCTCGACGAGCACGGCGCCCAGGTCGAAGAGGCGGGGCCGTCGATTCCTGTGGAGGTGTTGGGCCTGTCGGGTACCCCCAATGCCGGCGACGAGGCACTGGTGGTCCAGAACGAACGCAAGGCGCGCGAGGTGGCCCTGTTCCGCCAGGGCAAGTTCCGCGAAGTCAAGCTCGCCCGCCAGCAGGCTGCCAAGCTCGAAAACATGTTCAGCCAGATGGAGTCCGGCCAGGCGAGTACGCTCAATCTGGTGATCAAAGCGGACGTGCAGGGCTCGGTGGAGGCGCTGAACGACGCCCTGACCAAACTGTCCACGGATGAAGCCCAAGTGAAGATCGTTGCCACCGGCGTTGGCGGCATCACCGAATCCGACGTCAATCTGGCGGTGGCCTCCAATGCCGTAATCATCGGCTTCAACGTTCGTGCCGACGCAGCAGCCAAGCGCGTGATCGAAGACGAAGGCGTTGACCTGCATTACTACAGCGTCATTTACGACGCCATCGAGGAGGTCAGGCAGGCGCTGACCGGTATGTTGGCGCCGGAATACAAGGAAGAGATCATCGGCCTGGCTGAGGTCAAGGATGTGTTCCGTTCACCGAAGCTGGGAGCCATCGCCGGTTGCCTGGTCGTGGACGGTCTGGTGAAGCGGAACAATCCCATCCGCGTCTTGCGCGACAATGTGGTGATCTACGAAGGCGAGCTGGAGTCGCTGCGCCGTTACAAGGATGACGTCAACGAAGTGCGGGCCGGGACCGAATGCGGCATCGGCGTGCGTAACTACAACGACGTCAAGGTCGGCGACCAGATCGAGGTGTACGAGCGCGTCGAGGTGGCACGTACGTTGTAGGCTGGTGTGACGGGCCGCTGCCGCTGGCCCGACTCCTCTTGCTATTGCGGGCGCAACGGAGACCGATCGACGATGTCCAGGGAATTCAGCCGCACCCGCCGCGTGGGTGAGCAGATCCGGCGCGAGCTCTCCGAGCTTATCCGGCTGGAACTGAAGGATCCGCGTGTCGGCATGGTTACCATCAGCGCTGTGGAGGTTTCCAGGGACCTGGGCCACGCCAAGGTCTATGTCACGGTGATGAATGACGACCGGCAGTTGGATACCCTCGAGGCGCTCAAGCACGCTGCCGGTTTTTTACGGCGCGAATTGGGACACCGAATGAAGATTCGCACCGTTCCCCAATTGCACTTCCACTACGACGAGTCGATCGAGGAAGGGGTGCGGCTGTCCTCGCTCATTGACGCGGCGATCGCGTCGGATCGCCAGAAGTCCGGCGGGCACGACGAGTAATTCGGTCCACACCACCCGTACGCCCGAGCGTCATCGGGCATTTCTCAGCGAATTTGCAATAACAGCAGTAGGGTTGTCATGGGGCGTCGACACCAGAATCGTAGAAATATCACCGGCATCCTGTTGTTGGACAAGCCGGCTGGGATGACCTCCAACGAGGCGCTGCAGGCGGTGAAGCGATTGTACCGGGCGCAGAAGGCCGGCCACACCGGCAGCCTCGATCCTCTGGCGACCGGGTTGCTGCCGGTTTGTTTTGGCGAGGCGACCAAGATCTCCGGGTTCCTGCTTGACGCCGACAAACGCTATCGCATGGTGTGCAGGCTCGGCGTCAAGACCGCTACCGGGGATGCCGAGGGCGAGGTGCTGGAAACCCGGCCGGTGCCGGCATTGGAGCGCGCTGACGTGGAGCGGGCCCTGGGCGCTTTCCGCGGCGCCATCGAGCAGTTGCCGCCCATGTATTCGGCCCTGAAACACCAGGGGGAGCGGCTCTACAACCTGGCGCGCAAGGGTCAGGAGGTGGAACGCAAACCGCGCACGGTGACCATTCACGAGCTGACGCTGCTGACCATGGACGCCGACGCGCTCGAGCTCGAGGTGTCCTGCTCCAAGGGCACTTACGTGCGCACCCTGGCCGAGGATCTCGGCGAGGCGTTGGGCTGCGGCGCCCATGTGACCATGCTGCGACGGCTGGCGGTGGGTCCCTACGACGACCCTGACCAGATGATCACCCTGGAGCGCCTGCAGGGGCTGGCCGGGGACGGATTCGCGGCGCTGGATGCGCTGCTGCTGCCGGTGGAGAGCGCGTTGGGCGCCTGGCCGGAGGTCCGACTCGGCACGGATACGGCCTATTACCTCAAACAGGGCCAGCCGGTGCTGGTGCCCAGGGCCCCCACCCGGGGCTGGGTGCGGCTCTACGAGGAGGCAGGCCGGTTCATCGGCATGGGCGAGATTCAGGACGACGGGCGGGTTGCGCCGCGGCGTCTGTTCCGGGCCGGCTGACGCCGGTTCGGGCACTACCAGCGGGGTCCCAAGGATACCGGTTCGCCGGAGGTACAGGTTGCGCTGCTGACCACGCGCATCAATCATCTCACCGAGCATTTCAGCGAGCACAAGCACGATCATCATTCCCGCCAGGGGCTGCTGAAGATGATCAACCGCCGCCGCAAGCTGCTGGATTATCTGAAGGGTAAGGACGTCGAGCGCTACCAGGGCCTGATCCAGCGTCTGGGCCTGCGTCGCTGACGCATCTCGCCGATTCCCGTTCCCATCCCGTCGTTAACCAACAGCAGCCAAGGAATGTCTCGTGACACTTACGCCCATTAGAAAACAATTCCAATTCGGTGAGCACACCGTAACCCTCGAAACCGGCGAAATCGCCCGTCAGGCAAGCGGTGCCGTTGTGGTGGACATGGCCGGTACCGTGGTCCTGGTCACGGCAGTCGGAATGAAAGAGGCGATCGAGGGACGAGACTTCTTTCCGCTGACGGTGAACTACCAGGAGCGCACTTACGCGGCCGGACGCATCCCGGGCAACTTCTTCCGCCGGGAAGGCCGGCCGTCGGAAGAAGAAACCCTCACCGCCCGCCTCATTGACCGCCCCCTGCGCCCGCTGTTCCCGAAAGGCTTCACCAACGAAGTGCAAGTGATTGCGACGGTAATGTCGCTCAACCCCGAGGTACAGCCCGATATTCCCTCGCTGATCGGTGCCTCGGCGGCGCTGGCCATTTCCGGCATTCCGTTCAACGGCCCCATCGGCGCCGCCCGCGTCGGCTACCGCAACGGGGAGTACCTGCTCAATCCTACCATCAGCCAACTGGCGGACTCCGATCTCGACCTGGTCGTTGCCGGCACCGAAAATGCGGTACTGATGGTGGAATCGGAGGCCAACCAGCTGCCGGAGGACGTGATGCTCGGCGCGGTCGTGTACGGTCACGAGCAGTCGCGCACGGCAATCCAGGCGATACGTGAGCTGGTCGCCGAGGTCGGGACGCCGGCATGGGCCTGGCAGGCGGCGGCCGGCGATGAAGCCGTCGCCAGCGCGGTTGCCGAGGCCTGCAAAGGGGATCTCGAGCAGGCATATCGCATCGCTGAGAAGCTGGCACGCCAGGAGCGGGTCGCGGAGATCCGCGCCGCGGCGGTGGAGAAGCTGGCGGCCCCCGACAGCGGCGTCAGCGAAGAGGCGGTGCGCGCCGCATTCGGCAAGCTGGAGAAGCAGTTGGTGCGCGGGCGCATCATTGCCGGTGAGCCGCGCATCGACGGGCGCGACAACAAGACCGTGCGCCCGCTGTACATCCGCACCGGGGTTATGCCGCGTACTCACGGTTCAGCGCTGTTCACCCGCGGCGAGACCCAGGCGCTGGTGGTGACCACGCTGGGCACCGGCCGCGATGCCCAGCTCATTGATGCGCTGCAGGGCGAGCGCAAGGGTTTGTTCCTGTTGCATTACAATTTCCCGCCCTACTGCGTCGGCGAAACCGGCATGGTGGGCAGCCCCAAGCGCCGGGAGATCGGCCACGGCCGGCTGGCCAAGCGCGGTGTGCTGGCGGTAATGCCGTCGCAGGATGAGTTCCCGTACGTCATCCGGGTGGTGTCGGAGATTACCGAGTCCAACGGCTCCAGTTCCATGGCCAGTGTCTGCGGTACCAGCCTCGCGTTGATGGACGCCGGCGTCCCCATCAAGGCCCCGGTTGCCGGCGTCGCCATGGGTTTGATCAAGGAAGGTGACCAGTTCGCCGTACTGACGGATATCATGGGCGACGAGGATCACTTGGGCGACATGGACTTCAAGGTTGCCGGCACCACGAACGGGGTCAATGCCCTGCAGATGGATATCAAGATCGACGGCATCACCCGCCAGATCATGGAAGTCGCGCTGGCACAGGCGAAGGAAGCCCGGATGCACATCCTCGGGAAGATGGGCGAGGTAATACAGGAATCGCGCCCGGAAATGTCCGAATACGCACCCCGCATCGTCAGTTTCCGCATCGATCCGGAAAAGATCCGCGACGTCATCGGCAAGGGCGGTTCCACCATCCGCTCCATCACCGAAGAAACCGGGGCCAGCATCGATATCGACGACAGTGGCGTGGTCAAGGTTGCTTCCGTTGACAAGGCTGCCAGTGATGAGGCGCGCCGCCGGATCGAGCTGATCACCGCCGATGTGGAAGTGGGCAAGGTTTATGAAGGCAAGGTGGCCAAGCTTATGGATTTCGGCGCCTTTGTGACGATCCTGCCCGGCAAGGACGGGCTGGTGCATATTTCGCAGATCTCCGACGAGCGGGTGCAGAACGTCAGCGACAAGCTGTCGGAGGGCGACTTGGTCAAGGTCAAGGTGCTGGAAGTCGACAAGCAGGGCCGAATCCGGTTGAGTATGAAGGCGGTGGGCGAGTAGGTCCGACGCGTATTGTCGCAAGAAAGGGGCCTTCGGCCCTTTTTTTGTGGCCGCAGTACCGCCATCCGCTGCCAGGGGATATGAGGAGGCGTCATGACTGCCATTGACATCGACCTGGGCCGCAGAAAACTCGATTGGGCCCGCAGCCACATGCCGGTTCACGCTCAGCTGCGCGCCAGGTACGGCGACAGCCGCCCCCTGGCGGGGATGACCGTCGCTGTGGCTTCCCATATTGAAGCCAAGACCGGCGTGTTCATCGAAACCCTCGCGGCGGCCGGGGCCGAAGTGGTTTTTACCTGCTCGGTGGCGGCCACGACTCAGGACGACGTGGTCGCTGCGTTGAACGAGCAGCCCAACGTCACGGGCTACGCCCGCCATGATGCGGCCGCGGCCGAAGTGGAGGCCTTGCATCTGAAGGTGCTCGACCACCATCCCAATTTCATTCTCGACGACGCGGCGGAACTCACCGCGCAGCTCGTTCACCAGCGCCGCGCCCAAGCCGGCGAGTTGGTAGGGATGTGCGAGCAGACGTCCACAGGGGTGCAGCGCCTGCGGGCAATGGAGCGCGAAGGCCTGATGACCTTTCCGGCCTATGCCGTGAACGACACGCCGATGAAGCACGACTTCGACAACGTGCACGGCACCGGCGAGTCGTCGCTGGCCAACCTGGCGTTGACGACCAATCTGCTGCTGGCCGGGAAACGGGTGGTGGTGGCCGGCTACGGATATTGCGGGCAGGGTGTTGCAAACAAGGCCAAAGGCTGGGGCGCTCGGGTAGCCATTACCGAAGTGGATCCCCGCAAGGCCCTGCGCGCGCACATGGCCGGTTTCGACGTGGCGTCGATGCAGCAGGCCGCGGGCGAGGGGGAGGTCTTCATTACTGCCACGGGCAATCGGGACGTGCTGCGCCGGGAACACTTCGAGTCCATGCGCGACGGGGCGGTGATCGCCAATGCGGGCCACTTCAATGTAGAGGTGTGTCTCTCGGATCTTGACGCACTCGCCGTGGATCAGCGGGAGGTGCGACCGGGTATCAGCGAATACCGTTTGAGCGACGGCCGGCGTATCAATGTCGTCGCCGGAGCCGATCTGGTGAATCTGGCCGCACCCACGGCCATGGGTCATCCGGTGGAGGTCATGGACCAGACGTTTGCCATGCAATTCGTCGCCGCCGTTCACCTGTTGGCGAACTGTGATTCGCTGGCCCCGGGGGTGCACAAGGTTCCCGACGAGGTGGATCAGCATGTGGCCCGCCTCAAACTCGAAACCTTGAATATTCACATCGACACTCTGACCGACGCGCAGCGGAGTTACCTCGACGCATGGCGAATCGATGATATCAGGGCGTGATGCATTCCGGATCGTTTTTGGGCTGGCCTGAGCGGCGCCCCGCCACGATCAGCGCGCTGCTAAGTGTGTAATCCCACCAAGTTGTTCACACAATGGTCGTAAGAACGGTGGATGCGCTGCGCAACAACACGACCGGCACCGCTGCCCGCCATCGGCCTCGACCCGGCCGCCAGCGCCTCAGGGGCGAATCGCCGGCCGCCGGGTGCGTTTGGCACGCCGCGCCGCAGTTCAACTGCGCCCACACGGCCGTCTGCTTCATGCCAAACGCCGACTCCCGGGGCCGCTCACACTTGCCTGTGCCCGATGAATTGCCCGGTGAACAACCTCCTGCGAAGTTACAGCTAAGCCGGCCCGGATTCAGAACGCCTGCCTGGCAGTAACCACCACAGCGCAACGCCGGCGACGAATGCCACGCCGACGTTCCACAGTGCGAATGCGGTCGTGACCAGGGCGACCATGCGCGTGGGCCGGCCGCCACCGAAGCGACCGACTCCGAGCGCCAGTTGGGCGCCCGCGAGAAACAGGATGACGCCCAGCACCGACGCCGGGAACAACGCCAGGAGCGTCACCACCGAGTCGCCGAGCCACAACGCCATGATCACCAGCAGGGTGCCGAGGATGATCAATGCGCCGCCGGTGCGGGCGCCGAAGCGAACGTGTCCGGCCATGCCGCCCGCGCCGTGGCACATGGGTACGCCCCCCAGCAGCGGGCTGAGCACATTCATGACTCCGGTGGACATTGCCACGCGGCGCTCGGATACCGGTCGGTCCGGGAACAGGCGATTGTTTTCCTCAGTGATGGCGATCAACGCATTGCCGAGGGTCAAAGGGAGCTGCGGCAAGGCGAGGAGTACCGACCCGATGAACCATTCGCCGGCGCCGATGTGGCCGAAACCGAGTTGCGGCATGTGGAAGCCGGGCCGCATGTGGGCCAGCAGTGCAGGGAGTTCGGGGTGTTGGAATGCAGCCGTGCCGATCCCGATCAACAGCAGGACGAACATGGCGGGCAGGCGCTGGCTGGTCAGGAGCAGCACCGCCGCGGCGAGACTGATTGCGGCGATCCACCAGTTGTCGGACATCATGCCGATGCCGTCGCCCATGAATTTAAGCCCCAGGCCGAATACGATGCCCGTGACGACCGGGCGGGGGGTCCACTTTGTGATGCGGTTGGCCAGCCCGGTAGCGCCAAGTACCAGCCAGACGACCCCCGTGGTGAAGCTGGCGGCGTAGACGGCGCCGGGCGTGACGACGAAATTCTGAGTGGCTTGGGTGGTGGCGGCGGCGCCGATCGCCTTCATGGGCTGGATGGGAAACGGTGTGCGGTAATAAAGGCCGGAGACGATTTTGGCCAGGCCGAAGGTCAACAGCAGGCCCGTCGGGCTCATGCCCAAGAGCTTGACATAGGCAATCACGAAGGGGATCAGCGTGCCGAGATCGCCGAAGGCGCCGGCCCATTCGGTTCGACCAAAACGATTCGCCACCTTATCCCCTCACGACGGCTGCAGCGGAGCGAACGTGCCGCCAAACCTGCGGTGGCTGTAGCCTAACACAGCTCAAAAAAACGGTGAACGGTGCGGGGCATAAACCCTGTACCGTTCACCGTCGCTTGCCGTCAGGCGTCCGCGTGGCGGGCGTCCATAGCCCGCCGGGCGCCATGTCGGTTTAGTTGCCCTCGTGGGCCGTCTTCACCATGTTGTAATACAGCTCCAGGATTCTCACCCGGTACGGATACACCAGTTTGGCAAACTGGAGCTGCGATTCCCAGACCTTCTTGAAGAACGGATTCTTCGCGGCGTACTCCTTGGTGATTTTGCGCTCCGAAGCGATGAACTTCGGGTAGTAATCCTTCGGAGTGCTCATCACGTGAACGTGGTCTTTTTCGACGAACTGTTTCAAAGCCACCATGACGCCGCGCTGAGCGGACGGGACGATGTCACCGCCCGGCATGGCCACGGCGGCGACGCCCATGTCCTTGTACGTCTGCCCGGGGATTCCCGGCGGCGCCCGATACTTGAACTTGGCGAAGTCGTTCATGTTCTTGATCGGCTTCTTGAACCAGCCGAGCGGGTCGGGACCCATGGGCTGCATCAGGAACGCCTGCAGGTCCAGATGCATGACGTCGTGCAGGAACTCGTGATAGAGCTTCTCGCCGTCGCCTTTGTAATACCAGGCCATCAGGCTGCGCTGGTCAAGTCCGGTGCTGGCCGGGGCGTTGCTGAACAGCACGAATGCCGAGTTTTTGCCCGACCAGTAGTTGCCCCAGGCATAGCCGGCCTTGACGACGCCGTTGTTCACCGCGTCCAGGATTTGGAACGGGCCGACCACCGCGCCGGCAGCCAATACGTCCGCCTTGAGCCGACCGTTGGACATGGTGTTGATCTGCTTGGCGAACTTCTCCAGCAAGTGATAGTACAAGCTGGATGACGGCACGGCGGTTTGTATGGAAAACTCATAGACCTTCTGATTTGCGGCGTAAGCGGCTGGTTGCGCCGACAAGATCAAGACCCCTAAGGCCAGGAGCAGCTTCGCCGCCTTGTTGTATATCGTTGTCATGTCGAATCCTCCGTTGGGTTTCCTCTGCGCCGGTCGCCATCGGGGGCGGCCGAAACGAGGCGAATGTGCGAGACGATCTGCTTCAGGTCATCGTTGTCTCCTTGTGTTGACTGCAACTGTCGACTTTGGAGTCAGCCGCCAAGTGGCGGGGCTGCCTTCAAAGAACGCGAAAACCGGCTTCAATGTAAGATTCCATACGCTATTCGAGTCCGGTGGCGTGCGGAAGCCACGTGATGAGTATCGGGAACTTGACCAGAAAAAGAATCACGATGATCTGCAGGCCGACGAACTGCACCATGCCGAGATAGATGTCACGCATGCTCCATTGCGGCACCACACCCTTGAGGAAGTAGGATGAAAGCGCCATCGGCGGCGTCAGCCAGGACGACTGCAGCGTCACGGCTACGAGGATGCCGAACCAGAGTGGATCGAACGCCAGTTGTTTTACCACCGGCAGCAGGATCGGTACAACCACCAGAACGATGGGAATCCATTCCAGCGGGCCGCCCAGGGCGAAGATCAGCAGCAGCATCAGACCTAGCATCACGATCGGCGGCGCCGGAATCGACGTCAGCAGGCTGGTAAGGAGATTGCCGCTGCCGAGGCGCGCAAACACGGCCCCAAAGAAATTCGCCGCCCCGATCAGGAACATGATGAAGGCCGTGGTCTCCATGGTCTTGAATACGGCGGTCTTCAGCTGCTTCCATCCCAGCCGGCGGTAAATCAGCGTAAGGATCAGCGACGCGCAGGATCCGGTCGCAGCCGCGTCGGTCGGCGTCGTCACACCGGCGATGATCAATCCCAGTGTGGTCATGATCACGACCGCAATGGGTATCACGCCGAGCACCAGCTCGCGAAGTTTTTCGCCCACGGATGATGCCCGCTCATCGTGTCCCAGTGCCGGTCCCAGTGCAGGGTTGAGATGACAGCGCAGCAGCGTGTAGGCCACGTAGACGGCGGCGAGCATCAGGCCGGGGATGATGGCGCCCGCAAACAAATCCGACACCGGAACGCCGATGATGGGCCCCATGACGATCAGCATGATGCTGGGTGGTATGAGGATTCCCAGTGTGCCGCCGGCGGCGATTGCCCCGGCTGACAGCCTGCTGTTGTAGCCGCTGCGGATCATCATGGGAGCAGCCATCACCCCCAACACAGTGACGGAGGCGCCGACGATGCCCGTGGCGGCGGCAAACACAGTCGCCACGATTAGGACGATGAGGTAGAGGGAGCCCTTCATCCCGCCCAGGGTCAAGCGCAACGCGCTGAACATCCGGTCCATGAGACCGGACTGCTCAAGCAGATAACCCATGAACAGGAACAGCGGGATCGCCGCCAGCTCGACGCTGGTCATGAGGGAAAAGAATTGATAAGTGAGCAGGTAGAAGACCTGATGACCGACGCCGATATATCCGAACACCAGGGCGACGAACACAAAGACGAATGCCATCGGATAGCCGGTCAATACGCCGATGACAGCGACGCCAAGCGAGATCAAGCCGAGAACGGGGTTCGACATACGGTCAGTCGCCCTGATAATTGAATGGAATGTTGTGGCGCAATGTCCATAGCCCTTTTAAGAACTCGGAAATTCCCTGAATGAACAGCAGTGCGATGGTCACCGGCATCACCGTCTTGAGTGGGTAGATGATCGGCATCCAGGGGCTCTGTGGGTAGGTTTCATGCTCGAGCCATGACTGGTGGGCATAGGTGAAGCTGGCCCAGAAAAACAGAGCCATGGCCGGGAAGTAAACGATCAGATACAGCAGCACGTCGATCAGTGCCTGCCACCGCGGCGGCAGGGCGCTGAGCAGGAAGTCGGCGCGCACGTGGCTTCCATTGCGCAATGCGTAGGCCGAGCCGAGCATGAACAACGTACCGGCCAGCATGTATGTCGTGTCGTAGGCCCAGATCGTCGGGCTGTCGAACAAATAGCGGGCGACAACCTCGTAGACCAGCGAAGCCATCATTGGAAGGATCAGCCACGCGACCAGCTTGCCTGCCACCAGGCTGGGAAGCTCCAGTATCGCTATCATCTTGCGCAGACTGGCGCTCGGTACGTGCGTCTCAGGCATAAGCCGCTACCCCGCTTGATCAGTGCCAAGCCAATGACGGTGATTGGCGACCGGCGACAAGACGCATGCGCGTGGACCTGTCCGGTTGTGCGCGGTCTTCGCCGACATCATTGTCCGCCGCGGCGCGACGGCTTCCGCGATGAGTGTTGGCACGCCGGAAGTATGGTCCACGCTACAAACCCGGAGTCGCCGCCGCTGTTTCTTGTTGTTGCCACATCCACTCTGTTGTCGCCACCGGCCAAACGAAGAATGCAACATTTTCATGGTTTTCGAGTCGCGCGCCAGCCTTCCGACCGTGATTGCGACCCCGCGGCGCATACTCGCTTTTGAGATTTATTAGTATCAGGATTTAAGGTTTAGCTAGACAACGGAAGTTTGTCAAGCTATGTTTGAGAGCATTATGCCTCATTTATGAGACGCATCGTGCCCGACTTCGGTTCGATCGGGACGCGGTGCGGCAATCGCTAATCGTGGCGGGGGCGCGCAGCGCAGCTGCGTGAACGTCTATGAAAACACCGACGGCCGCAATCGCGTGCTGTTGCTGGAGGCGGGTCCGTGGGATCGCAACCTATGGGTGCACATTCCGATCGGTTATGCGAAGACCATGTTTCACCGGCGTCTGAACTGGCGTTTCGAGACCGAACCGGTGTCGGCTCTGGCCAACCGCTCGATCTATTGGCCCCGCGGCCGGGTGATGGGCGGTTCGAGCTCCATCAACGGCCTGATTTACGTGCGCGGTCAGCCCCAGGACTACGACGAGTGGGCGTCATTGGGCAACAGCGGATGGTCCTGGCAGGACGTGTTGCCGTATTTCACCAAGCTGGAACGCTACCATGGCGATCCCGGACACACACGCGGTACCGACGGCCCGCTGCACATTACGCCCATTGCCCGTAGTCCGCTGTGCGACGCGTTCATTGCCGCCGCCGGCCAAGTAGGCATTCCAGCCAATCCGGACTACAACGACGATGACCAGGAGGGCGCGGGCTACTTTCAAATTACCGCCTACCGGGGCCTGCGCTGCAGCACGGCATCCGCTTACCTCAAACCGGCCAAGCGACGCGCCAATCTGACGGTTGCAAGCAATGCCCAGGCTCTGCAGCTGACGACTTCGGGGCCACATGTTGCCGGTGTTGTCTACCGCCAGGGCGAGCGCACCGTCGAAGCGCGGGCCGGCCGTGAGGTTATCCTCGCCGCCGGCGCCATCGGTTCGCCGCAAATTTTGCAGCTGTCCGGCATCGGGCCAGCGCGGCTGTTGCGCCAGCATGATATTCCGGTGGTGGCCGATCTAGCGGGCGTGGGTGCCAACCTCCAGGATCACCTGCAGATCCGGCTCACGTACCGTGCAAGCCGGCCGGTGACGGTGAACGACTACCTGCGCACGCCATTCGGTATGGCGCGCATGGGACTGCAATATGTGTTGCATCAGACCGGTCCCATTGCGACCGGCATCAACCACGCCTATATTTTCACGCGTACCGACGCCGCGGTGGAACGTCCCGACATTCAATTCCATTTCGGGACCATCAGCTCCGATGTTCCCGGTGGCCCGGTGCATCCGTTTTCCGGGTTTACCTCGTCGGTGTGCCAGCTTCGTCCCACCAGCCGCGGCTTCGTGGCCATCGCCTCGCGCGATCCGCTGGCGGCGCCGAGTATTCAACCCAATTACCTCGACACGGTGGAGGACCAGACCACCATGGTGGAAGGTTTCAAGGTCGCGCGGCGCGTCGCCGACGCGCCGGCCCTGCGTGAATTCATTACCGCGGAGATCGCGCCCGGCGATCAGGCAACGAGCGACGAGCAGATTCTCGCCTTCATCCGCGAGAAATCAACGACGATTTTCCATCCGGCAGGAACCTGTAAAATGGGTACCGACCCTGCGTCCGTTGTCGACGCCCGTTTGCGGGTCCGGGGTATTCAAGGCCTCCGGGTAGTTGATGCGTCCATCATGCCCACTATAATATCCGGGAATACCAACGGCCCGGTCATCATGATTGCCGAAAAGGCGGCGGACATGATCCTCGCTGATCGGGACTAGAAGAGCGTACAGGGGTGGTGCGTTGTGAGCACCGGCCACTGGACAGTTACTCGACCGGGACCACCGGTCGCTGTCATGCTGGATGCGCCGACGTCGGCAGCCGCATCAATGGCGGCTTTGCTTCATGATACATGGCATTCCCGGACAGGCGAGTTGCTCATACTGGGGACGGGTCGTGACGGGCGCAGGGCGCAGCGCGGGATCGAGGACGCATATTCCATGGACACTGCCAATTCAACAACGTACCGCCGCATGAAAAGGCCGGAAGAACGACAGGATCTGGTTTCGCGCATTCTCTCGGCGCTGGAATATATCGCCGGCGTGTCCGGCACGGTCACCGCGCGGGATCTCTCCTCGGAGTTGAATATTCCGCGAGCCACCGCCTACCGCATCGTCGCGCGCCTGGAGCAGGAGGGAATCCTGATTCCGGAGCCCACGGGGCGGGGTTATTCGGCCGGCAGGCGCTTTTCCCATATGGCCGTCTCGGTGCTGACCAACTCCACCACCCACGGTGCCCGTCACCGGGTGTTGCAGCGGTTGGTGGATGAGTTGGGAGAGACCTGCAACCTGACCACGTTGTGCGGCAGTGAAGTGGTGTATGTCGACCGGGTCGAGACGGACTGGCCGTTGCGCATGCACCTCAATCCCGGTTCCCGGGTTCCCATACACTGTACCGCTACCGGCAAGCTGTTGCTCAGTCTATTGCCCGAACGTCGTATTCGGGAACTCATCGGCGCGGCTTCGCTGCGCCGCTACACTGACCGTACCATCACTGATCCGGAGCAGTTGCTGCGCGAATTGGAGGGCATCCGTGAGAATATGGTGGGCGTCGACGACGAGGAATTCGTGGCGGGCATGGTCGCCGTTGCCGTTCCCGTGGCCGACAAGGCGGGGCAGCCCTGCGCCGCTCTTGCGGTCCATGCGCCCAAGGTGCGGTTGTCGGTGGAGGCGGCGCGTCAGCATATTCCCGCGCTGCGAAACGCCGCCGCGGCGTTGACCAAGGTGTTGTGCTGACTGCTCAACCGGGGCGCGCGTTCGGGCCTTGTTGCAGGCGCGAGTCCAGGTATTGCGGAATCCGTTCCTCCAGCCAGTAGCGGGGCCGGAACGGCGACCCGGCAACGAAGCCCACGTGACCGCCCGCATCGGAGACTTCCAGCGTCACATTTTCCGACAACTGCTCTTCGGCCGGTAGGGTCGTGGAGTCCATGAACGGATCGTTGGCCGCCTGAAGGATCAGCACCGGGTTGCGGATGCGCCGGAGCTTGGGCCCGCATGAGGCGCGCCGGTAGTAATCGTCGACGCCGCGGAAGCCGTGCAGGGGAGCGGTGTAGGCGTCGTCGAAGGCGCGGAAGGTGGGCGGCATGGGGTCGATGGCACCGGCCATTGGATGGTTCATGACCCGATGTTTGGCGCTGACGGCGCGGTAAAGGCTGCGCAGCAGCGCCCGTTGATAGAGGCGCGAAAAGCCCCGTTCGAGGCGGTCGGCGGTGGCCCCGAGGCGGAACGGCACGGATACGGCCACAGCCGCGGCGATCTGGCGCGGCGTTGACGTTTCGGCAAGCCAGTTGAGCAACACGCTGCCGCCGAGTGAATAACCGACCACCGCCAGCGGCGTGTGCGGCTCGCGCCGGCGCAGTTCCCGCAGGCAATAGTCCAGATCGGCGGTGTCCCCGGCGTGATAGCGCCGCGGCAGGCGGTTGGGTTCGCCACTGCATCCCCGGGCGTGCATCACTACGCCGCGCCAGCCGCGCCGATGCAGCGCGTTCAGCAGTCCGGCGGCGTAGGGCGAACGGCTCGAGCCTTCCAGGCCGTGCAGGATCAACGCCACGGGTCCCCGGCTGCCGGCGGTCCAGTCCAGGTCCAGGAAGTCACCGTCGGGCAATTCGAGCCGCTCGCGCCGCAGGGCAACCCGGGGATGGCGCAGCAGGTTGGGCCAGAGGGTCTGCAGGTGCGGTCCCGGCAGCCACCAGGCCGGTTGGAATCGACTGGTCGTGATCATGAGCACCAAAGGAAAGCAGGGCACCGAAGCGCCCTGCAGGTTGCAGCCGATGTCGTCGCCGGGCCGCTACTGGCTGGCCCGATTTTTCACCAGGTCTTCCACCACCGACGGATCGGCCAGGGTGGTGGTGTCGCCAAGGGAATCCACTTCGCTCGACGCGATCTTGCGCAGGATGCGGCGCATGATCTTGCCCGAGCGGGTCTTCGGCAGCCCCGGAGCCCACTGGATGACATCAGGGGTTGCGATGGGGCCGATTTCGGCACGGCACAGCGTGACCAGTTCCTTGCGCAAGGAATCGGAAGGTTCGGCGCCCTTGACCAGGGTCACGTAGGCATAGATGCCCTGACCCTTGATTTCGTGGGGAAAGCCCACCACGGCGGCTTCCGCCACCGCTTCGTGCAGCACCAGGGCGCTCTCCACCTCCGCTGTACCCAACCGGTGGCCGGAGATGTTGAGCACGTCGTCGACCCGGCCGGTGATCCAGTAATAGCCGTCCTTGTCGCGCTTGGCGCCGTCGCCGGTGAAGTAACTGCCGGGATAGGCCTTGAAATAGGTGTCCACGAAGCGCTGGTGATCGCCGTAGACGGTGCGCATCTGTCCGGGCCACGAACGGGTGATCACCAGGTTGCCCTCGCAGGCGCCTTCCTGAACGTTGCCCTGGTCGTCCACGATCGCCGGTACCACGCCGAAGAACGGCATTGACGCGGAACCCGGCTTGAGCTTGGTGGCCCCGGGCAGCGGCGTGATCATGTGCCCGCCCGTTTCGGTTTGCCACCAGGTGTCCACCACCGGGCAGCGGCTGTCGCCGACGACATGGTAATACCATTCCCACGCCTCCGGGTTGATCGGTTCGCCCACGGTGCCGAGGATGCGCAGGCTCTTGCGCGAGGTCTTCTTTACCGGCTCGTCGCCCTCGCGCATCAGCGCGCGGATCGCGGTGGGGGCGGTGTAGAAAGTGTTGACGTTGTGTTTGTCGCATACCTGCCAGAAGCGTGAAGCGTCCGGATAGGTGGGCACCCCTTCGAACATCACGCTGATGGCGCCGTTGGCGAGCGGCCCGTAGACAATGTACGTATGCCCCGTCACCCAGCCGACGTCGGCCGAGCACCAGAAGACCTCGCCTTCCTGGTAGTCGAAGGTGTACTTGTGGGTGATGGCGGCATAGACCATGTAGCCGCCGGTGGTGTGCAGCACACCCTTGGGTTTGCCGGTGGAACCGGAGGTGTAGAGGATGAACAGCGGATCCTCGGCGTCCATTTCCTCCGCCGGACAGTCGGCCGACGCCTTGTCCATTGCCTCGTGGTACCAGAGGTCGCGATTGTCGTGCCAGACCACGTCGCCGCCCGTGCGCCGCACCGTGAGCACGGTATGCACATCGGGGCACTCCAGCAATGCCTTGTCGGTATTGTTCTTCAGCGGCACGGCGCGCCCGCCGCGCACGCCTTCGTCGGCGGTGATCACCACACGGCAATCCGAGTCGAGGATCCGGTCTTTCAGCGATTCGGGAGAAAAACCGCCGAACACCACCGAGTGCACCGCGCCGATACGCGCGCACGCCAGCATGGCAAAGGCCGCTTCCGGGATCATCGGCATGTAAATGCATACACGGTCACCCTTCTTGACGCCGCGCTCCTTGAGCACGTTGCCCAGCTTCGAGACATGCTCGTGCAACTCGCGGTAGGTGATCTTCTTGTCATCGTTCGGGTCGTCGCCTTCCCAGAGCAGGGCAATCTGGTCACCGCGTGTTTCCAGGTGGCGGTCGATGCAATTGTAAGCCGCGTTGAGCTTGGCCCCCGAGAACCATTTGATGTGCAGGTCATTGGGGTCAAAGCTGTAGTCCATGACCTTGTCCCAGGGCTTGGACCAGGTCAGGAACTCTTCAGCCTGCTCGGCCCAGAAGGCTTCCGGTTCGTCGACCGAGCGGCGGTACATTTCCTGGTAACGCTTCTCGTCGATGTGTGCGTGGGCAACGATATCTGAAGGGATGTCGTAGACTTTCTCGGACATTGCAAGGTCTCCCTTATCTCCGGTTCTGGCATGCCCATGTCGGGGCCATGCCGCGGAGTTTCTTGTTGACGGTTGTCGGCGTCCCGGCGCTTTGCCGAAGGTATGCCCCGATGTCGGGTCGGGCCGTGCTTTTGCCGCCGGTTCGCGCCGGGTACTGATCCTCCACATGAAACGTTGACCGCTGTCGCTGCCGAGTCGCACCGCCGTCGTTCGACGCGGGTGCCAGGTCCGGCTCCCTCGTGGCGCAGGGCCAAGTTACTCGGTGCCCTACGATTACCCGCAGAGCGGGCGACCCAGGGCTGGCTGTTGCTGCCCGCGGTTTTCGGTTCCAATGTGTCATTCTCGCCGGGACGCCGCCGCGGTTCAATGTTTGTCGGGGCGCACCGACCGCCGGACCTATAGAAATTCGTCGGTTTGCTGCTGCTCGATCAGTCGGGATACCGGCTGATCTGGTTTGACGAGACGCCGCGCCAGCGCAACGAAGCACTCCATTGCCGTGCGGGCATCGCCGTAGGCCGTGTGCCGATCAGTGACCGGAACCCGACAGTATTGCGCCACATCTTCCAGAGTATAGTGCCCCATGCGCCCGCTTTGGCCCAGGTACATCAGCATGGTATCCAGACAGGGGTTGCGCAGCCGGCATCCTACCAGGCGGTGTAGCGTTTTGTTGAGAAAACGAACGTCAAAGTCGACGTGGTGACCCACTACCACGGCGTCGCCGATGAATTCCACGATATCCATAATTTGAGTATTAATGTCCGCCGCGTCGCGCACGTCGGCGTCACGGATGCCGTGGATCGCAGTGGAGTCGGGAGGGATCGGGCGTTTCGGATTTACCAGTGCCGTAAACTGCCGGCCGGTGGGTTCCAGTCCCTTCAGCTCCAATAGGGCGACAGCGACGATTTCGTCGCCGGAATAGGCGTGCAGGCCGGTGGTTTCGGTGTCGATGGATACGAAGCGTGCCCGTTCCACCGGTTGCGTGACGATGGTGCGGGGTGTCACCGAACGGCAGCGCTGCCTGAGCTGTTCCAGGCGCGGGTCGTCCTGGGCGCGGCCGGCGGCAGCGCGGGTGCGCACCCTATTTCGTAGCCGGTCAAACCACTGCCCCATATCCGCACCGCCCCCAGGGTTAGAAAGCCGAGCGTCCGAACCGGCCCTGCAGTTGATCCTGCAGACGTTTCACCGCCCGCAGGGAGGTGCGCAGAGCGTCCCGTTCCCGGCTCGATAACGCGTCCGGACTGATGAATTTGTCCAATGGCGTGCCGGAGCGCCGCTGGGCGATCTGGTGGCCGAGCAACAGGTCCAGCAATTCCTCGTAGGCGGCGGTGACCGAATCCACCAGGTCGGCGCTCAACACGCCCTGGCGTACGAGGTTGTGCAGCCGTTCCACCGTATTGCCGCTGCGGATTCCCGCGCTCAGGGCATAGACGCGGGCGGCATCGGCCACCAGCCGCAGGCCGTTGCGCTTGATGTCGATCTTGCCCTTCGCCTCGCCCGCGCTGCCGGTCAACAGGCGGTTGAACAGACCCAGCGGGGGCCGTCCTTCGGCGTCGTCCTCCACCATGAACTCCAGCAACGCATGGTTGTCTTTCAATTCGGTGAGCAGATGCCGGCGCAGCTGCGTGGTCAGGGCGGAGTCACCGTGCAGGGTGTCGAAATCGAACACGATATTGGACCAGCGCGCCGCTTTCTGGTTGGGATAGGCGGCGAGATGGCTGACCTGTTGTTTCCACTCGTTGAGTGTCTTGTTAAACAGTGGGTTACGGGCCATGATGTCGCCGCGGCACAATGCATAGCCGATTTCGGCGAGGTTGCGGTTGAGAGCCTCGGCGAAGTCCATGAACCAGCGCTGTTCGGTCTGTGTCAGCGCGCCTCCGGCGTCGGCAATGACCAGCCCGTTGTCCTGGTCCGGATCCAGCAACATTTCGCCGCGCCCGCCGGAACCCATGATCAGCACTGCGTAGGCCCGTGGCGCCGGTGCCCGGTCCTGCAAGGTCAGCTCCACGCAGCGGCGCTGTATGGCCAGGTGCACGTCGGTGAGGGCCCCCACCGCGCGGCTCGGCAGCCGATTGCTGTCCCGCGCGTCGGCGGCGACCTCATGCAGGCGGGCGTAGAGCCGCGCCAGAGTTTCCAGTCCCGTGGCCTCGAGCGCCCGGTTGACCGCGCGCGATTGGGACCGGATCAGGGCATGCAGGATATCGGTTTGCGAGACCATGCCGAGGGGTGCGCCGTCTTCGACCACCACCACGTACTTTACGCCGTACCGCTGTAGCGTCTCTTCGGCCTGCCACAGGGGCGCGCCGGGCGCGACGGTGCGCGGCGTCTCACAGGCGGCCTGCATGACGCTGCTCTCGGGCGCCGCACCCTTCAGCGCCAGCGCCTCGGACAGCCCCGAGCAGGTGAGAATACCCAGCAGTTCACCGTTCTCCCGGCGTACGCCGAGGCTGCCGATCTTGCGCTCGCGCATGGTCTTCAACGCCTCGGCCAGGGAAATCTCCGGGCCGCAGGTGGCAAGCGGTGCCTTCATGACCGCGCGGACCGGCTGAGCCAGCGCGCCGGTGCTGGCCCGGGGAGCGATACTGCGCTGGCGGATCCGTTCGGCGATGATGTGGTTGAAGGCATCGAACAACGGCGGGTGGCGCAGTTCCAGGCCGCGCAGCGCGGCGGCGTCCAGCTCCAGCACCGCGCTGTCCTCCAGCGTGACCGCAGTGGTGGAGTGGGGCTGACTATCGAGATAATTGGCCAGGCCGAGCACTGAACCGGGGCCAACGCGCTCGACTTCACCGTTGGCCCGACGCAGCTCAACGCGCCCCTGGACCAGCAGGTAGACCCGGTCGTGATAGGGTTCGCCGGCACGGTAGAGGAATTCACCGCCGCGCGAGGTTTGGCACCGTCCTGCCGCGACGACGGCATTCCACGTTTCCCGGTCAAGGCGGCTGAAAGGCTCCAGCCGGGCCAGTTCGTCGAAGTTGATATCGGTCGTGTCAGTCATTGGCGCGGGCCGGTGGCAGCCGTGCCCGGAATCGGATGCCGACCGGGCGATTGGCTATACTCGATTGGAATATTAACCGGTAATTTGCCGATGGATGGTTGCCGCCGCCCGGCTGCGGCGGACACGGTTGCTGTGAGGCGCGCCATGGGAATGTCCTGGCTGTTGGGTGAGCCGGTGCCCGCCGACGTGCAAGCGGTCCTCGACGCCGCGGCGGTACTGGACATCACCGAATTTCAGGTCTTCGAACTGGCTCACCGCGAGTGGTTCGGACGGCCTGCGCCCACCCGGACCATCGAGCGGTGGTTTGCCGCCTATATGTTCGAAGCGGCGGTGCCGCCCTGGGTGCGGCAGTTTACGCGCCGGGTGCTGGCGCAGCGCCAGGACCAGTGCCAATCGGCGGGTCCGGGCCGGGAGGGGTCCCCCGCCCGCATCAAGGGCGGGGTCTACCTGGCGCTGCTGGCACTCGCCCTGTGGGTCCTGATTGCGGCCGCGGGCGCGGCAGGCCACTTGTTGCCGTTCCTCGACCAGTGTTATTTTCCTCCATGTTATTGACCCTGCGGACGGGCGCGCACCGGCCTGGGGCGGACAAACGGGATGGGTGCGATGTTGCTGAGTATCGTGTTCGTGGTCGTTACCGGCATCGTTGCCTGGCACGGGCTCACCTATCGTGATGCCGAGGGGGAGTCCGATACCGGGCACTTGTTGTTCGGCGCCATCGCCTTGCTGTTCTGCCTGCGCGTTCTGTTCGTCGATATTTTCCAACTGATCTGACAGCCACGCCGCCGGGCCACCCCGCCTACATCTTGTAGGGGCGCTGCTTGGCGTCCTGTTCCGGCATGCGCAGCTTGCGCTCGCCGGCCGGTTTGCGCAGCTCGGCCCGCAGGTAGCGGGCGCGGTCGGCGATGGTCGGCGGTTTCTGCGGCTGCAGCCGCAGAAACCGGGTCAGCCAACCCGGCCCGTCGGCCAGTGACGGATCCAGCTGCAACGCGTGTTCGTAGTCCCCGATCGCGGCTTGGTAACGACCCATACGGTCCAGGAGGATGCCGCGGTTGGCGTAGGCGGCGGCGAAAGCGGGCTCGGCCCGGATAGCCCTATTGAACGTCCGCAGGGCTTCATCGTAGCGCTGCAGTTGCATCAGTGCGCGGGCCTTTCCACGCAGCGCCCACAAGTGTCCCGGGTTTTCTCTCAGCGCCTGGTCATAGTCCTGCAGCGCCTTACCGTATTGGCCGTCCTCGAAGGCGTTGTTGCCGGCATGGTAGGCCAGGTCGCCCGGGTGCCGGTTACCCCAGAAGCCGTCATAGGCGGACCAGCCCACCCAGGCCACGGTGAGCACGATGGCGATCACCATCAACACTCGATACGCACGCTCATCCATGGCCGGGCATTCCCAACAGGTTCAGGTTGAACAGGAACGAGAACAGCAGGCTCACCAGTACCGCCAGGAATCGCGCCCGCGCCAGTTGGCCGCGGACGCCGTCGTCCCCCAGTTTCACGTTCATCCTGCGCTGCAGGCGGCGGACGCTGAGCACCCAGATCATCCGGCTGACCGGTATGAACAGTAGCGCAGCCAGCACCAGGACCGAGACCGTAAAATAGACCATTGTGACACCTCGTTGCCGGTTCGGAGGAGGGCGGGGGAAGGGCAACCCCTTCCCCCGCTCCTCGGGGCGCCCTAGGGCTTTTCCACATCCAGGTGGACGTCGCCGATGTCCTCGTGCAGGGCCACCACTTCGCGCTCCGGTACCGTGGACATTTCCATCTTGTAGGCCAGGAACCACATCATTCCCACGCCAAGCGCCCACCACAACAGCTGCCAGGCCCAGATCGACGGCATGCCGAAGGTCCAGGTGGTGGCGTCATTGGGGTTGCCGAAGATGGTGTTGCCGATGACCGCGCCGGGACCGATGCCGAAGAAGAACCACAACAGGGTGACGATCCAGGCGGTCGGGACCAGCTTTTTCTTGGCCGGCGACAGCGTGGCATGTTCACGCAGGAAGTTGTGGAACGTCATCCGGTGCTCGGTGTCGGTCCGATTCTGAGTGACGGCCGAAACGATGATGGCCAGCCCGAGATTGAAGAAAATGCCCCAACCGGCGGAATGCATCGTCAACGGCCAGCGTCCCCACGCGTGGATGCCGAACCACTGCTGGCCGATACTTTCGGTCAGGGTCACGGCAATGAGGCCGGCGATCAGGCCGACGGTCACGCCCTGGCGGGTCAGCCACGGCCACCAGCAGACAGCGATCAGCGCCGGCCACATCTGGAAGCCGTAGGCGACCGCCAGGCCGCCCAGCAGCACCAGGGCGTCGGTGGCATGGGTGGCCACCACCAGGGCGGCCAGCACGATGACCGCCACGCCAACCCGGCCCCACAGCTTCTGCTGGGCATGGGTGGCGTTGGGCATCAGGTAACGTTTGAGCACGTCCCGGGTCAGCATGCCGCCGGCGGTGGACATGTAGGCGGCGCCGGTGGACTGCATCGCCGCCAGGGCGCACACCGACAGCAGCCCCACCAGCCAGGGCGCGGTGCCCGACATCAAGTGGATCAGCTGCGGCACCAGCATGCCTTGCTTGCCGGCCGACGCCATGAGGTCCTTGCCCTGCAGGCCGGCCCCCATGACGTTGTTGACCAGGTCCGGGTGAGCGGCCATGAACTTGAGATCGGCGCCGAGAAAGTGCGCCCCCAGGCCCTGCATGGCCGTGAACACCATCAGGATCAGACCGATGCCGAACGAAGAGGCCCAGACCTGCTGGGGCGCGAACGGCTTGGGGCTGTGGTTGGAGAAGGCCCACATGGAAAATGCCGGAGCCGACTGAATGCCCATCAGGGCGAACATGTAGGTCAGGACCATCATGCCGGTCCAGGCGCCGCCGGTGGCGCTGGGCCCGGCGCTGACGAACTGGATCACGCCGGGAATGGCGATGTAATGGCTGTAGCCGTCCGGTGTCCGCTTGGGATCGAATTGCGCCAGGGCGGCGATGCCCTGGTTCAGACGGTCCCAGCCGCCGACGGCGTTTAGCGCGATGATGCCGATCACCACGATACCCAGAGCCAGCAAAATGGCCTGCATGGTGTCCACGTAGGCCACCGCCCGCAGGCCGCCCGAGGCGACGTAGATCAGCACCACTGCCGAGAGCAGCCACATGCCGGCTTCGACACCGAGCATGCCGTCGGTGAGGACGTTGAACAGGAAACCGGAAGCGCGCAGCTGGATGCCGAGATAGGGCACCGAGAAGATCAGCGCCACCAGTACCGTCAGCAGGCGGATGGCGTCGGACTTGAAGTAGCTGGAGAGCATCTCACCGGGCGTGACAAACCCGAAGCGCTTGCCCAGCATCCACTGTCGTTTGAGAAAGATGACGCCCGTAAATGGAATGGTGATGGCGTAGAATGACGCATAGGCGTACTGGAAGCCGTCCCGGTAGAGCAGCCCGGGATGGCCCATGAAAGTCCAGCCCGAGAATGACGTGGCAGTGGCCGCCAGCACGAATACCCACAGGGAAATCCTGCGGCCGGCGATGAAATAATCCGATGCGGTCCTGGCCGACAATGCACCTTTTACTCCCCAGAAGATGCAGTAGCCCCAGTACAACGCAACGAATACGAACAGCCAAACGATTTTCGCATCCATAAGCGTCACCTTCGTTTCTAATTGGCGTTTTGTGAGCGCGACCCAACCCGTGGCATTGCCGGATGAGCTGCGGTGGCCTCCGACCACGAGCGGTCTTACTGCGAGATTCATGCCGCAGCCGGCGAATCAATAAAAACAGTAAATTAAGGCTATCTATTAACGTGAAACAGAAGATATATCGGGGGGTTCGTTACGCATCGTAACGGTATTGGTGGGTAAATTCGTAACGGCCGCAGATGCAGGCGCGGCTACCGCGATGCGGGGAGTGGGAACTCAGGCGCCGAACAATCTCTTCCACCAGCGCCGGCGGTTGCCGGGCGGCGGCAAGGCAACGTTGAGATCCACGGGGCGCAGGGTCGACAGTATCCAGCCGGGAAACGGTGGCGGGGCGCCGCTGGAGCCACACACGGAGCCGAGATTGTTGGGGTCATAGATCTTGACGTAATGTGGTTGCTCCGGATCGTCGGCATAGACGATGCCGCAGTAGTCCTCGTCGTGTTCGCGGCGCAGCAGTGCGTCGACTTCGTCCAGGAAACGCTGCAGCTGTTCCGGGTCCGCCGGTTCGGTGGGCGGGGCCTCACCCACCGCGTACAGGTACCAGTCCCGGTCGGTCCGGCGGCGGATTGTCTGCCACAGACGTTCCAGTTGTTCCCAACGCAGCATGTTGACGAAGCTGCCGCCGTAGGCCTGTACGAATGGGTCCTGGGACGCTGAGCCGTTCATGAGAGTTCCCGCCGTCGTGGAATGCCGAGCCGTTGGCGCCGCTCCCAGAGGGTCTTGCGGCTGATTCCGAGCCGACGCGCGAGCTCGGTTTCGGTCATGGTGCGCTCGTTCTGGCGCACGAAGCGAATGAAATACTGATCCAGCGACAGCTCCGGCCGGCCGTCGCCCGCACGATTGTCGCCGCTGGCGTTGCCGTTGTCGATGCCCAGCAGGTCCGGAGTCACGGTATCGCCGTCGCACAGAATAACCGCGCGCTCGATGGCGTTTTCCAGCTCGCGCACGTTGCCCGGCCAGGCGTGCGCCTGCAGGCAGCGCAGGCTCGCGCCGGCGAACTGCAGGCGCGAGCGGTTGAGGCGGCGGCAGGCCTTGTCCAGCAGGAACGCCGCCAGGTCTTCGAGATCCTTGCCCCGTTCCCGCAGCGGCGGCAGACCGATTTCTACTACCCGCAGGCGGAAGTAGAGATCGTCGCGGAACTGTCCGTTCTCCACTTGGCGGGCGAGATTACGGTGGGTGGCGGCGATCAGGCGGATGTCCACGTGGCGGGGCTGATCGGCGCCGACCCGGCGGATTTCACCTTCCTGCAATACGCGCAACAGGCGCGATTGGGCGGCGGCCGGCAGCTCGCCGATTTCGTCCAGGAACAGGGTGCCGCCGTTGGCTGCTTCCACCAGACCGTGGCGCCGGTCCACCGCGCCGGTGAAAGCGCCTTTCTCATGCCCGAACAGCTCGGATTCGATCAAGCCGTCGGGGATGGCGGCGCAGTTCACGGTGACGAAGGGGCGTTCGCGCCGGTTGCTGTGCTCGTGCAGTGCCCTGGCGATCAGCTCCTTGCCGGTGCCCGATTCCCCGAGGATCAGCACCGTGGCATCGGTCGGCGCGACCCGGTGGACACGTTCAAAAGCCGCCTGCATGGCGGGGCACCGGCCCACCATCCCGGCGACCGGATAGTGGTGCGACAACTCACTCTTGAGCAAAGCGTGGTTCTTCTCCAGCGCCCGCTGACGCAGAACACGCTTGACCAGCAGCAGCATCTCGTCGTGGTCGAACGGCTTGGCAATGTAGTCCACGGCCCCCGCTTTCATGGACTCCACCGCGGAGCGGACACTGGCATAGCTGGTCATGATCAGCACCGGCACCTCGTCGGCGCGGCCGATGAGCTCGGTGCCGGTGCCGTCGGGCAGCCGCAGGTCGGCGATGATGAGATCCGGCGGCTGTGCCGCCAGCAGTTCCAGGGCCTGACTGAGGCCGCCCGCTTCAATTGCCTGGTACCCGTGCCGCTCGAGCAGCCGTTGCAGGGCGGCGCGAATGACGGCTTCGTCCTCGACGATCAGTATCTGGTTCATACCGGGTCCACCATGTCGTTGGAGCGGGCCGCCGGGCGCGCCGGGACGCTGTTCGGCAGAAGGATTTCCACCCGCGTTCCGCCTTGCTCTGCAGGCTGGAGGGCGACGCTGCCGCCGTGCTGCTGGACGATGTTGTATACCATCGGCAGGCCGAGGCCGGTTCCCTCGCCCGGGGGCTTGGTGGTGAAGAACGGTTCGAACACCCGCTGCCGCAGTTCGGCGGGAATTCCCGGCCCCTGATCACAGATCTCAATCGCTACGCCGCGCGTGGATACCCGCGCCACCACTTCGACCCGGTCGCCGGGCTGCGATGCATCGCAGGCGTTGCTAAGCAGGTTTACGAACACCTGTGACAGCCGCTGGCGGTCGCCGAAAACCGTCAGATCGGCCGGGCACTCGCTGGCGATCTCGGCGCGTTTGCCCGAGCGGCATAACCGGATCAGCCGGATAGCGTCGTCAATGCATTCCTTCAAGCAAAGGGGCGCGGCTTGGTGTTCGCTGACGGTGCCGCCGTGGCTGAAGTTGACCAGCGCCTGGACAATTTCACTGATGCGGGCGGTCTGAGTCAGAATCTGGTCGAGGTCTTTCTGCACCGGCGCCGTATCACAATCCTCGCGCAGGTTCTGGGCCAGGCAGGCGATGCCGGTCACCGGGTTACCGATTTCGTGGGCCACGGCGGCGGCCAGGCGTCCGATGGAGGCCAGGCGTTCGCTGTGAGCCAGTTCCGCCTCCAGGGTCTGCAGGTCGGTCAGGTCTTCGATCAGCAGTACCGTGCCGCCTTTGCCGGCAAGGCCGCTGCCCGGGTCCTCGATGGACGATTGGTGCAGGTTGAACCAGCGGGTATGGCCGTCGTGGTCGATGCGCCGTTTGCGGACGTGACGGTCGCGGGTATCCAGGAAGCCGCTCAACAACCCGCCCCAGGGCGCCGGCAAGTCCGAGAGGCAGGCGCCCACCGCCGTGCGCCGTTCGATCCCGGACAACAGCTCCATGGCCAGGTTCCATATCACGATCTGCTGGTCGGCTCCCAGCGAGCACACCCCGAGGGGCAGGTCCTGGAGGATCTGACGGTGGTAGCGACGCAAGGTGTCGAGTTCGGCGGCCAGCCCTTGCAGCCGCGTGTTGGAGGCCTCCAGGCGCTGCTCGATGAAGCGCACGTTGGTGGACAGGGCCAGTTGGGCTTTGTGGTCCGTGGCCAGGCGCTGGTCCACGATCATGCGTGCCAGCAGGGGTCCCAGGAGTCCCGAAAGGTTGCGTTCGATTCGTTCGCGCAGGCGTCCGAGCTCGTTGGGACGCCGCTCGCCGCGGCTCATGCGCAGGTCCGCCAACGCCTGGCTGACCTGCTGCCGTGCCGCGTCATCGCCGATGATGCGGGCCAGGCGCTGTTCGAACTGCGCCGGTGAGTTGGCGTCCACCACCCCCGGCGGCGGCGCCATGGTTTCGCGGCTGCAGGCCAGCGCGGCTTCCTCCTCTTCCGGACTCGGCCGGGTGAGCAGCGAACCGACGACGAACAATACACCGTTGACCGCCAGCGACCAGAAGGTGGCGAAGTCCCACTTGCCCAGGCGCAGTTGGTCCATCCACGGCTCGAGTTCCAGGCGGGTGCCGAGCATCCCCGAATGCTGCAGCAGGGGCACGAGCAGCGCCAGGGCCCAGACCGCGCCGCCGCCGAGCAGGCCGGCGACGAAACCGAAGCGGGTGGCCCGCCGCCAGTACAGCAGCCCGACCACGCCGGGCAGGAACTGCGCCACCGCCACGAACGAGATCAGGCCCAGCTGTACCAGCCCCTGGTTGTGTTCCAGCAGCAGGTAGAACCCGTAGCCCAGCATGATAATGACGGCGATGATCATGCGCCGTCCCCACAGCAGCCAGCGGAACAGATCCACCTGCGGATCCGGGTAGCTCGCCGGTAGTAATAGGTGGTTCAGGCACATGGAGGAAAGCGCCAGGCTGGTGACGATCATCATGGCGCTGGCCGCCGAAAGCCCGCCCAGGAACACCAATGCCGGCAGCACGGTCGAGCCGCTGTTCAGGGTGATGCCCAGAACATAGTAATCCGGGCTGGTCGACAGGTCGCGGGCCATGCCCGCCCACAACAGCGGCGGGATGGACACGTTCAACAACAGCAGCAGCAGGGGAAAGGCCCAACTGGCCACCGAAAGCGAGCGCTCATGAAAGTTTTCCGTGAACGTCATGTGAAACTGGCGCGGCAGCAGGAACGCGGCGGCGAACGACAACAGCAGCAAGGTGGTCCACGGGCCGTCGCGAACGGGCGCATACAGCGCCTCGACCGCCTCCGGGTGCTGCTGCAGCCATTGCCCGAGTCCTCCCGGTCCGCCGAAGACGCCGAATACTGCGAACAGCCCGGCGGCCATCAGCGCCGTGACCTTGACCAGGGATTCGAAGGCGATGGCCACCACCAGTCCCTGGTGTTTTTCCCGGGCGGACGTGTGACGCGCGCCGAACAGAATGGCGAACAGCGTGAGGGTCGCGCAGAAGATGAAAGCGAGCTCGGCCGGCGCAACCTCGTCGGTCAACACGCGCACCGACTCGGTCACGGCACGGATCTGCAGGGCCAGGTAGGGAAGGGAGCCGGCCAGCATGAACACGGTAACCAGAACGCCGACCAGCTGGCTTCGATAGCGAAATGCAAATACGTCAGCCAGCGACGAGAGCTGGAACTCGCGGGTCAGGCGCAGCACCGGCTGCAGCACCACCGGGGCCAGCACGAAGGCCAGCGTCACGCCGAGATAGATGGTCAGGAAGTTGTATCCCTGCGACTGGGCGAACCCGACACTGCCGTAGAAGCTCCAGGAGGTGGCGTAGACGCCCAGGGAGAGCACGTAGATGGCCGGGTGCCGGATCAGCCGTTCCGGCAGCCAGCCGCGTTCGGTGATGTGAGCAATGAGAAACAGGATCAGCAGATAGCTCACGCCGATGGCAAACAGGGCGGTGAGCTGGAGGGTGGTCATTCACGCCGCCTCCACTGCAGCCACAGGCCCAGCACAATCACCAGCAGCCACAGCAGGTAGGGCAAGAACCAGGGGCGCCCGGGTGCCGACCACCACGCCACCAGCGGCGATGCGAACAGCAACAGGGCCAGCATGAACAGCAGGATGACCCGGTCGAGATGTTTGTCAGGTTCGCTCGGTCCAAGCATACCCGGTAGGGTAGCACCCCGTGTTACAGAGCGTAACACTACCGGAACTATTTTATGGATTCATCCGGGGCCACCGACGCCACGGCATGTGGCGCAACGGAGCGGCGCGGTCCCCACATCTTCGAGCGTCTGCAAAACTGTAATTCCATTATGAATCAGTCTAATGGAGTAGAGTTCTCGAAATGAGTGAAACCATAACGCTTGAAGCAATATGTTAAAAAACAAACAGATCAATACATTGTATAATAATATAAGTTATTATTAAGTTATTTCGCCTTGTTTAATCACGTAAATACGTGAATCTCAGCCCTGGTCGGGGCGTCCACCCACCGGCGGCACCCGCCGCAGCTGCCAGTGTTCCAGGGCCCAGGCCCACAACACCTCGACACCGGCGCCGGTCAACCCGGAAGGTGGCGACTGGCCCAGGAACGCCAGCGCCCGGTACAGTGCCTGGCCGGGCCGCCGGGGGTCCACCGGTGCGGCCCGGTCCTGTTTGCTGAGTTTGTGTCCGTGCTCGTCGAGCACCAGCGGCAGGTGAGCATAGTCCGGCGTCGCCAGTCCCAGCAGCCGTTGCAGGTGGATCTGCCGCGGCGTTGACTCCAGCAGGTCACATCCGCGCACGATCTCGGTAATGCCCTGGTCCGCGTCATCGATCACCACTGCGAGCTGGTAGGCAAACCACCCGTCGGCGCGGCGGATGACAAAGTCGCCGCATTCCTGATCCAGGCGCGAGACCCGATGTCCCTGAATGCGGTCGGTGAACTGGAGCGGGTCGGCGTCGGTGAGCACCCGCCAGGCACGCGGGCGCCGCCCGGGGGGCAGCCCGCGGCGGCAGGTGCCCGGGTAGATCAGCGGCCCGCCGCCTGCGTTTTGGCGTTCGCTGATCTCCCGGCGGCTGCAGGCGCAGGGATAGGTGAGGCCCTCCCGGCGCAGCCGGTCGAGGGCGTATTCATAGGCTTCGGAACGCCGGCTCTGATAGCGGACTTCGCCGTCCCAAAGCATCCCGAATGCTTCCAGGGTGCGCAGCATCCGGTCGGCCGCACCCGGTTTCTCGCGCGGCGGGTCCAGATCCTCGATGCGTACCAGCCAGTCTCCGCCGTGGACCCGGGCCTGCAGGTAACTGCCCACGGCGGTGACCAGGGAGCCGATATGCAGCGCTCCGGTGGGCGACGGGGCAAAGCGGCCCCGATAGGGGTGGGACTCCGGGGTTTGGGTGCTCAAGCCGATCCGGTTCTCGTCGGAAACTCAGTCAAACCACTGGGTGAACGCCTCGACCGGTTCCCGCTCGGTGCGGTAGCGGTTGACTGGCGCATTGGCATCAGCATAGCCGAGCGCTATGCCGCAGACGAGGGCGCGGCTGGGGGGCAGCTGCAGAATGCCGCGAACCAGATCGGGATATTCCGCCAGCGAGGCCTGGGGGCAGGTGGCCAGACCGTGGCTGCGGGCGGCGAGCATCACGCTCTGCAGGAACATGCCCATGTCCAGCCAGGAGCCCGTGGTCAGGTCGCGGTCGATGAAGAACAGCAGGCCGACCGGGGCGCCGAAAAATGAGTAGTTGCGGTACCATGCCGCTTTGCGGGCGGCGCGGTCGTTTCGGGCGATGTCCAGGGCGCCGTAGAGGGCCAGCCCGCAGCGCAGGCGCCGGGTTTTGTACGGTTCCCGCCACTGTCTGGGATAGTAGTCGTAGTCGGGATTGGGCGGGGTGTCGGCCTCGCGGGCCTGGACGATGGCACGGCTGATGCGGCGCCGGTTTTCGTCGCCGATCACCGCCACGTGCCACGGCTGGGTGTTGACACCGGACGGGGCCCAGCGCGCCACGTCCAACACCGCGGACACCGTGGCGGGGCTTACCGGGGTGTCCAGGAACGCGCGCGTCGAAGCCCGTCCCGTGATTGCCTCTAACACGTCCATGGATTCGCCGTTGCTGTGCGTCGGCCGCGGAAACCGGACGGCATAAGCCGCCCGGACAAGGGATCAGCCCATCTGCTTTTCGCGGATCTCGTCCAGGGTCTTGCAGTCAATGCACAGCAGAAGCCGTATTCGCCGATGTCGATGCGGTTCAACGCCTCGTCAATCTTTTTGATCAGTTTGCGCTCCCGGTCGCGCGCGCGCAGCTCGAGGCTGAACTCCGATTCCTGGGTGGCGCGGTCATTGGGGTCGGGAAAGTTCGCCGCTTCGTCCTGCATGTGGTGCACGGTGCGGTCCACTTCTTCCATCAGCTCCCGTTTCCATGCCCGCAGCAGTCCCCGGAAATGGTCCTCCTGCTCCGGGCTCATGTATTCTTCGCCCTTTTTCGGCATATAAGGCATGAACCCGGCTACCAGAGTGCCCTCGTTGGCAGGTGCGCCCGTTTTCGTTGCGGCGGCGGCCCGCTTGGCCGTCTTCGCCGGGGCCTTGGCGGTTTTCTTGGCCGTCGACGCGGTGGCTTTTTTCGCGCTGGTCTTCTTGGCCGTTGCCTTGGCCTTGGTGGTTACCTTGCTCTTGGCGCTTGCCTTGCTCTTGGCGCTCGCCTTGGTTTTGGCCGTCGCCTTGGTTCCGGCGGTCGTCTTAGAAGCCTTCACGGTCTTCTTTTTTGCCTGCGGCATGGGTCCAACTCCCGAAATAGGTACTGCATGCGAAAATCAAGTCCGCTTCTATATCAAAATACGCCAGGGGCTGCAACAAACGCTTCCCACGGCACGCTTCGCCGGCCACCGAATCCGTAGCCGTCTCAACGGCTTGCTGGGCGGCCGAAGCACGGGCCGGCCGGCCCGCGGGTGGGCGCTGCGGGCTGCGCCATGCAACCGCGTCGGGGTTCCGGTATCCTAGGCCGCCGGACCACTGAAACCGCTTTCCGCCCATGCATCAACTCCAGGCATTGATTTTCGATGTGGACGGCACGCTGGCCGATACCGAGCGCGACGGCCACCGCGTGGCGTTCAATCGGGCCTTTCGCGATGCAGGACTCGACTGGGACTGGTCGGTGGAACTCTATGGCCGGCTGCTGGAGGTGACCGGCGGCAAGGAGCGCATTCGTCACTATCTGCACCGGTTTCGCAGCGAGTTCCGCGCGCCTGCGGATCTGGATGGGTTCATCGCCGGCCTGCACCGGGCCAAGACCGAGCACTATACGGCGATGCTGGCGGCGGGGGCGATTCCCCTGCGCCCGGGCGTACGCCGGCTGCTCGGCGAAGCACGCGCGGGCGGGCTGCGCCTTGCCATCGCCACCACCACCACGCCGGCCAACGTCAGTGCCCTGTTGCGCTATTCCCTGGGCGCTGACGGCGAATCCTGGTTCGAGCTCGTCGCCGCCGGCGACGTCGTCCCCGCCAAGAAGCCGGCGCCCGATATCTACCAGTACGCGCTCCGGGGTCTCGGCCTGGATGCCGCCCATTGTCTGGCATTCGAGGACTCCCACAATGGCATTCTCGCTTCCCTGGGCGCCGGCCTGACTACGGTGGTGGCGGTCAACGACTATACCCGCGGCCAGAACTTCGCCGGCGCGGCGCTGGTCGTCGATCAGTTCGGGGAGCCGGGGCGGCCGTTTCGGGTGCTGGCAGGCAACGCCGAGGGCGGCACCTACCTGGACCTGCCGCTGCTCCGGCGCCTGCACACCAACGCCGCGACCGAACGACGAGCGGGGTGAATGAACGATACTCCTGAACCGATGGTCGCCGAACGCATGACGCGGATCCAGCCGTTCCGCGTCATGGAGCTGCTGGCCCGGGCGCGGGAGCTGGAGGAGCAGGGCCGCTCGATCATTCATATGGAAGTGGGGGAGCCGGACTTCGACACGCCGGCGCCGGTAGTGGAGGCCGGGCGCCGGGCGTTGAGCGACGGGCGCACCCATTACACGCCGGCCCGCGGCCTGGCGCCGTTGCGCCGGGCGATCGCCGAGTTTTACGAGCGCCAGTTCGCCCTGGATGTGGATCCGGAGCGCATCCTGGTTACCCCGGGCGCTTCCGGCGCCCTGCAGCTGGTGCTGGCGACGCTGGTTGATCCCGGCGCCGAGGTGCTGATGACCGACCCCGGCTACCCGTGCAACCGTAACTTCGTGCACCTGGTGGACGCCGTGCCCGTGGCGGTGCCGGTGGCCGCGCGCACCGGCTACCAGCCCACGGCGCGCCAATTGGGCGAGAATTGGTCGGCGCGTACGAGGGCCGTTCTGCTGGCCTCGCCGTCGAATCCCACCGGCACGCTGCTGGATCCGGGCGAGCTGCGTGCCATCCATGAGCATGCGGCGCAACACGGTGTGCACGTGATCCTGGATGAGATTTATCAGGGACTGACCTACGGCACCGAATCCACTTCGGCACTCGCTGTCGCCGACGACATCTTCGTCATCAACAGCTTTTCGAAGTATTTCGGTATGACCGGATGGCGGCTCGGCTGGGTGGTCGCGCCGGCCGAATACGTGCCGGCATTGGACAAGCTGGCCCAGAACCTGTTTCTGTCGGCGCCGACGCCGGCCCAATACGCCGCGCTGGCGGCGTTCGAGCCCGAGACTTTGGCGATTCTGGAGGCGCGCCGGCAGGAGTTCCAGCGCCGCCGGGACTACCTGGTGCCGGCGTTGCAGGAGATCGGTTTCGAGGTGCCGGTAACGCCCGACGGTGCCTTTTATGTGTACGCCGGCTGCGGTCGCTTTACCGACGACAGCTTCAGGTTCTGCCGGGAGCTGCTGGAACGCATCGGCGTGGCGCTCACTCCGGGCACCGATTTCGGCACCCATCACGCCGGCCGCCAGGTGCGTTTCGCCTATACCACCTCCATGGAGAAGCTTGAGGAAGGGGTGCGTCGGTTGGGTGAGACCCTGGCCTGAACGCGCCTCCCGGAGCGTGTCATTGCAGTGCCTGCTTGGCCAGCAGGGCCGCGCCGTAGGCGGTTTGGTTGTGCCGCGGCTCGATCAGCGGGACCTGGAGCAGCCGTTCCCGGATCTGGCGCCAAGCGGGATTGGCGGCGCCGCCGCCAACGGTGCGCACCGAAGTCAGCGCCGGCGCACCCAACTGCTCCAGCACCCGGTAACCGCGGGCCTCGATGCGTGCCATCCCCTCCAGCATACCCTGCAGGAACGACAGCCGGTCGCGGGGGCGCGGTTCCAGCCGCGGCGCCAGGTCCGGATCGTTGACCGGGAAGCGTTCCCCGGAATGCGGGAGAGGGTAGTAGTCCAGCCCCGTGGGCGCTTCCGGGTGCAGCCGCGGGGTCAGTTGCTGCAACTCGTCGGCGGTAAAATACTGCAGCAGGGCAGCCCCGCCGCTGTTGGATGCGCCTCCGGCCAGCCACAGGTCGCCCAGGCGCTGGCTGTAGACGCCATGGGCGGCGCAGAACAGCGGCCTTTCGGCGACGATTTTCAACACCAGCGTGGAGCCCAGGGAGGTGACCGCTTCGCCCGGTTCCCGGGCCCCGGTGGCGAGGAAGGCAGCGGTGCTGTCGGTGGTGCCGGTGGCCACCCGGGTCGACGGCGACAAGCCGAGCTCAGCCGCGACCGCCGCGTCGATGGAGCCGAGCAGGGTTCCCGGTGGCAGCACTTTCGGCAGCAGGGCTGGTGCTACGGGCAGTCGCTCCATCCACGCGGGCCAGCGGCGCCGCTGCGCATCGTAGCCCAGCTTGAGGCAGTTGTTTTCGTCGCTGAAGCCGAACCGGCCGCAGAGCCGGCCGGCCAGCCAGTCCGCCTGGTGCAGGGCGCGACGCGCCTGGGGATACTGTTCCATCAGATAGATCAGCTTCGCCAGGCTTGAGCCGGGGCCCCGAGCCGGGCTTTCGGGTGGCGCCACCGCAGCCACGGCTTCGGCGGCGGCGCGGGCCCGGGTGTCGTCGTACATCAAGGCCGGGCCCAGGGGGCGACCGCCGGCGTCGGTCGCCAGCAGGGTGGCGGAGGTCCCGTCGATGGCGACGCAGCGCACCGCCGCGCCGTCGACTTGCCGCCACAACGCCTGCAGGGCTGTCTTCAGTGCGCGCCACCACACCTCCGGCAGTTGCTCGCTGTGCCAGTGGCTGCGTTCAGGGGGCGGCAGGGGCGCCTCGGCCATCCCCCGCTCGTTACCGCCGTCGTCGATAACGCAGACGCGACACCCGGACGTTCCCAGGTCAACGCCCAGGTACCGTGCGGCTGCGGACCGGAGGGGGGAGCCGACGGCGTTCACAGGCGGGATCCCGCGCCGGCCCGCTCAGGGCAGCGTTACCGGTTCCGGTGCCACCCAGGTATCGTTGCGGTATTCCGCCGTGACGGTGGTGTAGATGCCGCCGCGGACATTGAATTCGGCGGTGATGCGCATGAAATGGGGTGAGCAGGCGCCGACCAGATCGTCGAGGATGCGGTTGGTAACATCTTCGTGGAATGCGCCTTGGTCGCGAAACGACCAGATGTAGAGTTTCAGTGCCTTGAGCTCGACGCACAGGCGATCCGGAACGTAGTGGATGTGGATGACGGCGAAATCTGGCTGCCCGGTCTTCGGGCACAGGCAGGTGAATTCCGGCACCTGGATGTGGATGGTGTAGTCCCGCCCGGGCCTGGGATTGTCGAAGGTTTCCAATTCTTTGCTGGGTCGGGTCGGCATGGGAGGCATCTTGGATCGGGGCGCTGCAACCGCGCCGGGGAAACGGGAAAAAGTACTTTACACTAATCGGAATTCATTCGACACTACGGCGACGCTGCCCGGCGCTGGCGGCGTCCCGTCGCTCCCGTCCTACTGGTCCAATGGCAATATTGTCGGATTTTCATGCGTTTACATAGAGTTAAACTGGCCGGTTTCAAGTCTTTCGTCGATCCCACCAGCATCCATCTGCCGAGCAATTTGTCGGGTATCGTGGGGCCCAACGGCTGCGGCAAATCCAACGTCATCGACGCGGTGCGCTGGGTCATGGGTGAGACCTCGGCCAAGCACCTGCGCGGCGATTCCATGGCCGACGTCATCTTCAACGGTTCCACATCGCGCAAGCCGGTGGGACACGCCGCCATTGAACTGGTATTCGACAACTCCGACGGATCGGTGGGTGGCCAGTATGCCAGTTACAGCGAAATCGCCATCAAGCGCCAAGTGTCCCGGGACGGTACCTCCAGCTATTACCTCAACGGTACCCGCTGCCGGCGTCGCGACATCACCGATATCTTTCTCGGGACCGGTCTCGGACCGCGCAGCTATTCCATCATCGAGCAGGGAATGATCTCCCGTTTGATCGAAGCGCGACCGGAGGACTTGCGCGTGTTTCTGGAAGAGGCGGCGGGCATTTCCAAGTACAAGGAGCGGCGCCGGGAAACCGAAAATCGTATTCGTCATACTAGGGAAAATCTCGAACGTTTAGATGACTTACGTGATGAAGTTGATAAGCAACTTCAGCATCTGCAGCGCCAAGCCAGAACCGCGGAGAAGTACAAGGAGCTGAAGCAGGAGGAGCGCCGCACCAAGGGCGAGTTGCTTGCCTTGCGTCTCCAGGCCCTGCAGCAGCAATCCGTGCACCAGGAGCGGCAGATCAAGGAGCGGGAGACGGCGCTGGAAGCCGCGCTGGCCGAGCAGCGGGCGGTGGAAGCGGCGCTGGAGAAGGACCGGGAGGCCCATACCGGGGCCAGCGATACCTTCAACGAGGTCCAGGGGCGCTTTTACGGCGTGGGGGCCGAAATCGCGCGGGTCGAGCAGGGCATCCAGCATGCCAAGGAGATGCGCCGCCAGCAACAGATGGATCTGCAGCAGATCGACGAGGCTTGGCGCGAACTGCAGCAGCATATCGACAATGATCGTTCCCGGCTGCGGGAACTGGCTGCTGACCTGGAACAGAACGAACCGGCCCTGGACCGGCTGCGGGAAGTGGAGCAGGCCTCCCAGGATGCGCTGGCCCAGGCCGACGAGCGTATGCAGCAATGGCAGCAGGGCTGGGACGAGTTCACCGACCGGTCGGCGCGCACCTCGGAAGAGGTCCAGGTGGAGCGCACCCGCATCGATCATCAGGAGCGGCACATCGTCCAGCTGCAGCAGCGCAGCGGGCGCCTGCGCAACGAACTGCAGGCCTTGTCGGAACATGACCTGGACGCGCAGATCCGCGAACTGGAGCGGGAGGAGGCCCAGGCGGCCGAGGCCGAGGCTGAACTGCAACGCAATCTCGACGAGGTGCTGGCGCAGATCGGCGACCTACGCGAGCATAATCGTGAGCTCAACGGCCAGCTCGACCGGCAACGGGGTGCGCTACAGGACACCCGCGGGCGGCTGGCCTCCCTGGAGGCGCTGCAGCAGGCGGCCCTGGGGCAGGCCGACGGCGCCGTGACCGAGTGGCTGGAGGGCCGCGGTCTGGCCGGCGCCCCGCGCCTGGCCCAGGAGCTGGAGGTGGAGCCCGGCTGGGAGCGGGCCGTGGAAACGGTACTCGGCTTCAATCTGGAGGCGGTGTGCGTTGCCGGGATGGATGCTGTGGCGCAGGTTCTGGATACCCTGGAGCACGGCACGTTGGCGGTGTTCGATACCGCCGCAGCCAACGCCGCCGTCAGCGGCGGCCAGACGGGCGCGCCGCTGGCGGGCAAAGTGCGCGCGCCGTGGCCGGTGGAGTCCCTGCTCGGCGGCGTCTATGCGGCGGCCGACCTGAACGCCGCGCTGGCCTTGCGCGGGCAGCTGGGGGCCCACGAATCCGTGGTGACAGCCGACGGCGTGTGGATCGGGCGCAATTGGCTGCGCGTGGCGCGGGATGCCGATTCCAAGGCCGGCGTGCTGGCGCGCGAGCAGGAGATCAAGTCGCTGACGTCGCGCCTGGAAGCCCTGGCCGCCGCGGTGGGTGAGCTGGAGCAGCAGCTGGAGGCGGGACGCAACCGGCTGCACGAGCTGGAGCAGCGCCGCGAGGCGACGCAGCAGCAGGTGAACGAAAGCCACCGCCGCCGCGGCGAGTGCCGTGCCCAGCTCAGCGCCGTACGCACGCGCGACGAACAGTACCAAGACCGCGCGGACGGCATGCGCCGCGAGTTGCAGGAACTCGAACTGCAGGAGCAGGCCGATGGCCGGGACGTGCAGGAGGCGCGATCGCGTCTGGCGGTGGCCATGGAACGCATGGAACGGCTGGCCCAGGAGCGCGAGGGGCTCGGCGCCGAGCGCGAGCAGCTAAGGGCGGCGCTGGACGACGCCCGGGCCCGCGCCCGATCGGATCGCGAACAGGCCCATGCGCTGGCGCTGCGCCTGGAATCCCTCCACAGCCAGCAGACCTCGACTCAAAGCAGTCTGCAACGCGGCGAGCACCAGCTCGACGGCCTCACCCGGCGCCGCGACGAGTTGCGCGAAGCCCTGGCCGGCAGCGAAGAACCTGTACAGCGGCAGGAGGCCGAGCTGGCCGAGCTGCTGCAGCAGCGCGTCCAGGTGGAAGGGGAACTGGGCGCTGCCCGCCGCCACGTGGAGGAAATCGAGGAAGGTATGCGCGAGCACGAGCAGCGCCGTGCCGGAGCCGAGGAAAAAGTGCAGGAGGTGCGCTCGATCCTGGAGCAGGCGCGCCTCGGGTGGCAGGAGATCAAGGTCCGGCTGCAGACGCTGCAGGAGCAGCTGCGCGAGACGGGGCTGGAGCAGCAGGAGCTGCTGCAGGGCCTGCCGGAGGAGGCCGGCGAGGACGAATGGCGGGAGAAGGTGGAGCGCATCGCCACGCGCATCCAGCGGCTGGGGCCGATCAATCTTGCGGCCATCGAAGAGTTCGCCGAGCAGTCCGAGCGCAAGAAATACCTCGATTCCCAGCATGCCGATGTCACCGAGGCGCTGGAGACGCTGGAAAACGCCATCCGCAAGATCGATCGGGAAACGCGCACGCGCTTCAAGGAGACCTTCGACCAGGTCAACAGCGGCCTGCAGGCGCTGTTTCCGCGCCTGTTCGGCGGCGGGCACGCTTATCTGGAGCTTACCGGCGAGGATCTGCTCGATACCGGGGTGACCGTGATGGCCCGCCCGCCCGGGAAACGCAACAGTTCAATACACCTGCTTTCCGGCGGCGAGAAGGCCCTGACCGCGGTGGCCCTGGTGTTTGCCATCTTCCAGCTCAACCCGGCGCCGTTCTGCCTGCTCGACGAGGTGGACGCGCCGCTGGACGATGCCAATGTGGGCCGCTTCTGCGACCTGGTGCGCGAGATGTCGGAGCACGTGCAGTTCATCTTCATTACCCATAACAAGATCACCATGGCATTGGCCAATCAGCTGATGGGCGTGACCATGCATGAGCCGGGGGTATCGCGCCTGGTGGCCGTGGACGTGGAGGAGGCGGTGCGCATGGCGGCCTCTTAAGGCGTCTGCGCCCCTTGTTTTCCCGGGCGGCGAGATCCCGGTCTGGCATGGTGATTCGCGGGACCAGACAGGTGAGGCAATGGATCGACTCCGTTGGATATTGTTACTGATCGGCGTCGTCATCATCGGTGCCATCTATGTCTATGGGCGCCTGCGCGAACGCGGCGCCCGGCGCAGGCTTTGGGAGGAGGAAGATCCCGGCGCCGGCATCGTTCTCGACCGGGATCCGTCGGCGTCTCCAGCCGAACCAGACGCCGTGGACAGCGAACTGCAGGAGCTTGGCAGTCGCATGTCCGTGGCCGACGAGGCGCCGGTGCCGTGGCTGCACGAACCGGTCAAGGTCTCCCGCGCCGAAGCGGCCCCCGAACGGCAACGGCGAGCCCCGGCGGCCGATGGCAGCGGCTCCGCTTCCCGAGCGGCACAGGCGCCCTCGGCCGCGGCGCCCCCTCCGGAGCCCGAAAAGATCGTCGTCGTCTACGTGACCGCTCCCGTGGGCATGCGCTTCGCGGGTCCGGCGCTGATGGATGCGCTGGCTGCGGCGAATCTGCACTTCGGGGACATGAACATTTTCCATCGTTACGTGGACACGCCGCAGGGCTCCGAGGCGGTGTTCAGCGCCGCCAACCTGGTCGAGCCCGGCTGGTTCGATCTCGAAAAGATGGAGACCTTCGAATCCCCGGGATTGACCTTGTTCCTGCGTCTGCCCGGCCCGGTGGAGCCGGTCCGTGCCTTTGACGCGCTGGTCGCCTGCGCCGAGCAGTTGAGGCAAGCGCTCAACGGCGAGCTGCGCGACGGGACACGCAGCGTGCTCAGCAAACAGACCATTGGTCACCTGCGCGAAGAGGTCCAGGAATTCTCGCGCAAGGCCGGTGTGGCCGGGTCCCGGGCGCGGTGAGGCGCGGTCGTCGCGCCCGGCGAGGCTTGAAATTCATCCCGTCACCAGCAGGGTGAACACGCAGTTATGGCCATTCCCAAAGAAGAACAACAGCGCGCTGCCGCCCTGCGCGAACAGATCAACTATCACAACTACCGTTACTATGTGCTCGACAATCCGGAAATTCCGGACGCCGAGTATGACCGCCTGCTGCGCGAGCTGGAGGCCCTGGAAGCGGAATATCCCGACCTGGTGACGCCCGACTCGCCGACCCAACGGGTCGGCGCGGCGCCGCTCAAGGCATTCTCCGAGGTCCGCCACGAAGTCCCGATGCTGTCATTGAGCAATGCCTTCAGCGAAGAGGAATTGCAGGCCTTCGATCGTCGCGCGCGCGAGCGCCTGGACCTGGAACAGGTTACCTATGCCGCCGAGCCGAAGCTCGACGGGTTGGCGATCAGCCTGCTCTACGAGCACGGCGTCCTGGTGCGCGGCGCCACCCGCGGTGACGGCACCCACCGGCGAGGATGTCACCCAGAACGTCCGCACCATCGATTCGGTGCCGCTGCGCCTGCTGGGCAAGGGCTACCCCGCGCGGCTCGAGGTGCGCGGGGAAGTGATTCTGTCCAAGCGCAATTTCGCCGGACTCAACCGCCGGCAGGAACAGCACGGCGAAAAGACGTTCGCCAATCCGCGCAATGCCGCGGCAGGCAGCCTGCGGCAGCTGGACTCCAGGGTGACCGCAAACCGCCCGCTGGAAATGTACTGTTACGGCGTGGGACTGGTCGAACGGGGATCGCTGCCCGACCGGCACAGTGAAATCCTGGAGCAGTTCGGGGACTGGGGGCTGCGGGTGTCGCCCGAGATCAAGGTGGTGAAAGGCTGGGAAGGCTGCAACGACTATTACCAGTCGATGCTGGCGCGGCGCGACCAACTTCCCTACGAGGTGGACGGGGTGGTCTACAAGGTGGACCGCATCGCTCAGCAGGAGACGCTCGGCTATGTCAGCCGGGCGCCGCGCTGGGCCCTGGCCCACAAGTTTCCGGCCCAGGAGGAAATGACCACGCTGCTGGCCATCGACGTGCAGGTGGGCCGCACCGG
>JARRNJ010000041.1:0-22125 GCA_037385045.1 Gammaproteobacteria bacterium | reverse complement strand
GGGCTTGGAGTGCGGGCCCGGGTTGTCGCCGCGACCACGGCGGGCCCGGTCCCGCCGCAATGGGCGGCGGACACCGGCCATCGGGCCCGACGTTGCGTTGGCCGGACGCTAGAATTGCCGGATAGGAGTAAGTTGCGGCACGAACCGGCGCTGGCAGGCGCCGGCGTCTGCGCTTGCATGATTCTCCAGCACGGTCGACGGCATGCCTCACAACGCTCTGCCCGGGTTACCCGCGGACGCCGACGCGATCGTCCAGGCGCTGTTCGCCAGCGACCGTCGGGTGCTGCTGGTGGGACCGCCGGGCGTGGGCAAGTCGACCCTGGTGCAGGTCCTGGCAGGCACGCTTGGCCGGGCGGGACGGGATTGCTGGTGCATCGGTGCCGACCCCGGCTCGCCACTGTTCGGTGTGCCGGGCGCGGTATGTCTCGGGCGCTGGGACGGTGAAGGTTGGGCGCTGTCGGGAGTGGAGGCTCTGTGCACCCTGGACGCAGGCCGTTTTCGTCTGCCTCTGGTTTCGGCCGTGGCCCGCGTGGCGCGCTCGCTGCCGCCGGGGGTGGTGCTGGTGGACGGCCCGGGCGTGGTGCGCGGCATTGCCGGTGCGGAGCTGCTGCCGGCCATCGCCCAGGCGGCAGCGGTGGACGCGGTGCTGGCGATCACCCGGGCGGGGCAGCCGCCGCCCCTGGCAGAGGAACTGGCGGCGCTGGGGTTGGAGACCTTCGCGGTACCGGCGGCCGAGGAGGCGCAGCGCCCGGGCAAGCGGGTGCGGGCGCGGGAACGCGCTGCGCTGTGGGATGGCTACCTGGCGCGCGCGGTGGACCGGCGTCTGGTGCTGGACCGGCTTGCCGTGGTGGGCACGCCGCCGCCGGCCCATGCGGCCGACGCCTGGTGCGGGCGCCAGGTCGCGCTGCTGGACGGCGAGCGCACCGTCGTCATGGGCGAGGTGGCCAGGCTGGAAGACGGGGTCCTGCACGTACGCATCGCAGCCGAGGCGGCCGGCACCGGCGCCTTGTTGGTGCGCGACGCCGGTCGCGCCGCCGATGGCAATCTTGCCACCGTCGGTCCGTTCACGGCCGAACGCCTCGAATACCTGCCGCCGCCGGATGTCGCGCCGCATGCGCCCACCGGCCGTGGTGGCGGGCAGCGGGTAGTGGGGCGCGTCGGCGCGCTGGATGTGGCGCTGGCCAACGGCGTGTTCGGTGACCCGTTGCTGCACGTGCGCCTGCGCCACGCGCGCCGCAGCCTGTTGTTCGACCTGGGAGAGGGCGCGCGGCTGCCGGCGCGCATCGCCCACCAGGTGTCCGATGTGTTCATCACCCATGCCCATGTGGACCACATCGCCGGATTCCTGTGGCTGCTTCGCTCGCGCATCGGCGACTACCCCGTGTGCCGGCTGTACGGTCCGCCCGGGCTGGCTGGGAACATCGACGGTTTGTGCCGCGGCATTCTCTGGGACCGGGTCGCCGGCCGGGGACCGCGATTCCAGGTCACGGAGCTGCATGGGCCCCGGCTGGTGCGCTTCATGGTGCAGGCCGGCGGCCGCGGCTGCGAGGGCCTGGGTGATGCGCGGGCCTCCGACGGGGTGTTGCTCGCCGAGCCTGCCTTTCGGGTTCGGGCGGTGACGCTGGAGCATGTGTCGCCAGTGCTGGCATACGCCCTGGAGCCGGCGCAGCAGATGAACGTGCGCAAGGACCGGCTGCGGGGTCGCGGATGGGAGCCGGGGCCGTGGCTGGGTGCGCTGAAGCGCCACCTGCAGGCCGGCGAGCGGGACGCGGCGGTGGTTCTTCCCGACGGACGCGCCGAAACGGTGGCGGCGCTGGCGGCGGACCTGCTGCTGATCACGCCGGGCAAGAAGCTGGCCTACGCCACCGACTTTGCCGACAGCAGGGAGAATCGCGCGCGGCTGATCGGCCTGGCCCGGGGCGCGCACACCCTGTTCTGTGAGTCGACGTTCCTGCAGCGCGACGCCGACCAGGCGGCGCGCACCGCCCACTTGACGACCCGCGCCTGTGGCGAGATCGCCGACGCGGCAGGTGTGGCCCGGCTGGTGCCGTTCCATTTTTCGCGGCGCTACGAGGACGACCCGGCGCCGGTCTACGAAGAGATTGCCGAAGTATGTTCGCGGGTGGTGATGCCGAAAGCCCGGGGTTCGCCGTGACGTTTCCGGTCATGGTGCGCGTGGCAGGACCGCCGTCGCGTCAACGACAACCATGGTGCACCGGCGGGGCAGCCGACGTCGGCCGATGGGCAATCCTTTCGCCGATCATGCATTGGTGGGCACCTGCGACCAAGCCGTGGCCTGTTCAACAACGACGCCATGGCCGGCGATGCCCGTCGGTTCCTGCGCCTGTTGTGTCAGCCATCATGATCCGTGGGCGTCATGAAGCTGTGAGAACCCAGCATGGATGAGACCGGGAGGTTGGAAAAGGTCATCTCCGGCGGGGCGGCTGGTGTCCCCGGGGGCGGCAGGCGGTCGACGGCCGTATCCCCGAGCGTTACCCGCTCCGGGAAACCCCTTCGGGCGATTACCGCCAGCGCACCGAATGGAACGTGCGTGATGCCGACGCCACCCTGGTGCTGACCAAGGGCCCGCCGGCCGGCGGCACCGCGTATACGGTGCGCAGCGCCGGCGCGTTGCGGCGTCCCTGTCTGGTCATCGATCTCGACGGATCGCCCGAGCCGCAGACGGTGGGCCGGTGGCTGCGGCGCCATGGCATTCGCGTGCTCAACGTCGCCGGTCCGCGCGAGGCGGGTGCGCCCGGTGTGTATGCGCAGGCACGCGCGTTTCTGAGCGCCGCGCTGCCGGCACCGTCGCGGCCGTTTGGTCCCGGGTGTGACTCATGATCGCCGTCCGTCATGAATGCTCTTCTGCCGCGTTGGCGGCAGATGTGCGTAAGGCGGCAGGGTTTGCAAGCGGGAATCGGTCAGGGCGCCGCCGATGGTGAAATGGTAGATGCTTTGCAACGCCGTGCCGTCGATGGCGAGCAGCTCGTGCACGCCGTCATCGAAGTAGCAGCCGATGCCGGTGCCGCGCATTCCTGCGGCTTCCGCCTCCAGGTACAGCACCTGGCCCACCAGACCCGCCTCCCAATGCAGCTGGCGATAAGCCCAGGGCCGCCCCTCCAGGGCAGCGTCGTATTCGGCCAGCATAGCGACGCTGAAGGCGCCGTCGGCGGCGATGTCCTGATGGCAGCAAAGGGCGCGCGCCGCGTCGCGGGCATCGCCGGCGGCCAGCCGCCACAAAGCGAAGTGGTCGGGGCGGCCTGCGACGGGGAGCCATTCGAATTCCGGGTGCAGGCTGACGCGGGCCAGGTCTTCCCCGTGCCTGTTGCGCAGGAACAGATACAGGCCCGGCTCCAGGCCCTCGACCCGGTGCACGAACAAGAGCAGGTGCAGGCGCGGCTCCCAGGCGATGGCATCCCAGGGCGGTGTGTGTGCCCGCGGCAGGGTCATGTCCAGCATACGGTGGAAGGCGGCCGCGCTGATTGCGGTAACGCCGTCCAGCGCCTGGGCGCTGCGGCGCCGCCGGATGATGGCCGCCGCACTTTGGCCGCTTCCTGCGGCTGGCGGCGGCAGTGGCGGTGGCTGCCAGGCGGATTCGATCGTGCGGGGTTTGCGGCATGCATCAGTGACCTCGTCGATCACCGGCCAGCGGTGGGAATGGGCCGCCGACAGCCGGTTGGCCCGACCTGTCCATTGGCCCTCGCCGGCGGCGGACACCAGCGGATCAGGCGACGGTGGGGCATCGCCGTCCGCGCCGGTTGTGTCCACCTGCAGCATGAGGTCCGGCTGCTCGTGCTCGGCGGCGCCGAAGTCGCGACCCCGGCCGGTGCCGAGCAGGGCGCCGACGTCGGCGTCGCTCCAGGCCTCCAGCAGCCGTACGTGCCATCCCAGCGCCGCGGCGGCGTAGCGGACCGCGCCGGCGGCATGGCCCAGGTCATGCTGGCAATAGCGGTAGGCGCGTTCGCCGTATTTCCACGCTTCGCGCCAATGAATTGAAGTCAGGCCGATCAACAGCGTGCCGGCCGGCAGCCGCGCCGGGTGCGCCGGCGGGAACGCGCAGCGCTGTTCCAGCACATGGTCGCGGCTGACGTAATGATAAATGCCGCTTGCCACGCCGGGGCAGCCATCCAGGATCACGTATGCCTCGGTGGGATGCAGGTTGCCGCTGGAAGGGTTGCAGCGCAGCGCCCAGCGGCTGCCCTGATACTGCTTCCAGGCCGACAGGCCGAATGACAACTCCAGCAGGGCGCCCACCTGCGCTATAGTCAGGGCCTGTGGGCCGATTTGCCCGGGCTGGTAGAGTTGCGTATATGAAGCTTGCGGACCGTCGCCCAGCAGCGGCAGTTCCAGCCGCCGGCTGCCGGCGAAGGTGCGGAACGGATCCGGCTGATTGTCCCAGTCCATGCCGCCCGGTCCGGCGGCGAAACGCCGGAACTGATGCTTGGTGCGCTGGTGGTAGGCGCGCACCGTATCGAGGGGATCGCTCATGATATCGGTTTGTCGCAGTCGCGGCTCCGGCATGGGCGCCGGCAACTGCCGGGTGTTGCGGCCGCCGCGGGAGCGGCATGACCATCCTATGCCACCTTGGTGATTGGCTTCAACATGACGAAACGGCGCTTGGGCAATGGGAACGCGACTTCCGCGTGCCGCGTGCGGTGCACAGGATGACCGGGTACGGGCTGCTTGCGGCGTTTCTGGCCGTGCTGTGCGTGCTGTCGCTGATGCCGCTGGATACCTGGCCGCTGAATGCCGTGTCGCCGCCGATGCAAAAGATGATGCACGTGTTGCTGTACGGCGCCCTGGCGGCGTTGCTTGTGTGGGTGCTGCAGAGCGCCGGCTTTGGCGCTTTGGCTGTCGGCGCCGCAGCCATTTTGGTTCCGGTGGGTTTCGGCGCGGCGATGGAAGGGCTGCAGCGCATGACGCCCCACCGCGTCGGCAGTTGGCGGGACGTCGGCTGGGACGCCGTCGGCGCCGTCATTGCCGTCGCCATCGCCATGGGGACGCTGTTCAAGGGTTGATGCGGCGGCCGGCGCGGCGTGAATACGCCATCACCACAGTTTCCACAGCCCCAGCATGCTCACCACCATCAGCCCGGCGCCGATCCAGCGCTTGAACTCGCCGTCGTTGCGCAGAATGTAATCGTGGGCGCGCAGGCCCAGCACGTGGCCGATGGCGGCAATAGGCAGCAGAGCCAGCGCGGTGAGGAAGTGCAGCGGCACGCCGAAGGCGACGAAGGTGCTCATCTTGATGGCCACCAGGATGAACCACAGCACGAACAGGGTGTTGCGCAGCTGGTTCAGGGGTACGTTGCGCATGAACACCGCCACCACCAGGGGCGCGCCGCTGAGCGACGTGCCGGCGATGTAGCCGCCGAGCATCAGCAGCACCTTGTCCACCCAGTCGCGGCCGCTGTGGATGGCCCAGTTCATCATCCAGATCACGGAATAGAACAGGGTGACGGAGTAGATGAACATCAGCAGCCAGCGGGTGGGCAGGTTGATGAGGCCCAGCACGCCGACGATGGCCGCCGGTACGATGTGCACCAATGCCCGGCGCAGGTAAGTCCAGTTCACGTGGTGCAGGCGCGTGCGCAGGGTCAGCCCGGAGAAAAACAACAGGTGGGTGCCGATCATGGGCAGCCACAACAGCGGCTGGTCATTGATGAACAGCAGCAGCGGCAGCCCCAGAGCGGCGCCGCCGAAGCCGAGGCCGGTGCGCACGAAGCCGCCCCAGACGAACAGCAGGGCGACCAGGCCGAGTTGGATCGGGTCGAAGGTTAAGAGCATAGGGATAGCGTGCCGATGGCGCAGCGTACTATACACCATCGCCCCGCCGGTTGCCGACCGATGATGGCGCTGCGACCCCAAGCCTGTGACAATGGTCGCTGCAGCGGCTATCGGGCGGATACTCCATGTTCGAACAATTGCTCGGCCTGATTGCGGGGTTTATCACCGCCACTATCCTGCAGCTGGGCTACGGCGGCATCGTTTTGTTGATGGCGGTGGAGAGCGCCTGCATTCCCCTGCCTTCGGAAGTGATCATGCCGTTCTCCGGCTACCTCGTGTCCACCGGCGACCTGCGCCTGTGGTTGGTGGCGCTGGCCGGCGCCGCGGGTTGTGTCGTCGGGTCGCTGCTGGCCTACGCGCTCGGCTTCTGGGGCGGGCGGCCGCTGGTGGAGAAGTACGGCAAGTACGTCCTGATATCGCACCACGACCTGAGTCTCGCCGAGCGCTGGTTCCAGCGCTACGGCGACATCACCATTTTCGTCGGCCGGCTGCTGCCGGTGGTGCGCACCTTCATCGCCCTGCCGGCCGGCATCGCCCGCATGCCGTTGTGGCGCTTCAACCTTTATACCTTCGTCGGATCGTTCATCTGGTGCTGGGTTCTGGCGTGGATCGGTCTCAAGCTGGGTGCCCATTGGCACACCCTGGGCGGGTATTTCCATCGCTTCAGCGCCCTGATCGGCGCACTGCTGGTGGCCGGGGCGGTGTGGTACGTATGGCGCCACCTGAAGGCAGCGCGGCAGGACGGGTAGGGGTGCCGTTTGCACGGCGGGGTTGGAAACGCAGAGAACGCAGAGCCGCAGAGTGCGCAGAGGAATGATCTGTACTGGGTTCTGTGGATTCCGCTGGGCCTCATCCCGAGGACTGCCCGCCAAGCCCAACGTTTGACAAATCACGTGATTCACGTACTGGATGGCAAGCCGGTTGACGGTGCGCCGCGCCTAAACACCAATTGATCCTCTCCGCGTCCTCTGCGTCTCTGCGGCCTCTGCGTTGTCAACCGACGTTGGACCGGAGGCATATGAACAGGGCGACGCCGCCCGACGCCCTCTTGGCGACTACACTTGGATTTCGAACGCCATGTCGGGAGGCCGGCGATGCGATATGAGCTCTTTTACTGGCCGTCCATCCAGGGGCGCGGCGAGTTCGTGCGCCTGGCGCTGGAGCAGGCGGGGGCGGATTACGTGGACGTGGCCCGCGGCCGGGGACGCGGGCTGGGCATGGCGGCAATGATGGGGTTGATGGAGGGCGCCTCACTGGATCGGCCGCCGTTCGCGCCGCCGTTCCTGCGCGCCGGCAAGCTGGTCATCGCCCAGACCGCCAACGTGCTCCACTATCTCGGCGCGCGCCTGGGTTTGGCCCCCAAGTCCGAAGCGGGGCGCCTGTGGGCGCATCAGCTGCAGCTCACGGTGGAGGACCTGGTGGTCGATATCCACGACACCCATCACCCGGTGGCCATGGGCCTGTACTATGAGGACCAGAAGGCCGAAGCGAGGCGGCGGGCGAAGTATTTCACCGAGGAGCGGGCGCCCGAACTGCTGGGCTATTTCGAACGGGTGCTGCAGTGCAACCCCGACGGCCGGGGTCACATGGTGGGCCGCAGCCTGTCGTACGTGGACCTGTCCATGTTTCAGGTCGTCGCCGGCCTGCGTTACGCGTTCCCCCGCATGATGGCGCGCCTGGAGCCGGAGATGCCCGGTCTGGTGGCGTTGCACGAGCGGGTCGCGGCACGCCCCAATGTCGCGTCCTACCTGGCTTCGGAGCGCCGCCTGCCGTTCAACGAGGATGGCATATTCCGCCATTACCCCGAGTTGGATGGTTGACGCGGGCACGCCGCCGGCACAACGCGATGGAATCGTTGGGCGTGGGATGACAACGCAGAGGGCGCGGAGACGCAGAGAACGCGGAGAAGATCGAATGATGGCGGGTACGGCGCAGGGTTTGCCGGCGCGCTGTCCACGGCGGGAGCAGCAGCCGCGGACCCGGTCAATCATATCCCTCTATGGACTCTGCGGCTCTGCGTTACAAACCCACTCAAAATGCGCGCTCCAACGTCGGTTGACAACGCAGAGGCCGCCGAGACGCAGAGGCCGTGGAGAGAGCTAATGCTTGTCTGGGCACGGCGCACGACCTGCCGGCTTGCCATCCAGTACGTCAATCACGTGATTTGTCAAACGTTGGGCTTGGCGGTCGGTCCTCCCGACGAGGCCCGGCGGAATCCACAGAACCCAGTACAAATCATTCCTCGGCGCCCTCTGCGGCTCTGCGTTCTCTGCGTTTACAAACCCACTCAAAATGCGCGCTCCAGCGTCGGTTGACAACGCAGAGGCCGCAGAGACGCAGAGGACGCGGAGAGAGCTAATGCTTGTCTGGGCACGGCGCACGACCTGCCGGCTTGCTATCGGCCGTGTGAATCGCGTGGTTTGTGAATTACGGGCCTGGCAGCCGATGGTCCCGGTACCGCGCGGAGAGTTCCACCGACATCCGTGATCAACCATTCCTCGGCGCACTCTGCGTCTCGGCGAACTCTGCGACTTCGCCCCACACGTCATGCTACGTTGATCCGCTGGCCGCCGGGTTGGAAGATCGACGTTCCGGCCGGGCCCGACGCGCCGGTGGCCGGCGGCGAGTAGCCAGGTACAATGACCTCGCTACTCGCTACTCGCTACTCGCTACTCGCTACTCGCTACTCGCTACTCGCTACTCGCTACTCGCTACTCGCTACTCCTACGCCGAAGCGCCCGCCAGGGCGCGCACCCGCTCCCGGTCTTGCAGCAGGTCCTGCGACGCGCCATCGTGCACGATCTTGCCGTTGTCGATGACGTAGACCCGGCTGGAGATTTCGAGCGCCATGAAGGCGTTTTGTTCGGCCAGCAGTATGGAAATGCCCTCTTTGGCCATTTCCTGGATCAGGCGGTAGATTTCCTGGACGATCTTCGGGGCAAGGCCCTGCGAAGGTTCGTCCATGATGAACAGGTCGGGGTTGGTGACCAGCGCCCTGGCAACCGCCAGCATCTCCTGTTCGCCGCCTGACAGTTGCCGCCCGGTGCTGCGGCGTCGTTCGCGCAGGCGCGGAAAGAACTCGTACACTTCGTGGAGATTCCAGCGTCCCTTCCGGGCCGCGGGAACCGCGAGATTTTCCTCCACGGTCAGGTCCGGGAAAATGCGGCGTCCTTCGGGCACGTAACCGACGCCGAGGCGCGCCACGCCGTGGGGCGGCAGGCGCGTGGCGTTTCTCCCGGCTATGGTCACTTTGCCCTGGGTGCGGGTCGCCAGGCCCATGATGCCTTTTATGGTGGTGGTCTTGCCGGCGCCGTTGCGCCCGAGCAGGCAAACCACCTCGCCGTGGTTCACATTGAGGGAAACGCCGTGGAGAATGTGGCTCTTGCCATAATTGACGTGCAGGCCGTCGACATCCAGCAAAGGTTGATCGTTCATGTTTCGCTGCTTCCAAGGTAGGCGGTCTGGACGCTTTCGTCCTCGGCGATCTGTTTCGGCGTCCCTTCGGCGAGGAGTTTGCCGTTGTCCAGGACGGTGATGTGCTCCGCAAGCTCGAATACCAGCTGCATGTCGTGTTCCACGAACAGCACCGTGAGATCGAACTCGTCGTGCAGCTCGCGAATCAACCGCACCATGTGTTCGGTTTCGTGATCGCTCATGCCTGCGGTCGGTTCGTCCAGCAGCAGCAAACGCGGGCTCATGGCCAGCGCCATCGCCACTTCGACGACCCGTTGGTCGCCGTGGGCGAGCTCGCCGACTTCGCGCGATGATTTGGAGATCAGCTGTGTCGCCTCCAGCAACTCGTTGACGCGACGGCGTATCGAGTCTCGCTGCTCGGGCCGCAGCCAGGGGCGGAAGCTGATTTTCATGTCGGCTTCCACGGCGATGCGCAGGTTTTCGTACACGCTGAGTTCCTTGAAAATCTCGGTGATCTGGAACGTGCGGACGATGCCGGTGCGAACGCGCTGCTCGATGCTCTGTTCCGTGATTTCGTCCTCATCGAAGTGGATCGATCCCGTGGTCGGCGAGTACATGCCGCTGACCAGGTTGAAGAGGGTGGTTTTGCCGGCGCCGTTCGGACCAAGCAGGGCGCGGATCTCGCCTCTTTCAACCTTGAGATGGATGTCCGACAGCGCTTGCAGCTGTCCGAACTTCTTCGAAACGTTTTGTACGTTGAGCAGGCTCACGATCTCACCTTCGCGCGAATCATTCCAAGCAGCCCCTTCGGGAAGAAGAGCACAATGAGGATGAACATCAGGCCGAGGATACTCATCCAGTTGTCGGTGTAGGAGCTGAGGAGATTCTCCGCAACAACGTAGATGGTGGCGCCGAGCAAAGGCCCCCAGAAACTGCGCATGCCGCCGAGCACGCACATGAGCACGAAGTCGCCCGAGAGCGTCCAATGCAGGGATGCGGGCGAGATGAAGTTGTTGAGCAGCGCATAGAGTGCTCCGGCGAGTCCGGCGATGAAACCCGAGATGGCGAAGGCGATCCAAAGCAGGCTCCAGGCGCTGACGCCGAAGAATTTCAGCCGGTTTTCGTTCTCGCGCACGGCGATAAAGGCGTGTCCCAATGGTGAGCGAAGCAGCAGGGCGATCAGGCCGGCGACCAGGGCGAAGCACGCCAGGGCCAGATAGTAGAAATGCAGGTCGGTCAGCGGGACGTCGAAGTTGTCGAAATGCAACGCCTGGCGCGTGAAGCCGAGCAGGCCGTCCTCCCCGCCGGTGAAGCTGTGCCAGTTGACGACGATGAAATAGAACGCCTGTCCGAAGGCGATGGTGATCATCGCGAAATAGATGCCGCGCAGGCGCACCGCGATGGGACCCAGGATGGTGGCGACGACTCCACCGGTCACGGTACCGATGACCAGGGCGAGCGGTGTGCTGGACGCCAGATGCATGAGGGTTTCCCCGGCCGCGTATCCGCCCAGGCCGAAGTAGGCCGCTTGGCCGAAGGAGAGCGCCCCCGAGTAGCCGAGCAGGAGGTTCAGCCCCATCGCCGCCATGCCCAGGACCAGGGCGCGGGTGGCCAGGAGCGTATAACCGCCGAACAACGGCATCCATGCCGGAGCGGTCAACAGCAGGACCCAGATGACGATATGGGGCAGCGCGTTGCGAAAATTGGAGCGGTGGTCGGCGGAGGCGATGGGCGTTGGGGCTTGGAGCGCGTTCGTATGTTCGTCGGGCGTCACTCAAAGACTCCTTGTTTGCCAAGCAAACCGCGGGGGCGGATCGCCAGCACCACGGCCATGATGAGGTAGATCACCAGCTGGCTGGCCTGGGGATAGAATGCACTGGTGATGCCGGATGCCACGCCGATCAGCAGGCCACCAAGCAGACTGCCGAGCAGACTGCCTACGCCGCCGACAATGATGGCGACGAAGCTGGGCATGATCAGGGCATCGCCCATTTGCGGGGTCAGCCCCTGCCATCCCGCCGTGAGCACGCCGGCGAGCCCGGCGAGAAAAATACCCACCGCGAAGCTCAGCGCTCTCAGCCAGTAGATGTTGACGCCCAGAGCGGCCGTGGTATCCAGGTCCGAGGCGCCGGCGAGGATGCGGAGTCCGACCTTGGTGTAACGCAGAAACAACAGCAGGCCGAACGATAACAGCACCGCGATGCCCAGAATCAGCACCCGGTAACCGGTGATGAAGAAGTAAGTCTGGCTCAAAGCGTTTTGAAGGACCGCCGGGGTTTGCAGGGGAAGCCCCTGCGCGCCCCAGACGGTTCTGATCATATCTTCCATGATGAGGACGAGCCCGAACGTCAGCAGAAGGCTGAACAACGGGTCTCGTCCGTAAAGCGGTCTGACCAGAAACCGCTCCACCAACACGCCGAGAACTGCTGTGAGCAATGGCGCAACGATCAAGGCGCCAAAAAAGCCGAGATAAGGCAGCAGTGTATACGCCAGATAACCGGCAAGTGCGAGGAAGCCGCCGTGGGCAAAGTTGATGATGCGGTTGAGGCCCAGGATCAAGGACAGACCCATGGCCATCAACGCATAAAAGACTCCCAGCAACAGCCCGTTGACGACGTCGAACAGCAGCAGTTCCACGTGTGTTACCCCCTCAGGCGGGCTTCTTCATGTGACAGCCCTTCTCAGCGGGGCTTTGCGCGATCTTCGCGCCGGGCTCGTATTGCGCGACGTTGAACAGGTGCGGATAGGAGCCGCCCGAGTTGACTTCGCCGGCAAAAATTCCGGCGAGCAGCTGGTGATCCTCGGCGCGGAATTGCAGCGTTGCGGGCTCGAGCGCTACATGCGCCGGCAGCTCCATGCCCGCCAAAGTGCGGGCGACTTTGCGGGAATTAAGCGATTTCGCCTCGTTGGCCGCCTGCGCGATGGCATGAGTGGACACGTAGCCGAACCAGCTGCGTGCGGTCGGATATTCGCCGCCATAGTGTTTGCGATACTTGTCCACGAACTGCTTGACGTGAGGTGTGTTGGGTTGGTTCCACCACCACTCGAAGCTCCAGGCGCCCACGCGCGCGGCGGCGGGAAGGGCCTTGAGCACCTCGAGTTCCATCATGCCGCCGGCCACGCCGAACTTGTGCTGCAGACCGAACTGATTGACCTGAGTCAGGGCGTGCACCAGGTCGTCGCCCGCCTGCAGGATGATGAGGCAATCCGGCTTGGCGGCCTGTGCCTGGATCAGATAGGAGGAAAAGTCCGTGGTCCCCAGCGGGGCGAGCGCCGCACCCAACACCGTTCCCCCGTGCTGCTTGAGGATGTGCTCGAAAGCGGACTGTTCGGTCAGGCCGAAGGCATAGTTCGGTGTGAGGAAGTACCAGCGCTTGCCGTACTTCTTCATCAGGGTCTCGGCAATTCCGGCGGCCAGCATGTAAGTGGTGGTGCAGACGCGGAACGTGCTCGGGGTGCAGTATTTGCCGGTCACGGGGGTAGCATGCCCGCCGGAATCCACGAACATCACGCCCAAGTCTTTGCTTGCCTGCTCGACGGCTTCGGATACCGCCGACGAGACCGTACCCTGCAGGAAATGCACACCGTGTTGGTTGACCAGCTGATTGGCTTTGGACACCGCCAGGCCGGTCTTGGAAGCGGTGTCGGTCACGATCAGCTCGAGTTTGCGGCCCATGACGCCGCCCGCTGCATTCACTTCGCCGGCCGCGAGGCGCGCGCCGCGGGTCTGGTTGCGGCCCAACTCGGCGTAAGTGCCGGTGGAAGGATTGAGCACGCCGATGCGCACTTTTCCGGAAGCGGCGGAGGCATTCTTGATACTGAAACCCCCAAGCGCCTGAGTGGCTACCAGGGCTGCGCCCACTTTCAGGAAGGTGCGCCGGGATGTCTGCTCCGGTTGATCGGTTTGAGATTGATCTGTTTGAGATTGACCGGGCGGCTGTGTTTTGTTGTTCATTGCGTTCCCTCTCCTTTGGTTGGTGTCAGCAGCCAACACTGACTTGCGGGATCTTTGTGTATTTGTCCGATGGGCAATTTTCTCAACCAAGTTGCGTTCTACGTTCGTACTGCCCGAAAGTCATTATTGTGTGTTTACCGTGTACTAACAATGCGACAAAAAGTGCTGAAATAAGCGCGCGCCCGGTTCACTACCTGTTGGGAGAGAATAAATTCGTGGAGATTGTTTTGGACGCGGAGCGGGAGGATGAGCCAGGCGGCCCAGGGACCGTCGCTAACTGCCTGTTAAATGGTTCTCGGCCGAGCGTTTCCTACCAGTGTGAGTAGTTCGACAGTCTTTGGAAACCTCCGCGGGAATCCGAACGACGGAACGCGATTCGGGTGTTGCGCGGGGACGGCGTTGAGCGGCGGGACGACAGGATCGGGATTACGAAATGGACATCTTTTCTGTAGCCGCGGAACCGGAAGCTGCGCTGACGCGCCGTCTTCCACTGCGAATATTCGCCTGATTGCGCCCGTTTCGTGCTCAACTCCATAGAAAATCAACCTCGGTGCGCGGCCCGGCCCGGGGGTCGTCCATGCCAGCGGGCGTCACGAATCCGCGTCGCTCCGCGCGCTCCGCGTTTTCGAACATACGGAAAGACGTTTGCAGGGTGGGTTCGACGCCGCAGGCGCAGGCGCAGGCTCAGCGAAGGCTGCTGCCGCGGGCGGTTGCGCACTACGCGCCACGGCCGTCCGCGCGCCGCGGCCGGCAGGGCTCGATCACCCGGTCGGCGTCGCCGCCGCCGGTTTCGGCCTGGAAGAAGTCGATGAAGTCGCGGGCGAACTTGCGCAGGTATTTGTTGCGGCGGTAGGCCACCTTGGTGATTGCCCACGGAAACAGGTGGCTCAGATCGCGCATGCCCAGGTCGTCGTCGCGGCCCGGTTGGTAGGCGAGCCGGGCAATGACGCCGATGCCCAGCCCCTCGCGCACGTAGGTTTTGATGACGTCGGTGTCGGCGGCGCTCAGTACCACCGTGGGATTCAGGTCCGCTTTGGCGAATGTGTCGCTGAAGTGGCCGCGGCCGGTGAATCCGAACACATAGGTGATGATGGGATATTTGCACAGGTCAGTCAGGGTCAGCCGGCGTTTGCGCAGGATGGGATGCTGCGGTGGTGCGATGACGCAGCGGTTCCAGCGGTAGCAGGGGATCGCGTCCAGGGCCGGATGTTCGGCCAGCGCCTCGGTGCAGATGGCAAGATCCACGGCGTCGTTCACGGCCGCGTCCACCAGTTGCCCCGGCGTCCCCTGGTTGATCTGCAGATTGACCGCCGGGTAGGTGGCGACGAAACGCCGGATCACCGGCGGCAGGACGTAACACGCCTGAGTATGGGTGGTGGCGATGCGCAGGGTGCCGGTGTTCTCCTCGATGTGGTCGCGGCCCGCGGCCAATATGCTTTCGCTGCTGGACAGCGCCTGCCGGGCGTAGTCCAGGACCTGCTCGCCGACTTCGGTGAGACCGGTCAGGCGCTTGCCCTGGCGTACCAGCAGGCGCGCGCCGACCTCGGTCTCCAGTTGCTTCAGGTGCTGGGAGACGGCCGGCTGCACCAGGTGCAGCTGGTCCGCGGCGCGGCTGACGCTGAAGTCGTGATCGGCCAGTGCGACCAGAGACCGGAGGTGGCGCAGTTCCATATTACAATTTCTAATAAGTAGCAATAATTGATTATTTTACATGATTTACCCCGGTGACCATACTGATCTCGCAGCCCCTCCCGGGGCACCAAAATCGACGCACCACACGAGGTTCAGGACTATGAGTATCGCCCACCAGAATGTTTCGACGGCAGCTGTCAGGGAACCCCTGTTCGACGAGGACGGCTTTGTGGCCGATCCGGCGTCATGGACGCCCGAACTGGCTCGGCGCATCGCCGAACTCGACGGCATCGGCCCCCTGAACGGGCGCCATTGGCGCGTGATCGATTACCTTCGCGAGCGCGTTGCCCGCCTCGGCGGCATACCGGCCATGCGCTCGGTGTGCAAGGCCACCGATACGCCCAAAGCCGAGATCCACGCGCTGTTCGGCAGCTGCCTGACGGTATGGCGCGTCGCCGGCCTGCCCAATCCGGGGGAAGAAGCCAAGGCCTACTTGCCGTAAGGGACTCCTCGGTGGCGGTTGACAACGCAGAGGACGCGGAAATGATCGATTCATTGTATCGCCACGGTGCGCAGGCCAGGTGCAGTGGCGAGTGGCGAAGAGGTTGTCCTCAGACGTGGACGGCGCGTCACCTTGGGCCGACGCACCCTGCGCGCTCGCCATTCGCTATCCGCTATGAGTCTCCATAAACCCGCCTAAGCTTGCGCTGGGCCACCAGGGTATCGGCGGTATAAATCGCCAGTCCGGTCCAGATGCAGGCGAAGGTGATCCCGTCGGCGGCGGTGAACGGTTCGCCGAACAGAAACACCCCGGTGAGAAAGTGCCCGGTCGGGGTGATGTACTGCAGCAACCCGATAGTGGCGAGGCGCAGCCGCCGGGCACCGGTGGCGAACAGCACCAGCGGCACCACAGTGACCGCGCCTGAGCCTATGAGCAGCAGGTCGAGGCCGGGGCCGCCGCGGAAGAAGGCCGACTGGTGGTGCAGAGCGAGCCAACCCACCAGCGCCAGGGCCGCCGGCGCCAACAGCAGCGTCTCGACCTGCAGACCGGTGGCGCTGTCGACCGGCACCTGCTTGCGGATGAGGCCGTAGGTGGCGAAGGCGCCGGCCAGGGTCAGCGCCACCCACGGCACCTGGCCGTAGGCGGCGATCATGAGGATCACGCCGGCGGTGGCGATCCCAACGGCTACGTACTGCAGCGGGCGCATGCGCTCGCCCAGGAACGCCATGCCCATCAGCACGTTGAACAGCGGCGTGATGTAGTAGCCGAGGCTGCTTTCCAACACCTGATTGTGATTGACCGCCCAGATGAACGTGAGCCAGTTGACGGCGATGCAAACTGCGCTGGCCGCCAGTGCCAGCAGCATGCGCCAGTCGGTGAACGCTGCGCGTACCCGCCCCAGCCGTCCGGTCAGCAGCGCAAACAAGCCCAGCAAGGCCGCGGCCCAGATGACGCGATGCGCGACCACCTCCCATACGCTGACCTGCGGCCCGATAGCGCGGAAATACAGCGGCAGGAAGCCCCACAGCACGAAGGCGCCGAGCCCGGCGGCGAGGCCCGAGGTCTGTTGCCCGGCTGTGCTCACCGGCGGCACGTCGCGCGACGGTAGCGGGGTGACTTGCGGTTCATGGTCGATGACTTCCTTTCCTCCAGCGTGCAAAAGGCCCGCCCGGGGCGCGGCGAAGTCCCCGAAAAAGCGCGATTGAATCCGGGTAATGGCGAACGCCCGGAGGAATAGAACGGCGCGCGCAACGGTCTACACTAGTATTCATATTGCCGGCGGCCGCACCTTCCCGTTTCCCGGTCGAGGGGCCGCGGACGCCGCGGCACACAGAATACACCATCGGTCCCGCAATCCGTGTTGCCGGTGAGGGGGCGCATAGTGCTGCGTTGATCACTACTTTTTCCAGGAGGTGACATGACGGCAAAGGCAAATACCCAATTCACGCGTCCGGACGGCAAGGAGTGTCCGGCTTATTACAGTGCACCGGCCGCCGGCGACGCCGCGCCTGGTGTCGTGGTCATCCAGGAATGGTGGGGGCTCAACGACCAGATCGTCGGCGCGGCCGAGCGGCTGGTGGAGTCGGGTCATCGGGTACTGGTGCCGGATCTTTACCGTGGCGACGTCACCCTGGAGGCGGCCGAGGCTGCCCACAAGATGGAAAACCTGGACTTCCCCGACGCGGCTGCGCAAGATGCGCGCGGTGCCGTACAGCACCTGAAGCAGACCAGCCCCAAGGTCGGCGTGGTGGGTTTCTGCATGGGTGGCGTGGTGGCGCTGATGACGGCCATGTATGCTCCGGAGGTGGACGCTGCGGTGTCCTGGTACGGTGTGCCGCCGGAGGAAGCGGGCGATCCGTCCAGGATCGCCATTCCGGTGCAGGGCCATTTCGCTATGCGCGATTCGTTTTTCTCCCCCGACAAGGTCGATGCCCTGGAACAGAAACTCAAATCCGGCGGCGTGAGCCATGAATTCTTCCGCTACGATGCCGAGCACGCGTTCGGCAACGAAACCGGGCCGCACTATGATGCGGAGGCTGCGAAACTGGCCTGGGAACGCACCCTGGCGTTTTTCGCCCAACAGCTGCGCGCCTGACAGCGGAGCGGGCCGGATTCTCCGGCGCCCGCGTGGCCGGCGTGCCTTCGGCGAAAATCAGGGCGCGGCGGAGCCGGCCGCGGACTAGTTTTTGTAGCGGTAGCTGATGCGTGCTTTGCTGAGGTCGTAAGGCGACATTTCCAGGCGGACTTTGTCCCCGGCGACTACGCGGATACGGAAGCGGCGCATTTTGCCCGATGCGTAGGCCGCCACTTCGTGGCCGTTCTCCAGCTCGACGCGGAAACGGGTGTTGGGCAGAACTTCCTTGACGGTACCTTCCAGTTCGATCAGTTCTTCCTTCGCCATAGATATCCTCCTGCATCGTATCCGACGGCAACAGCCGGTCCGGCCCGACGCTTGGTCGACGTGAATTGACTAGGCGCTGCTGAGAGGCGCGCCCATGGGGGCGGCGACAAGATGAGATCAGCGCGACGAGCAGGCTGCGGGCCCGTGCGGCGCCGGTTGCCTGCTGTATCGAGATGGGCTGTTTCGCCCGCGAAAAATTCATTATACAGGAATCAATCAAGCGCTGCAGGGACGGTTGCAATGGCGCGGGGGCCAGGGTTTCGGCTACCCTACGCCAAGCCCGCACGGCTCATGGGGTAACGGCGGCAGGGCGGGGAACCCGTCGCGGCCGTGGCAGTCGAACGGGGACCGTACAAGCCTGCGCCGCACCGCGTTCGCAGTCGTGAGCAAACAGAGCGCGTAGTTCACGCGCAGGAGAACCCATGATGTGGAAGCCGTTGTCCCGCGCCGCCCTGTTGGGGGTGGCGCTCAGCATTTCGCTGGCATACGGAGCCGACGTGTACCCGCCGCCGTTGCAGGCGTTGATCCAGCAGGGGGTGCAGGTGATCAAGCCGTTTGCGGCGCCGGAGGGCATGACCGGCTACGTGGTGCGCGCCGGCGGCCAGTTTCACGTGGTTTACGTGACCGCTGACAAGAAGTATGCGTTCGTGGGGGCGATGCTGGATGCCCAGGGCAATAACCTCACCGACCAACACCTCGACGAGCATGCGCCAAAGCCCGACTACAGCAAGGCCTGGAAGGAGCTGGAGCGCAGCCGCTGGGTGGCGGAGGGCGCGGCAAAGCCCAAGCGCATCGTCTATGTCATGGCGGACCCCTACTGTCCCTATTGCCATCTGTTTTGGAAGGCGAGTCAGCCTTACGAGCGGGCAGGTCTGCAGGTGCGCTGGGTCTGGGTGTCGTACCTGCGTCCCGACGGGGCGGCCAAGGTGGCCGCCATTCTGGAGGCTAAAAATCCGGCAGCCGCCATTCGGCGCCACGAAGGCCGGTTCGCCGAGGGTGGTATCGAGCCTCTGAAGTCGCCGAAAACGAAAACCCTGCAGGAAATCGACGCCAACACCGGCCTGATGCGCCAACTGGGCATCCAGGGCACCCCGGCGATCTTCTACAAGGACGAGAAGGGCAAGGTGCACCTGTTGCAGGGTCTGCCGAAGCTGAGCTTGCTGCCGCAGGTGTTCCGGCTGCCCAAGCAGGCCCACGACGATCCGGACCTGCAACGTTTCCAGTAGCGGGCAGCGGGGTCAGGGCAGGTCGCTACGGCCAGTGCCGCTGCCCCCGGGCTGCGCGCTTATGAATGGAAGATTTCCGGGTTGGCCGGGCCCTCGACCTTGAGCTCGGCCAGCAATCCTTTGCGCATCACGCGGGTCAGTGCGTGGTCGACCAGCTTCACCGTCTCCGACACCGGCAATTTCATGTGGCCGACGAAGGTGCTGCCCGGCGGCACCGTCTGGGTCTGGATGTAGCGCAGCGGCGGGTTGGTGACCGCGCCCTCGGGCCAGGCTTCGGTCCAGACGTTGCCGATCGGATGGAAACTGCTGGTCAGGTTGGGTCCGCCGTTGACCAGGAACACGCGCACCGTTTCTCCCACCTTCGCCTTCATGGCACCGGCATGTCCCGGCGTCAGCGCCGCGGCGCCGCCGTTGAGCAGCACGTAGGTGGGGCTTTCCGCCGCCAGCCGCTGCCAGTCAAACTGATGCACGCCCGGGGCACCGAAGTCCTTGTCGGTATAGACCTCGTTCTGCCCCAAATAGAATTCGCGATCCACCCTGGGTAAGCCGTCCTTGGGCTCCACCAGGATCATGCCGTACATGCCACTGCTGATGTGCATGTCCATGTTGGGGACCACGGCACAGTGATAGATGAACGCCCCTGGGTACATGGCCTTGAAGAACTCGGTTTTGCTCTGGCCGGGACCCACCAGCGTGGACGGTGCGCCGCCGCCGCTGCCGTAGACCGCATGCATGTCGACGTTGTGCATCAGTTCATTGCCGGTCGGGTTCTCCAGCGTGAAATCCACGGTATCGCCTTCGCGGACCCGGATCATGGGGCCGGGGATCTGTCCGTTGAAGGTGCAGAAGCGGAACAGCGAGCCCGGCGAAATCTCGGCGTAGTGTTCGTCCACCGTGAGCTTCACCTTGTGGTGGACGCTGTGCTGGCGGTGGATGGGCGCCGGAATGGCGGTGGGGTCGGCTACAACCGCCTTACCTCTCTTCACGCTGCCAGTGCCGACGCTTGCGGCGGTATGCTCCTCGGCGCCAGCGGTGCGCAACGGCAGGACCAGGCCGCCGAGGGCAATGGCCGCGGTGCCGGCCCCCAGATGGCGAAACAGACCGCGGCGTGTGATCTGGATTTGGTCTTGGTCTTTCATGGCAATCTCCGTGTCTGTTCATTGCATACAACGTGGTCGGAAATCGGGTGGAGGGCTCGGCGAAGGGGGGCGGTTCGCGGGTCTCTCCGGCTTAAGACCAACCATGGCACTCAGGTATTTTTCGGCCTTGATGAAGGTCAAGCGAGGAAGGCCACCGACGCCATGCCAGGTGTTTGCCCGGCGAGGTGCCGGAATGGCGGAGGCCGGTCCAGCGTTCCGGAAGCGCGCCGCAGGTCGCATCGATAGTTTATAAGTAATGGAAAATTCAATAATTAATTGTGTCGCAGGCAGCGCTCGGGCGGGCCGCTGGCGTTGCGGGTCGCCCAGTGTTCGTGATCTTCCCGGGCGGGCAAAGCGGAAACATTAATAAATGGTAATAAACTAAAAATCAGGTTCCTGACATTCGTGGCCCGGGTCTGAAGCGCGGGCTATCCGGCCCGGCATCGATGCCGGCGGGCGCCGCGGTTTTTTGGCCCTGGGGGCGGGCAAAGACCACTGCAGTTGTTGAACGACAGGCGCCGGGAGGTATCGGTCACGGCCTGTTCCATGAACAAGCTGGCTCGAGCGCGGGAGGCGGCGGGGTCGGTCCCGGAAGAGTTGTACCGCGACGCCTGCATGTTCGAAGTGGAGCCGTTGGACCGTCGGTGGGAAACCAAGCTCGCGTGCGCGGTACCAAGGGACTGAGGGACTGTGCGCCTGCGCACCGCCAAGGGCCAGCTGCTGCGCGGGCATGACGATGCGGCGGCCCGCCAGGTCCTGCTCGCTAACTGGCGCGAGGCGGTTTCGGACTGCATGCGCAAGACCTGATTTGGATGAAGACAGCCGGCGCGCAGCTTGTCTATACTCGGGGTACCGATCCAACCGCCAGACCGAGCCTCATGGCTGGATACAGCGCTGCAGATATCCGCAATATCGCCCTGGTCGGGCAGGCCGGCACGGGCAAGACCACCCTGGTCGAGGCTCTGCTGCACGAGGCGGGCGTGAAACCGGCCGTCGGCGACGTGGACAAAGGCGACACGGTCACCGACTTCGATCCCCTGGAGCGGCAGTATCACCATTCGCTGAACCTGGCGGTGGTGAGCTTCGACGCCCGCGGCCGGCGCATCAACCTCATCGACACCCCGGGCTATGCCGACTTCCTCGGCCAGACCCTCAGCGGCTTGGCGGCGGCGGAAACGATGGCCGTGGTTATCAGCGCCCAGACCGGTATCGAACCCATGACCCGGCGCATGATGGACTGGGCGGCGGCGCAGCACATGCCCTGTATGGTGCTGATCAACAAGATTGATGCCGAACCGGACCGGCTGTCGGCATTGCTCGAGGAGATCACCGAGGTTTTCGGCAAGGAGTGCCTGCCGATGGACCTGCCTGCCGGTCACGCCGAACGTGTCGTCGAGGTGATCGGTCGCCACGACGGGTCGACCGACTTTTCCTCGGCGGAAGCGGCCCACACCGCCTTGGTCGAACAGGTGGTGGAGGTGGACGAGAACGCCATGGAGCAATACCTGGAGGCGGGCGACGTGGCCCCGAACGCGCTGCATGCGCCGTTCGAGCAGGCGCTGCGCGAAGGCCATCTGATTCCGGTATGCTTCGTCTCGGCGCGCACCGGCGCCGGGATGGCGGAATTGCTGCAAGTGTTCACCGACCTGGCCCCCAGCCCGCTGGAGGGCAACCCGCACGCGTTCGTGCGGCGTGTCGACGGGACCGCCGCCGAGCTGTGGGCCAAGCCGGACGCGGATGCGCCGCTGCTGGCCCACGTGTTCAAGGTCGACTTCGACATGTTCGTGGGTAAGATCGCCTACGTGCGCGTGCACCAGGGCACGTTGAACAGCGGCGATTCGGTCCTGGTCGACCGCGAAGGCAAGTCGGTGAAGGTCGCGCACCTGTTGACCGTGCACGGCAAGAAACACACCGAGGCCGGGGCTGCCCGGGCCGGCGATATTTGCGCCGTGACCAAAATCGACGAGTTGCACCAGGACGCGGTGCTGCATGCCAGCCACGAACAGGACGACGTGGGACCGCCGCGCATCCACTATCCGACGCCGCTGGTAGGCTTGGCCCTGCATGCCA
>JARRNJ010000040.1:0-32222 GCA_037385045.1 Gammaproteobacteria bacterium | reverse complement strand
TTTAGAACTCTCCAGCGCAAAGACGCGGAAACGCAAAGGACGCTGAGGGTTCAAAAATGGGGAACAAATGGGCGCGCCTGCCTAGGGTCAGGCGCCCATTCAATTTAGCGACCTCAGCGCCACTGCGCCTCTGCGCTGCATTGTTCATCATGACCGTACGTTGCCCGCCTGCGGTAGTGCTCTTCTGGAATCCTTCAGCGCAAAGACGCGAAAACGCGAAGGACGCAAAGGGTTTGGCAATGAAACCAAAGGATGGGCGTGCACGCTCTCGCGCGTTCTTTCACTCTTCGCGCCCTCAGCGCCACTGCGCCTCTGCGCTGGATTGTCCTTGACGCCCGAACGCCACCACCGCCCGATTCGCAGCTTTGTGCGCCGGGAAGGGCGCATGACGCCGGCGCAGAAGCGGGCGCTGGAGGAGCTGCTGCCGCGCTACGGCTTCGACCCTGACAGGGGCGTGCTGAATCTGGACGCGCTGTTCGGCCGCCGGGCGCCGCGGTTGCTGGAAATCGGCTTCGGCACCGGCACGTCGCTGCTGGAGATGGCGACTGCCCACCCGGAGCGCGACTACCTGGGAGTGGAGGTGCACCGCCCGGGTGTCGGCGCGCTGCTGCTGCGCCTGGAGCAGGCCGGGCTCACCAACGTCCGCGTGGCCTGCGGCGATGCGGTACAGGTTCTGGATCACACCATTGCGGACGCCAGCCTCGATGGCGTCTACGTATTCTTTCCGGACCCCTGGCACAAGAAAAGGCACCACAAACGGCGCCTGCTGCAGCCGGCGTTCGTGGCCACGGTCGCCGCCAAACTGCGCCCGGGCGGCTTGTTTCACATGGCGACGGATTGGGAGGACTACGCCCGGCACATGCTCAGCGTGATGGAGGGCGACCCGGAGTACGTCAACTGCGCCGGGGCGGGCGCCTTCTCACCACGCGGCGAGCGCCCCCGCACCAAGTACGAACAGCGCGGCGAGCGGCTGGGCCACCGGGTCTGGGATCTCGTGTTCCAGCGCCGGTAACCGCAGCCGCCGAGCCCGCTCACACTCTGAACTGTGCCACCAGCTTCTGCAGGTCGGTCGCAAGCTTGGTGATCTCGCGGCTGGAATTGGCCGTCTGGCTGGCGCCCTCGGCGGTCTGGCCGGCGATTTCGCTGATGGTGCTGATATTGCGGTTGATGTCCTCGGACACCGCGCTCTGCTCCTCGGCGGCACTGGCAATCTGAGTGGTGCCTTCGGTGATCGAGGCCACCTCCCGCGTCACTGCTTCCAGGGCGGTCTGGGTTTCGCGGGTCTGCTCCACGGTCGCGCTTGCCTCCTCGCGGCCGCGCCCCATGGCCTCCACCGCTTCGCTGGTCGCCTCCTGCAAGCGCTCGACCATGGCCTGGATTTCGCCAGTGGACTGCTGGGTGCGCTGCGCCAGAGTACGGACCTCGTCGGCGACCACCGAGAAACCCCGGCCTTGCTCCCCGGCGCGGGCCGCTTCGATTGCGGCGTTCAGCGCCAGCAGGTTGGTCTGCTCGGCGACACCGCGGATTACGTCCAGCACCTTGCCGATTTCCTGGCTGTCGCCGTGTACCCGGCCCACAACATCGGCGGTGCGTTCCACCTCGCCGGCCAGGCGTTCGACCCGCGCCATGGTCTCGCGCAGCATGGTCTTGCCGGTGGCGGCCTGCTCGTCCGCGTGGCGCGTGCCCTCGGCCGCGGCGGTGGCGTTGCGCGCCACCTCCTGGGCGGTCGCTGCCATTTCGTTCATGGCCGCCGCCACTTGGTCGGTTTCCGACAGCTGCTTCTGCACCGTTTCGCTGGTCTGGCCGGCGACCACCGATAGCTGTTCCGATGCCGCGCCCATCTGCGAGGTTGCGGAGGCGACCTTGCGCACCAGGTTGCTGAGAGTGTCGGCAAAGCGGTTGAAGGACTCCGCCAGTTGTCCGAATTCATCCCGCGACGTCACGTCGAGGCGGGCCGTGAGGTCGCCGGACCCGGAGGCGATCTCGTTCATGCGCCCGCGGATACGCTCCAGCGGCTTGGTCACCAGGCTGGGGAAGGTCAGCACCAACCCCACGCACAGCAGCAACCCGACCGCCGCGACGATAATGACGGCCCGTACGCTGGCGGTGGAGGTTGTTTCGGCCGCAGCCGCATTGGCGGCGGCGAGATGGTTGGTCAGGTCCTCGAGGTCATTGAGCACCCCGCGCATGGCGTCGAACTGTTGTTGCCCCTCGCCGCGGCTGAGTTTGCGGGCCGCCTCCATGGCCTGGTCGGTGCCTTGTGCGCGCAGTTTCAGGACCTTGGCCGAAGTCTTCGCCCAAACGGTGGCCAGGTCAGCAAAGTGGGCTGCCATGGCCTTGGCCTTGGGATCGGACATCACCGCGGCAAATTTACCGACCCGGGTGCGCGCCTGTTGAATGTTGTCGTCGTGGTCCTTCAACAACGCCGTGGCCGTCTGGTCGTCGACCCCGGGGAGGAGCAGAGTGCGTTCGGCGACCAGCGACTGGTACAGGTCCCGGTCGGCCTCCACCACGTAGTCGATGGCGGGCAGGAACGTGTTCATCACGTTGCGTTCCTCGTCCCGGATGCCGGTGACGGAGGTCACGGCGCTGGCGCCCAACACCACCAACGTTACGGAAATCAAGCCAATCGCCAGCTGCAATTTGCGCTTGAAGGCAAGGTTCTGAAACCATTTCATCTTGTTGCTCCTCGGCTTCCGTCCCGAAAGCCCTGTACGTGTAGTCGAGTAACCGGAGATTCGGGGCGGCAATCCATAGACACCACCGGCGCTGCACCCTCGCGCCCATGTAGCGGCAGACCACGGCAAATCTGAAACGGCGCGAAGGGCCGCCGCTCCCAGGAGCTGCGGCCGGCAATCTTGCGACCAAATGCGTGGAGTCAGTTACGAAGAAGAGCGCCGCCGGCGCTGGGTCAGACCGCATGCGGCCCATCCCAGCGCGGCACCGGCCAGCAGGGTGAACAGAAGGACCAGGGCGCGGGACATGCTGACGGTCCAGAACAGAAAACGGATCTCGACCACAACGGCGTTCTGGGCCGCCAGCACGAGTACCAAGGCAACTATCGACAGCGCCAGATACGGCTTCAGCTTGTGCATCGTCATAGACCCGGTTGCGGCAATACCCTCAGTATAGCCAGGGCACTCCGCGGGCTCGGGAACGGGCCGGCAAAACGGTTGTTATACTGTTGTGACTGGTTGCCTGCGAAGTGCCGGCACGGGATAGGGATCGACGGAGAAAGGGGTTCCCGATGGAAATCATCACCAAGTTCATAGAGAACATCAGCTGGGAGGACGTCGTGCTGGGGGCCTTCCGCCTGTTGCTGATCCTGGTGGTGTTCTGGCTGCTGATGACCGCGGCGAAAATCAGCCTCAAACGGCTTGAGCAGCACTTGGTGCGCCGCGGCCAGGAGTCCGGTGACGTGCCCAGCGAAGCGGAAAAGCGCGCCGAAACCCTGGTGCGTCTGCTGCGCCAGGCGGTGTTCATCATGTTATGGGTGGTGGCCGGCCTGGTGGTCCTGCGGGAGTTCGGCGTGGAAATCGGCCCTATCCTCGCCAGCGCCGGTGTGGCCGGCGTGGCGGTGGGATTCGGCGCCCAGCACCTGGTCCGCGATGTGATTGCCGGGTTCTTCATGATCCTGGAAAACCAGGTGCGGGTCGGCGACGTGGCCACGGTGAACGGCACCGGCGGCCTGGTGGAGCAGATCAACTTCCGTACCATCGTCCTGCGCGACCTGTCGGGCACGGTGCACGTGTTTCCCAACGGCACGGTGAACACCCTGGCCAATCTGACGCGCGAATGGTCGGCCTACGTGTTCGACATCGGCGTGGCCTACAAGGAGGACGTGGACCAGGTGATGGAAATCATGAAGCGGGTGGGCGCCGAACTGCGCAAGGACCCCAAGTTCGGCCCGCTGATGGTGGACGATGTCGAAGTGTTCGGCCTCGACCAGTTCGCCGACTCGGCGGTAATGATAAAGGGCCGCCTGCGCACCAAACCCATCAAACAGTGGGACGTAGGGCGCGAGTATCAACGGCGCATCAAAATCGAGTTCGACCGCCAGGGCATCGAAATCCCGTTCCCCCACCGGTCCATCTACTTCGGCGAAGCGAGCAAACCCATACTCGCGCAGTTGCTCAACAACGGCTCGGTGGCGGAACACGAAAAACAATAATCCAGCGCGGAGGCGCGAAGGCCGCCGAGAATTCTTATGGTGGACGTTGCACCGTCCCCATGGGGTCCTGGATTCATAAACGGCAAATAGCTTCTTTGCGATCTTAGCGTCTCCGCACCTCTGCGCTGGGCTGTAACAGCCAAACGACCGCACTACGCCCGGGAAATGCGCCAGCAGTTGTGGATGCGCGGGTTGCGGGCGAAGTCCCGCGGAATGGTCGCGGCGGTGATGTCCTCGATGTGCAGTTCCGGCAGCGCGGCGGCGTCCAGCCTGAACTTGCGGAAGTTGTTGGAGAAGATCAGGACGCCGTCGTCCTCCAGCAGGCCGGCGGCCTGGCGCAACAGCGTCACCTGGTCGCGCTGCACGTCGAAGTCGGTGTGCATGCGCTTGGAGCGGGAATGGGTCGGCGGGTCGAGAAAGATCAGGCCATAGCGCGGCGCCCGTGAATCCCCGGCCTGCTCCTGCAGCCAGGCCAGGCAGTCCGCCTGGATGAAGCGGTAATCGGCGCCGGTGAACCCGTTCAGGGCCATGTTGCGCCGCGCCCAGTCGAGGTAGGTGTTCGACAGGTCCACGGTGGTAACGGCGGAGGCGCCGCCGCCCGCGGCATAAACGCTGGCCGTGCCGGTGTAGGCGAACAGATTCAAGCAACGGCGCCCTCCGGCCAGTTCGCCCACCAGGCGCCGCGTGGCCCGGTGGTCGAGGAACAGGCCGGTGTCCAGGTAATCGGTGAAATTGACCTCGAAGAGGTAAGCGCCTTCCTGCACCCGGTGAAAGCGCCGCTCGGCGGCCTGTTTGCGGTACTGCTCGCCGCCCTTCTGACGGCTGCGCACCTTGAAAAACAGATGCTCGGCGGGGAGGTCCATGACGGTCGGAACTACCGCCAGGGCATCGCGCAGCCGGCGGCCGGCCTGGCGCGCATCGACCGAAGGCGGCGCCTGGTATTCCTGTACGTGCGCCCAGCGTTGGTCCGCGTCCGCTTCTTGATAGAGATCGATGGCCAGGGCGTATTCCGGCATGTCGGCATCGTAGACCCGATAGCAGGTCACGCCCGCGCGGCGCGCCCAGCGGCCCAGCTCGCGCAGGTTCTTGCGCAGGCGGTTGGCGAACATGCGCGCGCCGTCGCTCCACTGCTCGGGCGCCGCCGGCGGCGGCACCAGCGGCCGCGGCCCGGGGGCTACGAACCACTGCGGATCCACCTCAAAGTGCAGCAGGCGGCATTCGATGGCGCCGTTGTATAGCTTGTGCAGGCGTCGGGCGCGCAGACCCATCTGCTTGGCCAAGTCCGGATTGCCGGTGAATACGGCGGCGCGCCAGCCGTGAAAGCGTTGCCTGAGTATTTCGCCCAATCCAGCGTAGAGCGGCTTCAACTGCTCGGCGTCCCCCAGCCGCTCCCCGTAAGGCGGATTGGCCACCACCAGCCCCGGCACCTCGCCCACCGGCTGCAATCGTTCCAGGTCACGGCGCTCGGCGTGCACCCGGCCGCTGAGACCGGCCCGGGCCAGGTTTTCCAGCGCCGCGCGGATTGCGCCGCGGTCCGCGTCGTAGCCGACGATCGGCGGCAGCGACGCGAGGCCGGCCTCACGCCGCTGCCTGGCCTCCTCGAGCAGCGCCGCCCAGGTGTCGGGCGCGTGCCCCTTCCAGGCGAGGAAACCGAAATAGTCGCGCAACAGCCCCGGGGCCACATCGCCGGCCATCAGGGCCGCTTCGATCGGCAGGGTGCCGGAGCCGCACATGGGATCCAGCAACGCGCCGCCCGCGGCCGCCACCTGCGGCCAGCCCGCCCGCAGCAGAATGGCCGCCGCCAGATTTTCCTTCAGCGGCGCGGCGACGGTGTCGGCGCGGTAGCCGCGCCGGTGCAGCGACTCGCCGGACAGGTCGATGCTGACCGTCGCCTGGTCACGGTGCAGGTAGACGTTGATCCGCAGATCGGGACGCTGCAACTCCACGGACGGACGCTGCCCGCAGCGGTCGCGGAACTGGTCGACGATGGCATCCTTGACCTTCAGGGCGCCGAAATGACTATGGCGTATGCGCGAACCGGAGGTGGAAAAGTCCACCGCCAGAGTGCCGGCCGCGTCCATGTGCCCGCCCCAGTCCACGCTTTGGACGCCGGCGTACAGGGCCTCGGGCGAGGCCGCCGCAAACCGGGCCAGCGGCAGCAGCACCCGGTTGGCGGTGCGCAGCCACAGGCACGCCCGGTAGGCCAGTTCCTGGTCGCCCTCGAAGGCGGCGCCGGCGCGGGTTTCGGCCACGTTGAGCGCGCCCAGGGCGCGCAGTTCGTCGACCAAAAGCGAAGCGATGCCCTTGGGCGCCGTGGCAAACAATTGTAGCGAAGTACTCATGGGAGGCCCGCAAAGCGGTTGGGTCCGCACAAATCGTGGTAGTTTACTCAAGTGGCGCCGACATCGATATTGCCGCCGCCGGTCGACGAGGTATCCGGTTCATGGAGCTGCAACTGACCCCGCAGATGATCCTGGTCCTGTTCATCCTGGGCCTGACCATCTTCATGTTCGTATCCGAAGTGGTGCGCGTGGACGTAACCGCCCTGGTCATCATGGTGATGCTGGGGCTGACCGAACTGTTCCAGCCCTACCAGCACGAAGGCGCCGGGACCCCGTGGCTCGCCCATCATTTCCCGGCGCTGGCGGAATACGCCCCGTGGCTCAATGAGATGCTGGCGCCCGTGGTGCCGATCGCCGATCTGTTCACCGGCTTCGAAAGCAACGCGGTGATCTCCATTATCGCGGTCATGATCATCGGCGCGGGCCTGGACAAGACCGGGCTGATGACCCGGGTGGCCGGCGTCATCCTGAAGGTGGGCGGAAGCACCGAGAAGCGGATCATTCCGCTGCTTTCGGGAACCGTGGGGGTGATTTCCAGCTTCATGCAGAACGTGGGCGCCGCGGCCCTGTTCCTGCCCGTGGTCAGCCGCATCTCGTCGCGCACCGGACTGCCGCTGTCACGCCTGCTCATGCCCATGGGCTTCTGCGCCATTCTCGGCGGCACCCTGACTATGGTCGGCTCGAGCCCGGTGATCCTGCTCAACGACCTGATCCTGACCTCCAACAAGACGCTGCCCGAAGGCGTCGCACCGATGCGCACTTTCGATCTGTTTTCCATCACCCCCATCGGCATCGCCATGCTGGCCGTCGGCATCCTCTATTTCGTCCTGTTCGGCCGTCTGGTGCTGCCTGCCATCCAGGCCAAGGGCACCCAGGGCGGCAGCACCATGGATTATTTCCGGGAGACTTACGGCCTGGACTATGCGCTGCAGGAACTGCGGGTGGCGGCCGCAAGCCCCCCGGTCGGCATGAACGTGGGTGATATCGAGCGCCGCCACGGGGTGCGCATCGTCGGCTTGCAGGTCGGCCGCGAGGCGCGCGTCGGGCCGTCCAAGGAAGTGGTTGTGGAGGCCGGCAGCACCCTCGCCGTCATGGCGCCCCAGGCCACGGTCGAGCGTTTCGCCCGCGACAGCGGACTGGAGCTGCGCCAGCAGCTCGAAACCTTCGCCGAATCGCTGATTCCGACCCGGGCGGGAATTTCCGAAGTTGTCATCCCGCCGGGCTCGCGCCTGATCGGCAAGACGGTGCGCGGCATCGGCATGCGCCGCAGCTACGGTTTGGCGGTGCTGGCCCTGCACCGCGTGGGCGAGACCATCACCTCGGGCGTGCGCGACCTGCCGCTGCAGGCCGGCGACACGCTGATCTGCCACAGCGCCTGGGAGGACCTGGCGAGGCTGGAGCGCGACCGCAATTTCGTCGTCGTCACCACCGAGTTCCCCCATGAGGAAAGCCGGCCGCACAAGGTGCCCCACGCCCTGCTGTTCTTCGCCCTGGCCCTCTGCCTGATCCTGTTTACGGACCTGAAGCTGTCGACCGCGCTGCTCACCGGAGCCGTGGGCATGATCCTCAGCGGCGTGCTCAACATCGACGAGGCCTATCAGGCGGTAAGCTGGAAGACCGTGTTTCTGCTGGCAAGCCTGATCCCCCTGGGGCTAGCGGTGGAAACCACCGGCACCGCGGCCTGGATCGCCCACCAGACCCTGAACCTGCTGCACGGGGTGCCGGTGTGGGTGCTGCAGGCGGCCATCGCCGTGCTGGCGACGGCTTTCACCCTGGTGATGTCGAACGTCGGGGCCACGGTCCTGCTGGTGCCCCTGGCGATCAACATCGCCATCGGCGCCGGCGCCAACCCGGCGGTTTTCGCCCTGACGGTGGCCATCGCCACCTCCAACTCGTTCCTGATTCCCACCCACCAGGTCAATGCCCTGATCATGGGGCCGGGCGGCTACCGGGTGGCGGACTTCATGCGCGCCGGGGGCATCATGACGGGCCTGTTCCTGGTGGTGATGATGGTGATGCTGAACCTGGTGTTCTGAACCGCCGCAGGGCTTTTTTGCGCCAGATCAACGGTGCCAACCAGCGCCATGGTATGATCTACCCTCGGTAGTAGTGGGGAGCAGTCGTCGTGGAACCGATGTTTGCGGGTGCCTTTTTCATCGGCCTGCTGAGCACGCTCCACTGTCTGGGCATGTGCGGCGGCATCGTCGGCGCCCTCACGTTCAGCCTCCCGGCCGACATCCGCACCCGGCGCAGCCGGCTGCTGGCCTACGTATCGGCCTACAATCTCGGCCGCATCACCAGCTACACCATCGCCGGGGCCATCGGCGGCGGGCTCGGCAGCACGCTGCTGAACCTGCTGGCGTCGGGCCACGGGCGCACCGTCCTGCAGTACGTGGCCGCCGCCATGATGGTGGCCATCGGCCTGTACCTGGCGGGCTGGTTCCCCCGCTTTGCCATGCTGGAACGCGCCGGACTGCCGCTGTGGAAGCGCCTGGAGCCCCTGGGCCGGCGCCTGCTGCCGGTGCGCTCGCCCCTTCAGGCATTCCTGTTCGGACTGGTGTGGGGTTGGCTGCCCTGCGGACTGGTCTATTCCGCCCTGATCTGGACCACCACCTCGGGAAGCGCGCTGCACGGCGCGGCGTTCATGCTCCTTTTCGGCGCCGGCACCCTGCCCTCGGTGATGACCGCCGGGGTCATGACCGGCTGGCTGTCGCGGCTGGCACGCACCCCCTACATCCGCCCCGCCGTCGGCGTGGTGATCATCGGCCTGGCCCTGGCGGGCCTGTGGCTCAGCGTCGGCCACGGATTTTCCGCCCTGCCGCATTTGTTTGGCGTCGCATTGGAGACCTGAAACCCATGAATGCGTTTGAAGAGCTGCTCATCGGCGAATCCCCGGAATTGGGAGCGGTAGTACGCGCCGCGCAGCTGGCCGCGGTCACCGACGTGATGATTCTGATCCTGGGGGAAAGCGGCACCGGCAAGGAGTTGCTGGCCGAAGCGGTGCACCGGGAGAGCCGGCGCGGGGGTGGACCGTTCGTCCCGGTCAACTGCGCCACGCTGCCTGAAGCATTGGCCGAGTCGGAATTGTTCGGCCATCGCCGCGGGGCATTCACCGGCGCCGTGGCGGACAAGCCCGGGCGCGTCCAGGCAGCCGCCGGCGGTACCCTGTTCCTCGACGAGGTCGGCGAGCTGCCTTTGTGCCTGCAGGCCAAGCTGCTGCGTTTTCTCGAGTCCGGGGAGTGCCATACGGTGGGATCGGCGCGCGCCTCGCGGGTCAACGCGCGCGTCATCGCCGCCACCAACCGGGATCTGCACGCCGAGGTGCGCGCCGGGCGTTTCCGGGAGGACCTCTATTACCGGCTCAACGTGGTGCCACTGGAACTGCCGCCGCTGCGCGAGCGCACCGGCGACGTCGACCTGCTGCTGGGCAGCTTGACCGCGCGCCTGGCGCGCCAGCATAACCTGGATGCCCCGCGCTACGGCCTGGAGGCGATCGAGCGCCTGCAGCGCTATGCCTGGCCCGGCAACGTGCGCGAGCTGCGCAACTTCTGCGAACGTATGCTGGTGCTATTCAGCGGTTCAGCGGACGCGTCGTGCGCCTGGAAAACCTGCCTTTGGAGATTCGCAGCCCGGCCGCCGCCGGTCAGTCCAACGCCTTCCGCCTGCCGGACGCCGGCATCCACCTGGGGGAGCTGGAAGCCGACATGATCCGCCAGGCACTGAGCAAGACCCGCGGCAATCGCAGCAAGGCGGCGCGGCTGCTCGGCGTCAGCCGCGACGCCCTGCTTTATCGGCTGAAGAAATACGCCATCGAGGCGTGAACGCCGGGCGACCGGCGTCAGTGCCGATGCTGCATGTCGCCGGCTGCCGAAGGCGCCTTGCGCACCGGATACCTGACCGGCATCCGCCCGCCGCCGTCGAACGGCAGCATGATCGCCGCCCGCTCGCCCCCCTCACGGTACGCTTGGGCCGCATCAGCATCACGTGGTAACCACCCGGCTTGAACACAACGCTGCCGCGGACCGGCTCTTCCACCGACGGTGCGTGCACCATTTTGCTCACGCCGCTTTCGACCACCGTGCGGTGCACCATGACCTTGCCGAAGGCCGTGCACTCGGCGCCGACCAGATGCGGTGCCCGATCGCCGCGATTGTCAATGCGCATGTGGGCCGCCAGCGCGGGCGCCCCCGGGCGGCGCTTCCCGCACCCAGGGATGGCTGGCCATGATGGTGCGATCGGCGGCCGCGGCCGCACCGCCGGCCAGAGCAGGTCTTCGGGCCGCCAACCCTCCGTGCACGGTCCGCACCGTGCTTACCTCTGAACTGGCTGTGTAACCCCACCAGGTTGTTCACACATGGTCGTAAGAACGGTGGATGCGCTGCGCTTGTCCACCCTACGATAATGCCCGGGTCTGAAAAGCCGCAGGGTGGATAACCGCAGCGCACCCACCGCGCGACAGCACGACCGGGGCCGCTCACACCTGCCTGTGTCCTGGAGTCGCCCGGTGAACAACCTTCCGACAAGTTACACCCGGCGGTGAAAACGCACGTTCCGCGGCGCCGCCGGGGCGCGTAGCGGACGTTGCGCAAAGTGGCAAGCGCAAGCGTCGCGACCCGCCCCACGCCCGGAAGGCAATCTCCACGCCGGCGACGGAAAGCGCTGCAGCCAATTCGGTTTGTAAAGCCACGCCCGCGGCAAAGGGGACCCAGACCGGGGCTATTGCCTGCAGCGGTGCACGCTAACGCGCACCGCTACCGGGCGTCGGGCTACGATGAGCCGGCTTCGACTTGAAACAGGTGCACGTCGCGCTGGGGAAACGGGATGCTAATGCCGTTGCTGTCGAACGCCGCTTTGACGTTCTCCAGCAAGTCCGAACGCACCGGCCAGTAATCGGCGCTCTTCACCCACGGGCGGACGTTGAGGTTGACGCTGCTGTCGGCCAGCTCGGCAATGCTGATGGCCGGCGCGGGATCGGCGAGGATGCGCTCTTCGGCCGCCAGCACTTGGCCGATCAGCTCCTTGGCCCGGCGCAAGTCGTCGCCGTAGCCGATGCCGAATACCAGGTCGATGCGGCGGGTGTCGCGCGCGGTCACGTTGACGATGGTGCCGCTGAAAATAGGGCCGTTGGGCACGGTTATTTCGCGGTTGTCGCCGGTGCGCAGCACGGTGCTGAAGATCTGAATATTCTCGACAATGCCGCTGGTGCCTGCCGCCTCAATGAAATCGCCCACCCGAAACGGCCGGAACAGGATCAACATGACGCCGGCGGCGAAATTGGACAGCGAGTCCTTCATCGCCAGACCCACGGCGAGACCGGCGGCGCCGAGGATGGCCAGCAGGGAGGTGGTGTTGACCCCCAACCGGTCCAGGGCGGCGATGGCCACGGCCACCAGCAGTATCGCGTAGATGATCCCCCCCAGGAACGTGATCAGGGTGTCGTCCACTCGGGCCCGTTGCATGAGGCGATGCACCAGGCCTACCACCAGTTTGGCCAGCCAACGGCCGATGAGGAAAATGATGATGGCGGTCAACAACTTGATGCCCCACGGGATTAAGTAGGCATCGAGGTAGTAGGAAAACGTGCTCGGATCAATCTGCTCCATGGTCCTGGCTCCCCAAAAATCCTGCAAACGGCAGCCGGTTGTTTCACTCCGGCTTCACCGACCGGGACGCGGCGCGGCGCGCCCAGAGGAAGGCTAGCACGGCCCTTCGCCGCGACCAGCCGCTGAGCGAAAAACAATTGTCAAATCAGAGGAATACACCAAGCCGGCGGCCACGACCCCTGCCTGCCGGCGGTATACCGTAAATCATTGTTTTAATTGGCTTGCTGTGTGCGGGCCCGACGGCCGAAAAGCCTCACGCCTTGAGTGGGTGAGGCAAAAAATGCTTCAATACGCAGTTCTTGCCGGGCGCGACCCAGGGAGACGCGCCGATCGGTGAAGCCCATCGCGGTCACCGGTTCGTCCGGCGCCGGCACCTCCACCGTCAAGGTCGCCTTCGAGCACATCTTCCGCCGCGACGGCATCAACCCGGTGGTGGTGGAGGGCGACAGCTTCCATCGCTACGACCGCGCGGAAATGAAACAGGCCATTGCCAAGTTTCACGATGAGGGCAAGAATCTCAGCCACTTCGGCCCCGAGGCCAACCTGTTCGACAAGATCGAAGAGTTGTTCAAGCAGTACAGCGAAACCGGCACCGGCCAGAAACGCTATTACCTGCACAGCGACGAGGAGGCGGCCGAGCACAATGCCCGCCTCGACATCGACAAGAAGGGCGGGGAGTTCACTCCCTGGGAGGAGATATCCGAAGGCAGTGACCTGCTGTTCTACGAGGGACTGCACGGCGGTGTGGTGACGGAAAATCACAACGCGGCCCAGTTCGTCGACCTGCTGATCGGAGTGGTGCCGATCGTCAACCTTGAATGGATTCAGAAGATCTTCCGCGACAACGCCCAGCGCGGATACAGCGCCGAGGCCATCGTCGACACCATTCTGCGGCGCATGGCGGACTACGTGAATTACATCACGCCGCAATTCTCGCGCACCGACATCAACTTCCAGCGGGTGCCGACGGTGGATACTTCCAACCCGTTCATTGCCCGTGACATCCCGACGCCCGATGAAAGCTTCGTGGTGATCCGCTTCCGGGACCCGGCCAAGTTCCACGTGGATTTCCCCTACCTGCTTTCCATGCTGAAGGACGCGTTCATGTCCCGGCGCAACACCATCGTGGTGCCGGGCGGCAAGATGGGATTCGCCATGGAGATCATCCTGGCACCGATCATCGAGCGTATGCTCGAGACCAAGGCCAGCGCCTGAAACCCAGTCGATCGGGTCCCGGACGGCGCCGCCAGCGGCGCCGTCTTTTTTTACATCGCGAAAACCCCACCGGTTGCGCCTTGATTCGCCGCCGCCGACGGGTTACACCGGTAGCCACCCATGGCCCGCGACGATCGCAATCGCGGCGCGTTGTTCTGCGCCGCCGCTGGCACCGGAGCCGACTGGCGCCGGGCCACCGAGGCGTGCCTGGAGGCGCTGGGCGCAGTACCCGCGGGCGCCAATCTGGGCTTCCTCTACACCACCGACGGGCTGGCAGGCGACTTCTCCGTGGCGGCGCAACGGCTGCGCGAGGCAACCGGCGTCGAACACTGGGTCGGGACCGTCGGCATGGGGATCTGTGCCAACGGCACGGAATACTATGACGCCCCGGCCGTCGCCGCCCTGGTGGGCGCGTTCCCGCCGGACGCGTTCCGGGTGTTTCCGACTCTGGACGCGGATCTGTTCTCGTTGCGCCGGACGCACGGCGACTGGTACCGGCGCCATGCCGCCCATTTCGGCGTGGTTCACGGCGACCCCCGGTCACCCCTGACGCCGCAACTCATCCCGGCCCTGGCCCACGAGGTGCCCAACGCCTATCTGGTGGGCGGGCTCGCTTCGTCCCGGGACGATTACGCCCAGTTCGCCGACGGGCCGTGCGAGGCCGGGGTTTCGGGAGTGCTGTTTTCGGATCAGGTGGCCGTCGCCACCTGCATGTCCCAGGGCTGCACACCCATTGCCGACAAGCACCTGATCACCCGCTGTGACCGCAACATTCTCACCACCCTGGATCAGCGGCCGGCACTGGAGGTGTTCGAGGAGGACATCGGCCAAGTGCTGGCGCGGGATTTGCAGCGCGTGGGCGGCTACATCTTCGTGGCGCTGCCGCTGTCGGGCTCGGATACCGGCGATTATCTGGTGCGCAACCTGATGGGCATCGACCGCCGGGGCCGGCAGCTGATCATCGGCGACCTGGTGCGGGAGGGCCAACAGGTGCAGTTCTGCCGCCGCGACGCCGCCAGCGCCTGGGAGGATCTGCAGCGCACGCTGGAGTCCCTGAAGGCGCGCGTGGACGGGCGCCCTCGCGGCGCGCTGTACTACTCATGCATTGGGCGCGGCCGCCACCTGTTCGGCGATGCATCCCAAGAGCTGCAGGCGGTTCAGGCGGAACTGGGCGACGTGCCGTTGGTGGGATTTTTTGCCAACGGCGAGATCGCCAACGACCAACTCTACGGCTACACCGGCGTGCTGACCGTGTTTCTTTGACGGGCGCGTCATCTGCGCAGTAGTGGGGGCAGCACCTGCAGGCCGCCGCGCAACACGCTGGCATCGAAGCCTGACTGGGACAACAGGAATGCCGCCGCCGAACTGCGGCTGCCGGTCTTGCAATAACAGATGTAGGGCAACGAGCGGTCCAGCTCATCCATGCGCTGGCGCAACTCGTGCAACGGCAGGCTCACGGCGTTCGGCAGCCGGTAGTGACGGAATTCCCTGGCGTGACGCACGTCCAGCCATACCGCACCGCGGTTGACCTTGTTGCGCGCGTCCGCGGGTGACAGCCAGTTGACCAGCGGCGCCTTGAGCAGTTCGTTGAAATCTTCCTTCGACAGCCGCAGCAAACTGCCGTCGCTGGCCATGGTCACCGACGCGTTACGCCCGACACCCGCGACCAAGGCCTCCTCGCCGAAACTCGCGCCTTCGCCGAGGCGCGCCAACTCCACGGTGCGCGTGACCCGGGCCTCCCCGCGGGCGAGCAAATAGTAGTAATCGCCCGGCTCGTCCTGGCGCACGACTACGTCACCGGCTTTGACTTCAATCCGCTCCATGCGCTCCAGCAGGGAACGCATATTGGCGGGAGGCATGTACTGGAACGGCAGCGAACTCGCCAAGGTACTCATCCAGGAGCCATCTTCACCGGCATCGGCCGACTCGGGCGCGGCCGACTGCTGGTGCAGCATGGCGAGCTGGTCCCAAGTGATCATATAGTCGAGCACGTTATTGTCGACGCGCAGCACCGTGACTTCGCTGCGGGCCACGGCGGACACCGCGCGTGGTTGCCGTTCCGCCAACGGATGTCGCGCCTCCGGCGTGCCGGCGGCAACCAGATCGCCGTCAGGGTCATCATCGGAGCCAAGCAACTGCACCTGACCCTCGAGCAGATACACGGCCTGATTATCCAGGTCGCCTCGACGAAACAGATACACCCCGGGACGGTGCGTTTCCCGCGTCGCCAATGCAGCCAGCTCCCGCAAGCGCTCATCGGACAGGGAAAACAACGGCACCAGTTCCTTGAGTCGCAGAACTTCCGCGTCGGAGAAAGGCTCGGTCATGTCACGGACCTTCGGTCAGGTTCGCCTCCGGCAATGTATTCGGCCCGCCAACCTCCGTGCCCGGCGGGCAAACCCGCAATTTAACATATCGGCCGCGTGGGCGGCATTACGGTGTCGCCAGCGGCAGGCCCGATTTTGCAGGCCGCTACCGCTGCGCCGGGCGCCTTGCCATCGGTGACCGCAGGTTCTATAAAGTACCCATAGGATGTCCAGTCTCGCCGCTCGCGTTGTAGTCCGTTGTGCGCCGATCCGCCACAGTGTTCCAGGTGCAGATTCCGTTGTTCCCCGCCAGGACGCAGTCGAGAGTCGGCAGGTTCGACCAGGCCGCGGCGAGGAGAACCGGCAAATGCGGCCAGGGACGACCGGCGGCTGAATCCGCCAATACGTGGTCAGCAAAAACGGGGGCTCCCATGTCCAGTGTCCGTATGCCCATGATCGGAGATTGGTTCAAAGACGAGGCCGGTGGCACGTTCGAGGTCGTTGCGCTCGACGAGGACGAGGGCTCGGTCGAAATCCAGTATTTTGACGGTACTGTGGAAGAGATCGATGCCGACACCTGGGCCGAACAGGCGTTCGAGCTGATCGAACCCCCCGAAGACTGGTCCGGCTCCCTGGATATCGAACGCGAGGACTACGGCGTCGATCTGGAAGGCAACGCACACCTGGATTGGCACAACCCCCTCGACGACTACTGACCCGCCCGGCATGCCACGGCCCCGTGTGAGTTCTATCACACATCCACCCTCCCACTGATTGGACCCGGTTCAGGTCCCTCCGCCGCGACCGATACAGCAGGCAGGCGCAGTGATCGCCTCACCGGCGTGGCTCGTGCTGGGCCGCATTCAGACCGCGCGGCCGGGTCCGCGGCGTCGCACCACCGACGGGAAACTATGGCAATTCCGGCCACCATCAAACGCTTCCTCGATGCACACCTGGCGACGTACGAGGTGCTTGAGCATCCGCCCGCGGCGACAGCGGCCGAGGCGGCGGCGGGCGCCTACGTGGACGCCGCCCAGCTGCTGCAGACTGCCGTCTTGAGTGACCGGCGCGGACTGCTGGTCGCGGCCTACCCCCTGGACCAGGAGTTGGACCTGGCCGCGCTCAACCGGGAACTGCGCCGCGACCTCGCGGTGCTCAGCCCGGCGGAACACCAGGGGCTGTTCCCCGACTGTGATCCGGCGCTGGTGCCGGCGCTGTCGGCAGCCTACGGCATCAAGACGGTGTTCGACGAGGGCATAGCACCCGACGCCGCGGTCTACTTCCGCGTCAGCGGCAGCGAACTGCTGTGCATGAAATTCGGCGCCTTGCAGCGCATTCAGCACGCGTGGCGCAGTCGCGTCACGGCACGCCAGGGTGTGGAGGCCGACCCACTGACCCCGCACCTGCACAAACCGCCCGCGGCGCAGCTGCAGCGCCGGTTCCAGGACCGCATCGAAGCCGTGAAGGAGTTGCCGCCGATGCCGGAGATGGGCCAGCGGGTGATGCAGTTGCGCGCCAACCCATACGCCGGCGTCGACGATCTGGCGCGCATCGTCGAACTGGACCCCAGCCTCGCCGCACAAGTCATCCACTATGCCCGATCGCCGTTCTTCGGCTATCGGGGCGAGGTCGTTTCGGTATCCGACGCCATCTCCCGGGTGCTGGGCTACGACATGACCATGAACATCGTTCTCGGCATTGCCGTGGGCCGGCCGTTCCGGGTGCCGCGCGAAGGGCCGCTCGGTCTGACCGCATTCTGGCGCGGCGCCGTGTATTGCGCCGCCGTAACCCAGGTGTTGGGCCGGTCACTGCTGCCGCACTTGCGTCCGGCCCCGGGCCTGGCCTACCTGTCGGGCCTGCTGCACAACTTCGGCCTGCTGCTGCTGGGCGACTTGTTCGCGCCGGAATTCTATTGGCTGGACAAGGCGGTGGCCCAGCACCCGGACAGCGACCTGGCCGATCTGGAAACCGAGATTCTCGGGGTCAGCCACACCCAGTTGGCGGTGTGGCTGATGGAACACTGGAACCTGCCGCCCGAAGTGGTGACCGCCGCCCGTGAACACCACAATCCCGACTATGCCCAGCTGCATGCGGTCTATCCGCAGCTGGTGCTGATCGCCAACCGCCTGCTACGGCGGGTGGATATCGGAGAGGCCGCCGGCACCGAGCTGCCCCTCGGCGTGCTCCGGGCGCTGTCGCTCAGCGAGCACCAGGCCGAGCAGGTCCTGGCCACGGTGCTGGAGGCCGGCGACGGGCTCGACCAGCTCGCCGGCCAGCTGGCCGCATGAAGCCGGGCCTGCGGGAGTACCGGCGCACGCCGTCGGCCGACAAACAACTCCAGCTCGACTATACTTGACGGCCCCAGTCGACTATCTCCGCGACACTACTGCACAACCCGGCTGCGGTCGGGAAGGAGGTCCGGATGAGACGGAGGCTCTATTTCCTCATGCCCGGGGTCGGCACGGTCCGGGACGTGGTCAACGAGCTGCTGCTCGCCCGCGTCGAACAGCGCCATATCCACGTGCTGGCCCGAGACGACGTGCCCACCGGCGGCCTGCCCCAGGCCAGCATGCTCCAGCGCAGTGACCTGGTCCACGGTGTCGAGACCGGACTCATTGTCGGCGGCGCCACCGGCGCCGTTTCCGGCGTTATCGCCACATTGACGCCCGCCGCGGGTTTTCTCGACAGCGGCGGCATCGTGTTGATCTGCGCAGTCGCCGGAGCGATCGTCGGTATGTGGGCGGCCGGCATGATCGCCACCGACGTGCGCAACAGCCGCCTGCGGCAGTTCGAGGCGGCGCTGGACCAGGGTCAGGTGCTGCTCATGATCGACGTCCCCAAGGAACGCGTCGAGGCCATCACGGAGCTGGTCCGCACCCACCATGAGGCGCACCTGGAAGGCAGCGAACCGACGATCCCGGCCTTTCCCTGAGCCGGAGCGGCATCGCGGTCGCCGGAAGCCGTTGGCGCAAGGAGCTTGCCGGAATCGGCGCCGGGTGGTGGAATCTCACGCCCGCGCACGCCGTCGCGCGCCGGCGTCAGTTGCGCCATCAGGTGGTGCACCGCAACCGCCTGGATTCCGCCGGCCTGGCGGCGGGCGTGGACGCGCTGTTCGCCAGCGGCCGCGCCGCCGCCGTCACGCTGACGTTTCCCGCACTGCAACGCCACGAATACGCCCTGGCGCAGCGGCCCTGCGCATTTCCCTATCGGCCGGGACTGCTGTCTATTCGTGAGACCCCGCTGCTGCTCGACGCCCGCGGGCGGCTGCGCGATACGCCCCAGCTGATCGTGTGCGGCGGTCACGGCTGCGCCCACCTGCGCCGCTTCGGACTGGCCTGCCACCTGGGTGTGCTGACCGGATTGCCGACCGTCGGCGCCGCGAAAAAACGATTGATCGGCCACGACGGTCCACCGCCCGACCGTCGAGGCGCCTGGGTACCCCTTGGGGACGACGACGAGACCGTCGGCGCGGTATTGCGCACCCGCGCCGGCGTACGTCCGGTCTACGTAGCCGTCGGTCACCGGGTGAGCCTGGAAACCGCCGTGCGCTGCACCATGGCCTGCGTGACCCGCCAGCGCCTGCCGGAAACCACCCGCTGGGCGCATCACCTGGCATCGCATCCGCCCGGCCCCGCCGCTGGCTGACCGCGCCCGCCCGCGGCCGCGACCGGCGTCACAGCGTGCGGCGGCCACCGTCAAGCAAACCGTTGCGGCAGCCGATATCCTGGACAGGGCCGAAGTGCCCAACAACGGAGATATGCCATGATCAGAATCTACGACATGAGATCAGGCCAGGTGACGCCGGTCGGCGACGAAGCGGCGGCCGCGGACATGGACCGGGTGTGCCCGCCTGGTGAACTGCCTCAGCTGCAGCCGGTGACGGCGACACCACCGTCCCGGCCGATCACCCCGGATCTGGCCGCAGCGGACTGCGAACGGTTCCTGCGCTCGATGTGGCGCCGCTGACGCCGGGCTTATTCACCGATGTGCAGCAACAGGTCGCGGCGCCGGGCAGCGCGGAACACCAGCAGAAACACCGTGACCGCGGCGGCCAGGTAGACGCCGTTGAGTGCCATGGCGCTGACCAGCAGGTCAATGCGGAAGCCGTGGCCGAACAATACCGCGCGCATGCCCTCGAACACGTGGCTGGACGGCAGCATCCACGCCACCCCCTGGAGCCAGTGGGGGAGCACCGAGATCGGATAGTAGATGCCGCTTACCGGCGCGACGGCGAAAATCGCCACCCATGCCAGGCTCTCGGCCCCCAGCCCGTAGCGCAGCACCAGGGCCGACACCAGCAGCCCGATCGACCATCCCATCACCAGCAGATTGACGAAGAAGGCGAGCAGCGGCAGGCCCATGCCGAAAATGGAGTAGCCGTACAGCGGAATCGCCAGCAGCGCCGCGCCGCCGGCGCCGATCACGGTGCGCAGCAGGCTGATCAGCAGCAGTGAGCACACCAGCTCGTAAGGGCGCAGCGGGCTGGCGAACAAGTGGCCCAGGTTGCGCGAGTACATTTCCTCGAAGAACGACAACGAGACCCCGAGATTGCCCCGGAACATGACGTCCCAGAGCAGCACCGCGGAGATCAGCACCCCGGACGCCTGGGCCACCCAGGAGCTGTTGGTGCGCAGGAACTGGCTGATGAAGCCCCACAGAATCATCTGCACCGCCGGCCAATACACCAATTCCAGCACCCGCGGCCAGGACGCACGCAAGAGGTAGACATTGCGCAGCACCATGGCGCTGACCCGGCGCAGCGAAAACCTGGCGGACGCACGGCTCATGACCCTGCGCTCCCGGCACCGGAGCCGTCACTGCGGGCGATATCGAGGAACACCTCCTCCAGCGTGTGGCGGCCGTAGCGTTGTATCAGCGCCGACGGCCGGCCCCGGTCCACGATGCGGCCCGCGCGCAGGATAATGACCGCGTCACACATGCGTTCGACCTCCGCCATGTTATGGGACGCCAGCAGCAGAGTTGCACCGGTGTCGGCACGGTACTGCTCGAGATAGCCCCGCACCCGGTCGGCGGTATCCGGGTCCAGCGACGCGGTGGGCTCGTCCAGCAGCAGCACCTCGGGACGATTGAGCAGCGACTTGGCCAGCCCGACCCGGGTGCGTTGCCCGGCCGACAAGGTGCCGTAACGGTTGTGCAACAGCCCCTCCAGGTCCAGGCGCTGCGCCAGTTCGGTGATCCGGGCGCGGGCGTGGTCAATGCCGTAGAGGTGGGCGTAGACGTTGAGATTCTGGTAAACCGTGAGCCGTTGCGGCAAATCCACGTACGGGGAGGAAAAGTTCATGCGCGCCAGGACCGCATAACGATTATGCAGCATGTCCCGGCCCAAAATCCGGATCCGGCCGCTGGTGGGCAGCAGCAGCCCCAGCAACATCGACAGCGTGGTGGTCTTGCCGGCACCGTTGCCGCCCAGCAGGGCGCAGGTGGTGCCGCGCTGCACGGTGAAACCGAGGCCCTCAACGGCCGTCACCGCGCCGAATCGCTTGGTAAGCCCGACCACCTCCACCACCGGGGCCGCCGCACGGGTCTCAGCCATCGACCGCACCGCCGCCGGCTTCGCCAGGCAGCCAGACACTGGCGTCGACCACCGTCACCGCCACCGCCCGCAGTCCCTGTCCGGCACAGGGCCCGGCCACGCACAACCCGTCGTCGATGCGAAACAGCGCATCATGGGTCGCACACTGGATAAGAGTGCGGTCCAGATTGAGGAACTGGTCGGGCATCCAGTTCAGCGGCGCGCCGGTATGCGGGCAACGGTTGATATAGGCGTGAACGCCGCCGCCATGGCGCACCACGACAACCTCGTCGCCGCTTTCCGGATCGAGCACGCATGCCTTGGCACCGGGCTCGGGGATCTCCGCCAGGACGCACAGACGGCGGCCGCGGACAGCCTGGTCAGCCGCCATCAGCACACCGGCTCGTTGCGGGGTGCCAGATCATCGAAGCCGCTCTGGCCGCACTTGCGCCCGGCCAGGCGGCCTGCGGCTTCCAGGGTTTCATCCCAGGCGCTCCCCCGCAGGCGCGCGTCGATGACGCCGGCGTTGAACGTGTCGCCGGCGCCGAGAGTATCCACCAGCCTCGGCGGCGGGTACGCAGCGCCGTTGAACAGGCGGCCCTCGGCGCTGAGCACGGCGGCACCCTCCTCCCCCCAGGTGCACACCAAGTCACTTTTCGACGTCGATTCGGCCATGGCCGCGAGAAAATCACCCGGGGTGGCGAAACCGCGCGCGCGGGCGTACTGGCGGGAGAACAGCACCAGGTCGGCGTGGCCGAACAGCGCCTCGATGCCGGCGCGGGGCTTCTCCACCTCCAGCGACACCGCGGGGCGCGGGGCGCGGGCGGCGAGGGCCTGGAGCATGATCCCGGTCTCGGGCACATTGCGGCCTTCGAAGTGCACCCAGTCGTAGCCGTCGACGTCGATCAGGCGGAACTGGTCGGCGCCGAATTCGGGCAGATTGCGGTAATGGACAATGGTACGCGAGCCGTTGCGCGCGTTGAGCGTGACGTAGGATACCGGCAGCGCGCCTTGCGTGCGCCGGCAGGGGCCGGTATCCACGGCGAAGCGCCGCAGGTCGGCGAGAACCGGCTCGGCATCGGGCCCGTCGGGCAAAGTGCCGGCCCAGGCGCAGTGGTGCCCCAGCTGGCTCAGCACCACCAGGGTGTTGGTGGCGTTGCCGCCGCGCACAATGCGCCGCGCCAGGGCGCGCACCTCCGCGTCCTCCGGCGGATAACCGTCGACCGTGTTGATTACATCGAGCGTGGCGGTGCCGATACCAAGGATGCGGGCCATATGCTGGGCACAATACCCGGGCGCCGCCCCATGTCAACTGCAGCGCCGCAGACGGCTCAACGCAGGCGCACGAGGCGGAAGCCCAGTGAGTCGACCCGGGTATCCGGCGCCATTCCACTTCGCTGCGTAGAACGCAGGTTGTCCACGGGGCTGCGGTAGGATCCGCCGCGTATCACCCGCTGGCTGCAGCCCTGTCCCGTCCACGCGCTGCCGTCGGTAGGCGCCCCGTCATAGTTGGGGTGGTAGCAGTCCTGCAGCCACTCCGCGGCGTTGCCCGCGGTGTCGTAGAGTCCCAGGGCGTTGGCCTTGAAGCTACCGACGGGCGCGGTTTTCTTGCCGTCCCAGCGGCTGCCGCAGTTGAAGCAGTCGGCGTGGTCTTTGCCGGCGGCGTCGCCCCACCAGTAATCGGTCCGGGTGCCCGCCCGGGCGGCGTACTCCCATTGTGCCTCGCTGGGCAGCCGGTACTCGTGGCCGGTCTGCTCAGACAACCATTGAGCGTAGGCGACCGCGTCGGCCCAGGTGACATTCACCACCGGACGCTGGCCGCGACCCCAGCCGCCATCCTCCGGTTTGCTGCGTCCCGTGGCCTCGGCGAAGTGGTCATATTCGTCAAACGTGACCTCGTATTTGGAAATGGAAAAACCGGGCACTTTCACCCGGTGCCGGGGTCGCTCATTGAACTGCGGCGAATTGCGCGGGCTGCCCATGTCGAAACTGCCCGCGGCCACTTGCACCATCACCGGACCGCTGCTGCCATCCTTGAGGAAATCCTGATAGGTGCGCCCCGGCTTCATGAGCCCGCTCGGCAGCGCCGGTGCCCGGGCGCTGCCCTCCACCGACGAGGCGCCAGCGGACGCCGGCGCGGCGGCCGGCTTGGGCTTGGGTTTCGTGGCCGGCGCAGGCGCCGCGCGCGGCGTGACCACCGGTTCGGTAATGGTGCCCCGATCGCCGCGCCGCGAAGCACCGGCTGCCGACTGCTGCGGAGTTCCCGCCCCGAACGGCAGGGCCGGCGCCTTGCCTTGCAGGTACCAATAGGCGGCGCCGCCGACGCCGGCGCCGAGCAGCAGCATCAGCACCATGACCACCACAGTCATCCACCGTCCCCCGCGCCGCCCCTGCTGTTCCTGGCGGAACAATCGATGGTCGACGTCGGCCAGATTGAATACCTCATCCAGCCGTGACGGCGCCTCGGCGGCAGCACGTCCGGCCCGACGCGCTGTCGCCGGCGCCGGGTCGGCGTCGCGGGCGCGATCCAGCGTTTCCAGGCGATCGCGCAAGGCGGCGTTCTCGGCGCGGGCTTCCTGCACCATGGCGTCGGATTCCTCCTTGTAGCGCGCCAGCTGCTCTTCCACTTCCCGGCGCACCTGTCCCAGGTCGGCTTGCAGGCTGGTGTTCTCGCCACCGACCTGTTGCGCCAGCACCAGTTCCGATTCCAGCTGCTTGACCCGGTGCTCGGCCACCCGCAAACCGGTCAGCGCTTCCTCCAGCTTGGCCTCCGAGCGGTTGGTACGCCGGTTCGCCTGCACCAGTTCTTCCTGCAGCCGCGTGAGTTCGTCGGCCGCCTGGCGCAGCTCCTTGTCCGCCTGGGCACGGATCGTGTCCACCTCTTCCTGGCTGGCCCGTTCCTCCAACTCGCGGCTCAGGCGTTCCAGTTCGGCGGCAGCCTCATCGCGCTGACCCCGCAGCTGCCGCCCTTCGTCCGACGCCTGATCCAGCTTCGCCGACAGCGTCTGCATCTCGTGCTTCAGCGCGCCCAACTCGTCTTCGGCATTCTCCAGCGCGGATTCGGCGGTGTCCCGCCCGGCTTGGGCCTGGCGGACCTTGTCCTCCAGCGCGGCCAGGGCCTGCTCCAGTTCCTCGATGCGGCCGCGCTGCTGGTTCGCACTCGTCTCGTGTGTCGCCGTAAGGCGCTCCAGCTCGCCGACGGCGTCGCCGTGCTGCTGCTCCAGGGTCTGGCGCTGGCGCTCGGTCGCCGCCAGGCGTTCCTGGAGTTCCTGTTCCGCCACCTGCATCTGGTCCAGCTGGTCCTGTAATTTCTGCAGCCGCGAACCGGCGGCGCGCTCGGTGTCGTCGCGCTCCTGACGCAGTTCGGCGACGCGCGCGTCGGCACCTGCTCGCGCTTGGCGTTCCTGCTCCAGGGCGCCGGCCAGCGAACCATTCTCCTGCTCCAGCTGACTCAACCGGTCGCGGATCTCCTGTTCGCCCGCGTCCTGGGCCTCATGCAGTGCCGCCAGCTGCCGCTCTGCGGCTTGCCCTGCTTCCCGCGCCTGCTGCAACTGCTCCTGCAGCCCGTCGAGCTGCTGCTGCAGATCCTGGACCCGAGCCTCGGCGGCCTCGGCGTCGGCCGCCGCCTGCCGGCCACGCTGATCGCGCTCCTGCTCGAGCTCCTGGATCCGCCGGGTCAACTCGCTCTGCGACGCGTCGGCTGCATCGCGCACCTCGGCCAACGCCGCTTCCATCTGCTGGCGGGTGTCTGCAGCGCCGGCCAGTTCGCCCTGCAGACGTTCGCGGTCGGCGTCGGCCTCGCCGAGGCGCGCCTGCAGGCTGTCGAGTTGCTCGCGCAATTCCTGCTCGCGGGCGTCGCCCTGTTGCTCGAGCTCGGCCTCCCGTTGGGCCTTTTCCTCGGTCAGCGCTTCGATCCGCCGGTTGAGTTCGGCGCTCGCCTGTTGGCCGCTTTCCTGCGTTTCACGCAGTTGTCGCTCAAGACTTTCACGCGCCGCCGCGGCGTCGTTCAGTTGCCCGCGCAAAACCTCCAGTTGTTCGCTCAGCTCGCGCTCCCGCGCCTCGCTCTGCTGCTCGCGCTCGGCCTGCAGCCGCTCGAGGTCCCGCTGCAGGCTCTGAATGCGTTCATCGGAGTCCTGGGCGACGGTCTGCGCCTGAGTGCGCGCTTCGGCAAGCGCCTGCTCAAGCTCGGCCCGGGCCGCCTCGCGGGCCTCCGCCTCAGCCGCCAGCCGCTGCCGCTCGCTTTCCTGCTCCTGGAACTGCGACTGCAATTCGTCGAGTTGCCGGCGCAGCTCCTGCTCCCTTGCCTCGCCCTGCTGACGAAGGTCCGCCTCCAACCCGGCCTTTTCGCCCTCCAGGGTTTCGACCCGCCGGCTGAGCTCGCGGGCCGCGTGGTCGGCCTCGTCGTGTGCCTGCTGCAGTTGGCGGTCGAATTCTGCACGCCGCTGCTCAAGTTCGCCGCGCAGAGCCTCCAACTGCGTTGCTGCCTCGTCGCGTGACCGGCGCTGTTGCTCCAGCTCGGATTGCAGGCGCTGGTTTTCATCCTCCAGGCCCCGATGCTGATCCTGAGCGTCGCGTTCGCTGCGCTGCTGCCGGGATTGCAGTTCCGCCAGCTGCTGCTCCAACTGCTCCCGCGCCTGCCGCCGCTCGGACGCCTGCCGGCGGACCTCGTCCAGTTCCTGTCGCAGTGCCCGAAGCTGCCCCTCGTGCTCGGACTGCATTGCATCGCGTTCCTGGCGCAGCGTCTGCAGCGCCTGCTCGGCATTGGACTGGGCGGCGCCCTGATCGTCCGCCGCCGCCTCCAGTTGCGCGCGCTCCGCCTCCAGTGCCTGCAGGCGGTCGTTGAGGTTCGCCAGTTCCTGTTGATAGGCCTGGCGGGCGCGCTTGAGCTCGTCGCGCGCGCCGTCGCGCTCGGCGTGTCCCTCCTTGAGTTCGCCCTGCACCGCCGCCAGGTGCGCCCGGAGCTTGTCCACGTCGCCAAGCGCAGCTGCAGCGGTCCGCTGCGCCTGCTCCAATTCCCGGGCCCGGGACTCGCCGCCCTTGAGCTGGGCTTGCAGCCGCTGCACTTCCTGGTGCAGGACATCGATCTCGCCTGCGCGGCGCTGCAGCTCCGTCAGCCGCGCCTGCTCCCGTTCCACCTGTGCCTGCAACTCCCGCAGACGACGCTCGCCGGCGTCGACATTCGCCCCCGCGTCGCTCGCCTGCGGTTCCTTGCCGGTCTTGAAGTCGATGATTTCCGCGCCGGCATTGCCCGCCGCCGACGCCTGGGTAGCGGCCATCTCCTCATGGGGCACCGAGTGCAGCCCACCCTCGAGCACGATGGTATCGAAACCGCGCTGGCTGAGCAGAAACGCAGCCCCGGCGCTGCGGGTCCCGGTGTCACAGCACACGACATACGCCCGGCCCATGTCCAGGTCGGCGGCCGCGTCTCGGATGGAAGCCAGGGGCAGGTTGATGCTGCCCGGCAGGTGCCCGTTCTGGTATTCCCCCGGCAGCCGCACGTCGAGCCAGAGGGCGCCGGCGTCGACCCGCGTCCTGGCTTCGGCGTAGCCGACCTGGTTGATCAGCGGCTCGCGCAACAGAGCGTCAAAATCCTGCTTGGAAAGCCGCATCAACGTACCGTCGGCGGACATCTTGACAGTGGCATTGCGCTTGGCGCCCGAGAGCAGCGACTCCTCACCGAAACTGTCGCCGTCGCTGAGCCGGGCGACTTCGATCGGACGGGCATTGGCGGACGGTTTGCGTGAAACCACCGCCGAGCCCTGGGCGATGATGTAGTAGTAATCCCCCTCGCCGTCCTGTTCCACGATCACGTCGCCGGCCTTCACCTGGACCGACTCCATGCGCATGATCATCTGCTGGATATTGGTGGCCGGCAGCCGGGCAAACAGCTCCGACTGGAGCATCCGCGTCATCCAGTCCTCGTCATCGTCGGACTGGATTTCGGTCACCTCGTAAGCGGCCGATTGGTCCCAGGCCAGCAATACGTCCAACAGACTGGTGTCGATGCGCAGTACGGTGACGCGGCTGGTGGTGCGGGCGGTAAGTTGGCGCGGCTGCTGGGGCGCCAGAGGATGCAGTGCGGTGTCGGTGCCGGCCTTGACCGTCGACTGGATCTCCCTGCCTTTGAGCAGGGCTACCTCGCCATCCAGAAGAAAGTAAGTCTGGCCGTCGCGCTTGCCTTCCTTGAACAGGACCTTCCCGGCGCGCAACTCCTCGACAACGCCCTTCTTCGCCACCTCTTCGAAGTGAGGCTTGGAGAGACCGTTGAGGGGAATCAGGGCCTGCAGCCGTTTCTTGTCCACCAACTCAGTTGCAACACTCATGCATCTATCCCGACGGCAGCCCTGGATCTGCGCTCCGGCCACGGTGCGCACGCATCGTGTCCCGGGCATGTTAGCGGCCGCGGCGGCCTTTTCTTTCAAAAACAACGGGTAATTATTACCTTATAGACGATCCCCGGCGCTGGTTTTGTGGCGACGTTCACAGCACGGCACCGGCGTGGTGCACCGTTCGGCAGTTGCCCGCGTACCACGGCATTTGCGGCACCGCCTCCTCTGACCTAACATTTTGCGCCCGAGCCGCCACAGGAAACCGCCCATGCCCAGCGCCACCGATTTCGCCACCCCGGAGGATACCGAAGCGGCCTTTTACCGCGCCTTCGCGGAAACCGACCTGCGCGCCATGATGCAAGTGTGGGCCGAACTGGACGAAGTGGCTTGCATTCACCCCATGGGCCAGATCGTCCACGGCTACGAGCAGGTGCGCGACAGCTGGCACACGCTGCTCGGCGGCGACCAGCGGATGCATTTCCGCCTCGAACATCACGCCCGCAGCAATGATGGCACCCTCGCCGTGCATACCCTGAGCGAATATATCTACCTTCCCGGCGATACGCGCCCACGCCCGGCGATCCTCGCCACCAACGTCTACCGGCGCACCGCACAGGGCTGGCGCATGGTGCTGCACCATGCATCGCCCTCGGTGATCGATACCGCCGGGCGACAGTCCGACACACCGCGCCAGCCGCTGCACTAGGGCCCCTGGCGATCTCCCGGAGGCCAATCGTAATCGATGGTGAGCGGAGCGTGATCGGAAAACCAACGCTTCTTGTAGATGGCGGCAGCCAGCAGCCTGTCCTTTAGGCCGGGCGTGACGACCTGATAGTCGATGCGCCACCCGACGTTCTTCTCGCGGGCGCGGCCCCGGTTCGACCACCACGTGTACTGATCCGGGCGGGGATTCAACGCACGGAAGGCGTCGACGAATCCGGCCGGGCCGAACAGGCGGTCCATCCAGGCGCGCTCTTCGGGCAGGAAACCCGAGTTCTTCTGATTGGAACGCCAGTTTTTGAGGTCGATGGCCTTGTGGGCGATATTCCAGTCGCCGCAGATCACGTACTCGCGGCGCCGGCGGCGCAACGCGCGCAGGTAAGGCAGGAACCGGTCCAGAAACCGGTATTTCGCCTCCTGGCGCTGCGGTCCGGAGGTCCCCGACGGCAGGTACAGGGAAACGACGCTGAGCTTGCCCAGATCCACCTGCAGGTAGCGCCCTTCCGCGTCCCATTCGGGCCAGCCCAGGCCGATGGTCACCGCGTCAGGCTCGTGGCGGCTGTAGATCGCCACGCCGCTGTAGCCGGGCCGGGCGGCCTCATGGAAGAACGCATGGTACCCGCGCGGGTGGAATACCCGGTCGGCCAGCTGGTATTCCTTGGCTTTGAGTTCCTGCAGGCAGACCACATCCGCCTTCTGCCGCTTCATCCAGTCGAAGAACCCCTTGCGGGCCGCGGCGCGGATGCCGTTGACGTTGGCGGTAATGATACGCATGGACCGTTGCCCCCTGTCGGCTGAGAGTCGGGCATGGTAGCGGAAAACCTGCGCCCCGGGGAGGCGCGCAGCCTGGCATGTGCCGGGGCTTTGCTTTACAGTAGCCGCTGCTCGAATTCCTGCGGAAGCTCACCGGCGTGCAAGATTTTCAACGCGATTTCCTCGATTTCGCCATCGACATAGGGGTGTTGCGCTTCGGCGACTTCACCCTCAAGTCCGGGCGCCGCAGCCCGTACTTCTTCAACAGTGGCCTGTTCAACAGCGGTGCCAGCCTGGCCCGCCTCGGCCGCCACTATGCCGAAGCCATCCAGCGCTCGGGCATCGAATTTGATCTGCTGTTCGGCCCCGCCTACAAGGGCATCCCCCTGGCAGCGGCCACAGCCATCGCCCTGGCCGACCACCACGGCCGCGACGTGCCCTATGCGTTCAACCGCAAGGAGGCCAAGGATCACGGCGAAGGCGGCACCACCGTCGGCGCGCCCCTGGCAGGGCGTGTGCTGATCATCGACGATGTCATTTCCGCCGGCACGTCGGTGCGCGAGTCGGTGGCCATCATCGAGGCGGCCGGCGCGCAACCGGCCGGGGTAGCCATTTCCCTGGACCGCCAGGAACGCGGCCAGGGTGAAACCTCCGCGATCCAGGAGGTGGAAAGTCAGTACGGACTGCGGGTGGCCAGCATCGTCACCCTCAGTGACCTGGTGGACTACCTGACGCAAAAGCCGGCCATGGCCGCTTCGCTCGATGCCATCCAGGCCTATCGCGAGCGCTATGGCGTAAGCTGAGCGCGACCCCTCAGCCCCAGATCAGCTTCAGCCCCACCAGCAGGGTGACGATCTCGAACCCGCGCTTGATCCAGCGGTTGCCCTTGACGATCGACAGGTGGGCGCCGACGTACCCCCCCAGCAGCGAACCCAGCAGCAGCGCCGGCAGCCAGGTCCAAAGGATGTTCCCCAGCAGTCCCAGGGTCACCGCACCGGCTCCGTTCCAGAACAGCCCGACCAGGATCAGGGTGTAGGCCACGGCGCGCTTGTAGTCGAGGCCGAACCAGCCCACCAGCCACAGGGTCACGAACAGGCCGCTGCCCGAAGCGAGGGCGCCATTGAGCACGCCGATCAGGAACAGCACCGCGCCGCCGACCAGGTAACCGGCGCGGTCGCGGTGGGCGGGCGCGTGGACCTGTCCCAACTGCGGCTTGAACCACGAGTACAGCCCCAGCCCGGCGGTGAGCACCCCGAGTGCGGTCTCCGCCAGCCGGTCGTTGACTTGCAGGATCAGGCTGGCGCCCAAAATCACGCCGGGCAGGCCCGCGGCCAGAATAAAATACGCGAAGCGCCGCTCCAGGGTGCTGGCGCGCAAGTGACGTACAGTGGCACCGACCCCCAAGGCCACGGTGGCCACCTTGTGGGTCGCCAGGGCCACGCCGAAGGGCAAACCGAGAAAAATCAGCGCCGGCAGCTGGATCAGCCCCGATCCGCCGCCGGCAAAGGCGGAAAACGCGTTCGCCGTCAGGGAAATCAGGAACAGGGCGAATTGTGTGACGGGGTCCAATTTGCTACCGTAATCCTGCGTCTCGCATCCACGGCCGGGCGCGGTCGCGCACCCCGTGACCACTCAACCTTTGCCGCGCGGCGCCGATGATTCCCTTTGAGGCTGACCGGCGTCCCGTACAGGTACCCATGCTCCACATGCGCTTATCCATCGCCGCATTCTTCGGGCTGCTCGCGCTGCTGTTGCTGGCGGCGCCGGCGGGCTATGCCGCCGACGGCAAGAAACTCTACAAATGGGTCGACAGCAGCGGCGAGGTGCACTACAGCGATACCGTGCCCCCGCAGGCGGCGCCCAAGGGCAAGGATGTCCTCAACGACGAGGGCATCACGGTCCACAAAATCGATGCTGCCAAGACACCCGCTCAGATTGCCGAAGAAGAACGCCAGGCCAAGCTGCGCGAGAAGAAGCAGCGCCTGGCCAAGGAGCAGGCCGCCCGGGATCGCCTCCTGCTCAACACCTTTGCCAGCGAACAGGACATCATCAACACCCGGGATGCCAAGATCAGTGCCCTGGAAAATCTGATCCGCATCTCCCAGGGCACGATCAAGTCCCTCAACGAAAAGCTGTCCGGGCTGATGAAAACAGCGGCCGACCACGAACGCGCCGGGCGCAAGATACCACCGTATGTGCTGCAGCGCATGCAATCGGTCCGCAATCAGCTGCGCAGCACCAAGCAATACATTGCCAAGAAGCGCAGCGAACAGGAAGCGATCCGCGAACAGTATGAGCGGGACATCAAACGTTACCGGCAGATCACCGCCGATCAACACCAATAAGGGCCCGCTCCGCGCGTTGACGCCGGCGGCTACGAGCGTATCAGCGTTCCCACCCCCTCGTCGGTGAAAAGCTCCAGCAGCACCGCATGCTCCACCCGGCCGTCGACGATGTGCGCGGCCTTGACGCCGGACTGCACCGCATCCAGGGCGCAGCGGATCTTCGGCAGCATGCCGCCGTGGATGGTGCCGTCACGGATCAGCTCATCCACCTGCGCCACGTTCACACCCGAGATGAGCGTGCCGTCCTTGCCCAGCAGACCGGGCGTGTTGGTGAGCAGCACCAGCTTTTCGGCGCCCAGCACCTCGGCCATCTTGCCGGCCACCAGATCAGCATTGATATTGTAGGAAAACCCGTCTTCACCGACGCCGATGGGGGCGATGACCGGAATGAAGTCGCCGCGTACCAGCATGTTGACCACGGCCGCGTCGATGCTCGCCACCTCGCCCACGTGCCCCAGATCGACGATTTCCGTCTGCTCCAGCTCCGGCGAATTGCGGGTAATGGTCAGCTTGCGCGCCCGGATCAGGTCGCCGTCCTTGCCGGTCAGCCCCACGGCGTTGCCGCCGTGACGGTGGATCAGGTTGACGATCTCCTTGTTGACCAGGCCGCCGAGCACCATTTCCACCACGTCCATGGTTTCGCTGTCGGTCACCCGCATGCCTTCGATGAACTCGCTGCGCTTGCCGATCTTCTCCAGCAGGCGGCCGATTTGCGGGCCGCCTCCGTGCACCACCACAGGATTGATGCCCACCAGCTTCATGAGCACAACGTCGCGGGCAAACCCGCTCTTCAGGCGGTCGTCCACCATGGCGTTGCCGCCGTACTTGATGACGATGGTCTTGCCCACGAAACGGCGGATATAGGGCAGCGCCTCGGACAGCACCCGGGCGAAGTTCATGGCGTA
>JARRNJ010000039.1:0-48545 GCA_037385045.1 Gammaproteobacteria bacterium | reverse complement strand
CTGAAATCCGTCTACGTCGAGGTGGCGGAACGGGATTTCCGCATTCAAGGCAAGCGCCAATCCGACAGCCGCATCAATCTCCTCACCGGCGTGCACCGTAAGGACGTCAAACGGCTGCGCGGCGAGGGCTACGGCGACTACACCGCGCCCGGCACCGTTTCCCTGGGGGCGCAGCTGGTGGCGCGATGGACCGGGGTCGCCGAGTACCAGGATCAGCGCGGCCGCCCCCTGCCCCTGGCGCGACTGGCCAGCGACGGCGGCGACCTGTCATTCGAACGCCTGGTGGAGTCGGTAAACAAGGACATCCGTTCCCGCGTGGTTTTGGATGAATGGGTGCGCCTGGGCGTGGCACGGGTCGACAACGAGGACCGCGTCTGTCTCAACGTCGATGCCTTCGTGCCGGAGAAGGGCTACGACGAAAAGGCCTACTACTTTGGACGCAATGTGGGCGACCATCTGGCGGCTGCGGCGCACAACCTCGGCGGCGGCCAACCGCCGTTCCTGGAACGCAGCGTCTACTATGACGGGTTGTCAACGGAATCGGTCCGCGACCTGGCCGCCCTGGCCGAACGCCTGGGAATGGAGGCCCTGCAGGCCGTCAACCGCCGGGCCATCGAGTTGCAGTCGCGCGACGCAGCCAGCGGCGACGCCACCCGGCGTATCAACTTCGGCGTCTACTATTTCAGCGCCCCGGACGGCCGCCCCAACGACAAGGAGAGGTAAGTATCGTGCGCACGCGAGGTCTGAGCGCCGCAGTTCCGCTGCCAGTCTTGGCAGGCGGCTTGCTGCTGGCCGCCGCGCTGGCGGTGAGCCCGGTGACCCACGCCGGCAACGCCTGCGAGAACGGCGGCGCCCCCACCCCGAGGACACTGGCGTTCGGCGGGGGCAGCGGCATCGGTGGCACCGGCTCGCCGCACGAAATGCGCAACGAAGGTATCGGCGGTACCGGCTCGCCGGGCCAGCCGCGGAACGAAGGCATCGGCGGTACCGGCGCCCCACCCACGGCAGCCTCGGGCGGTATGGGCGGTACCGGCGCCGTCGCCGAACAAGGTATCGGCGGCACCGGCGCACCGGCGGAAAACGGGGGCAGCGGTATCGGAGGAACCGGCATCGTCGGCACCGTTACCGGCTTCGGCAGCATTTGCGTCAACGGCGTCGAAATCCACTACGGTCGCAACACGCCCCTGCGGGCCAACGGCCGCAAGGGCTCGGTTCACGACCTGGCCGTCGGCCAAGTGGTGTCGGTCAACGCAGCGGGAACCGGAGACCAAGTGCGCGCCCGCGCCATTCGAGTGCTCAACGCCGTAGCGGGTCCGATCGCCCACTTTGACCGCAAACGCCGGCGTCTGCGCATATTGGGACAGACCGTCCAGCTTGGCCCGCGCACGCAGTTTGCCGGGCAAGCGAAAGGGCCGATGGGCTTGGCGCCCGGCGCCTATGTCGTCGTCAGCGGACTGCGCACCGACACCGGCGTGATCGCCGCCACCCACATCCTGCGCACGCCCCCGCGCGCGGCAGTCAGCATCCGCGGCCCGGTCACCGCCCGCGGCAATGGCACCATCCACATCTTCGGGCTACCCGTGCGTACCAACTCGGCTCCGCAGGTCAACACCGGCCAGCAGGTGCAGGTCACCGGCCGTCTCGTCGGCGGCCAGCTGCAAGCCGAACGAGTCCAGGTCGAGCCGCCCGTCCCCTTCGGGGGCCGAGTCCAGCATCTGGACCTCGAAGGATTCGTCGGCAAGTCCGGCGGGCCGGGCCAGGTGCAGATCGGCTCGGTGACCGTGTCGGTCAATCGGGCCACGCAGTTCACCAAGGGCAGTGCGGCGCAGCTGCGGCCGAACGAGCGGGTGTGGGTGCGCGCCCGCGTGGAACGCGCGGACGGCGGCGAGCGGGTGGTGGCCGAGCGCATCCAGATCGAGCGCGAACGCCCCCGTACGGACCGGCACACTGGCACTTCCGAACGCAGGCACCATCGGAGCACCGGCGAAGCCAACCAAACCGACCACGGCCACGCCAATCGCGGCGGGAGCAGTGACGCCGGCTCGGCGCGGCACGCGATCGAGCACCCGGCCCATCACGAGCACCATGGCGCTGAACACCACCATGCGGCGTCCCTGGAAAGGCCGGATGTGCAGCACCCCGAATTCCACAGGCCCGAACTGGAGCGGCCTACCATCGAAAGACCCGAAGTCCAACGACCCGAAGTCGAGCGGCCCGAAGTCGAGCGGCCCGAAATCGAACGGCCCGAGACGGAACGGCCGGAGCGCGACTGAGTCGGCACCGGCGGCGGCCCGCGGCCGCTGACGCGAGCCAGACGCGCCGAAGTTCAGTAGTAGCAATACGAGGGAGACAATGAGACCAAACTTGCCTGCTGCCGTGGTGAGCGCGGCACTGCTGATCGCAGCAACCCAATCGGCGGCCGCCGGACGCCTGATGTTGACCACCGGCATCGACTACAGCACCGGCAAATACGGCGGCAGCCAGTCCACCGATATCACCTTCATTCCGGTCGTGGCCAAATACGAGTCCCGCCGTTGGGTCTACAAACTCACCGTGCCCTACATCCGCATCACCGGGCCCGGCAACGTCATCCCCGACGTGGGCCAGGTCACCGGCGGCACAGCACCTCGGCGCACCGACTCGGGGCTGGGCGACATCGTGGCATCGGCGACCTACTCCGTGTATTCGAGCCGTGAAACCCAAACGCTGGTGGACCTAACCGGCAAGGTGAAATTTGCCACTGCCGATGAAAAGAAAGGCCTGGGCACCGGCAAGAACGACTATGCGTTCCAGGCCGACGTCTACAAGCTCATGGGCGAGCTGACCCCGTTCGCCACCCTAGGGTACAAGGTGCTCGGCAACCCGTCCGGCTATCGTCTCAACAATGTCTGGTACGGCTCACTCGGAGCGGCCTACCGCTTCTCCAGGGTCACCAGCGGCGGACTGATTCTGGACCTGCGCGAACGATCGAGCGCCGCCGGGTCACCGCACCGCGAGCTGACGGCGTTCGTGTCCCGCAAACTCACGCCCGATTGGAAGCTGCAGGGCTACGTGGTCAAGGGGTTTGCCGATGGCAGCCCCGACTGGGGCGTGGGCGCGATGATCTCTTGCGCCTACCGCTGAAACGCGCAGGCGACAGCCGCGTCACCCCTGCCGAGCGCCGGCAACCCAACCGCAGTGAAAGAAAACCCGCGATCGCGGGTTGCTTCGTCGGGGCCAGGCTGAGCGCTGCATCGAAACCCGCGTTACGCCAACGATTCCCTTCGACGCGCAACCCCGACTGCGCGTACTCCGCCATGCCCGCGGCAGGCCGGCGGCCGGGGTGTCGTCAAACGGAATCCGCGAAACGACTTTCCCGCGGCCAATTGCATGTTGCCCAGGCACGCTGACGTGCTGCACGAGCACGACCCGGGACCGCGACCGGCCCGCCGTCAGCGAGCCTTCCCTCCGGCCGGCGGCTTGGGAAGCTCACGATAGGCATCGAGCAGCTGATTCAGCCGGGGTGCGCCGATCGCCCCGATCACCACGTTTCCGTCGGGAAACACGAGAGTCGGCGTGCTGCTGATGCCCAGTTCATGCCCCAACTTCACGTTGCGCGCCACCGGGTTCTTGCACGAACCGGGCGCACTGGGGACGGTTCCGTGCAACATATGCGTTTCCCAGGCCTTGGCGCGATCGGGCGCGCACCAGATGGCCTCCGACAGCTTGGTCGCCCCCGGATGCAGCTGATCGATGGGAAACAGGAACGTATATACCGTCACGTTCGGCACGGATTGCAGGGCGTGCTCGAGGCGTTTGCAAAACGGGCAGTCCGGGTCGGCGAAAACCGCCAGGATACGACTGCCGTCGCCGTGCACAACCTTGATGGCATCGCTCAGCGGCAATTTGGAAAAATCCACCCGCAGCCACTGATGCAGTTGTTTGGCGGTGAGATTCTGCCGGGTACGCGCATCGATGAGGTTGCCCAACAGCACGTAGTCGGCGTTGGCGTCCGTGTAGAGTATCCGGTTGCCCACCAGAACCTGGTAAAGCCCGTCCACCGGCGCCGGGGCAATCTTTCTCACCTCCAGCTTGGGAAAGCGTTTGGCAAAATTGCGCTTTACCGCATCGAGGTCACCGGCACGTGCCGTCACCGTCATGGTCGTTGCCGCCGCAAGCAGCAACAACCCCAGCCATCTCGTCCAGGGTTTGCGCATCAAACCTGTTCCTCGAAGCGAATCGGAGCGCTAACCGTACCCCGGGCGCGCAGACCTGGCAACCTCCCCCGCGCCGCACGCCGGGGTCACACTGCGGCAACACACAGCACCTATCCTGGTTCTGCGCGCCGCCCGGACTGGCCGGGTCGGCCCGGCCACGGCGGTGCGCGCTCCCCACGGTCACGCAACCCATGGACACGCAGCATATGAACATCCGCAATGAGTACCGGGTCGTCTGGATTGCGCCCACCGCGCCGCCCGCGGGGGCCGGCGGCGGGCACTGGTTCGAGTACGCGATCGCCAATGACGTCGTGTCGATCACCGGCCGCCGCGCGGGCACCCACGCCGAAGTGGAACAACACGCCAGGGAATGTGTGGCCCGCCTCAATGAGCGCAACCTGGTCCACCGCTGGCGCGTGGATCCGGCGCTTCGCGACCCGTTGCCGGTGCGCCGTACCGGCAACTGACACCGGGCCTGCCGGCTGCCATAACCACACCCGGGCGAGCGTTTGCCCGCGCCCCGGGCGAGCGTTTGCCCGCGCGCCCCGGGCGGGCGCATAATTGCCGTTCACGCGCATCCCCAAGGGTCCTGCCCGACCCGCGCAACGGGGGCGCCGCGTGGTGACTCACGTTACCAGGGTGCGTACCTACACGGCGCCGTTCCCCGTCACGGACGGCCGCCGCAAGGCCAGGCTGCGCCCATGCTGAATTTGGAGACGGCGGGCCTTTCATGCAGCAGACAGCTACCGCCCCGGCTGCCGACCAACACAGTCCCGATAACGCCAGGCGCCGCTCGCTTGCGTTGACCATCGGCGCGCTCGGCGTCGTCTACGGCGATATCGGCACCAGCCCGCTGTATGCCCTGCGCGCCTGTTTTTACGGCACCTATCCCATCGGCCCCACCCCCGCCAACGTGCTCGGAGTACTGTCGCTGATCTTCTGGTCCCTGGTGCTGGTCATCTCGGTCAAGTACCTGCTGTTCGTGATGAGGGCCGACAATCGCGGGGAAGGCGGCATCCTGGCGCTGCTGGCGCTGCTCGATCCGCTGCGCGGCAATCGGGGCATGCGCCGCGCAATATTGGTCGTGCTGGGTATTTTCGGCGCCGCCCTGCTTTACGGCGACGGCATGATCACGCCGGCCATCTCGGTACTGAGCGCCGTCGAAGGGCTGGAAGTGGCCGCGCCGCACCTGGGCAGCTACGTAATACCGGTCACGATCGGGATTCTGGTCGCCCTGTTCGCTTTGCAGCATCGCGGCACCGGCGGCATCGGTTCGATGTTCGGCCCGGTGATGGTGTTGTGGTTCGCCACCCTGGCGCTCATGGGCGTGCTCGGCATCGTCCAGACACCGCACGTGTTGGCGGCGGTCAATCCCGTCCATGCGCTGGCATTCTTCGCCCACAACGGGCTGATCGGCTACCTGGTATTGGGCGGCGTATTCCTGGTGGTCACCGGCGGCGAGGCGCTGTACGCGGACATGGGTCACTTCGGCTGCGCGCCCATTCGCCTCGGCTGGTTCGGCCTGGTGCTGCCGTCGCTGCTGTTGAACTACTTCGGCCAGGGAGCGGTGATCCTCGCCCATTCCGATGAGGCGGTGCACCCGTTTTACAATCTGGTTCCCCAGTGGGGGATCTACCCCATGGTTGCCCTGGCCACGGTGGTGACGGTGATCGCCTCCCAGGCGGTGATTTCAGGGGCGTTCTCCCTCACCCGCCAGGCGATTCTCATGGGCTACAGCCCGCGGCTCAACGTGATCCAGACCTCGTCGGAGGAAATCGGCCAGATCTACATCCCCAGCGTCAACTGGGCGTTGATGGCCGCAACCGTCAGCCTGGTGCTGGGCTTCGAGTCATCCACCCGCCTCACCGCCGCCTATGGCATGGCGGTAAGCACAACCATGGTCATCACCACCAGCCTGGCTTTCCTGGTGATGTGGAAACGCTGGCGCTGGCACCCGTTGCTGGCGGCGGCAATCAGCGGCGTGTTCCTGGTGGTGGACCTGGCGTTTTTCGGCGCCAACTTGTTCAAGATCGCCGAGGGCGGCTGGCTGCCGCTGGCCGTCGCGCTCGCCGTTCTGTTCCTCATGTCCACCTGGAACCGTGGCCGGCAACTGCTGATGGAACGGGTGCAGGAGCGGTCGGCGCCGCTGGATCTGCTGATTGCCGACATTCGCCAGCACGGCGTCACACGGATTCCCGGCACGGCGGTATTTCTCACCCGCCCCAACCCGGGCGCGCCGGGTGCGCTGCTGCATCACCTGAAGATCAACCAGGTGCTGCACGAAAACGTCATTGTCCTCTCGACCCTTACCGAGGAAGTCCCGCGGGTGTCGACAGCCGACCGGCTGGAGATTCAGGATCTGGGCGGAGGCTTCTACCGCGCCTTTGCCCACTACGGCTTCATGCAGGCGCCGAACATTCCGGTGATCATGCGCCTGTGCCGGGATTTCAACCTGATCCCGAACGTGGACCCGGACACGACGGCTTACTACCTGGGGCATGCCACCCTGATCCCCTCGGCCGCCAAGGGTGGAATGGCCTTGTGGCGCAAGCGCATGTTCACATTCATGGCGCGCAACGCCCAGCCACCGGCCCCGTTTTTTCAGCTGCCGCCCGGCCGGGCAGTGGAGCTGGGCGTGCAAGTGGAGGTCTGAAGGACGCCCGGCCGCGACCGCGGCTCAGGGTGCGTCGTTACGCGCCTGGTAGGCGCGGCCGGTCAGGTCGGCGGGGAGAACGCCCTTGCGCAGCACCATCACTTCGGGACCGTCCGAGTACAGGGGCATTTCGTGGCCGACCCAGTGGGCAGGTTTGGTGGGATCGAACCAGAACGCGATCTTGGGTACGAACGGCCCGGCCACCAACGACAGCAGCGGTCCGAAATTGAAGTGGTAATGGAGTTCGACGTAGCCCGGTCCGCCGTCGGGCCCGGCAATACGTTTCGCCACCTTGGCCTCGGTGTCGAGAATGCGTATGTCGTCGCCGCACACGAAGGTCTGGAACCGCACCGAGGTGCGGGCACCGTTTACCAGCGGACGCAACAGCAGATTGAGCGGCACATTGACGATACGGTCCGGCGACGGCAGCGTCACCCGACGCGCCGGGCCGTCGCCGACCTGACATATCCCTACCCCCCGATCGTGGTCCAGTCGCGCCTGTACCACGGGCTTACCGTGGGCGTCGAAACTGGCGCTGCGCTCGGAGACGATGCGCAACCCGCCGTCAGCCGCACGCATCAACGCCTGCAAGCGGCTGTGCGCACCGTCATCCAGATGCACGACGACCCGCAGCCGGGCACCGTCCGGGACCTGCTCCATCGTCAGCCGGGCATGGCCGTCGGGCCGTCCGTGGGTGTCGTAGACCACCGCCGCGACACTGCCGAACTGATTCGGCAACGGCAAGCGCAGCGCCGACTCCGCGTGGACGCACCCCACCACGCCAATCCATAGAAAAAGCAGGCTTGCGATACGCTCGCCCGTTGCGGCTTGCGTCAAAGTCATCAGCGGTCCGCTCCTCGGCAACGTTCAGGCTGATATCCCCTGGCTCTTTATCATAGCACCGGTCCGTGAACGCGCGGTTGCAGCCATGCGCACCCGCTTGGGGCGCCGGCGCGCACCACGCATCCAGTTGGCGCAGAAGCGGCCGGCGCAACGCGCCAGACGGCCTTTGGGTCCACCCGCCGGGCAGTGGCATGAATGATGCAACCTCGTAACGTGAACGAACCGGGAACGACAGACACACCCGACTGATTCCGATCCACCGTGGGAGACAAATCCATGCAGTGCATCGTTCAGGCCGCCAACATTCTCGACACCAGCGAGTACGAAGTGCTCCGCCGCGGATATATCGACTGGCACGGCAGTCCGCCGGCGCCGGAGATCCTGCAGCAGGCCTTTCGCGATTATTTTCAGCACGATGACCCGCCGTTATGGGGGCGGCACTATGCCCGCAAGATCGTCTTCGAGTTCCAGCGCCAGGAATCGGCGCGGGTGACCACGATGCGCCTGCTCGCCACCTTGCTGGGCCGCGGCGGCGCCCGCGGTGACGGCCGTTTCCGACTCGGCGCCTGAGCGGCAACCGGCGCGGATACACCACCGTATTGTTGAAATCCACCACCGCACCTGACACACCGATCTCCTCCGTTGCCCCTGCGAAGCCACCCTGCGTCGCAGGGGCTTCTTTAATTTTGCCTTGCTGGGTCGCCGCTTACGCCCATAGAGTAGTAACACCCGGGTAACTGCCGGCGCGTGGCATGGCCCTTGCTGCAACACCAGTGTCGGCGCGTTGCCGGCTCCGACCTACGCTGCTGCCGGCGCCGCACACGCGCACGGAATATACCTGGAGCGCACCCAAGCGCCGTGGAGAGTCATGTCATGAGCACAGTCATGGAACCCGGACCGAAGGGACCCCGCTGGTCGGTTGAACAACTGCCGTTCCCGCTCATTGACCGTGCCCGGGTGATGGGCGATCCCGACTTGTTTTATATGCTGGTGTCGGCCTCGTTCGTCGAAATCACCTCCGACCTTTACACGCAGAACCTGGTCGATTATTTCGACGGCGATGCAGAGGTCCAGCAATGGCTGGAGCACCAATGGCAACACGAGGAGGTGCAGCACGGCTTCGCGTTGAAGCGTTATGTCACCACGGTGTGGCCCGAGTTCGACTGGGACGAGGCGTATCGCCGCTTTTTCTCCGACTACGCCCGCGTATGCATCGTGGAAAACCTGGGACCGACCCGGGCGCTGGAACTGGTGGCACGATGTGTCGTGGAAACCGGCACGGCAACCATGTACACCTTGCTCGGGCGCCTGACCGACGAGCCGGTACTACGCCTGCTCACCGACCATATTCGCCGCGACGAGGTGCGGCACTACGGCTTTTTCTACCATCATTTCGTGTCGTACCAGCGCGACGAGCGGCCGTCGCGCACGGCCATACTGCGCACTCTCTGGAGCCGGGTGGCGGAAATCGACAACGAGGATGCCTACTACGCGTTCAAGCACGTGTTCATGATGCGCCACCCGAGCCGCACGTTCACCGACAGCGACTACCACGACTTCCGGCGGCGCTTTCTGGCCCGGGCGCGCGGCGAGTACCCGTTTCACATGGCGGCGAAGATGGTGCTCAAACCGCTGGCTCTGGGTCGTCACGTGCAAAGGGCGGCGGTACCGCTGCTGACCGCTGGCGCGCGCCACCTCTTCCTGCGCTGACCCGCCGCGCGCGACCGACCACTCAGAACAACGACAACTGGCCTTCGGCAGCCGGCGGCGCGCGAAACCGGTCGGTCCGCAGCGTAGCCTCGGTCTGATTGAGGCCCAGACGTTTGCAGACAACGCGCAGCCGTTGGGCGATGAGCGCGGCATAATCGCCGCCGCCGGTCATGCGGGTGCCGAATCGCGGGTCGTTGACCCGGCCTCCGCGGGCGTCCCGCAGCCGGCTCATAACGTGCGCCGCCTGCATCGGGTAGTGTTCCTGCAGCCATTCCTTAAACAGGCCCTGGACCTCGCCCGGCAAGCGCAGCAGCACGTAGCCAAGGCGGCCGGCGCCAGCGTCGGCCGCCGCCTCGGCGATGGCCTCAAGCTCTCCGTCAGTGAGCACCGGGACCACGGGAGCGGCCAGCACGCCGACCGGGATTCCCGCCTCGGCCAGGCGCCGCACCGTTTGCAGGCGCCGCTGGGGAGCGGCCGCTCGCGGCTCCATGCGTCGGGCCAGTTGCCGGTCCAGGGTCGTAACCGACAGGGTCACTTCCGCCAGCCCTTGAGCCGCCATGTCGGCGAGCAGGTCCAGGTCGCGCTCCACCAGTGCGGACTTGGTGACGACGCTCACCGGGTGACGGCACTCGGCCAGCACCTCCAATAGCTGGCGCATGATCCCCCATGCCCGTTCGATGGGCTGGTAGGGGTCGGTGTTGGTGCCCAGGGCGATGGGCCGGCAGACATAGCCGGGGCGACGCAGTTCCTGACGCAGCAACTCGGCCGCCCGGGGCTTAAGCAGCAGCCGGCTCTCGAAATCCAGGCCGGGCGACAGCCCCAGGTACGCGTGGGTGGGGCGGGCGTAGCAGTAGATGCAGCCGTGCTCACAGCCGCGATAGGGATTGATGGACTGATCGAACGGCACGTCCGGCGAGCGGTTGCGGGTCAGCACCGAGCGGCTGGAGTCCACCGCCACGGTGGTGCGCAACGGCGGCGGCTCCAGGTCGTCGGGCCACCAGCCGTCGTCGACCGCCTCGCGGCGGTGCGCGGCGTAGCGGCAGTCGGGATTGGTCACCGCACCGCGGCCCTTGCGAGCTTTATTCTGGGATGGGTTCGACGACATCGCAGCATGTGGCACAGGAATGGATCTATTGTCACCACAATGGTGGCCGAGGGGCAATGGCCGCGGCCAAGCACGGCCCGGGGCTTTGGTTTAGAATGGCGCGTCCGGACATGAACCAAGACGCCGTCACATCCACCGAACCGACCGACACCCGTGGCGCCGAAGCGCATTCGCGCCTTGGCAGCCTGGCGGCCATGTCCTGGGCCCATTTCCTCAATGACGGCGCCGCCAACTACCTGCCCGGCATCCTGCCGGCCGTGTTGGCGGGGCTCAATGTGCCGGTGGCGCTGGCCGGCACCATCATGGGGGCATTGCTCATGGGCCAGGCCCTGCAGCCCTTGTACGGCTGGTTCGCGGACCGCATCGGCGGCAGGACGCTGGTATTCATCGGTATTGCGGGCACAACCCTGGGCGGCGGCGCCATCGGCCTGGCTCCCGACTATTGGGCGCTGATCGGCGTGCTGCTGCTGATCGGGGTGACCAGTTCCATGTTCCATCCCCAGGCCCTGGCGGCGGTACGCCACTTGGCGGTGCGCCGTCACGGCTTATACATGTCCGCGTTCCTGGTCGGCGGCGAGCTGGGGCGCGGCTTGTGGCCGCTGCTGGCCAGTGTCGTGGTGGTCCACCTGGGACTCGGCGCCACCTGGCTGCTGGCCCTGCCGGCGCTGGTCACCGCACCGCTGCTGTGGCGCCGGGTGCCGCGGCTGCCACCTCGCCACCCAGGCTCCGCGCCGATCGCCTGGCGCCGTCACCTTCCCGACCTGGTTAAGGTGGTAGGCTACTCGGCATCAAGGGCCACGCTGATCTTCAGCGTGGTGACATTCCTGCCGCTGATGTCCCACATCCGGGGCGGCACCCTGGTGACCGGCGCCTCCATGATTACCACGGTCCTGGTCGGCGGCATCGCCGGCAACGTCAGCGGCGGGCACCTGGCCGACCGCTTCGGGCGGCGCCGCGTATTGTTCGCCGCCAGCAGCCTGACGGCACTGCTGCTGGCGTTGTTCCTGGTGTCTTCGGGCCCCTTGGTATGGCCGGTGCTGGCCCTGCTCGGCGTGTCGCTGTTCGCAACCATGCCGGTCATCATCCTCATGGGCCAAGACATTCTGCCTGAGAACCGCTCGCTGGGATCCGGCCTGGCACTGGGCCTGGCCAACGGTATCGGCGCGGTGGCCGTCATCGGGCTCGGCTGGGCTGCCGCAGCCTGGAGCCCCGAAATCGTGCTGTGGCTGAACGTAGGGCTGGCGTTCATCTCAGTGCTCCAGACGCGGCTTCTGCCGGAACACACTTGAACCTGCGGCAGATTCCGCGGTTGGCGCAAGTGCTTCCGTGGAGGTCTGGCAGCCTCGCCCGCTGCACAAAGGTACTATCGGCTCAATACGTGAACGTTACGGTACCCTCTGCCATCGCGGCGCTGATCACGTATCCGCCACCAACCGTTTCTTCCACTTCGGCGATGAGATCCTCGCCGAAAAGTTCCCGTGCAGGCGAGCACACCTTTAGCGACACACCGGCCTCATACGCTTGTCGGATCACGTCATACAGCGTTCCCCCGTGGCCGGCGGGTAGCGCGATTTTCTCTGCCACACCGCGCTGTGCCAGTTGCCCGGCGCCACCGGTAAACACGATCTCGACTTCGTACTCCATGGACGCGGCAATGGTCGCCTGAAAGAACGGCGCGCCCGCCTCCGCGGGATTTCTGAGGTCGGTGTTCAGCAAGATGATCATCAGCTTGTCAGCCATCACTGCACCTCACATCTGCGTCACAGGAACGCCCGGGCGATACCTGCCCGAACACCGGTCCCAGCCGATTGGCTAGGAGCCGCCTTTCAGATGCGCGACCATGTCCAGCGTCACGTCATGAAAACGCACCAGGCGACCACCGTGTTGTCTCATGAAAGCCTCCGCGTCCGCCTTTCGCGCAAAGGACGCCAGCGTAGGCCCCATCGCCCCTTTCAGGGGCTGGTCAATCACGTACCACGCCTTGCGCGCATCCACAAAGGCGCTGTCGGCGGGATGCGCCCAATCAGTCGAGCCCATGTCATGAACATAAACCGACGTGGCCGCAACTTTGTTTTCGGGCTGCAATAGCCAGCTGAACAGATCACGCGTGGAGCAGAACTTGAAGGGCTTGTCGGCGCCTCGCACGTATGCCTCACCCTTCGGGCCAGGAAAATTGGCGATGATCATGCCACAGACATGGCATTCGTCGCCCGACTGGATCGCCACGGGCGGCAGCGATTTGCTCGCCTGCTCCGACTTGCCGCAGCCGATGGCCAGGGCCGCCAGCACGACCATGCCCAGCAATGCTGCCACGCGCACGCCTCCGTGCCGCCGCCGTCTGTGCTTTTGCAGAGTGCTCATCATGACAACCTCCCTTACTGCGCACTGCGAACGCCAGTCTCCAAGCGTCGCTCACGGCGTCTGACGTCGGAACAGCAAAACCGCCAATGCGAATGGCACTGCGGTCCACGCAACCAGCACGCCCAGCAGCAGCCCGGGACGGAACACCTGCGCCGTGCCCACGGACACCAAACCGGAGTATGCCTGGGTCGCCTCGAAGCCGGCGAGATTTGCCAGGCGGAACACGTCGGTGGGGTTCAGGAGCAGCAGATACGGAAATACCCGGGCACTGACCGCACCCTGCGCGGCCACCAGTATGCCGAGCAGCACCAGATCGAAGACCAGAACAAACAGGAACCAGATGATCAACGCCAGCCCGGCAGCACGCGACTTCTCGCTGGCGACGACGCTCACCACGTAGGCGAATGCCACGAACACCCAGCCCAGCAGGATTGCACTGGCGATAAAGAAACCCAGCGCCCGCCAGAGTTCGGCCGCCAGCAACTGACCGGTGATGCCCGCCATAACAGCACCGGCCACGCCAAAGCCCAATACGGTCGATATCGCGAGCACCGATGCGTGGCCGACGAACTTGCCGGCCAGGAGTTGAAAACGGCTCAATGGGTAGCTCAAGAGAAGCAGCAGTGTGCCGTGCTCCTCTTCACCGACCACCGTGTCATAGGCAAGCAGCAACGCGATGAGTGGAATGACAAAGATAGCCAGACTCGCCAGGCTGACGATGGTGGTATCAAACGACGTGAAACCCACTTGACCGGAAGCGGCGGCGCCGAAATAGCCCAGCCCCAGCGCGAACAGCGCGAAAATCACCGTGATCGCCAGCACCCACCGGTTGCGCAGGCCATCGCGGAACTCCTTGCGCGCCACAGTCAGGATCTCATGCATCGGCAACTCCCTGCTCACGGTTAAAGTGCACATAGAGCGCCTCGAGCGACGGAGGCTCGACGTCCAGATCCTCCACGCCGGCATCGGCGAGCAGCATGCGCATAACGTCCAGTTTGGCTTCGGCGGCGCTGACCACCTCCAGATGGGCACCATTGACGTGGTAGCCGACAACGCCTTCCCGGTGCAGGCGCGACTCCCAGGTTCCCGGCGACCAGCGGCCACGGGCCTGGATCTTGAACGGCAAACCCGCGTGACGGCGAAGCTCCTCGAGGGAACCCAGGGCACGCAATGCACCGTTGCGCAGGATGGCCACACGATCGATGTGCCGCTCGATGCCGGGCAGCACGTGGGATGACAGAAGCACCGTCGTACCCTGACGGCGCAGCTCTCCCACTGTTTGAAAGAGATCACGCGCGGCGATCGGGTCGAGCCCGACAGTCGGCTCATCCAGCAACAGCAGGCGCGGGCGCCCCAACAGCGCCTGCGCAAGGCCCAGGCGCTGACGCATGCCCTTGGAATAGGTTTTGACGCGACGATCGGCGGCCTGGATCAGCCCGACGCGCTCGAGCAGCCGGTCCCGCTCCGACGCCGGCACACGCTTAAGACGACCGAAGTAGTCGAGCACCTCACGACCGGTCAGTTGATAATAAAAGCTCACGCTCTCCGGCAGATATCCCCATTGGGTGCGCAGTGCGTTCCCATTGCGCCCGCGCGGCGAATGCCCGAGCACACGCACCTGCCCGGCGCTTGCCGCGATGATGCCCAGGATGAGCTTGATGGTGGTCGTCTTGCCGGCACCGTTGTGCCCCAGCAGCCCCACCACTTCGCCTGCAGCCACCTGCAACGTCAAGCCTTCCACCGCCGTGACCTGGCCATACTGTTTGCTTACCCGCTCCAGTTCCAGCGCATATGTCATGACAGCCCCTTGGCGGAATCCGGCGCCGCCATCAGCGGATGGCTGTCTTTGACCCCTTGCGGCCGCAGCACCGGAAATTGCCCCTGCACCCAATGCAGTGTGTCCACCGCCGGGCTATGCATCAGGATTTTTGCCATTGGATACTTCCACAGCAGCCGGTCCACACCGTCGATCGGTTCGTAAGGACGATCGCCGATACCGTCCGCGTTCAGGTCGACGCCGAGATAATCGCTCCAGTAATTGCCGCGCCCGTTCCGCGACCATTCCTGCAATCGCGTTGCCACGTATTTGACCTGGGTTCGGTTTCCGATGAACGCGTTGCCAAAGATGCTGTTGTCCTCGGACCCCGCGGTGAGATGGATCCCAATGTCACTATCGGCGAAGACATTGCCGTGAATCTTGTTGAACTGGCAGTTGTAGATGAAGATCGCCTTGCCTTCGGCGCCTTCCACCGCCTCACCGGCCGACGCGCCGCTCAGACCGGGGCGCACGCCTGTCACTACGTTATCGGCAATCGTGCTGTAGACAATGTAATTCATCAGAATGCCGTAGTTGTGATCATGCTCGGAACGATTTCCGGTGACAATCAGGTATTTCGACTGCATCAGGGCATAGCCGGTGCGGGTGTGTTCGGTACGGTTGTTCACCACCTTGTTGTAGTAAGAGTACATATAGTGAATGCCGTAGCGCAGATCATGCAGATAGTTGCCGCGGAGCACGTTGTGACTGCTGGTGTCGATGTAGATGCCGTCCCGCGTCTGCCACCCACCACATGAACACCCTTGGCGCCGTCGATCCAGATACCGAACGCTTCGCTGTCAAGTCTGTTGTCCTGGATCAGCGTCCCAGCGGCGCTGCGCTCGACGAAGATGACCGCATTCATCTGTGTCAGGTTTCGCCCAGAGCCGAGCAGGTGCAGCCCCTTGACGACAACGTCCGGCGCACGAATACGCAGCACGTCGCCGCGTTGGCCACCATCGACAACGGCTCCCGGCCTGCCGATGATGGACACGGGTTTGTCGACCACCAGGTTGGCTCGGTAGTGACCAGGCGCGATTAACAGGCGGTCGCCGGGCGCTGCGCGCTCCAAAACCGCAGCCAGCGCCGGACCTGAGGGTCTCACCGGCCAGTCCCGTGCGCTGGCGGCCGACGCCGCCAGCGCGGCCGCGAACACGATAATTGCCAAGGCTGATCGTCTCGTCACAGGCCCATCTCATGCGGCGCAGCCCGGCGCAAGGCCGGGCCCCGCACTTTCCTCAAGCTTCCACGAGCATTCGCCCCCGCATTTCCATATGCAGGGCGTGACAGAACCACTGGCAGTAATACCAGTGCACCCCGGGCTTGTCGGCGACGAAGGTGACCGATGCGGTCTGCTGCGGGCTGATCTCCATGGCAATACCGTGGTTCACCAGAGTGAACCCGTGCGTGACGTCCTCTATCTGATCGATGTTGGTGATTACCACCGTAACCTCGTCGCCCTTCTTCACCCTGAACTCGCTCAAGCCGTAGTTGGGCGCCGACGACCACATGTAAACGCGCACCTTGTTGCCGTCACGGACGACTTTGGCGTCTCTTTCCAGATCGATGCCGTCCTTCCTGGCCATGGCGACCGTCTCAGCGAAGTAGGGATCGTTCCGGTCCCAGATCTTCCGGGGCCTGATCAGATCGCGCCGAATGACCTCCGCATCGTGCGGCTCGGCGAAGGCCGGGCCGTCGTGAACCAGCTTCATTTCCTCACCGGATATATCGATGAGCTGATCGTTCTCCGGATGCAGCGGACCCACGCCGAGGAATCGGTCCTTGGAGAACTTGCACAGCGACAGCAGCCACTTACCGTCCGCCTCTTTGGTCTCGCCCATGCTGGTGTGGTTGTGACCCGGCTGGTACTGGACGTCCAGCTTCTGGCGAATGTAATCGACCTTCTCGCCGTTATATGAGCGAATGGCGTCCTCGAGGTTCCACTTGACAATTTGGCTGTCGATGAACAGCGTCGTGTAGGCGTTGCCGCGGCCATCGTAGGCGGTGTGCAGCGGCCCCAGCCCCAGTTCCGGCTCGGCCACGACAGTGTCGCGCGGATCCTTGAGCTTGCCTGCGAACCAGTCGTCGACCTTCGCCCACGAGATCACCGTACAGGTAGGCGACAGCTTGCCGTTGGCCACGACGTATTTTCCGTCTGGCGATACATTGATGCCATGGGGGCTCTTTGGCACCGGAACATAGAGAGTGAGATCCGATCCGTGCCGTCCGTCGAGCACGGGAACCTTCGAATCGCCAACGCTCTTGTACTTGCCGGCCTGGAGCGCGGCCTCAATGCGTGGAATGTTGAAGATCACGGCCCAGTCGCGCTCATTGCGCATCATATCGGCGAGCGTGAAGCCGTCCTCGGAATTGTAACAGGTCGAGACGGCGTATTTGCCGCTGTAGTCGGCATCGCAATTGTCCAAGTTGCCATCCACAATCACCTGGAAGGCCACTTCCATTTTTTCCGCATCGACGGCATTGAACATGGTGAAATACTGCTTGTTGTCATCCATGTTGCTCCCGTCGTTCGGATGGGGCATGCGGAACTCGGCATTGGCGTACACGTACTTGGTATGCGGCATCTTCTGCGGCCGCATGCCGTGAATCGCCTGCACGTTGGGGATATCCACGATCTTGTCGGTCTTCATTACGTCACAGCGGATGCGGGCGACGCGCGTGTTGGCCTTGTCGTTGATAAAGATGTACTTGCCATCGACGGTACCATTGGTATAGCTCAAGTGGGGATGATGAGCATCGCCGTTCAGGGGTGCATTGGGACCGAGAATGCGCTTGGTCTCGTTGGTCAATCCGTGGCCCGTCGCGCCATCGTAGTTGAACACGGGGATCCGCATGAACTCCCGCATGGAAGGGATACCGAGGATGCGGACCTCACCCGACTGACCGCCACTCCAGATACCGTAGTAGTCGTCCAGTTGCCCCGGCTCGACGTTGACCGTCAATCCGCCTTCTTTGGCCCGCGCCCACACCGGATACGGCGCCAGGCCAGCGGCGACGCCGGCACCGGTTGCGCCGGCAATACCGGCCGCGGCAAGGAACTGCCGACGGGATATGCCGGTCTTCTCCTTTTGCTTGCTCATTTCACACCTCCATATACGCGTGAAGCGGTCTACTCCGAATCATTCGGGGGTGTCTTTCGTTCACTCCCGCCCTTGGCACCGATTTCGACCGGGATATCACCCAAGCCGGCATCGGCGCCCAATTCTTTTTCCATCCAGCGAACCGATTCGCGGGCTCGCGCTGCCTTCTCGTGCCGACGGCGCCGGTCGACCAGCGGCGGACACTTGTGGTCGTCCCAATAGGTGACCTGACAGTCCAGACAGTAGTGGCACTCGTTGGCATTGATGTCACCGGTATCGCTGATAGCCTGGATCTCGCATTCCTTGGCACAGATCTGGCAGGGCTTGCCGCACTCCTTGCGTCGACGCAGCCAGTCGAACAGCCGCAGCCGCGCCGGCACGGCCAGAGCCGCTCCCAGCGGGCACAGGTATTTGCAGTAGAACTTGCAGTTGAAAAGGGATATGACAACCAGCCCGCCCGCATACAGCACGAAGGGCCACGACCGAGCGAAATGCAACGTTATCGCGGTCTTGAAGGGCTCGACTTCGGCGTAGCGCTCTGCTGTTCCCATGGAGCCCAGCGAGATGCCGAACAGGATCAGCAGGATGACGTACTTGAGCGCCCACAGGCGATCATGAACCAGGCTGGGAAATTGAAGCTGCGGTATTTTGAGTCTTTGGGCGGCCTGGTTGACCAACTTCTGCAGGGCGCCGTACGGACACAGCCATCCGCAGTACACACCCCGGCCCCACAGCAGCAGAGTCACGGCGACGAAACTCCACAGAATGAACAGTGAGGGATCGATCAGGAAGGTATCCCAGCTGAACCCCTTTATCACCGCATTGACGAAGGTGAGCACGTTGACCACGGACAGCTGGCCGAGCATGTACCAGCCGATCACGAACAGCGTGTAGAAGAGAAAGCCCGTGCGCAAATAGATGACCAGCCGCGGGAACCGCACCAGCCAGTCCTGCAGGATCATGAGCAGAGTGAGCAAAGTCAGGCCGATCACCAGCACGGCAATCTGGAATTTGCGCTCCTGCCATACTGTCACCCACATGGGCCACTCTTCGGCGCCGGTGATCTCTTGCGAGGCCGGCGGCGTCGGGGGCTGCTCAACGTATGCTGCGGGGATTTCGTAGTTGCCGCTGAACGTGGTGAATACACTGCTCAGCGGCCCGGTCGGACGGCGGACCAGCAACGACAACGACCATTCATCGCCGGGATTGAATCTGTACTTGGCGCGGATGATGAAAATCCCCAGTTCGTTGAACTCGGGCGCGCCCTTGACGCGCAGATCTCCCAGGCGGTTGTGGTCGAGATCGCGGAAATTGATGGTCTGATCGCCTTGGGCGACTTGTATGCGGTCGAAGATGCCACCGCGCACGTACCCCGATCCTTTGAACGAGTACACCCCGTTGGCCATGATGGCGATGGCGTGCTCGCCGGGCTTGAGCTGCGACATCAGCCAGTTGTACTGGGACTCGCCGAGCAGGTTGCGCCCGATGGTGGGGGCGTTGAGGTAGGCGTAGTACAGATCGATGAATGCGTCGCAGCGCCTGCCGGCCGGAAGATCCACACAGATACCTTTCTCGGGCCGGCTGCCAGGCCTGGACTCGGCCTTCGTACCTTTGAAGGCGTCGTCCACCTGCGGCACGGTCAGCAACATGTGGCGGATGGCGCCGTTGCCGGTCAAAAATCGCCAGTCGTGCGGCTCGAACACATCCATGCGCACCAGCGCCGGTGGCCGTATCTCTTCTTTGGTCGGCTTGATGATGCCGCGTGCAACTGCTACCTCGTGTGCCGCACGCATGATGGTCCGGTTGACGACGATGACGGTGACGGTCGCACCGGCGATGGCGTCGACGTTGACGAAGCCCGGGCGCTTGCCGACACCCACCTTGACATGGTCGGTAACGGACTTGCCTGCGTACTGGTCGGCGAAACGAAACAGCGCTGTTTCCGGAATTCCGACCAGCAGAATCGGTTCGTGGTGCTCAAGCACTTTGATGCCGGTGATCTTGCCCCCGAGATCGAGACCAACCAATACGTTGACGGGCTTACCGGAGTATGCGGGAATGGGCGCGACGTCTTTGGTGCGGAACACGTATCCGATGACCTTGTCGCCGCTGTACACCGGCGCCGCGGGCGGCTTGCCCTTCACCTGACCGAAGCGGTCGGCCGTGGGAAAGAAAGTCCTGGCGGCCGGGTACTGGTCAACAATGCTGTTCGCATGCGCCACACCCGCAGCCAGCCCGGCCAACAGCAGAACGACCCGGTTAATCACTGTGTGGACACGTTTCCTGCGCGACGTTGTTGCGTTGTCTCGCACAGCTCACCCCTCCGCGAATCGGCCGTGAACAGGCCGTCGCCGATGGCAGGCCGTATCACGTCTCCGCGTTAAACACGTATTTGAAGTACAACTTTAGTCGGTTCCCTCGCGCGCAGCCTTGACTTTGGGCAAGCCAACAACACAAAACGTAGGTAATTTTGCCGGAGAGTCGGGGCAAATTCGGTCAGAAGGCATCGGGCAGGCGCCCCGCGGGGCGATACCCAAGTCACAGACCTGCGCTGGCGCGCCGGGCAGCGAATTCAGGGACCTACCGCATGAGAAACAGGCCTGCGACCCGCTCATTGCTGCCCGCACCGGCGGTGGGCGGCCTACATCGAGCGGTCAGGAAACGGCGCGCCGGAACCACACGATCGGGCGGAGGGTGCCGGTCGGCGACGCCGGCGCCGTGCATCGGGTGTGCCGAGGCCCCGCAAACGGTGCGCCGCCTTCGGCCGGCGCACCCTACCGCCGAACCCGCGTAGGGTGCGTTCGACGCCGCAGGGCGGCAACGCACCGGCTGGTCGACGCGGCGCCGTGCGTCCGGTGTGCCGAGACCCGCAAACGGTGCGCCGCCTTCGGCCGGCGCACCCTACCGCCGAACCCGCGTAGGGTGCGTTCGACGCCGCAAGGCGGCAACGCACCGGCTGGTCCGTTCACTGCGAACCAATCACGAATTATCCGTCATTGGCGGCCAGTTCCACCGGCGCCTGGTAGCCCAACCGCTCCGACAGGCGGCGCGCAGCGTCCATCACCAGCGGGATCCACTCGTCGCGCCGGCGCTCGATGGGCGACGACACCGACAGGCCGGCCACCGCCTGGCCGCGGCTGTCGCGCACCAATACGCCGATACACCCGACCCCCAGCTCCGCTTCCTCGTTGTCCAGGGAATAGCCCTGGGCGGTGTCCTGTTGGGCGCAGCCGACCAAACGGTCCACGTCGGTGAGGGTGTTGGGCGTATAGGCGGGCAGGCGGGTGCGCTCAGCGTAACTGCGGCAACTGCTCTCACCCTCTTCGCCAAGCATCAGCTTGCCCACCGCGGTGACGTGCAACGGCGCACGGCTGCCCACCACCTGTTCGACCCGCATCATGCGGTTGCTCTTGGCGCGCTCCACGTACACCATCTCGTCGCCTTCCCGCACCGCCAGATTCACCGTTTCCCCCACCTGGTCGCGCAGTGCCGCCATGATGCCGCGCGCCTCCTGGCGCAGGTCGAGGCGGCTGCGGATGCGCCCGCCCAGGCGCAGAAAGCGGATCCCCAGCCGGTAGCGGCCGCTCTCGTCCCTCTCGACGAATTCGTGCGTTTCCATGGACGCAAGAATGCGGAACGCCGTGGACGGATGCAGGCCCGTGTCCGCCGACAGGATCTTGAGGCTCACCGGCACATCGTACTGGGCGATGGCGTCGATCAGCCTGGACATGCGGTCGATCACTTGGATGGAAGAGGTCTTGTTGGTCATGATTGCATATTATGAAAACGATTACGGATTGTGAAATCGTACTACATCCGCTATCTTTACGCCTACCCCAAATTTATTTTCACAATGCGGAATCAATTCTACGTTATGAAAATACCGCATTGAGTACCATCAACCGTAGCCGGAGTGACGCCCATGAGCACCGTTGCCAACACTACTGCCAACGCCCCCGCCTTCTGCGAGGGAATCGACTACTTCGGCAAGCCGTGGCCGGGTTTCGAAACCCATGCCGCCAAGCCCATGATCGGTGAAGGACAAAAGGGCGTCGACGACCCGACGGATGCGAACGCGGTCTACCAGAGCCTGCTCATGGCCGACGCACTGCGCTACCTGACCCTTCAGGTCACCGGCGCCAAGGCATCGGGGCATCCGGGCGGCTTTGCCAGCAGCGCCGACGCCTACGCCGCGCTGGTGATGCTCGGTCACACCAACATCGTCACCGAAGTCGGTCACCACGCGCCGGGCTTCTACAGCGCCATGTTCCTGGACACCTCACTGGAGGAAATGGGCATCCGCACGGTGTCGGACATGCGTCAGCGCTTTCGCGAGCGCGAAGGACTGCTCGGCCACCTTTCGGGCGCCATTCCCGGCCTGCTGGCTCCCGCCGGGCCGCTGGGCCAGGGCCAGCATTTCGCCATGGCCGGCGCGCTGCTGCACCCCGAAATCCTGTTCCCGTTCACCCTCGGCGACGGCGGCATGGGCGAGCCCTACGTGCTGTCTTCCATGATGCATTTCAACACCGCCTACCCGAACACCACCAACTTCCTTCCGGTGCTGGTGTGGAACGGCTACAGCCAGGAGCACCATTCCATGGTTTCGCGCATGTCCAACGAGGACATGATCGCCTACTGGGAAGGACACGGCTTCGAGGAAGTGGTGCTGGTGGACGCCAAGGTGTTCGACGATTCCGGGCAGGACAGCGCCTATGCCGACAGCACCTATTTCTCCTTCGACCAGCGCCTGGCGTTCACCCGCGCGGTGCTGGAGAACATGGACAGGGCCGCCAAATCCGCCCTGGGCGGCACGCGCACTGCGTTCATCATCAAGCAGATGAAGGGTGCCGGCGTGCACACCGTGGGCTCCAAGTCCCACAACCTGTACCCCGCCGACACCCTGGACAAGCCGCACATGGTCGAGGGCCTGCAGCGGCGTGCGCTCAACCCGGAAGCCTGGGAGCTGGTGCGCAGCAACTTCGTCCGCGCCGGGGGCGGACCGGCCGCCAAGACTTCGGTCACCGAATCGGTGCTGGAGCTGAGCCCGCTGGGCAAGCTGCCGATCCAGGAGTTCGCCGTCGGCGACAAGCAGGTGCCCAGCACCGCCATGGGCGCCCTGGTGGCGGCGGTCGGCAAGGCCGATCCGCGCTTCGTGGTCACCAACGCCGACGGCAACGAAGCCTCGGGCATGAAGAACATCAACGACGCGCTGAAAATCCGCCATCCGACCACCGACGACCTGTATAACCAGGATCCTTCGGGGCAGGTCTACGAACCGCTGAGCGAGGACGCCTGCGCGGGGCTTGCCGCCGGTCTGGCCCTGTTCGGCAGCCGCGCGCTGTGGCTGTCCTACGAAAGCTTCGCCATCAACGGCTGGCCGATCGTGCAGACCGTGACCCAGGCCATGGCCGAGCTGCGGCGCCGCACGCCGTCCATCGTCACCATGTTCACCGCCGGCGCCCTGGAGCAGGGCCGTAACGGCTGGACCCATCAGCGTCCGGAGATCGAGAACTACTTTGGCGCCATGATGCGCAACGGCAACGTCTACCCCCTGTTCCCCTGCGATGCCAACATGCTGCAGGTCGCCTACGAGTGGGCCACCAACAGCTTCAACAAGGGCATGGTGTTGATCGCTTCCAAGAGCGCGCTGCCGGTCTATACCACCGTCGAGCAGAGCCGCAAGGCCATCGAGGACGGCGCCACCGTGCTCTACGAAAGCGCCGCCGGCGACAAGGCCACGGTGGTGTTCGCGGCCACCGGCGACATGGTGTTTCTGCCGGTGTTCGAGGCCAAGGACAAGCTGGAAGCCCAAGGCTACCGGGTGCGGATCGTGGCGGTGGCCAATCCGCGCCGGCTGTACCGTCCCGGCGATATTTCCTGGGATACGGTGGCCGAGCCGGACAACATCTTCCTGGACGACGACCATTTCAACGTCATGTTCGACGGCGACGTGCTGATCGGCGTCAGCGGCGGGCCCAGCGCCTGTCTGGAGCCGGTGCTGCTGCGCACCCGGACGCCGAAGCGCGACGTGTTCGCCTGGAAGCGCGGTGAGACCACGGCCTCGCCGGCGGAGATCATGGACTTCAACGGCATTACCGCCGATGCCCTGTGCGACCGGGCCGGGGAACTGGCCGGAAAATGAGCCCGACGACCAAGATCATCGTTCTCGATGACGACCCGACCGGGTCCCAGACCGTCCACAGCTGCCTGCTGCTGACGCGCTGGGACCCCCAGACCCTGCGCGAGGCGCTGCTGGATTCCGCGCCCCTGTTTTTCGTCCTCACCAACACCCGCGGCATGGACGCCGAGCGGGCGGCGGCGGTCACCCGCGAAGTGTGCCGGAACCTGAAACCGGCGCTGGACGGCCTCGCGCGCGACGGCACACCGGTCCAGCCGATCCTGGTCAGCCGGTCCGATTCGACGCTGCGCGGCCATTACCCGGTGGAGACCGACGTCATCGCCGCGGAGCTCGGACCCTTCGACGCCCATTTCCTGGTGCCGGCCTTTTTCGAGGGCGGCCGCATCACCCGCGACAGCGTGCATTACCTGATCGTCGAGGGTAAGGAAGTGCCGGTGCACGAAACCGAGTTCGCCCGCGATTCGGTGTTCGGCTATTCCTTCAGCCACCTGCCGGACTACGTGGAAGAGAAAACCGGCGGACGCATCAGGGCCGACCAGGTGGAGCGCTTCACCCTGGCCGACGTGCGCGGCAACGTGCTCGACCGCCTCATGGCCCTCACCGGCAACGTCTGTTGCGCCGTGGACGCCGAGACCCAGGCCGACCTCGACAACTTCTGCGCCCAGCTGCGCGAAGCGGCCGGGCGCGGCAAGCGGTTCCTGTTCCGCAGCGCCGCCAGCCTGCTCACTTCACTGGCGAACCTGCCGCCGCAGCCGGTGGCCGCCGAGGACATGGCCCGCTACGTGCGCGACGCACGCCCCGGCGCGGTCATTGTCGGCTCCCACGTGCGCAAGACCACCGAGCAACTGGAAGCGCTGCTGAAACAGCCCGGGATCATCGCGCTGGAGGTGGACGTCGGCCGGATCCGGGGACAACGCGAGCAACTGCTGCGCGAGATCGTCGCCGGCGCCGAACGGGCCCATGCCGAGGGCCGCACGCCGGCCATCTACACCAGCCGCACCGAGCGCACCTTCGCCGACCAGGCGACGCGCCTGGCCTTCGGCGAACAGGTCTCGGCGTTTCTCATGGACGTGGTGCGCAACCTGCCGGCCACCATCGGCTTTCTCATCAGCAAGGGCGGCATCACCTCCAACGATGTGCTGAGCAGCGGCCTGGCGCTGCGTACGGCGCGGGTGGTGGGCCAGATTCTGGCCGGGTGCTCGGTGGTGCGCTGCCCGGCCGACCACCCCCGCTATCCCGATCTTCCGGTGGTCATCTTCCCCGGCAACGTTGGCGACCGCAACGCCCTGGCCACGGCCTACCGCCGCCTGACCCGCGGCCACGGGTGACATCATGCGCAGCAATCTCACCGAAGTGCTGTCTGCCGTCGCCCCCGGCGCGGCGGGCTCGTTCAACGTCCTTGACCTGGACATGGCGCTGGCGGTGCTCGACAGCGCCGAAGCCCTCGGCCTGCCGGTAATCGTTGGCATCGCGTCGCGCCATTTCGAAGCGATGCGGGCCGACATTCGCACCGCCTCCGTACTCAAGGCGATCGAAGGTGCATCGGTCCCGGCGGCCCTGCACCTGGACCATGCCGCGCCCGATCAGCTGCCGTTGATACGCACGGCACTGGACCTGGGCTTCAGTAGCCTTATGATTGACGGCTCCAAGCTGCCGTTGCAGCAAAACGCGGAGGTCACCGCGCAAGTGGTGGAGATCGCACGCGGCTACGGAGCCAGCGTCGAAGGCGAGCTGGGAGGTATTGCCGGAGAAGAGGGGGTGGCGGATACTGGCGTCGACGCGCCGCAACCCGTACCCTACACCGATGCCGACGAGGCGGAACAATTTGCGCACGAAACCGGGGTGGACGCCCTGGCCGTCGCCGTTGGCACCGCGCACGGTCTCTACGCGGACGAACCCAAAATCAGCTTCGATACCATTCGGACCATTGCCCGGCGGGTCGGCGTGCCACTGGTGCTGCACGGCGCCAGCGGCGTGCCCGATGAGGCTATGCGCCGCTGTGTGGATGACGGGATACGCAAAATCAACTATTTCTCCGGTCTGCTGAAGACCGCCATGGACCGGGTCCGCAACGACCACGCGGTCACCAACAACGACTGGCTCGGTTTCAAATCGAGACTCACCAACGACTGGCAACGGGAGATAACGGAGCAAATGCAGCTGTACGCCCGCCGGCGCCCTGGGGACACCCCCGCGGAACGCTGACGGGAAACAACGCGGCCCCGGCAGCGCACGACAGGGGACGGGACCGCATAACAAGAAGTTGAATAGACCACATAAAGAGTCGAAGTGGGGGTAACCCCGAAGTAATCGACATATACAATAACTGAGGAGAGAGCCATGACCGACACGAAAAAGCCACGCACCGACGAACCGGCGGCCACGGGTAGCAGCCGCCGCAAATTCCTCAAATCCGCCGCCGCGGCCGGCGGGGTCGCCCTCCTCGGCGCCCCCTACATCCGCAATGCGGAGGCCGCCCGCGGCCATGTGTGGAAGGTGCAGTCCACCTGGGACGCCGGCACCACCGGCTACAAGCTGTTCGAAGCCTGGGCCAACGGCATGAAGGAGAAATCCAGCGGCGAGCTGACGTTCAAGCCGTTCCCCGCGAAGGCTGTCGCGGCCGACAACAACGCGCTGTTCGACGCGGTGCGCACCGGCGTGCTGCAGGCCATGAACCCGTTCAGCCTGTACTGGTCGGGCAAGATCCCGGCTTCCGTGTTCCTGTCGTCCTACCCCGCCGGTCCCGACCAGACCGGCCAGTGGGAAACCATGTTCCACGGCCTCGGGCTGTTGGAGCTGACCCGGGACATCTACCGGAAATACGGCCTGTTCTACGTCGGTCCGATCCAGCACGACGCCAACATCATCCACTCCAAGCAACCGGTGGAGAGTCTGGAACAGCTCAAGGGCATGAAGATCCGCCTGCCCGGCGGCATGGTCGCCCAGGTGTTCGAGAGGTTCGGCGTTTCCACCACCAGCATGCCCGGCTCCGACATCTACCCGGCGCTGGAAAAGGGCACCATCGACGCCGCCGACTACGTGGGTCCGGCGATCAACTGGGACCTGGGCTTCTCCGAAGTCACCAAGTACATCATCTGCATGGGCCCTCCGGGACAGACCTCCCTGTACCAGCCCGTGGACCTGATGGACCTCACCGTCAACCTGGGCGCCTGGAAGCGGCTGCCGAAGAAGCTGCAGACCTTCGTCGAGGACCAGGTGAAGACCTACTCGGTGCACCACTACACCACGATCCAGAAGGCCGACCTGGTGGCCATGGAGAAATTCCTCAAGGCCGGCACCACGGTTTCGCGCCTGTCGGCCGACGACGTGCACCGGTTCCGCAAGGCGGCCATACCGGTGTGGTTCGAGTGGGCCAAGAAGGACGCCGACGCCAAGCGTGTATTCAAGATCCATCTGGACTACATGCTCAACCCGTACATGGGCTACGTGACGCCGGACGACATCAAAGGCCTCAGCCTCTAAACAGCCCGCAACCTTCAGCGATCTTGGGCGGCCCAGGGGAGGGGCCGCCCAAGACGCTCATCGCCCGTACCAGGCAGGAGGAATCATGTCGGAGTCCGTCAATTTTGTACTCCCGCATTGGCTTTACTGGGGCTGGCTCGCCATCATGCCCCTGATTTTCATGTGGCTCACCCGAAATACGAGCAAGAGCGACTCCAACGCGCCGGATGAAGAAACGGCGCTGGAGTATCTGGCCGAGGAAGACCCGGCGCTGCATGCTCCGGGCAACCTGATGACGCGCGTCATCGACTGGACCAGCGAGCAATCGGGCGTGTTCGTGGCTTTGTGGAGCGTCAATGCCGTGTGCGCGTATTTCTACGAAGTCGTATCGCGCTACCTGTTCGATGCGCCGACCATCTGGGTGCACCAGGCGTCCTACCTGATGTTCGGCATGCAGTACCTGCTGGCCGGCGCCTTCGCCCTGCTGCACGGCGACCACGTACGCGTGGATGTGGTCTACATCAAGCTGCCCAAGCGCGGGCAGGTCGGAATCGACATCTTCACCTCGGTGTTTTTCTTCATCTTCGCCATTGCCCTGCTGTTCAGCTCCTGGCGCTTCTTCTCCGATTCCTTGGGCATGTGGGAAGTCACCGATGAAACCTGGCGCATCCAGTTCTATCCCGTCAAGGCGGCGATTGTGCTCGGGGCCCTGTTCCTGGGCCTGGCCGGTCTGTCGAAACTGATCAAGGACATACAACTGTTCCGCCGCATGGGGGAGGCTCGAAGCTCATGAGTAGCGTAGCTGCAACTGCTCCCAACCCCCGCAGCGGCTGGGGCCGGCTGTGGACCTGGGTGATGATCATCGCCATCGCCGCGCTGGTGTTCGTCACCTGCGTCGAGATCATCAACAGCCTGTTTTACGACCCCTACAGCGATCAGCACTTCCTGTTCACGTTGGGCGGCATTCTCGGCGACGTGGGCATCGGCAAGCTGACCTTCCTGATGTTCGGCTCCCTGGCGCTGTTGCTGATGATGGGCCTGCCGATGGCGTTCGTGGTCGGCGGCCTGGGCGTGGTGTTAATCCGCAATTGGCGGCCATTCCGCTGTTCATCTTCATGGCCGCGATGCTGGAGCGGGCGGGCCTGATCGAGGAGATGTTCGACGTCGTCTACAAGTGGATGGGCGGACTGCGCGGCGGCCTGGCGGCGGCCACCATCCTGGCGTCGACCATCCTCGCCGCCATGGTGGGCGTCATCGGCGCCGCAGTGGTGACCATGGGCATCATCGCGCTGCCGGCGATGCTAAAACGCAAATACGACCACAAGATCGCCCTGGGTTCGATCATGGCCGGCGGCACCCTCGGCATCCTGATTCCGCCGTCCATCCTCGCCATCCTCTACGCGGTGGTGGCCCAACAGTCGGTGGGCAAACTGTACCTGGGCTCGGTGCTGCCCGGCCTGCTGCTGTCGGGCATGTACATCACCTACGTGGTGGTGCGCTCCTGGCTCAATCCCAGCCTGGGGCCGGCGCTGCCCAAGGAAGAACGGGTCAACATGGTCGAGAAGCTGAAGCTGGTGGCCAAGCTGATCGCGCCGATCTTCCTGGTGTTCCTGGTGCTGGGGCTGTTGTTCGGCGGCATCGCCACGCCGGTGGAGGCGGCCGGCATCGGCTCTTTCGGCGCCATTGTCGTGGCCATGATGCACCGGCGCTTCAGCCTGCAGTCCCTGCGCGAGGCGTCCATCACCACCGCGCGGGCCTCGGCTATGGTGCTGTGGATCATTTTCGGCGCCTCGATTTTCGTCGGCTTCTTCATCCTTGAGGGCGGCCAGACGTTCATCACCGAGGCCATCCTCAGCACCGGTCTGCCGGCCTACGGCATCCTGCTGCTGATGATGGTGATGCTGGCGTTCCTGGGCATGTTCCTGGACTGGGTGGGCATTCTGCTGTTGACGGTGCCGATCTTCGTGCCGATCATCAAGAGCCTGACCTTCGCCGGCCTCCTGGGCGGACCGGGGGTGGCGGAAGCCAATGAGCTGCTGTGGTTCGGCGTCCTGTATCTGGTCAACATGCAGATGTCGTTCCTGAGCCCCCCGTTCGGCTACGCCCTGTTTTATCTGCGCGGGGTCTGCCCGCCGGAAATCAGCATGGCGACCATCTTCAAGTCGTCGCTGGTGTTCCTGGCCATGCAGGCGTTCGGTCTGTATCTGTGCATACAGTTCCCGGGCATCATCACCTGGCTGCCGAGTCTGGCATTCGGGAACTAGGCTAACCGGCCCCGGGCCGCGCCCGCGGCCCGGGGCTCGTCACGTGCGCGCTTCATTGTGCACACCGCGGTTGGAATTCAACCCGTGACACATTCCGGTTTCCAGCCGCATGCCGCCCACGCGGGCGCGGCCGCGGCGCTCCCGGGGCGACGGCCGCCCGTCGCCGCGCTACTATTGCGTGTACGCCACCATTGGGCGCCGCCGCATTCATGCCACCGGCGCGTGCCGACGGCGTCGAAAGATCCGGAGCGCCTTCAATCCGCCGCCGGGGACCAGCCCCGGCGCGTTGTACATGGATTGCGGGGAGTCGGCATCCCCGCACTGGAGCAGTTCTGAAACCATGAGCCAAGACATCGCCACATCCCTGCAGGAACGGATCCGCGAGGCGGCGGACCAAGGCACTCCGATCAACATCGTCGGCGGCGACAGCAAGCGATTCCTCGGCCGGCCGCCCGAAGGCGAGCCGCTCCCGGTGGGCGGCCACCGGGGCGTCGTCCGCCACGAGCCGTCGGAGTTGGTGCTCACCGCACGCGCCGGCAGCCTGCTCACCGACATTGAAAGCACCCTTGCCGAAGCCGGACAAATGCTGGCGTTCGAACCGCCTCATTTCGGCGATCAGGCCACCCTCGGCGGCGCCATCGCCAGCGGCCTTTCGGGCCCACGGCGCCCCTACGCCGGCTCGGCCCGCGATTTCGTCCTTGGCTGTCAGATCATCAACGGCAAGGGCGAGGTGCTGCGCTTCGGCGGCGAGGTGATGAAGAACGTAGCCGGCTACGATCTCTCGCGTCTGATGACCGGCGCCTTCGGCACCCTCGGCGTACTGCTGGAAATCAGTCTCAAGGTGCTGCCGCTGCCGGCGGCGCAGCTGACGCTGGTGCAGCACCGCAGCGCCGACGAAGCCCTACAGGCCCTGAACGGCTGGGCGGCCAAGTCGATTCCCCTGTCCGGCGGCTGCTTCGACGGCGACCGCCTTTACGTGCGCCTGTCGGGAGCCGAGAAGTCGGTGGCAGCAGGCCGCGAGCGGGTCGGCGGCGAGGTCCTGGACGACGGCGATGAGTTCTGGCGCCGGCTGCGCGAGCAACGACACGGATTTTTCGACGGCGACCGGCCGCTGTGGCGGATCGCCGTGGCTCCGGCCACGCCGGAGCTGCCCTTGAGCGGCAAATGGCTGCTGGACTGGGGCGGCGCCCAGCGCTGGCTGCGCAGCGACGAGCCGGCGCAACGGGTGTGGGAGGCGGCGCGGTCGGCAGACGGACATGCCACGCTCTACCGTGGCGGCGACCGCACCGCGGGGGTATTCCAGCCGCTCACCCCGGGCGTAGCCGCCCTGCACCGGCGCCTGAAGCAAGCCTTCGACCCCAAGGGAATCCTCAATCCGGGCCGCATGTACGCGGACCTCTGACCCCGACTACCGACGACCAGGCATGCAGACATCCCTCGCCGACTTCATCCGTGACACCGCCGCCGGGCGTGAGGCGGACGCCATTCTGCGCAACTGCGTCCATTGCGGGTTTTGCACCGCCACCTGCCCCACCTACCAGCTGTTGGGCGACGAACTGGACGGCCCCCGGGGGCGCATTTACCTCATCAAACAAGCACTGGAAGGCGGCGAGATCAGCAGCCACACCCTTACCCACCTGGACCGCTGTCTCACCTGCCGCTCATGCGAGACCACCTGCCCGTCGGGCGTGCGCTACGGGCGCCTGGTGGACATCGGCCGCGAAGTGGTGGAACGGCACGTTGGCCGGCCCTGGACGGCACGTTTCGTACGCCGGGCCTTGCGCCTGATGGTGCCGTTCCCACGCCGCTTCGGTCCACTGCTGCGCGTGGGGAACTGGTTCCGTCCGCTGCTGCCGGGCGCGCTGCGGCGCAAGGTACCCCAGTGCGAACCGGCCCGGCCGTGGCCGCCGGCGCGCCACCCCCGAACCATGCTGGCGCTGGACGGCTGCGTGCAGTCGGCCGCCACCCCGAACACCAACGCCGCCGCCGCCCGCCTCCTGGATCGGCTGGGGATTTCGTTGGTCAGCCCCGAGGGGACCGGCTGCTGCGGCGCCGTGAGCCACCACCTGTCGGCACCCGACGAGGCACTGGACTTCGCCCGACGCAACATCGACGCCTGGTGGCCGCACATTGAGCGCGGCGCCGAAGCACTGGTGATCACCGCCAGCGGCTGCACCGCGATGGTCAGGGAATACGGCCACCTGCTGGCCCATGACCCGGACTACGCCGACAAGGCCGCCCGGGTTTCGGATCTGAGCAAGGACCTTGGCGAAATCCTCTGCGAGCAGAATCTGGACTCCTGGCAGTCAGCCGGCAACGGGCGCGCCGTGGCGTTTCACATCCCGTGCACCCTGCAGCATGCCCTCAAAGCCCACACCCAGGTCGAGGACGTGCTGCGCCGCGCGGGCTTCCGGCTGACGGCGGTGGCCGATGCCCACCTGTGCTGCGGCTCGGCGGGCACCTATTCCATCCTGCAGCCGGATATTTCGCGCCAGCTGCTGGAAAACAAGGTGCGGAATCTGGAGGCAGGGGATCCGGAATTGGTGGCCACCGCCAATATCGGCTGCCTGATGCATTTGCGCACCGGCACGCGGCTGCCGGTCAGGCACTGGATCGAGCTGTTGGATGAGGTGTGCCCCTGAAGCCTGACGCCATCCGCCTCCGGCGGCGCCCGCCCCGGGCGCGACCGGTCCCGCCGGCCTCGCAAATGTTCCCCGCAATTCAAGGACTAGGCACTCAGTGCCGCTACAGGGAGAAACCCCGTACACGGCCCCGGCCGGACGTTTGACCGGGTGATGCACCATCACGGCCGCCGGCGCCGGGGACACATCTGGGAATTATGGATCACAGCGCCGACAAACCACCTCGCAGTCGCACCCTTGCGCTCAAGATCGCGATCCTCTACTGGATCGTCGGCACGCTTTGGATCCTGTTCTCCGACGAAACGGCCGAGGCCCTGGCCGGCGATCCCGGCTTGCTGACCAGGATCCAGATGTATAAAGGGTGGCTCTACGTGTTGGCCACCGGCTTGCTGCTCTATGCCCTGCTGCGCCGCTTCGGCGCCCACCTGGAGCAGGCCCTGGGGCGGCTGACCGAATCGGAAACACGCTTCCGCCAAGTGGTGGACACGGCTCCGGACATACTTCACACCCTGGAGCCCGACAACCTGCAAACGGTGTTCATCAGCCCCGCGGTCACCACCTTGCTGGGGTTCAACCCGGGGGATTTCACCGCAGATCCGGCGTTGTGGCAACGGCAGCTACACCCGGAGGACCGGGCTTATGTCCTCGCCAGCATCGCCGACCAGATACAGTCCCAACGCGAGTTTGTGGTCGAGCACCGCATGCATCACCGTGACGGCGTGACCGTGAAATGGTTCCGCCACCGGGGCAAGGCGCCCGCCCCGGGCACTACCGGCGCCGGCCTCATCACCACCGCCATGAGCGACATCACCGACCAGAAGTTGGCGGAAGAACAGATCACATACCTGACCAATTACGACCCGCTGACCGGGCTGATGAACCAGCGCGCCGTCGTGGCCGTGCTGCAGAACCTGCTGCAGACCGCGGAAACCCGCCAACACGAAGTCTGCTGCATCTGCTTCGGCATCGATCAGTTCCTGCGATTGAACTCCGTGTACGGGCGCCACGTGGGCGACAACGTGCTGGCCACCCTGGCCCGGCGGCTGACGGACGTGATGGAGGACGACCATGCCAGCCCGCTGTTCACAAACGCGGTGGTGGCGCGCAGCGGCGGCGACCGGTTCCTGGTGGTGCTGCCTGAATTCTCGGCCACGGCCGGCGAACGCATCGCCGACCACCTGCTGCAGCAACTCAATGCCATGAAGCTGGTGGCCGAGGGGCATCAGCTGACCATCACCCTGCGCGCCGGCGTGATCACATTCCCCCACCACGGCCGCGATGCCGGGACCCTGCTGGCCCGCGGCGAGCGGGCGTTGGAGATCGCCCGCAATTCCGGCAGCAGCGTACACCTGTTCGATGCCTCGCGACACGAGCGGGACACGGCGGCGGCGCATTGCATGGAGCGCATCCACGCGGCGCTGGAGCACGACTGGATCAGCGTCGATTATCAACCCATTCTCAACCTGCATACGCAGGCGGTGGACCACTACGAGGCCCTGGTACGCATCGCTCCGCCGTCGGAGGAGAGAATCCTGCCTGCCAAGTTCATTGAGGTTGCCGAACGCTTCGGCATAGTCGACCGCATCGACCGCCGGGTGCTGGAAATCGTCCTCGACCAGCTCGACGAGCTCAGCGCCGAGGGCATCGCGCCGTCAGTTTCCGTCAACCTCAGCGGCGCGCACATCGGCAACCGCCGTCTGTTGACCTGGCTGGAATCCCGCTTCCGCGGCGCCCGGGTCCGACCCCAGCAGCTGACCTTCGAAATCACCGAAACCGCCGCCATCCGCGACCTGCATGGCGCGCGGCACTTCATGGAAGCCGCCAAGGCGCTGGGCGTCCGATTCGCCCTCGACGATTTCGGCATCGGCTTCACGTCGTTCGAACACCTGCGCAGCCTGCCTCTGGACATCGTCAAGATCGACGGCTCGTTCGTTCGCGCCATTGGCCATAGCGAGTCCGACGCGGCACTGGTTCAGGCCATTGCGCACGTGGCCAAAGCGTACGGCAAGACCGTGGTCGCGGAGTTCGTCGAGTCCGAGGCAATTCTGCAGATGCTGCGAAACTACGACGTCGACTATGCGCAGGGCTTTCACATCGGCCGACCGGAACCGTTGACGACGGCTGACTTCATCCAGGTGCACCGTCAGGCAAAAGTGGCCGCACGCTGAAACGCGGGCGCCGGCGGGCGGACGCCGGCCGCGAATGCGTCAACCGGGCACTTCAGGACAGGCCGGAATCCGCGCCGCCACCTCTTCATCCAACGTCCCGAATTCAATTCCCGCTACGTGCTCGTCCCGGCGCACGTTGCGCGCAGTTCCGGGAACCGGGAGTTCCGCCGGACCTCCCGGCCATGGGAACGCCGGCTCCACGCCTTGCCCGTGACTCAGCCCCCCCGGCAGCCGGCCGGCTGCAGGGCGTTAGGTCAGGCAGCACAGCGGCGCGCCGTCCCCAGCCAAACGACCTTGAGGGAGTGTGCGTTTGCCGGGTCTTCATATCCACGATGACGCAGTACCGCCTGCGCGTTGGACGGCGCGACCTCAGGCGGCGGCACCGACCCGGATTTGCGGCGGTTTTACCGAAAAGGTCGCCGCGCGGGCCTATGGCCGTCGATTGGATGGTGGCTACGGGTGGATTCGAACCACCGACCCCATCATTATGAGTGATGTGCTCTAACCAGCTGAGCTACGTAGCCGACAACGTGGCGGAGGTGCGGGGAGCCCCGCATCGGGAAGGCGGAATTCTAGGGTTTCCGGGCGCGAATGTCCAGAACGACCCCGGCCGGCGCGGTTTTCGGCGGCCACATTTGTTCACAATCGGCACTGGCGGACTCGCTTAAACTGAATCCAGATTAATCTTGAGGCTGGCGGGCGCGGCCGGGCTGCGCTCGAGCTGCGGGTTTTTGTGCCCACCCGGTATGTTTGCCGGGACGGTCCGTACGCGAAGTTCCGAGCGCCCATTACGATGTCGACGTCCCTGCCGCAGCCTACCCGCTCCTTCCTGCGTCACTTGTCCTTGTTTTTCCTGCCGGTCGCGGCGGGGCTGGCCATGCTGTTCGCCGTCTTTCATCAGCTGGACTATTCGCAGCATCTGGCCCACCTGCAGCTGCACGACCAGTACGCAGTGAACCTGGGACGCCAGGAGATCACCCGCGACCTGGAATCGGCGGTGACCGACCTGCTGGTGCTGGCGCAAAGCAACGCGCTGCGCCGCCTCGCCGGAAGCGGCGACGCGGCGCAACACCGGGCGGTGGCGGCCCTGTTCCGGCGCTTTGCCGTGGCCAAGGGCATTTACGACCAGGTCCGCTATCTGGACGCCGCCGGCCGGGAAGTGGTTCGCGTCAACGCCCGCGGCGAGGCAACGGTGGTTGCCGACACACGATTGCAGGACAAGTCTTCGCGCTACTATTTCCTGGCCAGCCGCAGCCTGGCTCCGGGAACGGTATACGTGTCGCGCTTCGACCTCAACGTCGAAAACCACCGGGTGGAACTGCCGCCACGGCCGATGATCCGCTTGATCACCCGGGTCCAGGACCAGCAGGGACGCCCCCGGGGCGTTCTGGTGCTCAACTACCTGGGCAGTCGGATGATTTCCCACATCCGCACCGCCATGGCGGGCACCGCCGGCGTACCCATGCTGCTCGACCACCAGGGTTTCTGGCTGTATACCCGGGACCACACCCGGGAATGGGGCCGCGACCTCGGCCACGGCCGCAACTTCGCCAAGCAACACCCGCAAGCCTGGGCGGAGATGGACCGCATCGGCACCGGGCGGCTGCAGCTGCCCGAGGGCCGGTACGTCTTCGCCACGGTGCACCCCCTGACCCGGGTGGTCGCCGAGATCAGCCAGCGGCTGCCGGTCCAGATCGCGCAGCACGCCACCTCGCCTTCGTTCTGGCGCCTGGTTACGGCCCTTGATCGCGAAATGTTGTGGACGTTGCGCTGGCAGCGTGCCCGCGGTCCACTGCTGGCGTTTTCACTGCTGGCGGCGCTGTGGCTCGGGGTCAGTGCCTACCTGGCCCGGACCCGCGCTGTGCGGGCGGCTGCCCGCGAGATGGTCGCGCGCCTGTCCAGTGTAGTGGAGCAGAGCAACGACATCGTCTTCATCACCGATCCCAGCGGGATGATCGAATACATCAATCCCAGCTTCGAGCGGGTCACCGGCTATACCAGCGCCGAGGTCGTCGGCAAACCGCCCAGCGTGCTCAAGTCGGGAGAACATGATCGCAGCTACTACCTGAGACTTTGGAGCACCATTCTGCGCGGCCACGTGTTCCAGGACGTACTGACCAACCGCACCAAGTCAGGCGCGCGCTACTATGAACAAAAGACCATTACGCCGCTCAAGGACGAGCACGGTCACATCACCCATTTCGTGTCGACCGGCAAGGACATCACCGAGCAGATGGCGGCCCAGGAGCGCCTCTACCATCTTGCCTACCACAACCCGCTCACCGACCTGCCCAACCGGCGGCTGTTTCGCGACCGGGTGGAACAGGCCACCGCACGGGCCCGTCGTGGCGGCCGGTTGGCGGCATTGTTATTCCTGGACCTGGACCGCTTCAAGAACGTCAATGACAGCCTCGGCCACGATGCCGGAGACCAGTTGTTGAGTCAGGTGGCGACCAGACTCACCGCCGGTGTACGCCAGGACGACATGGTCGCCCACCTCGGCGGGGACGAGTTTGCGATCTTGCTCGAAGACGTGGCCGACACCGCGCAGGTCGAGGCAGTGGTGGGGAAACTGCACGGGGAATTCGAGCGCCCGTTCCACATCGGCAGCCACGAGGTGTACACCAGCGTTTCGGTGGGCATCGCGCTCTATCCGGTCGACGACGTGCAGGTGGACAATCTGATCAAGAACGCCGACACCGCCATGTATCATGCCAAGGAGCAGGGGCGTAACCGCTTCGAGTTCTATTCGCGCGACATGAGTGATCGGGTGTCGCGACGCCTGTCGCTGGAATCGCAATTGCGCCGCGCGCTGGAGCGGGAGGAGTTCACCGTACATTACCAACCCGTTGTCGAGTTCCCAACCAGGGAGATCGTCGGGCTCGAGGCACTGCTGCGCTGGCAGCATCCCGAGCGCGGCTTGGTTGCGCCGCGGGAGTTCATTTCCGTCCTCGAGGAAACGGGCCTCATCGTGCCGCTGACACGCTGGACACTGCAGCAGGCCTGCCTGCACGGCAGGCGCCTGCGCGCCCAGGCGGGCAGGAACCTGTACATGGCAGTGAACTTCTGCGCTCCGTGTTTTCATGGCCAGGGTGTGGCCCAGCCGGTGACCGAGGCACTGACCACCGGCTGCATCGAACCGCAGCAACTGGTGGTGGAGATCACCGAGAGCATACTCATGGATTACCGCGGCAGCGTGCAGCAGGCGCTGCGCCACCTGGACACCCTCGGTGTGCGCATCGCCATCGACGATTTTGGCACCGGCTACTCGTCGCTGAGCTACCTGAAGCGGTTTCCGGTCCACATGTTGAAGATCGACCGCCAGTTTCTGCGCAGCCTGCCCGACAACCGCGATGATGCGGCGCTGGCCTCGGCTATCATCGCAATGGCGGGAAATCTCGGCATCGAGGTGGTGGCCGAGGGGGTGGAATCCGAGCGGCAGCTGGAATTTCTGCTTGCCCAAGGATGCCGGTGCGGTCAGGGGTTCCTGTTCAGTACGCCGCTGCCGCCGGAGATTCTGGAGGCGCACCTGCAAGCGCAGCAGCCCTTCCCGTGGAAATAAGCGCAGGAGCGCGCTTTACTCACACATTGAAGCGGAAGTGCATCACGTCGCCGTCCTGCACCAGGTAGTCCTTGCCTTCCAGGCGCCATTTGCCGGCTTCTTTGGCACCCTGCTCGCCGCCGCAGGCGACGAAGTCGGCGTAGGACACCACCTCGGCGCGAATGAAGCCCTTTTCGAAGTCCGTGTGTATCGCCGCGGCCGCGCGCGGCGCGGTGGCGCCCACGGGCACGGTCCAGGCCCGCACCTCCTTTTCACCGGCGGTGAAATAGGTCTGCAGCCCGAGCAGCTCATAGCCGGCCCGGATCACCCGGTTCAGGCCCGGCTCGTCGAGGCCCAGTTCCTGCAGGAACTCGCCTTTCTCGTCATCGGCGAGCTGCGCAATCTCCGCTTCGATGGCCGCGCACACCGGCACCACCGCGGCAGCCTCGGTGGCGGCAATGTCAGCCACCGCGTCGAGGAACGGGTTGTTTTCGAATCCTTCCTCGTCGACGTTGGCGATGTACATGGTGGGTTTGGCGGTCAACAAATGCAGCTCGCGCAGACGGGGCCGGTCCTCCTTCCCGAGCTCCATGGCCCGCACCGGCCGACCGGCGTCCAGGTGGTCACGCACGCGCCGGAACAGCTCGCGCTGGGCCAACGCCTCCTTGTCGCCGGCCTTGGAAGCCTTTTCGGCGCGGGCCAGCGCCTTCTCCGCGGTTTCCAGGTCGGCCAGGGCCAGTTCGGTGTTGATGACCTCGATGTCGGCCGCCGGATGCACCTTGCCGGCCACATGCGCCACGTCGGTGTCCTCGAAACAGCGCACCACGTGGGCGATGGCATCGGTCTCGCGGATGTTGGCCAGGAACTTGTTGCCCAGGCCCTCGCCCTTGGAGGCTCCAGCCACCAGTCCGGCGATATCGACGAACTCCATAGTGGTCGGCACCACCCGCCGCGGTTTGACGATGGCCGCCAGCCGATCGAGCCGCGGGTCCGGCACCGGCACCACGCCGACATTCGGGTCGATGGTGCAAAACGGGTAGTTTTCCGCCTGGATCCCGGCCCGCGTCAGCGCGTTGAACAAGGTCGACTTGCCCACGTTGGGCAGCCCGACGATACCGCATTTAAAACCCATAGCCTGAGCCCTGGTTAGTCCCTGCCGCTATGCAGGGTGTTCATGGCCCGCTCGAACTCGCCGCCCACGAGCTGCGGCAGCACGTCCACCGCGGCGTCGATGGCGTCTTCGATACAGCGCCGATCGTCCGCCGACGGGCGACCGAGCACGTAAGGAGTGACCAGGTCCCGGTGGCCGGGATGCCCAATGCCGATCCGCAGCCGGGCGAACTCCGAACTGCCCAACGCCGCAGCCGTACTGCGTAGGCCGTTGTGTCCACCGTGTCCGCCGCCGCGCTTGAGGCGCGCGACGCCCGGCGGCAGATCCAGCTCGTCGTGGGCCACCAGGATGCTTTGCACCGGAAACTTGAAAAATCGGGCCAATGCGGCAACGGCGTGGCCGCTGCGATTCATGAACGTATCGGGCGCGAGCAGCCACACGTCGTTGCCACCCACCCGGGTGCGTCCGGCCCAGCCGTGGAACTTGGACTCCCGGCGCAGTTCCACGCCGTAGCGCGCCGCCACCGTCTCCACAAACCAGAACCCGGCATTGTGCCGGGTCTGTGCGTACTCGGGGCCGGGATTCCCCAGCCCCACGATCAACGAAACCGCAGGCTGTACAGCGGCCAAAATCCTCGCCCTCCGCGCGGCTCAGGCGGCCGATCAGGAGGACTCGCCGCCCTCTTCGCCGGCAGCCTCCTCCTCGCCGCCTTCCTCTTCGGCGCCGGCGCCGCGCGGCATGTGCACGCTGACCACCGGCTGGTCATACTCGGCACCGTAGCTCAGCGCCACCAGCTCCACGTCGGCGGGCAGCTTCAACTCCGAGAGGTGGATCGATTCCCCGGCCTTGAGGTCGGCCACGTCGACCTCGATGAATTCCGGCAGCGCCTTGGGCAGGCAGGCCACTTCCACATCGGTCATCAAATGCGAGACCACGCCACCCTGCTGCTTGACGCCGAAACAGGCCTCTTCGTTGACGAAGTGCAGCGGAACCTGCATACGCAGCTGCTCTTCGGCGGAAACGCGCATCAGATCGATGTGCAGCACCACCGGCTTGCTGGGGTGGCGCTGCACGTCACGCAGCACCGCCTGCTCGGCCTTGCCGTCGAATTTCACCGTCAGCACGTGCGAGTAGAAGGATTCGTGCTCCAGATGCCGCAACAGCTCGTTATGCACCAGCGTCAACGGCACGGTATCCCCATGTCCGCCGTAGAGTATGGCGGGCACCCGGTTCGCACGACGCAGGCGGCGGCTCGCACCCTTCCCCGTGTCCGCGCGAACTTCAGCAATCAGTTCGAACGATTCTTGCATTGGCTTTACTCCAGTTTCTCAAGCCGCCCGCAGGCGGACCTTCACCACTTCCCCCGCGACCAGGGGAAGCATTTGCGCAGCACCCGGCAAGGGCACCGCTTAATCCATGAACAGCGAGCTGACCGACTCCTCGTTGGTGATGCGCCGCAGCGTTTCGGCAAGCATCTCCGCCACGGAAAGCTGACGGATGCGGCTGCAGGCCGCCACCGGCGGCGCCAGCGGAATGGTGTCGGTCACCACCAGCTCGTCGAGCTCGGAGGCCTCGATGTTGTCCACCGCCGGCCCCGACAGGACCGGGTGGGTGATGTAGGCAACCACCTTGGCGGCGCCGCGCTCTTTCAGTGCATTGGCGGCCTGGCACAACGTACCGGCGGTGTCCACCAGATCGTCGATCAGCACGCACGTGCGGCCTTCGACCTCACCGATGATGTGCATGATCTGCGCCTGGTTGGGCCGCGGACGGCGCTTGTCGATTATCGCCAAGTCCGCGTCGTCCAATCGTTTCGCCAGCGCCCGGGCGCGCACCACACCGCCCACGTCCGGCGACACCACCATCAGGTTTGGGTACTTGCGCCGCCAGATATCGCCCAGCAGGATCGGTGACGCGTAGACGTTGTCCACCGGCACATCGAAAAAGCCCTGTATCTGGTCGGCATGCAAATCAATCGTGAGCACGCGGTCTGCACCCACGCTGCCGATCATCTTGGCCACCACCTTGGCGGTGATCGGCACCCGCGCCGAGCGCGGCCGCCGGTCCTGCCTGGCATAGCCGAAATAGGGAATCACCGCCGTCACCCGCCAGGCCGACGCGCGCCGCATGGCGTCGATCATCACCAGCAATTCCATCAGGTTGTCGTTCGTCGGCGCGCAGGTGGGCTGAACGATGAAAACGTCCCGGCCACGGACGTTCTCCATGATCTCCACCATGACTTCACCGTCGCTGAACCGGCCGACGATGGCTTTGCCGAGGCGCATGCTGAGATGATTGGCAATGTCCAGGGCAAGCTGCGGATTCGCATTCCCCGTGAACACCGTCATCCCGCTTTCGGACACATTCACCCCCATTCGGTCGCCGGCACCCGGCGCGCCGACCGCGCCGGTTCAGTCAAACTCTGGCTCGGGCGCCTGAACCACTCCGGGCTGCGCCCCTGCGGGACCAGCGTCGCCGAGTTTATGCCCCTGCGGGACACTTAATAACCCGCAGAGGTACTCCGCTGTTCAAAATCGCCGCGCGATTTTGTCGAACCTGAGGTTCTCATCCTGGCGCCTCGGCGGCACCGGCTCGCTCTAACTTTGGCTGGGGCGCCAGGATTACTCCGGGCTGCGCCCTCCGCCCCTCCGGGGCCAGCGTCGCCCCTGCGGCTCCGCTGTTCAAAATCGCTGCGCGATTTTGTCGAACCTGAGGTTCTCATCCTGGCGCCTCGACGGCACCGGCTCGCTCTAACTTTGGCTGGGGCGCCAGGATTCGAACCTGGGAATGCGGGGATCAAAACCCCGTGCCTTACCGCTTGGCTACGCCCCAATGAATCAGCCGCCCAGGCGCCCGCGCCTCTCAATCGACCCCCCGCTCCAACCGTGTCAGCAACGGCGAGCGGTTACATCCGCGCGCGACAAATCCCGACCAGCCCCGGGGAAGCCGCCCGAGCACATTCCCGGCCTCGCCGGCATCCGTGAACGGCGCGAATACGCATGCCCCGGTACCGGTCAGGCGGGCCGGGGCGAACCCGTCCAGCCAGTCCAGCGCCTCCGCGACCGCCGGGTAACGGCGCCGCACGACGGCCTCGCAATCGTTGTGACCCGCGCCCGAGAGAAAGTCGGATATTGTGATGGCGCGCGTGTTGCGTGTCAATTCCGGGGCGGCAAAAACCCCGGCGGTAGACACAGTTACCGGCGGCACCAGGACCACGTACCAGGGCTCGGTCAAGTCGAGCGGCGTCAGTTGTTCTCCCACCCCCTCGGCCCATGCCGCGTGGCCGCGCACGAACACCGGCACGTCCGCTCCCAGCTGCAGCCCCAGGCCGGCCAGTTCGTCGTTGGCGAGCCCGGTATCCCAGAGGGCGTTCAGTGCCACCAGCGCCGTGGCGGCGTCGGAACTGCCACCGCCCAGGCCCCCGCCCATGGGCAGGCGCTTGTCGACGCGGATCTCGACCCCCTGGCGGACGCCGCAATGGCGCTGAAGGAGCCGGGCTGCCCGTATGGTGAGATCGGACTCCGCCGGCACCCCGGGCACCGGCGACAGCAGCCTCACGCCGGTGTCGCGGCGCGGGCTCAGGTACAGCCAATCATTGTGGTCCAGGAACTGAAAAGCCGTTTGCAGCAGATGGTAACCGTCGGCGCGGCGTCCGACGATGTGGAGGAACAGGTTCAGCTTGGCCGGGGCCGGCCATGGCACGCTGGCCATCGGCTACCCGCCCAGCTGCCAGTCATGAATCACCACACGAATGCGCAGATCCCGGTTTTTCATGAAAATCTTCTCGGGCAATTGGTAATCATCGACACGCTGGTAACCCAGGAAGTCAACGCTCCAGCCGCCCTGGATCAGGTGCGCCAGGCGCCCACGATCATCCAGCTGGATGGTACGGGCGCCGGCGGGTTGCGGCAGACCCCGAATCCAGTATCGCAGCGCGGTGACCGGCATGCGCCAACCGGTGCGGCTGCGCAGCAACGCTTCGGCGTTGGCGGCGTACACTGGCTGCGGATGGTCGCTGGTGCGCAGCACGACCCCCGCTGCCCCGCCCTGCAGCCGCATGCTGCCCTGGCCGAAGGGGGCGATCACGCGGATGTCGTAATCGGTCCCGCGCTGTTGCCACTGCAGGGCCGCGCTCCAGCCTTCATCCTCGGTGCTCAATGCCACGCGGCCCCGGATGGTCCAGCGATCCAAGCGGCTGATCGATCGCTCATGTTCGGCCCAGACCTTGGCCCGGTCCACCGGCGGCCCGGTGGGAGCCACGCTGCAGGCGCTAAGCGCCGCCAGCAGCAGTACTGCGACAATTCTCACAACTTGAAGCGCTGGATCAGCTGTTGCAGCGTCTTGCTTTTCGGATCGCGCTTGACCGCGCGTTCGAGCAGGTTCCGCGCCGCATCACGGTCACCGGAAACCCACAGCACCTCGCCCAGATGGGCGGCGATCTCGCTGTCCTGGTCCAGCTTGTAGGCGCGGCGCAAATAGTCCAGGGAAGCCGCGATATTGCCCAGGCGGTACTGCACCCAGCCCATGCTGTCCAGAATCGCCGGCTCGTCGGGAGACAACGCCAATGCCTTCTGAATGTAGGCCAAAGCCTCCTTGTAACGCTTGGTGCGGTCGGCCAGAGTGTAGCCGAGCGCGTTGAGCGCCTGGGCATTGTCCGGATCGGTGGCAAGAATCTGCTTGAGATCCTTTTCCAGCAGATCCAGGCGGTCGAGCTTCTCTTCCAGCAGCGCGCGGGTATACAGCAGGTCGTTGTTACCGGGCATCTGCGCCAGACCGTTGTTCACCACCCCCACGGCCTCCTTGTAACGGCCGGCGTGGCGCAGCATATCGGCCTCGGCGACATAGAAGCGCACCGCTGCATCGCTGTTGGGCGGCTGCATCTTGTGCAGCTCCTTGCGCCCCTTCGCAACACCGTGCTGCTTGGCCACCAGCATCGAAACCCGGATATGGGCATCCACCCGCCGGTCGCCGCTGCGCACCTTGCGGTACCAGGTGATGGCCCGGTTGTATTGGTGGCGTTCCTCGGCGATCGCCCCGAGATAATAGTAGGCATCGGGGGTACGCTGGCCGGTCTTGAGCAGCCGTTTCAGGTAATGCTCCGCGGCGTCGTAGTGCTTGTCCTCTATGGCCAGCAATGAAATGGCATACAGCAGCTCTGCGTCCTTGGGATTCTTGCGCAACAGATACTCGAACTGCTGTCGCGCCTGGGCGAATTGCTTGGCCTCGGCGAGCAGGCGCCCGAAACTGATGCGCAGAGCACGGGAATCGGGGTGCGCTTTGATGGCGGCCCGCATGGCGGCCACCGCCTCGTCGGACTTGCCCTGCTGCATCAGAATGCGCGCTTTCAGCAGGCTCGCGTCCGGCCAGTCAGGCTTGAGGCTCAGAGCCTTGTCGACGTTCGCCAGCGCCAGCTTCTGGTCATCAGCCTCCGCCGCCAGGTGCGCGTAGGCGTACCAGGCATACGGGTCGCTCTTGTGGCGCTGAACCAGCATCGCCATGACCGTCAGCGTCCGCTTCTCGTCATGCTCCTGGGCCAGCAGCCGGCTGACCAGATAGAAGCCCCGTTCCGCGTCTCCCTGGACCAAGCCGATCAGGCGGTCGAGCTGCGCCGCCGCCGGCGCCAATTTGTCCTGGCGCAAGTCCAACACGGCCAGGGTACGGCAGGCATCGAGGCTCTCGGGCGCCAGCACCGCCCAGCGCTGCGCGGCGACCATGGCACCGGGGTAGTCGCGCGCATACAGGGCGATTTGGGTGGCGCGCTGGGCGACGTCGGGATCGTCACTGATGGCGGCGGCCTGTAGATATTGCTTCACCGCAACGTCCAGATGGCCGCGGTAACCGGCGAATTCGCCCACCAGGATGTGGTACAGCAGGTTGGCTTGGCGGCGCACCTCGGGCCGCACGTCCGAAAGGCCTTGGGCGTCGACTTTGCGGATCTGGGTGTTGGCCGACTGCGGGATGGGAGCGGCGTCTTTGCTCAACACCGCGCTGCAGCCTGAAGTGAGGAACTGGGTGCCGACCAGGAACGACGCCACAAGAAAACGTTTCATGAGTACGAATTGTCCAAAATGGAGGGGATTAGCCCGCATATCTCACCGGGCGGCCGACGACTGCTGGGTTCGCAACGGAAACAGATCGGAAAAGATAACTCATGCGGTACCGTAAAGTGATAACACACTGCTTGTACCCGAAAGGGTGCTTGTACCCGAAAGGGTGCTTGTACCCTGGCGGGCACAAACGCTCCAGAGCGGCGCCCGCGGCCTCGAATCCTGCGCCTGCTCCCGCGGTCCCGGCGAAATATGCGGGCCAGCGCCGACAACGGACGGCAATTTCCTATACAATATCATCATCCTGCGTTTTTGCCGACTGGACGTGGTCGGCGGCTTGGCGGAACCGTGACGGCGCACAGCTCTGGCTGCCGCTCACTTGTAATGGCAGGTTGGTTGCCGCACAATTTCCGGTTCGTTGCAACATTTGGCCTCGCACATGGCCCTTCTGGCGCTCGGCATCAATCACAAGACCGCTCCCGTGGAGATCCGCGAAAAGGTCGTATTCGCGCCCAACCGGCTGCGCGGCGCCCTGGGTGAGATGGCCGCGCTGCCCGAAATCAGCGAGGCGGCCATCCTTTCCACCTGCAACCGCACGGAAGTCTACTGCAGCGTCGAGGCGGAAGACGCAAACCCGGTGCTGCAGTGGCTGGGCCAGTACCACCACCTCACCGCCGACGACCTGAAGACTTATGTCTACACCCATCCGGAGCAGGACGCGGTGCGCCATATTCTGCGGGTCGCCTCCGGCCTCGACTCCATGATCCTGGGCGAACCCCAGATTCTGGGACAGATCAAGGAAGCCTATCATGCCGCCGCCGATGCGGGCACCATCGGCACGCTCCTGAGCCGGCTGTTTCAGCACACTTTCCTGGTGGCGAAACAGGTCCGCACCGACACCGCCATCGGCGCCAGCCCGGTGTCGGTGGCGTTCGCGGCGGTCAGCCTGGCCCGCCAGATCTTCGGCGAACTGGCGGAGGAAACGGCGCTGCTGATCGGCGCCGGCGAGACCATCGAGCTGGCAGCCCGCCACCTGCACGACAACCACGTCGGCCGCATGATCGTCGCCAACCGCACGGTGGAGCGCGCCCACACCCTGGCGGCCGAATTCGACGGCTATGCCATCGCCCTGGACGACATTCCGGTGCATCTCGAGGAGGCCGACATCGTCGTATCCTCCACCGCCAGCCCCGAGCCGCTGCTGACCAGAACCATGGTCAAACAGGCGCTGAAGAAACGTAAGCATCGCCCCATGTTCATGGTCGACGTGGCGGTGCCGCGGGATATCGCCCCGGAAGTGGGTGAGCTCGACGACATATACCTTTACACCGTGGACGACCTGCACGACGTCATCGAGGAGAATCTTCAATCCCGCCAGGAAGCTGCGCAACAGGCCGAGGAAATCATCGACATCCAGGTAGCCCACTTCATGGGCTGGATCAAGTCGCTGGATGCCGTACACACCATCCGCGCCGTGCGCAGTCGCGCGGATCGCATCCGCGGCGAGGTATTGGCGCGCGCCCAGCATATGCTGGAGGTGGGAAAGCCCGCCGATGAAGTTGTCCAGTATCTCGCCCACACCCTGACCAACAAACTGCTCCACAGCCCCAGCGCCAATCTGAAAATGGCCGGTTACCAGGGCCGCCGGGAATTGATCAAGGCAGCGCGGGAACTGTTCGAAATCAAACCCGACGAGTGACGCTGCCCGGCACCTCCCGACAATCGACGGCGGAATCGTGAAACCTTCCATCTCCGACAAGCTGGAACGGCTCAACGCGCGCTTCGAGGAAGTGGGCGCCCTGCTGGCCGACCCGGATGTCATCGGCAACCAGGGCCAGTTCCGCAGCCTGTCCCAGGAATACGCACAGCTCAGCCCGCTGATCGACAGTTTCCGCCGTTATCGTGACGCCCAGGCGCAGCACGACAGCGCCCGGGAAATGCTCGGCGAACAGGACCCGGCGCTGCGCGAACTGGCGCAGGAAGAGATGCACGCGGCGCAGGAACGCATCGAGGAACTGGAGCAGGAGCTGCATCTGCGGCTGCTGCCCAGCGATCCCCACGACAACAGTAATATTTTTCTGGAAATACGCGCCGGAACCGGCGGCGACGAGGCGGCCCTGTTCGCCGGCGACCTGTTCCGCATGTACACCCGTTACGCCGAAATGCACGGCTGGCAGGTGGAGATCATCAGCGACAGCCCGGGAGAGCATGGCGGGCACAAGGAGATCATCAGCCGTATTGTCGGACGTGGCGCCTATTCCCGGCTCAAGTTCGAATCCGGCGCCCATCGCGTACAGCGGGTGCCGGAAACCGAGTCCCAGGGCCGCATCCACACGTCCGCCTGCACCGTGGCAGTGATGCCCGAGGCCGAAGAGATCGACGACGTCACCATCAATTCCGCGGACCTGAAGGTGGATACCTTCCGCGCCTCGGGCGCGGGCGGCCAGCACGTCAACAAGACCGATTCGGCCATTCGCATCACCCATCTGCCAACCGGCATCGTGGTCGAATGCCAGGACGAGCGCTCCCAGCACAAAAACCGCGCGCGGGCCATGTCGTTGTTGCAGTCGAAACTGCTGTCCGCCCAGCGCGAGCAGCAGCAGAGCGAACAGGCCGCCACCCGGCGCCTGCTGGTGGGCAGCGGCGACCGTTCCGAGCGCATCCGCACCTACAACTTTCCCCAGGGCCGGGTCACCGACCACCGCATCAACCTGACGCTGTACAAGCTCGACGAAATCCTGCAGGGCAACCTGGATCCGGTCATCGACCCGCTGGTGCAGGAACACCAGGCCGACCTGCTGGCAGCCCTGGCGGAGTGAGCGCGGAAGTGTGGAGTTTCCCGCGCAAAGACGCAAACAACGCAAAAGGGGCCAATTGCGGGAAACGTCACTGCCCCCGCAGCGCGGTAACGGGGCACGCGGGCAGCGGTTACCGGCGGGCAGCGAGAACATTCGAGCCACAGAGAGCACCGAGGTCACCGAGAGTGGGCCGACCCGTCGATTATTCGCCCTGTGCCTTGAGACGCATTCGGCGCCCCGTGCGGCCGTACTGGTGCCGGCAGCCGGCAGCAACGGTGCCTGCACCGCCGCAGCTTCCAGCCATCATTTTCCTTTGCGTCCTTTGCGCCTCTGCGCACTCTGCGTTTTCGACCGCACCGGAAAAGAACCACCCGCGATGACCACGATCAAGTCCGTGCTCGCGCAGGCCGGCCGGCGTTTGGCGGCCTATGAATCGGCGTCCCTCGACGCCGAGGTGCTGCTGGCCCATGTGCTGGGCCGTGACCGCGCCCATTTGCATGCCTGGCCCGACAAGGAGCTGGAACCCGTCCAGTGTGAACGCTTTGAACGGCTGATCCGCCGCCGCGTCGCCGGCGAGCCGGTCGCCCA
>JARRNJ010000038.1:0-49378 GCA_037385045.1 Gammaproteobacteria bacterium | reverse complement strand
TTGCTGGCATAGCCGAACATCAACCCCTGGTCGCCCGCGCCCTGCTCCTTGTCCTCGCCCTCGTCCACCCCCATGGCGATATCGGCCGACTGCTTGCCCACGCTTTGCAGCACGGCGCAAGATTCCCAATCAAATCCCATCTCCGAGCTGTTGTAGCCGATATCCTTGATCGTATTGCGGGCGATGCTGTCAAAATCGATCGTGGCGCCGGTGGTGATCTCACCGGCGATGACCACCATTCCGGTGTTCACCAGCGTCTCACAGGCCACGCGGGCGCGTTTGTCCTGGGCCAGGATGGCGTCCAGTACGGCATCGGATACCTGATCGGCAACCTTGTCCGGGTGGCCTTCCGAAACCGATTCGGAGGTGAAGAGGTAGGTGTTGGACATGCTGTCTCCTCGCATTATTGTGAACCCGTGCGCCCCCGCGCAGATGCTGTTGCATGGCGCGGAAGCGCGGCCGCAGGCGCTTATGCATATACCTGCGCGACATCACCGGAACGCGCCCCCAATGGCGCATTCTCGCTTTGCAATTGTTGGGCTGGCGCCCGATAGAAAACCGATTGTTTGCTGTCTTGGGCGGCAGAGCCAACGACTCCTGCCGCACGCCGTGTCCGAGGCTCCGCCGACGCGCCCTGGACGGACGCACCGAACGCCGGCGACTTCCATCTTGGCTCGAATCCTGGGCCCCGATCACACTCATGAGCAGCCCCCCGAAGGCGCTGCACAGACACCCGCCTTGTACCGCCCCAGCAGGTGCGGCCGGCAGGTCGTGGCGGATGAGCGGCATCGCCACCGGAATCCCAGTTTCCCGGCGTAATCCGCTCGCAAACGCTTGAACCAGAAATGCGCTCGGGCGCGGCTGCCTTGCAGCCCCACGGATCCATACGAACTTGGCGAGACGCCAGCGCGTCAGGCAAGCCTCTCGAATCAGCGCCGCCATATCTAAACATATGCAAATGGGGATTTCAACGCGGGTTCCTGCAGGCGTCAGTAGGCTGCCGAAAAGACCCCGGCGGTTCGCGCTTGATGGCGGCCCGTTCGACGCAAATAGCGGGGAGTTTCCTACTGTCCTGCGCGCCTTCCAGGGCACGCGTCAGCCGCCACCGCGTGCTCGCGCAAGGCAGTGACCAGATCCCGCATCAGCACGGCCACCGCATGATTGGCGGCAACCACACCCCCGTAGGGATTTTCGCTCGGCGCCGGCTCATTGACGTCGAACAGGTGGCCGTAGACGACCCGTCCGCTTTGGTTGTCCACGACCGTGACACGGACGCTCAATTCAACAGTGCTGCCGCCGCTGCCGAACACCTGCTGCAGGCGCAGCAGATCCGTGTCCATGCGCAACCGGGCGTCCACCGCTCCGCGGTCAGCCGTCACCGAGCGGAACAAGCCGCTGGAGCCCAGCGCCTCGACCAGAATCGGACGCAACATGCGCGCCGGGTCGTCCGCCCAACGATGGCGGGCAAAGTAATCGATGCGGTAGTCCTGACGCACGTAGGCCATGCGCGCCGTGTCGAAGCCGGGGGCCGAACGCGGCGCCGAGATAAGCAAGGTTCCGCACCGCACCGGGGGCGCTGTTCCCTGGTTCGCGGGCGGCGGCTTCCATTGCAGCAGATAAGTGACAGGCGGGCTGGAATTCCCTTTATTGGGAAACGGTGAGCATCCCGACACTGACGCCGCGAGCAGGAATGCGACGCCCGCGGTCAACATGGTTCGTCTTATTGTTGTCATGTCGTTTTCGACTCCATCCGACGGCGTGCACTTCGGCGTGGCTTCTCCGGCCTATTCACCAGGTCCGGGGGCGGGCTGCGGCGCGCCATACAGCAGCGTGCTGGGATCGCGGCGCAGCTCTTCGCTCATCTGCCGCAGGTTTTCCGCGGTCTGCTGCAGTTCGGACAGCAGCGCGCGGGCCTGCGGAACCACCTCCGCGGTAACCCGGTGCAGATCCTGCCCACCGGACGAAACCGCCCGATCGATGCTCTGTCCGGCGATCCCCACCTGATCGGCCATCTTCTGCAGCGCCGCGGCGCTGCGTTGCACCTGCGCCAACAGGGCCGGCAACCGTTTGCTCGCCAGCCGCGCGTTGTGCATGGTGCCGGCGAAATCGTCCATGGCGCTGGTTATGGTGCGGCTGTGCCGCGCCAGCGTGCGACTGACGGTACGCAGGTCCTTGAGGGTTCCCGCCAGCGCCTTGCGATTGTCTGCATTGAGCAGGTCGTTGAGGCGATTGGAGGTCTCGGTCAGATTTTCCAGCAGGCGCGAGAGGATCTTGTCCAGGCGCCCCAACAGGGACGGACGACTCTGGATCACCGGGTACCGCTCGCCCTTTTTCGCCTCCAGCGGCGGCGCGTTGCGACTGCCCCCGGTGAGGTTGATGTTGGCCAGCCCGGTCAGTCCCTGGGTTTCGAGGGTTGCCACCGTATCGGTCTTGATGGGTGTCCCCTTCTCGATCTGCAGGACCAGGCGCACCCGCTGCGGGTCCTTGGGATCGAGCTCTATGCTGCGCACCCGTCCCACGTCCACGCCGCGGTATTTCACCGACGCGTCCTTGCTCAGCCCCGACACCGATTCGGTCATATAGACGACATAAGTGTCATAGGACTTACCGGAATTGCCGGAACCGAACCACAGAGCGGCAGCAATCAGCGCCAGCCCCAGGGCCAGGACGAACACCCCCACCATCACGTAGCTTAGCTTCGAATTCATGTCTGATACCGCTGCGCGGCCCGGCCCCGCGGCCCCTGGAAGAATTCCCGCACCAGCGGATCGTCCGAGCGGGCCAGCTCCTCCATGCTACCGTACCCCAGTATGCGCGCCTGGCCCAGCAATACCACACGGTCGGCCACGCGCCACAATGAGTCCATATCGTGCGTCACCATGACGATAGTGAGTCCCAGCGCCCGTTTCAATTGCAGAATCAGCTCATCGAAGGCATCCGCGCTGACCGGATCCAGGCCTGAGCTGGGCTCGTCGAGGAACAACAACTCCGGATCCAGCGCCAGTGCCCGCGCCAGCGCCGCGCGCTTGCGCATGCCGCCGCTCAGCTGGCTCGGATACAGGGCGGCTGCATCCGGCTCCAGGCCTGCCAGGGCGATCTTCATTGCGGCGATCTCCTTGACCAGGCGGCTGCTGAGGCGGGTGTGCTCGCGCAGGGGCGCGGCCACGTTTTCGAGCACTGTCTGGCCGCTGAACAGGGCGCCGTTCTGGAACAGTACGCCGATGCGCCGTCGCAAGGCCAATGCCTGTTTGCGGTCGACGGCCGTGACGTCACTACCGAATACCCGGACGGTTCCGCCGCTGGGGCGCAACAGCAACACCATCTCGCGCATCAGGGTCGACTTGCCGCTGCCGCTGCCGCCGACGATGGCGAAGATCTCGCCGCGACGGATATCGAGACTGATTCCATCGTGGACCACCTTGCGGCCGAACCGCGTGCTGACGCTGCGTGCTTCGACCACCGGCTGCGCAATGTCGGCATCCGGCATTACTAGATACCCAGCCAGCTGAAAGCCACCGAGAAGGCGGCATCCACGACAATGACCAACAGAATCGATTGCACCACGCTCACCGTGGTGCGCCGTCCCACGCTTTCGGCGCTGCCGCTGACCCGGAAACCCTGAAAGCACCCGACCAGGGCGATAATCGCTGCGAATACCGGCGCCTTGCCGACGCCGATCATATAGCTCTGCAGCGTGACGGCGTAATTGAGCCGGTCGAGAAAGGTGGTGGGACTGACTCCCAGCATCGTCGCCGACATGATCATTCCGCCGAGCACCCCCATGATATCGGCGTAAACCGTCAGCAGCGGCAGCGCGATCACGAGTCCCAGCAGCTTCGGCAGGGTCAGCAGCTCGATGGGCGACACGCCCATGGTGCGCAGCGCATCCACTTCCTCGGTGACCTTCATGGTGCCGATTTGCGCCGTGTAGGCCGAACCGGTGCGTCCGGCAACGATGATGGCAGTGATCAGGGGCGCCAGCTCGCGCAGCATGGACAGACCCACCAGGTCCGCAATGAACACGTTGGCGCCGTACAGCCGCAGCTGCACCCCGCCCTGATAGGCAATCACCACCCCCAGCAGGAACGCCAGCAGACCGACGATGGGCATGGCGCGATGTCCGGCCTCGGCCAGTTCCACCGCCACCTGCTTCCAGCGAAACCGCAGCGGGTTGATGACCAACGGCAGCGCCGTCACCGCCGATTCGCCGACGAAGGCGACGAAATCAACGTCCTCCTCCACCCGCTCGGTGGTGGCCCGGCCGAGGCGTTCGAGAAATCCGCGCCGCTCGGGCTGCACGGGCTCGCGCGGAACATGCGCGGAAGCGACAAGCTCCAGGAGCGAACGGACCTGCGTGCTTTGCCCTTCGACCCGGACATCGGCGCCGGGCTGCCGGCGCTCATCCAGGGTGCGGTGCAACAACCAGGCCCCTGCCGTGTCGACGCGGCCCAGGCCGCTTAAGTCGAACACCAGCGCGTCCACGCGCGGCCACGCAAGATGGGCGATGCGGCTCTCAAGCGGATGCAGACCCGCAACAGTCCAATCACCGGCACAACGGATCGTATCCCCATCCACGTGGATGGCGGCATTGCCGTGATTTTTGTTGTTTTGGGCCATCAGGTGAGAATTTCACCCATTTTGGCCAGGCTGGCAAGTCGCACGGGGAATTGCCGCCCATGCAGGGCCGAGGAGGCGGCCCTGAGCGGCCACCCGATTACCCGTAGCGGCCGGTGATGTAGTCTTCAGTCTGCCTGTTATGGGGTGTGGTGAAAATGGTGTTGGTGTCGTTGAATTCGATCAACTCGCCCAGGTACAGGAAGGCGGTGAAATCAGACACGCGAGCCGCCTGCTGCATGTTGTGGGTCACGATGGTGATGGTGTAGTCGTGCTTCAGCTCGTTGATGAGTTCCTCGATCTTGAGGGTGGAGATCGGATCCAGGGCCGATGCCGGTTCGTCCAACAGGACCACATCCGGCTTCACGGCAATGGCGCGGGCGATGCACAGGCGCTGCTGCTGACCGCCGGACAATTGGGTACCCACCTGCTTCAACTTGTCCTTGATTTCATCCCAGAGCGCCGCCTTCTTCAGTGCCCATTCCACCCGCTCGTCCATTTCGGCACGCGGCAGGCGTTCGTAGAGTCGGACCCCGAACGCGATGTTGTCGTAAATGCTCATGGGAAACGGCGTCGGCTTCTGAAATACCATACCCACTTTCGCGCGCAGCTTATTGAGGTCCTGCTGCTTGTCCAGGATGTTCTGATCATCGAGCAGAATCTGTCCTTCGGCCCGCTGGTCCGGATACAACCCGTAGATGCGGTTGAAACAACGCAACAGCGTCGATTTGCCACACCCCGAGGGGCCGATAAATGCCGTCACCTGCTTTTCGGGAATCTTCAGGTTGATGTTTTTCAGCGCCAGATATTTCCCGTAATAGAAATTCAGGTCCTGCACCACGATCTTGTGGTTGGCCGCCTTCAGCGGGCTGCGTCCCTGCTCAATGCTCGGAAACCGGGGTTTCTCGGGCCGCTGAGGCACTTCCGGCACGCGCTGGGGAATCTCAGGAGGCGTGTTGGAGGTAGACTCGTTCATGGGTATCTGACTCATTTGGTTCCGCCCTAGTAGTCGGCACGATGGCTCCGCAGGAAGACGCGCACGATGATGTTCAAAATCAGGATACTGAACGTGATCAACAGGGCGCCGGCCCACGCCAAATGCTGCCAGTCGTCATAGGGGCTCATGGCGAATTGGAAGATTACCACCGGTAGGTTGGCCATGGGTTCATTGAGACTAGACGCCCAGAATTGGTTGTTCAACGCCGTGAACAGCAGCGGCGCGGTTTCACCGCTGATGCGGGCCACGGCCAGCAAAATGCCCGTCAAGATTCCGGCGCGCGCCGCCCGGTAGACGATCGTGGTCACCACCTTCCACTGAGGCGCGCCCAGCGCAGCGGCGGCCTCGCGCATGGTATCGGGTACCAGCCGCAGCATGTCCTCGGTGGTCCGCACCACCACCGGAATCACAATCAGCGCCAGTGCCAGCGCCCCGGCACGCCGATGATGATCGACGGCGCGCTCAGCAGGATGTCGTTGACGAACCGCACCACCGGCGCGATGCGCGACGCGCGCCCGAATTCGGACAGATAGGTGCCCGCCAGTACCCCCACCGGCGTGCCGATAAGGACGCCCACCCCGGTCATAATCAGGCTGCCGACGATGGCGTTGATCAGGCCCCCGGCGCTGCCCGGCGGCGGCGTGATCTTGGTGAACACGTCCGGGGTTACCCATTGCAGGCCGTTGCTGACCAGGGTCCACAACAGCCACGCCAGCCAGAACAGGCCGAACAGCGTCGTGAGCACCGATATGGTCAGGTTGAAGCCGTTGGTCAGACGCCTGCGGGTATAGAGGCTCAACATGCCCGTTTCCCCTAGCTGCGTTTGCCTTCGCGGGCCGTCAGCCGCATTAACAGCAGCTTGGCCAGGGCCAGCACGATGAAGGTAATGAGGAACAGGATCAGGCCCAAAGCGATGAGCGACGAGGTGTAGGTCTCGCCCACCGCCTCGGTGAATTCATTGGCCAGGGTCGATGAAATGGTGTTGCCGGGCATGAACAACGACGCGCTGATCTCGTGGGCGTTGCCGATGACGAAGGTCACCGCCATGGTTTCGCCCAGGGCCCGCCCCAGGCCCAGCATGATGCCGCCGATCACACCCACCTTGGTGTACGGCAGGACCACGTTGCGGACCACCTCCCAGGTGGTGGCGCCGAGTCCGTAGGCCGATTCCTTGAGCACCGTCGGTACGACTTCGAATACATCGCGCATCACCGCGGCGATAAACGGGATGATCATGATCGCCAGGATCAGGCCGGCGGTGAACATGCCGATCCCCATGGGTGGACCATCGAACAGAACGCCCACCACCGGCCAGGAACCGAGATGGTCGGTGATCCAGGGTTGAACGTAATCGGCGAACAGCGGAGCGAACACGAACAGGCCCCACATGCCGTAGATAATGCTGGGAATCGCGGCCAGCAGCTCGATTGCCGTCCCGATCGGACGTTTCAACCAACTGGGCGCCAACTCGGTGATGAACAGTGCAATGCCGAAACTCACGGGGACGGCGATGATCAATGCGATCGCCGAAGTCACCAGGGTGCCGAAAATGGCCACCAGGGCCCCGAACTGGTCGGTCACGGGGTTCCATTCGGTACTGAAGAGGAAGCCGAAACCGAACTTCTTCAGCGCCGGATAGGCGCCGACGACCAGGGAAATCAATATGGCGATAACAGACGCCAGGACCAGGAGGGCAAACAGCCGCGTGGAGCCGCGGAAAATCCGGTCCAAAAACGCGCCCCGCTGCAGGCGCGCCGCGCTCAATCCGGTCGACAGGTCCTGTCCCAATGCCAGCTCTCCAGACTGTCGTGCGCCAGGCGCGCTGGCGCCCATCGCCGGTTCGGTGTCCACGGTCAACGCTCCGTGCAGTACTGTCAAGTGAATACGGAGGGGCTGAATGACAGCCCCTCCGCATCCGTTCAGGCAAGGCCCTCATAAGACTGCAATGAGGTGCGCTTCAGGGTTGGATTTACATACCCTGCCAAACGGTCTCACCGTTGGAGCCCTTAACTTCCTTGGCCCAGGTCTTTTCCACCAGGCTGACCACGTTGGACGGCATCGGCACATAGTCCAGCTTGGCGGCCATGCCGTCACCGTTGTGGTAGGCCCAGTCAAAGAACTTCAGCACTGCTCGGCCGACGGCGGGCTTGTCCTGGCTCTTGTAGACCAGGATGAAGGTCGCGCCGGTGATCGGCCAGCTGTTGGCGCCGGGCTGGTCGGTCAGAACCATGTAAAAGCCCGGGGCGTTGGCCCAATCTGCGTTGGCGGCGGCAGCCTTGAAGGCGGCGGCAGCCTTGAAGTTGTCGCTGGTCGGAGCGACGTAGTTGCCGTCACGGTTGCGTAGGTTAACGTGATTCATGTGGTTCTGCAAAGCGTAGGCGTACTCGACGTAGCCGATGGAACCCTTGATCCGGCGCACGTAGGAAGCCACGCCCTCGTTGCCCTTGCCGCCCACACCGCTCGGCCAGGAAACCGACTTGTTGTTGCCGACCTTGTTCTTCCACTCGCTGCTGACCTTCGACAGGTAGTTGGTAAAGATCCAGGTCGTGCCGGAACCGTCAGCGCGGTGTACCACGGTGATGGACCGGTGAGGCAGCTTGATGCCGTTGTTCTCGGCCGCGATGCGACCGGGACGACGCCGCCCATGACCATCGGAAACTGCATCAGGCCCGCTTCGTCCAGCTCTTTGGCGGTCAGAGGTGCGTCGGATGCACCGAAGTCGACCGTCTTGGCCTTGATCTGCTTGATGCCGCCACCGGAACCGATGGACTGGTAGTTCATTTTGACGCCGGTTTTGTTGGCATAGGCCTCGGCCCACTTGCCGTAGACTGGATAAGGGAACGTGGCCCCGGCGCCGGAGATGGCCGTCACCTCGGCGGCGCCGGCTGCGGACATGAAGCCGATACTGAGCAGGGCCACACCCGCGATGGTGCGCTTGGCGATAGTAGCGAACATATTGCGCTCCTTCCTAGATAGTGAAAATAACCGTTTTAATAATGAATAACATGGCTTGTAGGGTCCCCAAGAGGCCGGTCTCCGCTATCGTTGGCTCCCATCGCTTGCACTGAACCGTCATGACACTTTGGTTACAAGGTGGCGGAGCTGTTAACGCATTGTTTTCCCATGGAGCCGGTTGCGATCCCGTGGTGCCGCCGACGCTCCGTACACAGAATATTGGTCCCTGGATCCTGGTCCGGCACGCCGTTTCAACTCACGGCTGGCGACAGGGCGCATAATACCCAACGAATATGACGCTTTTGTTAAATGGGCGACCGGCTCACGCCGAACCCGAAGAGGCGCGGCGCGGGCGGTGTGCGGCGGGGTCTAAGGAGAGGGTGTCGATGCAACAGGATCGCGGCCCGCCGGCTGCGAGCGACCGCGCCGATGGGCATACAAAGCATTCGGGTCAAGCAACAGTGACGGGGGTGCCTACTGCGCCGGACCTGCCGCGCGCGGCGTAGGTGGCCCGCGCGACGGTTTTACCGAGGAATGCCCGGTTCAGGACAGATCGTCAGTGCGTGAACCGCGCGGGTTGGGGAGTCCGGCTACGCGCCAGATCTCGCGTTCGTCGGGGCCGAACAGGTCCACGATGCACTCGTCGCCGAGTCCTGATTCACGGCACAACCGCTGCTCGGGCGGCACATCCTGCTCCTCAAGAAAGTGCCTGCGCAGCGTTCCGATCACGCGCCAGTGGTCGGCCATCAAACGCCCCAGTCCGTCGACCTCGGCGATGTGCTGCGCCAGCGGTTGCGTCCAGCGGAACGGGTCCTTGAGGAACCCGTCCGGATCGAAATCAGTTTCGCGGACCGTCAACTGTACGGCTCGGTCTGGCATCTCATACCTCCATATTGGGGGCTCGGCGGGGAGCGTACCGGACCGCATGGGTACTTCGCCCCGCTCCGCCGTCTACCTGGATTCATTCTATTTATAGAGCACCACACCTCAGATTGCAATTGGAAACAGACACATCCGGCCGTTTTCTCGCCAAAACCCTCACCGGCATGTGGATGGACGAACCTTACGCGGCAAATCGCTTGCGCAGCGCCAGGCCACTGCCCCAGCGCCGTTTACTTGGGGCGTGAACACGATGCGTCGCCCCGCCAACAGCCGGTCGCCGCCTAATGTAATGGTGATGGTGCCGCTATCCGGCGCCACCGCCAGGGCGCGCACCGAGCCGCCCTTCCAGGGCGCCAGCGACAACGCATTCAACTCTCGGGCATTGGGGAACCGGCCGCGCCGGGCATGGAACCGGGACACGGCGCTGCGCAGCCCCTGGGTCCGGCCGATAGCCCCGGCCACTGCTGCCCGCAGCGTGTATTCGTGGTACGCCGGAATAGCGATTGCCGCCAGCACGCCCACCATCGCCACGCCGGCCACGTTCTGGCCCAGGAAGACTTCGGCAGGGTTGTTCTCAAAGGTCAGCTGCACCGCCAGAGTATCCCCGCGGGCGTCCAGCTGGGCGCCATAGGTACCACGGGACGGCAGCTGCAGCTGCGCGGCAGTGGGCATGGAAAACAAATCCACTTGATCGCCCGCCACGTCGCCGAGCAGCTCGAGGAACGACAGGTAGGCATAATACAGCCGTCGCGGCGAGTCCTGGATGGTGGTGGAAACGGACAACACCGACGCCTTCACGTCCTGGCGCTGGTGTTGGCGCAGCCAGGCGCCGATGGGCTGCCGGTCGGTGTAGGCCATGCGGTCCTCCAGCAGCTGCGGCACGCCGGCCAGCACCAGGTAGCCGTGGTCCTCGACCCAGTAAATATGGGACTTGCCCTTGGACCACAAGCGCACCGGCAGCGGCACCCGGGCCGCGCGTTTCCCGGGTGTCCACAGCGGCGGCAGCGTCAGATGATGGAAGGTATGACCGCCGAGCTTCTTCACCACATAGTGGCTGTTGGGCAGGTGGGTCAACGCATCGAGCAGGCGCTGCAGCGCGGCGTGGTCGCGAATCTTGATCGCACCGAACTCCCCTACCCGATCGGAAAACACCATCATCTCCGGCCCCAGAGCCTTCAGCACATCTTCATAGGGCAAGCCCAGGGCTTTCTGGAAGCGCTGTTTGGCCAACTGGTAGTCGTGGTAAGTCGCGGGGCGGGCATGCTGGCGCAGAAATTGTTCCATATGCTGGAATTGTTGCGCGTCGGGCAGCGCCAGCGTTGCGACGGTGGTCGGCGTACCGGCACTGGTCAGCGCGATGTTGTCCGGCACATTGGAGAAATAGCGGTTGAAATCCGCACCCGGAACCTTGGCCATCCACTTGAGACGCCCCTTGCCATCCACCACGCCCCAGCCCAACGCCATCTCACTGATGTCCATGACGCCGCTTCGTTCGAGCTCCTGCAGTTTTGCCGGCGGCATGGTCGCACTCAGCAGCGGCAGCAGCCGCTTGGCGTTCACCCACTCGAAAAACCCCCGCCGGCTGCGGTCGATCTGATCCTCGAACGCGTACATCGGATGACTTTTGGCCGGCACCAGGCTTTGCAGGGTGCGCTGGAAGGCGGCGTCGGTCACCTGCGGTCCCACCAACAGGCGCACGGTCGACGATGGCCCGTCATAGGCGACGTGAATCAACGACGGCCCTACTGCCAGCAAACCGGTCTTGCCCGGCGCCAATGGCCGCATGAGCCTGAGCGCCGGTGACGCCTGCGCGAACTGCTGCAGCAGCGCGTTGACCTCGTCCTCGTTGTGCGTTGCCAGGCGCACCGACAGCAGCGCGCTCGGCGCGCCGCCGGCCTGCTGCGCCGGCGCCAGTACGGCGATCTCGATCGGGGAACGTATCTGGTAGAGCAGCAGCGACGCGTAGAGGTCGGCCCCGGGGCCCAGCTTGCTCAGTACGTTGTCGTGCAGGGCGCGGCGCAGCTGCTTGATGACCGCCCGGCTGCCGGCGCGGCCGTTTGCGCTTGCTGCTGCTGCGGATGTTTGTCCGAACACGCAGCCAACCCGATCGACAGCAGGCACAGCGCCGCCACCCACATCGCTATTCTTCCCATGTTACTACTCGTCCTTTGTTGTCGTTGCATTCGATGGCCACAGCGTGCCCGGCTGCATCGCCCGCCTAGCCACGTGATATCGCCAGCGCGGGCCGATTCCTTTAGTCAGCGTCCGGTTCGGCCGGCTCACCCCCGTCGCGCGCGGATTCGGACTCCTGTTTCGGAATCAGCCCCATGATGGTCCACCCCGCACCCGGTTCCAGATGGTCGCCGGCGAAAAACGTCCGCAGCTGGCCTCGCGGCCCGACGGCGAACAGCGGAATCGCCTTGTTGCTGTACCTCGACTGGTAGGCGTGGAAATCAAACTCATCGGTGAGATGGGTGTCGTGAATCTGCGCGCCCTGACTCAGGAGGCTGGCGAGCTTCGCATAGGTCACGTCCTCACCGAACAGGGTACGCACGCCCGGCACCACGGCGCGGGCCTTGTCGCCGGCATCTTTTTCCTTCGATGCGGCCAGCAACGCCACCGATTGGGCGCCGAACTCGGCGCGATAGCGCATGGCCGCCAAGGCATTGATCTCGCGCTGCGGCGACAGCCCCAGCAGGCGGCCGATGCCCACCAGATCCAGATGGCGGTCGGCGTGCTCGGACACGGCGTTGCCGTAATAAGTGCTGCGTCCGTCCATGCGCGCCTCGCGGATATGGTCCCAGTTGGTGTCGCTGAGCAAGGTGCGGAAGCCCTTTTCACACAAGGCCCTGGCGATGGCCCGCGCCACCGGGTTGGCGCCGATGACCAGGAATCCCTTCGGTTCCGGCTCGGCCACGTCCAGCGACACCGCCAACAGCCGCGCGCTGGCACTTTGCAATACCACGGTGCCGATGATGACCAGGAACGTCAGCGGCACCAGCAATGCCGCTTCCGGGAAACCGTGTTCCTGCAACCGCAGAGCGAACAACGCCGCCACCGCCGCGGCGACGATGCCCCGCGGCGCCACCCAGCCGAGCAGCGTGCGTTCGCGCCAGCTCAGGGCCGATCCCCAGGTGGATACCAGCACCTTGGCCGGCCGGGCGACAAACTGGATCGCCGCCAGCACCCCGGCGGCGCCCCAGCCCAGCGCGCCCAACAGGGACAGATCCATACGCGCCGCGAGAATGATGAACAGCCCGGAAATCAACAGCACGCTGAGGCTTTCCTTGAAATCCAGAATGTCCTCCACCGGGACCTCGCGCATGTTGGCAAGCCACAGGCCCATGATAGTCACCGCCAGCAGGCCCGATTCGGGCTGCAGTGCGTTGGCACCGGCAAAGACGGTGAACACCAGCGACAGGCTCGCCACGTTGTGCAGGTATTCCGGCAGCCAGTGGCGCCGCAGCATGATCCCCAGGCCGAAGCCGAACAGCGCGCCCGCCACCAAACCTACGGCCAGGATGCGCCCGAAGCTCACCAGAGTGTGACCCAACGCCGCGCCGCCCTGCCCGGAAACGATGAAGTCGAACACCAGCACCGCCAGCAACGCGCCGATGGGATCGATCATGATTCCTTCCCAACGCAGGATACTGGCGATACGGGGATTGGGGCGCACCGTGCGCAGCATGGGCACGATCACTGTCGGACCGGTCACCACGGTCAGGGCTCCGAACAGGAACGCCAGCGGCCAGGAAAACTCCAGCAACCAGCGTGCGGCACCCGTGGTCACCAGCCAGGTGACCAGCAGGCCGCTGGTGAGCATGCGCCGCACCACCGTCTCCAGACCCCGGATCTCGTTCAACCGCAGGGTCAAGCCGCCCTCGAACAGGATCACGGCCACCGAAAGGGAGACGATGGGGAACAGCAGGTCGCCGAACAGCGCGTCGGGGCGCAGCCAGCCGGTCAAAGGCCCGGCGACGATGCCCACCAGCAGCAGAAACAGGATCGCCGGCAGCTTCACCCACCACGCGAACCACTGGCAGGCGATACCGAGCAGGCCGATGCCGGCCAATGCAATGATGGCGTGTTCGTACACGGTGCGGCCGTTGTCCCGCAAACCCAGAGAATTGTTGTGGTAGTGATTCTTCCACAGGGGGACCGGTGGCGCCAGCCCGTCGCGGACGACGACCAGGGAACGGCGGCTACCTGCAACTGCTCAGGCGGTTGTTCACTGGGTGATTGGTCGGCCACAGGCAAAGGTAAGCGGCCCCGGAAATCGGCGCCTGGCATAAAGCAGACGGCCCTATCGGGGCAATGGGTTTGCGGTGCGGGGCGCCCCGCGCATCGACCGCTTGCAGTGTCCTTACTGTGAACAACCTGGTGGGCTTACACCGCTAGACGTCGAGCATCAGCTTGCGCGGCTTGCACATGCCGGCGATCTTGCAGGCCTGCTGCCCGTAGCCGTAGGGAAACAATTCGTAGAGGAACTTACGGGTCGCCTTCTCGCGGCCCAGCCTTTGACCGATAGCCTTGAGCACGGTGCGGGCCTCGGGCACTGACTGATTGCACTCGTAGTAGTCGCGCACGAAGCTGACGACGTGCCATACCGGCTCATTGAGCTCCAGTCCTTCACCGCGGGCAATCACTTCGGCGACCTCGCGGCTCCATTCGCCCGGGTCCAGCAGGAATCCTTCTTCGTCGGTGTCCAGCACCTTGCCATTGACTTCAAGCGCCATGATCCGGTCTCCGCTCGTCAACCGATCCCATTGGGAACGGTGCCACGCGAGTGGCCGCCGCTGCTCCACCCCGCTTGTTATTCATACATGCTATTTACATGTTTAATTTTTCACAGTCAGCGGCGCACTTGAATATCCCCTTGGGGATAAACATCCACGGCTGCGGATCAGCGGCCCCGGATACGTGGTGGACGACCCCGGCGGCCCTGGCCAGGCCGCATGGGCGCCCGGCCGCCGGGGAGTCATTGGGTGAACGCTAGTGCTCGAACACCAGAGCATCCGGGCTCGCGCCCAGGGCCTGCAGGTGGGCATTGACCTCTTCGACGAACTTGGGCGGGCCGCAGACGTAGAAACGCTGATCAAACGCCTGCACACGTTCGCTCAAGTAATTACGGTCGATGCGCTGCTGCCGGCAGCCGGCACTCCCGGCGCGGGTGCAGAGAAATTCAGCGCGCTCGCCCAGATAGTGCCGAAACTCCTTTTCGCAGATGATGTCCGCCGGCGTTTTGTTGGAAAAAATCAGCCGATGCCCTTCCAACCCGCCCTGCCGCGCCCGCTCGCGCAATACGGCGATGAATGGCGTAATTCCGGCGCCTCCGGCGATAAAGGTGCCGGCGCCCCGGTAGCGAATGGCGCCGAACGGTTCCGACAGGGTCAGGGCCGCGCCCGCGTGCAGTTGATGCAACCGTTTGGTGACGCCGTCATGATCGGGGTATGCCTTGATGGTGAATTCCAGCACCTGGTCGTCCGCCAGCGAAGTCGGTGTGAACGGCCGCCCCTGTCCACGCCAGCCGTCCTCGTCGATGGCCAGCTCCACACCCTGCCCCGCTTCGAAGCAGACTCCTTCCGGGCGGCTGACGATGAACCGCTTGACATCGTGGGTGACGAATTCGCTCATCAGCAACGTAATGGTGTGGCTCATGGTCGATCCTCCGGGCATTGTCGATTGGAGCGCATTGTCTCCGGCCAGTATCCAAAGAATGGGCCGGCTATCGGCGCACGACAACCCGGTCGGCCGCGACGTGGCCGGGAGCGCATTTGCTCTGCGCGCGTCGCCATGGAGTGATCACTTGCGTGTGATTTGCGCGTCGCGGCGCTGACCGGTCGGCCGTTTCCGCATGCCGTCGCAGCCGTGGTTTCACTGCCTACCGGCGCGGGCGCCGATTTGCTGATGCAAATCGTCCGGCTCCTGCCTATTCTTAGGAGCGACAACAACGAGGGAGGCAACGCTGCGGACCATGCGAAAGGACATCGGCGAGGCTGTGGAATCCGGGGTTGGAGATACGGCGGTGCCCAACGACAGCGCCACCACGCGAAAGGTATGGCAATTGCGGGGCTGACACCGTGATTCGAGCAGGAGGAACTCGCCATGAACAACAAAGACACTATCACCATCACCAACAACGCCACCGGCCGCAGCATTGAATTGCCGCTGCAGGAGGGCACCCATGGTCCATCGGTGATCGACATCAAGTCGTTGAACCGCGACCTGGGCCTGCTGACCTATGACCCGGGCTTCGTCTCGACGGCGAGCTGCCGCAGCGCCATCACCTACATCGACGGCGATGAAGGCACGCTGCTCTACCGGGGTTATCCCATCGAGCAGCTGGCCGAGCACAGCACCTATCTCGAGGTCTGTTATCTGCTGTTGTACGGTGAACTGCCCACCGGCCAGCAAATGGCCGAGTTTCGCCGCATCATCCAGCACCACACCATGGTGCACGAAGCAGTGCGCCGGTTCTATTCGGGCTTCCGCCATGACGCCCATCCCATGGCGATTATGGTGGGCGTGGTCGGCGCGCTGTCGGCCTTCTACCACGACTCGCTCGACGTGAACGATCCGCGCCACCGCGAAATCTCGGCCCACCGCCTTCTGGCGAAGATGCCGACCATCGCCGCCGACAGTTACAAGTATTCCATGGGACAGCCGTTCATGTACCCCGACAACTCCGTCGGGTACGTGCACAATTTTCTGCGCATGATGTTTGCGGTGCCGACCGAGCCCTACGAAGTGAACGCGGTCGCAGCGCGGGCCCTGGATCTGATCCTGATCCTGCACGCCGACCATGAGCAGAATGCCAGCACCTCGACCGTCCGCCTGGCCAGCAGTTCCGGCGCCAGCCCCTTCGCCAGCGTCGCAGCCGGCATCGGCTGCCTGTGGGGCCCCGCGCACGGCGGGGCCAATGAGGCGGTGATCCAGATGCTGCAGTCGATCGATTCGGTCAAAGAAGTGCCGAAGCTGGTGGCGCGCGCCAAGGACAAGGACGATCCTTTCCGGCTCATGGGCTTCGGCCACCGCATCTACAAAAACTACGATCCCCGGGCCAAGATCATCCGCCAGGCCTGCCACGACGTACTCAACGAGTTGGGCAGCGGCGGCAATGAGCGGATGTTCGATGTGGCGCTGGAACTGGAGCGCATCGCGCTGGAGGACGACTACTTCCGCGAGCGCAAACTGTACCCGAACGTGGACTTCTACAGCGGCATGATTTTCCGGGCCATCGGCATCCCGCTCAACATGTTCACGGTGATCTTCGCCATGGCGCGCACAGTGGGATGGATCGCCCAGTGGATGGAGATGATGGAGGACCCGGAAGCCCGCATCGGCCGGCCGCGGCAGCTCTACATCGGCCAGCAACAGCGCGAGTTCGTGCCCATGGACCAGCGGGCAGCCGCGCCGCAACGCTGATCCGCGACCGGGGTCCCCTGGCCAGGATTCCCCATCCGCCCGGTAGTGTATATAATTACAGCAACCATCACTGACCGGGCGAATCCGCGATCATGAACGAGTTGACCGCCCGCCAGGCGCAGATACTGGCGCTGATCCGCGAGTCCCTGGAGGAAAGCGGCATGCCGCCGACGCGGGCCGAAATCGCCCGCGCCCTGGGCTTCCGCTCCATCAACGGGGCCGAGGGACATCTCAAGGCCTTGGCGCGCAAGGGGGTCATCGAGCTGGTGCCGGGCGCGTCGCGCGGCATCCGGTTGCGCGATACTGGCGGCCTGCCGGTAGTGGGCCAGGTGGCGGCCGGGTCCCCGATCCTGTCCGAGCCCCATATCGAAACCCGGTACCAGGTCGACCCCCGCCTGTTCCGCCCCGCCGCCGACTACCTGCTGCGAGTGCGCGGTGACAGCATGCAGCAGGCCGGTATTTTCGACCGTGACCTGCTGGCAGTGCACCGCAGCGAAAATGCCGAGAACGGCCAGATCGTGGTCGCCCGGGTCGAGGACGAAGTAACCGTGAAGCGGTTCCGCCGCCAGGGCAACCAGGTACGCCTGTTGCCGGAAAACCCGGCCTATGCACCCATCGTCGTGGATCTACGGCGCCAACGCCTGGAAATCGAAGGTATCGGCGTGGGAATCATCCGCGCCGGGGCCGTTATTTAATTGTCCGGCCGTGTTTCCGGCCGAGCGGCGCCCGCCCACCTCGGCGACCGTTTCTCCAGTAACTATACCCATATAAACAGACTATTATTGGCTATTCTTAAAGTTTATTCGCCGGTTCTGACAGCTTGGAGCAGGTTCCGGCAGGGTCGCTGTCGCCCGCTGCTCATGAGGCAAGTATTGGATAAAACAATATTTATTATTACCTTATTTGGCTAGTCAATTACTCCCGGGTTTCCTAACTTGCTCGCTATGAGTGGCGGTACCGGGCCCACGGCAAGGTCAGGCCCTACCGCTGGCACCGATAACGAAATCAAGTTGCAGGAGAACCCATATGAGCGTCGGGAGCGCTACTACCACCACCCGGGAGTCCTACCACTTCCTCGCCTCCACCGAGGGCTATGACCGCATCCTCACCCCAGCGGCGCTGGAGTTTCTGGTGCAACTTCACGAACAGTTCGCGCCGCGGGTGCGGGAACGGCTGGATGCCCGCGCCGAGCGCCAGCGGCGCCTGGATGCCGGCGAGCTGCCGGACTTCCTGCCCGAAACCCGTTCCGTGCGTGAATCCGAATGGCGCGTCAGCCCGGTACCTGATGATCTGCAGGACCGGCGCGTGGAAATCACCGGGCCGGTGGACCGGAAGATGGTCATCAATGCCCTGAACTCCGGCGCCCGAGTCTACATGGCCGATTTCGAGGACGCCAACTCGCCCACTTGGCATGGCACCATGGATGGGCAGGAGAACCTCTACGACGCGGTGCGGGGCACCATCGAGCTGACCACCCCGGAGGGCAAGCAGTACCGACTCAAGGAAAACACCGCCACCCTGCTGGTGCGGCCGCGCGGCTGGCACCTGCCGGAAAAGCACCTCATGGTCCATGGGGAGTTCATGCCCGCGGCGTTGTTTGATTTCGGCCTGTATTTCTTCCACAACGCCAAAGCGCTGCTGGAGCGGGGCACCGGCCCCTACTTCTACCTGCCGAAGCTGGAGAGTCACCTCGAGGCGCGGTTGTGGAATGACGTATTCAACTTCGCCCAGGATTCCCTCGGCATCAAGCGCGGCACCATCAAGGCCACGGTGCTGATCGAAACGCTGCTGGCGGCGTTCGAGATGGACGAGATCCTCTACGAACTGCGGGAACACAGCTCCGGACTCAACTGCGGGCGCTGGGATTACATCTTCAGCTTCATCAAATGCTTCCACAAGAATCCCGAGTTCGTGCTGCCGGACCGTGCCCAGGTCACCATGACCACCCATTTCCTGCGCAGCTATTCGCAGCTGCTGATCCAGGTCTGCCACCGCCGCGGCGCCCACGCCATGGGCGGGATGGCGGCCCAGATTCCCATCAAGGACGATCCGGAGGCCAATCAGCGCGCGCTGGAGAAGGTTCGCGCCGACAAGGAGCGCGAAGCCGGCGACGGCAACGACGGCACCTGGGTGGCGCATCCGGGACTGGTGGCCGTTGCCACGGAAGTGTTCGACGAGCATATGCCGGGCCCCAATCAGCTGGACCGTCTGCGCGAGGATGTTCAGGTCACGGCGAAGGACCTGCTGCAGGTTCCGGAAGGCGAAATCACCGAAGCGGGCCTGCGCAACAACATCAACGTGGCGATCCAGTATATGGCGTCGTGGCTGGCCGGATCGGGCGCGGTACCCATCCACCATTTGATGGAGGACGCCGCCACGGCGGAGATTGCCCGCACTCAGATCTGGCAGTGGATCCGCCATCCCAAGGGCGTACTGAACGACGGACGCCGGGTGACCCTGGAACTGTTCCGCCAGCTCACGGCCGAGGAGATGGAGCACATTCGCCAGGAAGTCGGCGACCAGCGCTTCGAGCAAGTGCCCTATCAGCTGGCAGCTCGGTTGCTGGATGACATTACCGCCACCGAGAACTTCGTGGAGTTCCTCACCCTCGTGGCCTACGAGCACCTCGACTGAACGGGTGACGCCGGCAACGGGAACGGCTACTATAGTAGCCGTTCCCGTTTTCCTACATGTCGTTCGTCCGCGAGGAGCGCAATGCGCGTCGGCCTGTTCGCCACCTGCCTGGTAGATCTGTTTCGCCCCAACGTCGGCTTCGCGGCCGTCAAGCTCCTGGAAATCGCCGGCTGCCAGGTGGACGTACCCCAGGCCCAGACGTGCTGCGGGCAGCCGGCCTACAACAACGGCGACGCCGACGATGCCCGTGCTATCGCCCGCCAGGTCATCGAAGCGTTTTCCGACTACGATTACGTGGTCGTGCCCTCCGGCTCCTGCGCCGGGATGATCAAGAAGCACTACCCGGAGCTGTTTCGTGACGACCCGGTGTGGCATCCACGGGCCATCGACCTGTCCGGGCGCTGCCACGAACTGGTGAGCTTTCTCACCGACGTTGCCCGCCTCGAAGCGCTCGAGGCCACCTATTCCGGCACCGCCACGTACCACGACTCATGCTCGTCGCTGCGCGAGTGCGGCGTGAAGGCGCAGCCCCGAACGCTGCTGGACAAGGTCCAAGACCTTACCCTGGTAGAGATGGAAGGCACCGAGCAATGCTGCGGCTTCGGCGGCACGTTCTGCGTCAAGTACCCGGAGATTTCCACCAAAATGGTGGACAACAAACTGGCCGCCATAGAAGCCAGCGGCGCCGACACGCTGCTCGCGGGCGATCTGGGCTGCCTGCTGAACATGGCCGGGCGGCTCAAGCGCCAGCAACGGCCGGTCAGGGTCTATCATGTGGCGGAAGTCCTGGCGGGCATGGCCCAAGGCCCCGGCATCGGTGACGGCGAATCCTCATGAAGCCGACGACCCACGACTTCAAATCCAATGCCCACAGTGCGCTGCACGACGTGCAGCTGCAATCGGCCCTGGCCAAGGCCGGTCCCGGGTTCGTCGACAAACGCCGCCAAGCCATCGCAGCGCTGCCCGAGTTCGAGGAGCTGCGCACCGCCGCACGCGCCATCAAGGAGCACGCCCTGGCGCACCTGGACGAGTACCTGGAACGCTTCGAAGCTCAGGTGCAGGCACGGGGCGGCCATGTGCACTGGGCCCGCACCCCCGAGGAAGCGCGGCGGATCATCGTCGATCTGTGCCGCGAAGCCGGCGGCACCCGCATTGCCAAGGGCAAGTCCATGGTGGGCGAGGAAATCGGCCTCAATCAGGCCCTGGAGCAGGCCGGGCTGGAGCCCATCGAAACCGACCTGGGGGAGTACATCCTGCAACTGGCGCATGAACCGCCGAGCCATATCATCGCGCCGGCGGTGCACAAGACCCGCGGCCAGATTGCCGACCTGTTTCGCGAACAGCACGCCCGCTATGGCCTGGAAAGCGCGCTGGAGACCGTGCCCGAGATCGTCGATCAGGCGCGCCAGGTGCTGCGCGACAAGTTCATCAGCGCCGACGTGGGTATCACCGGCGCCAACTTCCTCATTGCCGAAACCGGTTCCACCGTGATTGTCACCAATGAGGGCAACGGCGATCTGAGCGCCACCCTGCCGGACACCCATATCGTGGTGACGAGCCTGGAGAAGATCGTCCCGACCCTGGAGGATGCGAGCGTGCTGCTGCGGCTGCTGGCGCGCAGCGCCACCGGCCAGGATTTTACCGCCTACACCACGTTTTTCACCGGCCCGCGGCGCCAAGGCGACGTCGACGGTCCGGAACAGTTCCACGTGGTACTGCTGGACAACGGCCGCAGCGACATGCTGGGCAACGAGTTCCACGACATGCTGCGCTGCATCCGCTGCGGCGCGTGCCTGAACCATTGCCCCATCTACACCTCGGTGGGCGGCCACGCTTATGGCTGGGTCTACCCAGGTCCCATGGGCTCGGTGCTGACGCCGCTGATGGTCGGCCTGCGCGAGGGCGCGCACCTGCCCAACGCCTCCACCCTGTGCGGGCGTTGCCAGGAAGTCTGCCCCATGTCGATCCCGCTGCCGCAAATGCTGCGCGCCCATCGGGAGCACGAGTTCCGCGAGCACGTCACCGCCGCCGGAACCCGGACCGGCCTGCGGGCGTGGGCGTTCCTGGCGCGGCGCCCGGGGCTGTACCGCTTGCTCACCGGCATAGGCATGCGGGTGCTGAGCGGCCTCGGCGGACGCGCGGGCCGCCTGCGCAGACTGCCGTTGGCCGGCGGCTGGACCGCGGCCCGCGACCTGCCGGCGCCCCAGGGCGAGACCTTCGTCAAGGCATGGCAGCGCCGCAAACGGGCGCAGGGGCCGGGCTCATGAGCGACGCACGCAGCGACATTCTCAACCGCTTGCGCAGCGTCCTCGACGGCGGCCGCGCCGACGGTATGGAGCCCTCCGAGATCGTGCAGTCGCGGCTGGTGGATCGGCCACGGGGGCCGCAGCCGGCCTGGAGCGAAGACCTGCCGAGCCGGTTCAATCAGCGCGTGGAGAGCGCGGCCGCCACGTTGGCAGGTGTCGCCGATCGCGGGTCGCTGACCGCGGCCGTCCAAACCTTTCTGCAGCAGCATCAGCTTCCCGCCGAGTTGGTGGTCGCCCCTCATCCGCTGCTGGCGGACCTGCCCTGGCCGGAGGCAATGACCGTCAACCACCGGGCCATCGGCAGCCAGGATCTCACCGCCATCAGCGTGGCTTTTGCCGGCATTGCTGAAACGGGCAGCGTAGTGATGCTCTCGGGACCGGAGACGCCGACGCGCATCAATTTTCTTCCGGACAATTTCCTTTGTGTGGTAGCGCGCGAGCGGATTGTGCCACGCATCGAGGACGCCTGGGAGTTCATACGCAAGGAACGGGGCGAGATGCCGCGGACCGTGAATCTGGTGACCGGCCCGTCGCGCACCGCCGACGTGGAACAGACCATCCAATTGGGCGCCCATGGACCGCGGCGCATGCATGTGTTGATACTCGGCTAGCCTGACCATCGTCGGTGTTTTCATCCGGCGCAACGGGCCGTTGCCTGGCCGCCGGCCCGGCGCGTTACAATCGCGGCCCTGAGCCGCGAGCCTTTTGTCACAACCAAACCACCGTTATAGGGAGACGACAGCCATGAGCGACATCAAGGTCGGATTTGTGGGACTGGGCATCATGGGCCGGCCCATGGCCATCAATCTGCTCAAGGCCGGTTATGACGTTTGGATCTACGCCCGGCGGGAAGAAAGCATGGCGCCGGTGGCGGACGCCGGCGGCGAGAAATGCTCGAGCCCGCGGCAGGTGGCGGAGCAGGCGGACGTCGCTTTTACCATGGTTTCCGATACCGGCGACGTGGAGGACGTCATCCTCGGCGGGCAGGGCATCATTCATGGCGCCCGCAAAGACGCCGTGGTGGTCGACATGAGCACGATTTCCCCGTCCGCCACCCGCTCCATGGCCGCGGCCCTGGCCGCCCACGGCGTGCACATGCTCGACGCCCCGGTTTCTGGCGGCGACAAGGGCGCCATCGACGGTACGCTGTCCATCATGGTCGGCGGCAAGCCGGAGATTTTCGAACGCGTGCGGCCGCTGTTCGAAGTGATGGGCAAGAACATCGTCCATACCGGCGACAACGGCGCCGGCCAGGTGACCAAGGCCTGCAACCAGGTGGTGATCGCCCAGACCATCGCCGCGGTCGGCGAGGCCATGATCCTCGCCAAGGCCTCGGGCGTCGATCCGGCCCGGGTGCGCGACGCGCTGCTCGGCGGATTTGCCGGCTCCCGGGTGTTGGAAGTCCACGGCCAGCGTATGATCGACGGCAACTACGATCCCGGCTTCAAGGCCGTACTGCACAAGAAGGACATGCGCATCGTGCTCGAAGCCGCCAACGAGCTCGGCATCGCCCTGCCCGGCGCCGCCTCGGCCACCCAGTTGGTCAACGCCCTGGTGGGGACCGGCAAAGGGGAGCTGGACTCCGCGGCCATTTCCCTGCTGCAGCAGGAGATGTCGGGGGTGAAACTGGCGTGACGCTCAACCACCCTGCGGCCCAGGCGCGCCTGGGGCCGTCATGCCGCTGATGCCTGCATGTCACTGCGCCGGCGTGATCTGCACGTGGGTGCGAACCAGCTTCCAGCTCACGCCCTCGTAGACGTAGCCGAAATCGAACAGCACCCGCGACGGCTTGGTGGGATAATGACCCTCCAGAGTAAGCACGCCTTTGTCATTGACGCTGGCGGGCTTGTCCATGGCGGGCGTCAGATTCTGCAACGGCGTCAGGTCGAGGTTCGCATCCATGAACGGTTTGAAGATCTCGTTGAAGCGCGCCGCGCTGATCTCGCGCTGCCACACGCCCGATATGTGCTGGTGAAAATCGTGGAAATCCTTGGCGTTGATGGCCCGCGCGAACCGTTCCATGGTCTGTTGCACCAGCTGGAGCTGCCGCGCCTTGTCGGGTATCGGCGGTGCCGCATTGTCGTCGCGGATCAGTCCGGACGGCGGTTTGTGGATGGCGTAGATCTTCCAGTCACCGTTCTCCTTGACGAACCTGACACGCAGCGGCACGGTGCCGCCGCCGCTGGTCGTCACCGTACCGCCCAACTCGCCGCCGCCGATTGAATAGCTGCGACTGCTCCAGGACGCTGCCTGGTAATCCTGCAAGGCACTTTGCTGGAGGAACGCCTCGAGCTCGGCGCGGGAAGTCGAGGCCTGAAAATCCCGGGACAGGTATTGGTAGGCGCGTTGGTAACGGTGCTGTTTCGCGGCGGTGAAGAACTGATCTGCGGTGTCCACCATGCCCGAGGTCGCATAGAACAACAGGCCGATACCGGCTGCGATCAGCGCTACGCCGACCGCGGCTGCCTTGAGAAGCGTCTTCATCGAACTTGGTGACTCTCGATCAAATCCCGGCTAGCGCTTATCGGTATCCGTGCCATCGTGAACCGCCAGGCTGTCCACCGGTGCCTGCCCGCGCTCATGCATGCCATAGTCCCGCAACACTTCCGCGACCCGCAATCGATAATCGGCGAACACGCCGTCGCGACCGCGGCTCTGGGCTGCACGATGATCTTCATGGCGGCGCCACGCGCGCACCGAGTCCTCGTCGCGCCAGAACGACAGCGACAGGATCTTGTTCTCGTCGCTCAGGCTGGCAAAGCGTTCGATGGAAACAAAGCCATCGAACGCTTCCAGTTGCGGCCGCAGCTCGGCGGCAATGTCCAGATATTCCTGCTTCCTGCCCGGAGCCGGAATCACCTCGAAAATCACGGCAATCATGTCCGCTACCTAATCCATGGGCCTGTGCTCTGGGCACAGCCTACCCATTCTCGTGTTGTTTCACCAGCGCCGCCACGTCCACCATGCGTATGGCGCTGACCGCCGCCTCCCAGGCGCCCTCATGGCACAGGCCGCTCATGGCGGCGTTCTGGTATCCGGCCACTGCTGCTTCGACGCAGGCTTCGCGCACCGCCTGGGCCAGATCGTACAATCGCGCTGGATCGGAGTTCATGATGCCTCCTCGTCTGAGGGTGGAACGCCGTTTGGCCACGTTCGCGCACCTGCTCGACGGCGGTGCGGATCAGGAGAACTGCTCGAGAAATATCGCTTTGCCCAGCAACTCAATGATGGGCCGCTCGCCCCGCAGCGTAATTTCGCCGCCGTGCGCGAGCAGTACGTGCAGCCGCGCGCCGGCCTTGCGCTTGAACGGCAGCGGAATCAACTCGTACCGGATTCCGCCCACTTCCAGACACCCGTCGACAATGGTGTCGGGCAACCCCGGCATGGAATCTGGCGCCGGGGCGTCGTGCAGCGTCAACACCGCCTCCTGACTCCAGCCGGTGCCCGGATCGCGGCCGGCTTTGCCCTTGGAGCGGTGAACATAAGCATGGGAAAAGTGCACCGTCACCTCGTCGGCAGCGGCGACGATCCGGTCGATGCGAGAGTCGGCCAGTTCCAGGGCACTGTGCATGTGCGGTCCAATCCGTCCCGTTGCGTAGCCGGTCGGTACCTGCTACACCCGCGCGGCGACCACCACTTCCGAGGTGATGCCCCACTGGGTGATTGCCTGCTGACGAAGGATTTCCCAGTCCGAGCCGCCGAGGAAATCCGTCAGGCGCAGCGGGCGGCACCCGCCCACCAGAGACGGGCGCAGGCGATGCAGCGCCATCCAGGCTCTTTCCACCAAACGTGCCGCCGCGGTCGCTCCATGGGTGAGGCTCACCAGACCCAGGCGGCCCCCGGCGGCAAGAATACGATGGGCCTCGTGCAGCAGCTTCGCGATGTCCTCCTCGGCCAACAGGTCCAGCACGTAAACGGCGAGGAAGCGATCGTAGGAGGCGGATTGCACGTCCAGTTCCATGGCGCCGCCGCTGCGCACCACCCGGGCCCTGGCGCCGAAAGCCCGCAGGCGACGTTGCGCCAGGCCGATCATGGTGGAGCTGATGTCGATACCCAGGTAACGGGCCTCGCTGCAGAGTTCCCGGTCCAGCATCCGCTGCGCCAGGCGCCCGGTGCCGCAGCCGAATTCCAACACCGACCGCGCCGAGCCCAGTGCCAAGTGATCCATCAGATCCTGGACGGCACGATCCTCGTAAAACCGCTGCAGGTCCTGTTTGGCACCGAAGCGGTCGTAGAATATTCGCGCCTGATCGTGAGACAGCGTTTTCATCGCGCCGCGTTGCCGCTCCTCGCCCGTCTGCGTCCCGGGGCCGCAAATCCAGAACGACAACGTACCCGCCCACTGGCGCTCCTGGCAAACAGATTTTGCCCTGAGCCGCCCGAGCCACTGTAGACGGGCACACCGGCCCCGGGATGGCATTTCCACAAATTAACAGCCGTTGTCTAAGTTAATACGAATCGTTAGTATTCGCGTTATACGTTACCACGAACTAATCCAGCGACCGGAGGTTCAATGTCTTCCCTGTTGCCACGCCTGCGACGCGCCGCAACCGGCGTTGCCGCCATCGTGCTCCTGACCGGCGTAGCCGCCGCCCCGGCGCCTGCAGGGGAGCTGCCGGTGATCGATCTGACCGTCCAGGCCGGCCACTTCAGTCCGCAAACCGTCTCCGTGCCCGCCGGGCGCAAATTCAAGCTGCGGGTGACCAACAAGGGTCCCGCCGTCGAAGAGTTCGAAAGCACCGACCTGAACCGCGAACAGATTGTCGTGCCGGGCCACCACATCAGCGTTTTTCTGGGGCCGCTGGAACCGGGGCGCTACAAGTTCTTCGGCGACTTCCACCCGAACACCGCCCGCGGTGTGATCGTGGCGCACTAGGACGCGGCACATGGCCAACGTCCGGTTGCTGGTTCGACGTACAAATCGCCAAGCCGTGCTGTGGGTGGAAACGCTCTACGCCCTTCTCCGTCAGAAACCACGTCGTATGCCGGGGGCCGGCTGCGACATGACTGCCCTGCGGCCTCACGGCCCCGGACCGGCCGGATCCCAGAACGACAACGGCAGTGTCATGACCCACACCACCCCACAGAGACGAACCCGTACCCGCTTTCCAACCCTGGCCATTTTCACAGTGGCGGTCGGAATCGGCATCGGCGCCGCGCGGCCGGCGCTGGCCTTCAACTATCACGAGTTGGAAGTCTACGGCTACCGCACCGCCGCCAAAGGTGAGCTGGAAGTGGAAAACGCCACCACCCACACGGCCCGCGGCAGCCGCGTCCCCGCCGACGGCAACGAAGGGCTGACCCGCACCAGCATGGAGCTCACCTACGGGCTGACCAATCATCTGGAGATTTCCGGCTACGGCGATTTCAACCATGCGCGCGGCAGCAGCGGCCTTGGCTTCACCGGCCAGCGTTACCACCTGCGCGCCAGCTTCTTCGAAAAGGGGCAGCTGCCCGTGGACCTGGGCGCCTACGTGGAATACGAGCTGCCGAAACACGACGAGGACACCCGCGAACTGGAGATTCGCGGCATCATGGAAAAGGATTTCGGCAAATGGACCCTGGACGTCAATCCCGTCGTGGAGAAAGTGCTGAAGGGCGCCAACACCGCCCGCGGGCTGGAGCTGAGTTACGCCGCGGCCCTGATCTACCGCATGAACGAAACCGTGCAGCCGCGCCTGGAGATGTTCGGCGACTTCGGCTTCATCAATCACTTCGACCCCAGGGACAAGCAGATCCACCTGATCTCACCGGCGCTGACCTACAGCCCCACGCCCACCTTCCACATCCTCGGCGGCGTGGCCTTCGGACTGACCAAGGCCAGCGAGCGGACACTGGTGCGGCTGCGGCTGGAAAAAGAGTTTTACTTCTAAGTGAAGTGAAACGCATCCGCCAGTTGTAACGTAGTGGCGAGCAGCGGAGCCGCAATTGCCATCCTCGCCGCCCGCCATTCACTACTCGGCCTTCCCGGTAGGGTGCGCCGGCCGCAGGCGGCGCACCGTTCGCGGCTGGTCGAGCCGCCGGAGGTATGGCCCCGATGCCGTTGCCGCCAGACCACGTCTCTGCTCTTTTCTCGTTTCTCTGGCGCGTTCAGCCAGACGGTGCGTTGCCGCCTACGGCGGCGAACGCAACCTACGGGCTGCCTTTCCGTGAACCGCCTGGTGAGTTTACACAGCGAGTCCGCCGCAGACGCCGGAATGGGTCCACCCCTGAATCCGCGGCTCCCGGCCGGAGACGACGTTTTCGGCTGCGCAGGCGGTCAGCACCAGCGCGGCCAGCAGCATGATCGGCAACATGGAATGTCCCATGACGAATCCCCCGGCATCGCTGGGCACCGGCCATGGCGGTTGCAGAATCAGTGGCGTCGTTTCGCACCCAGTACGCTGGTCCCATTCTGCTGTGAACGCCGGTCGGGGACAGCCCCGCCCGGCCGCCGACATGGCCGGCGTCCCCCACCGCGGCATGCCGGCAGGATGCAAGCCGTCGTTCTCACGGGATTTTTCTCAACGAGCCCCGGAATCCTTGCACCCCTTTCCAGGTAGTGTATATATTTACACTATTCAAGCGAGAACCATTCGATGAGCCTCGACCACCTGTTGCAACGTGCCGATATCTGGCGCGGCGGGGAGCACTCCCTCCGCGACCGGCATCACTGCACCACGTCCACCGGCTGTGCCCGGCTCGACGCGCAGCTGCCCGGTGGCGGCCTGCCGCTGGGCGCCCTCACCGAACTGCTGCTGGACCACCGTGGCATCGGCGAGCTGGGTTTGCTGCTGCCGGCCCTGGGCCGGCTCAGCCGCGATGACCGCTGGCTGGCCTGGGTGGAGCCGCCGTATCTGCCTTACGCGCCGGCCCTGGCGGCAGCCGGCATCCGGCTCGATCGGCTGTTGCTCATCCATCCCGGGGAAGTCGAGCAGCAGCTGTGGGCCATGGAGCAGGCGTTGCGTTCCGGCAACTGCGGCGCGGTACTGGGCTGGGCCGCCCATCCCGACAACCGCATCCTGCGCCGGCTGCAACTGGCGGCCGAGACCGGCGATGCCGCAGGCGTGCTGTTCCGTCCCCTGGCGGCGGCGAAACAGGCTTCTCCCGCGGCACTGCGCCTGCATCTGGCGCCCGTCGCCGGCGGCCTGCAGGTGCAGGTGCTCAAACGCCGCGGCGGCTGGGGAATGCAACCGGTTTTCGTGGAGCGCGCACATGTTGTGGCTTAGCGTCTATCTGCCGCACCTGTCTTTGGAACGGCTGCTGCGCGGCGGCGTCGAAGACACCGGCGGCCAGCCGCTGGTGGTGTACACCAGCAACGGCAGCGGCCAGTGGATTCATGCCCGCAACCGTGCCGCGGCAAGGCTCGGCATCGCACCGGGCATGTCCCTGGGCGCGGCGGCTTCCCTGGCCGATACTCTGCATAGCCACGTTTATGACCCCGATGCCGAGCTTGCCGCTTTGCAGGGAATTGCGGCCTGGGCCGAACAATTCACCTCCACCATCAGCCTGCAGCCACCCCAGGGCCTGTTGCTGGAAATCGAAGGCAGCCTGTCATTGTTCGGCGGCGCTGAATCCCTGCGCAGCCGTGTCGTCCGCGGCTTGCGGGAACTGGGTTACCGGCCGCGCACCGCAGTGGCGCCCACGCCCCTGGGTGCATGGCTGCTGGCCCGGGCCGCCTATTCCCGTCCCGTCACCGACCGTACCGTCCTGGCCGCCATCCTGCGGCAGCTGCCCATCGAGATCCTGGAACGGCCCGAGTATCTGCTGCAGAGCCTGCGCGCCATGGGCATGCGCACCATCGGCGACTGCCTGCACCTGCCCCGCGCGGGGCTGGCGCGGCGTTTGGGGCCGGAGTTCGTCCAGTACCTGGACCGGGCCCTGGGACGGATTCCGGAACCGCGCCCGGCGTTCAGACAACCACAGCGGTTCCAGCGCCAGCTGACGCTGCCGGCCGAAGTGAGCGCCACCGAAGCATTACTGTTCGCCAGCCGCCGCCTGTTGCTGGAATTGAGCGGCTTTCTGAGCGCCCGCGGCAAGGGCGTGCAGCAGATCCGCCTGGCGTTGCTCCATCATCATGCGTCCCCTACCCGGCTGGATCTGGGCCTGGTGCGCCCCAGCCGTGATGCCGAACATCTGTTGGGCCTGTTGCGCGAACGCCTGGAACGCCTCGAGCTGCGGGCACCGGTGGCAGGCATCGGCCTGGAGGCCGAACATCTGGCAACCCTGAACGAAGACAACCGGGATCTGTTCACCGCGGCCCGCAGCCAGCGCCAGGATTGGCCGCAACTGGTGGAACGCCTGCGTGCACGGCTGGGCCACGACGCCGTGCGCGGCGTGGCGCCGGTGGCGGAGCACCGCCCCGAACGGGCCTGGCGTTACTGCGACCCCGGCCAGTTCCACGACAGCGGCGGCAATCCGGCGCGGCCGCTGTGGCTGCTGCGCCGTCCCGAACCGTTGAAGGTATGCGAAGGACTGCCGTGGCTGGACGGGCGCCTGCTGCTGGAACGGGGTCCGGAGCGGATCGAAAGCGGCTGGTGGGACGGCAGGGATGCCGCCCGCGACTACTTCGTCGCCCGCAACGAACAGCACGAGCGTTTCTGGGTGTTTCGCGAATTACGCAAACCCGGGCGCTGGTTCCTGCACGGTGTGTTCGGCTGAGTCATGGGTCTTTCGGTCAATCACCCGTGTGGACCGAATGGGGGCATGGATGCTCGGCGGTACGGTCGTCACACAGCCGCACCCGTTTCAGGTAACCCAGCCAGCGGTTCCAACTGTCATCGCTCACCGGGTCTTTCCAGACTTTTTGCACCACGTACAGCGCGTCGCGACCGGAAATGACTTTGCGCAGCGTAACCGATTTGAACTGCTCGCCGCGCACGCAGGTGGAGGTGGATGTCAATGTGGGATAACCATTGTCGAGGATGTTGCCGAGGATTTGGCTGGAGTACTTGTGGCACGCCTTGCGCCCGATCGCGTCGTCCTTGTTGTGGAACTTCATCACCGGTTCACCCGCTTCCGGGCGCGAAACGATGACCGACAGCGATTGTTGCTTCTGTCGATTCACCCACAGTGTCTCATGAATATTGTTATGACTGCGTTGCCGCTCCTGCCATGGCCCGCCCGGCAACGGCTGCAGTTGCACCAGATGCTCGTCATCGGGTTTCGGCCGCAGCGCGGCCACCGTGACCAACACCAGGATCACAGCGGCCAGCGCTGCCAGGACCCATCGATTCATGGCAACGCCCTGTCCACCGGGCAACCGGGGGCGATCGCCGGCTCCGGTCGCCCGAAGGGCAGCCACCATGGCTTGTGCGCCCTTCCGGCATGGCAACGCAGCCGGAGCCCGGCAACGCAGCGCCATGGGCTGCGAACCATCCCTGCCAGGATTCCAGCGTCTTGAATCAACCGATGTGGGAAATCAAACCGCCGTGAAAGCACCATCTTCCAAGAATAAACCAATCCATTGGAACAGCATGCCGCGTCCGGCGGACAAGAAACCATCAATACCATGGTATTTTCGACCGGGGTGTGGCTTTGGCAACGGACGCGCACATCGGCGCCACACCGTCCGGCGCCCGCTAACCGATGCGCGCCTCATATGCGGGATCATCGCCTCGATTCCCGTGACCGCCGGCTGGGGCAATTCAACCCCGCCTCTGCTGTGAGCTGGCACTTCGGCTTTGGAAATCGATATGCCTGCGTATTACGCCGAACTGCATTGCCTCAGCAATTTCACTTTTCTGCGCGGCGCCTCGCGTCCAGAAGAGCTGGTGCAACGCGCGGCGGCACTGGGCTATCAGGCATTGGCACTGACCGACGAGTGCTCCCTGGGTCGGCAGCGAGATACAGCTGGCCGACGGACCGAAGCTGGTGCTGTTGGCCATGGACCGCAACGGCTACGGCAATCTGGCGGAACTCATTACCCGCGGCCGGCGCAAGGCGGCCAAGGGGGCTTATCACCTGCAACGGCGGGATCTGGAGCAGGGTGTGCCGGGGTGTGCGGCGTTGTGGCTGCCTGCATTCGGCAGTATTGTCGGCCCCCCGGATTACGCTGCGCTTCATCCGGGCTACGAGACCTACGAGACCGGATGTAGCCCGGATACAGGCCAAGGGCCGGAATCAGGGAACCCGGGCGCAGCACCGGCCCCATCCCCGGATTGCGCTGCGCTGCATCCGGGCTACGAGCGGATCCTGGAGGATGCGCGCTGGGCGGCGGCCACGTTTGCCGGCCGGGCGTGGATTGCCGTGGAACTGCATCTCGGTCCCGATGACGCCGCCCGGGCTGCGTTGTTGGAACGGCTAGGCCGCGACAGCGGCCTGCCCCTGGCGGCCGCCGGAGACGTGCACATGCACCGGCGCGGCCGTCGCGCGCTGCAGGACCTGCTCACTGCCATTCGTCTCGGCACCACGGTCAAGGCTGCCGGCCGGGCCCTGTTGCCCAACGGCGAGCGGCATTTGCGCAGCCGCACACGGCTCGAGGCGGTCTACGCCCGGGAGTGGCTGAACGAGACGCTGCGCATTGCCGGACTGTGCCGTTTCAGCCTCGACGAGCTGCGTTACGAATACCCCGACGACATGGTCCCCGCGGGCGAGACGCCGGCCGGTTATCTGCGGCGCCTTACCGAACAGGGCGCGGCGCAGCGCTGGCCCGGCGGCGCACCGGCGACGGTGCAGCAGTTGATCGAGCACGAATTGAACGTCATCGCCGAGCTGCGTTACGAGCACTATTTCCTCACCGTTTACGACATCGTCCGGTTTGCCCGCAGCCGCGGCATCCTGTGCCAGGGGCGCGGATCGGCGGCGAACTCCGCGGTGTGCTATTGCCTGGGCATCACCTCGGTGGATCCCAGCCGCATGCAGATGCTGTTCGAACGGTTCGTCTCCAGGGAGCGCAATGAGCCGCCGGACATCGACGTCGACTTCGAGCACGAGCGCCGCGAAGAGGTCATCCAGTATATCTACGGGAAATACGGCCGCGAACGGGCGGCGTTGGCCGCGACGGTCATCACTTACCGCCGCAAGAGCGCCCTGCGTGATGCCGGCAAGGCGCTGGGGTTGTCCCTGGAGCAGGTGGATCGTCTCAGCCGCGCGTTTGCCTGGTGGGACGGGGGGCTGGCGCCGGAGCGGGTGCGTGACGCCGGCTTTGATCCCGACCACCCGTTGATTGCCCGTCTGCTGCACCTGGTCGACGAATTGCGCGGCTTTCCCCGCCACCTGTCCCAGCACGTCGGCGGCTTCGTCATCGCCCGCGGCCGGGTTTCGCGGTTGGTGCCGATCGAAAACGCGGCCATGGCCGAGCGCACCGTCATTCAATGGGACAAGGACGATCTGGACGCCATGGGCCTGCTCAAGGTGGACTGCTTGGCACTGGGCATGCTCAGCGCCATCCGCCGCGCCTTCAATCTGATCGGGCACCACCGGGGCCGGCACCTGACCCTGGCCGACGTGCCGGCCGAAGATCCGCGCGTCTACGACATGATCTGCCGGGCCGATACCACCGGCGTGTTCCAGATCGAATCGCGGGCGCAAATGAGCATGCTGCCGCGGCTCAGGCCGCGTACCTTCTATGACCTGGTGGTGGAGGTGGCCATCGTGCGCCCCGGGCCGATCCAGGGCAACATGGTGCATCCCTATCTCAAACGCCGTCAGGGCAGCGAGCCGGTCACCTACCCCAGCGACGCGGTGCGCGAAGTGCTGGAACGCACCCTGGGCGTACCCATTTTCCAGGAGCAGGTGATCAAACTGGCCATGGTGGCCGCCGGTTTCAGTGCCGGCGAAGCCGATCAGCTGCGCCGCGCCATCGGCTCCTGGCGCAAGCGTGAAAAGCTGGAATATTTCCGGCAGCGGCTGGTCGAAGGCATGGGCCAACGGGGCTACAGCGAAGCGTTCGCCCGGCAAATCTACGACCAGATCCAGGGCTTCGGCGAATATGGTTTTCCCGAATCCCATGCCGCCAGCTTCGCGCTGCTGGTCTATGTCTCGTCCTGGCTCAAATGCTTCGAACCGGCCGCGTTCACCTGCGCGCTGCTGAACAGCCAGCCCATGGGATTCTATGCACCGTCACAGCTGGTGCAGGACGCCCGGCGCCACGGCGTGGAAGTACGGCCCGTGGACGCGCTGACGAGCGATTGGGACTGCACCCTGGAGCATCAGGACGATGAAAACCTATTACAGGGTATCGATGCAAAACCTGGAGATGTACAAAAACCGACCGCCGACGATCTGGTCCACATCCCTCACCACCCTTCTACTGCAGACGCCGCAGCCCTCGCGACAAATGGTGGTGAGAAATGCGGGCTGGCGCTGCGCCTGGGGCTGCGCATGGTCAAGGGTCTGAGCCGCGGGGGTGGACAGCGGCTGGTTCAGGCACGCGCGGACAGACCATTTGCCGGTGTCGACGACCTGATCCGCCGGACGCGGTTGTCGCGCAAAGACCTGGAAGCCCTGGCCGCCGCCGGCGCGCTGGCCGGCCTGTGCGGTCACCGTCACCGGGCGCGCTGGGATGTGCTGGGCGCGGAACCGAGCCTGCCGCTGTTCCCCGAACCGGGCATCCGCGAAGCATCGCCGGCACTGCCACGGCCCGGCGAAGGCGAAGACCTGGTGGCCGACTATGCCAGCCTCGGCCTGAGCCTCGGCCGTCATCCCCTGGCCCTGCTGCGGGATCGGCTGCGGCACCTGCGTCTTTGTTCCACCCGGGAGACGGCGCAACTGGGCAACGGCCGCCGGGTCCGGGTGGCGGGACTGGTCATCACCCGCCAGCGCCCCGCCAGCGCCGCCGGCGTGACCTTCCTCACCCTGGAGGACGAAACCGGGGTGGTGAACATCATCGTCTGGCAGCACGTCGCCGAGCAGCAACGTCGGGAACTGTTGAACGCGCGCCTGCTGGGTGTGACCGGCCAGGTGCAGCGCGAAGGTGAGGTGGTGCACGTGGTGGCCCAGCAATTGGAAGACCACAGCCGGCTGCTGGGCCGGTTGATGGTGCCATCGCGGGATTTCTGTTGAACTGCCGGCCGAGGATTACCGGATACGCGTCGCCGGGTGCGACGCCGTCCGAACCGAACAACGCGCCGATCGATTCCGCCTCCTTCCCGCCGCCGCTCGGGGACCCTGGATTCCTGCCACTGCGACCCGCCGATAGCTCTTGTAAGAGTTTAAGGTAATTTCATAACATATTGTTTTAACAACATACCATTTCAATTCATAATCTTCACAAGAAGAAAAATTCATCGGCTTCATGGAACCGAACCGCTATTATCCACTCTAATAGTGTCAGTTAGACCTGAACCGGTGACGACATGGTGAAAGCAGTCTTTCGGGCCGTGATGGCTCTGACCGCAGCAATGCTTGCCGCCCATGCCCAGGCGGAATCTCCGCAGATGATCGGCTGGGTCGAACACGTTGGGATCCAGCCCGGCGGATTGATCATGAATGCCAAGATCGATACCGGCGCCGACCATTCTTCAGTGCACGCCGAAGATGTCCGGATCGCAGACCGAAACGGCATTCGAATGGTGAGCTTCACCCTGCGCAACAAACAGGGCCAGAGCGTCCACCTGCAGAAACCGCTGCTCCGGTACGCCCTCATCAAGCGCCGCCGCAACAGCGAACCGCTGCGCCGCCCGGTGGTGGCCATGGACTTGTGCGTAGGGGGCTCTTTGAAGCGGGTCAACGTGAACCTGGCCAACCGGGAGAACTTCAAGTACCGGATGCTGGTGGGCCGGACTTACCTGAAGCAAGGCTACGCGGTGGATCCGAACCGTCGGTACACGGTGGAACCCGCCTGTCGCGGACAATCCTTCGCCAGCAACAGCGCGCGGTAGTGCGTCACCGGCCGCGGCAGCCAGTCCCGCCCGCCCGGCGCGACGCACCGGCGGCGTTCGGGATGCCCACCAAGTCCCGCTACCGACTGGCGCGGCGCTGACTCAACAGCAAATTCTCGTGAGGCCCGCGCTTGATCCCGGTCAACGCGCCGGCGCCGCCGCGGGAGTAAAAAAAGACGCTGGTAGCATATGGCTGATGCCCGCGGCCCGCCCGAAGGCGCGGTTGCGGTCATATCTGCCCCGGGTCGAGCCGGGCAATGCACGATGGACCAGCTCGCCCGCCACACCCCGTGCGGCGGCCCAACCGTCCGTCCATTATCGTCGACGAAACCATGAAAACCCGGCTGGGATCACTGCTTGTACTTGGCTTCGTCCTGGTCACGACGTCCGCAGCCGCCGCCGGTATCGACCTGCACCGCATGTGGGACGACCGTTGCAGTGGCTGCCACGGCCACGCCGGAGCCTTCGCCCGCCAGCATCTCCGAGTGGTGGACGGCCGCCTGGTGGGACACCATCCCGACCGCGACATGCGCCGGTTCCTGCATAATCACTACCTGGCTGCCGACGAAATCGACGCCGTTTACGCGATGTTGCTTGCCCAGGCCGGCAGCTCGGCGCGTTTCAAGCAGCAATGCGGCCAGTGCCACGGCAGCGCATCCGGGTTCATACGCAAGTCCCTGGTACTGCGCGATGGCGTGCTCTACGGCCGCACGTCCGACCGGCCGGTGCATCGTTTTCTCGAGCACCATCGGGGACTGAGCCCCGACGACGCCGCCTTTTTCACCGACGTCCTCACGCGCGTCGCCCACGAAGTCTATCGGCCTTAGCGTCACATTTGTTCACGACGGAGCATGGTCAAACCCGGCGTCGTTGCTAGACTTCGGTCAACCGGGCACGTAACTTGCCCGTTCCTACGCCGACGTAAAGGGGGCGAGTCCAATGAAGACCATCAAGACGGCCGGCGTTGCATCGGCGCTGGTATTGACAACCGTGTTCATCCTGCCGGCGGCTGCCCACGAAGGCGGCCAGGCCAATGCCGGCTACCTGGGGGACCGGACCGGCCACCTGGTCACCGACCGCTGGGGACGTTGCGTGAAGACGCGGGCGTGGACACGCGCACTCGCGCTGAAAGAGTGCGATCCGCAATACTTTGTCCAGAAGCCGGAACCGGCCAAACCGGCGCCGCCACCCCCTGCGCCGCCGAAACCGCAACCGATGTTCAAGACCGTAACCCTGACCGGCGGGGCCCTGTTCGGTCACGACAAATCGAACCTGCAACCGGAGGGCCGCCGCGCCCTGGACGCGCTGGCCGACCAACTGCGCGGCATGGCCCGGATAGGCACCATTCATGTGGTCGGCTACACCGACAGCCAGGGTACGCAGCCGTACAACCAGAAGCTGTCCGAGCGTCGTGCGAACACCGTCCGCGATTATTTGGTGTCCAAGGGCATCCCGGCAGATCGCATCGATGCCTCCGGCCGGGGCGAAAGCGATCCGGTCGCCAGCAACGCCACCCGGGAAGGCCGGGCCAAGAACCGCCGCGTGGAGATCACCATCGAAGCCCAGCGTCGGGTGCAGTAACGCCCGCAGGCTGGAGGGACCGCGGCCGCCGATACGTCTGCGATTGCCTAATGGGGGCCCGCGGTCTGCCGCCCGGCTAACGCACCAGCCATTGCACGGCGACCGGTTCTCCCGCTCCTACGGCCGAGGTTCCCTCAGGCAGGCAGATCAGTGCATTGGCGAGCATCCGCCCGGGTACGCGGCCCCGGGCCCGTTCGCCCAGTGCGGTGACCTGCGCCGTCCCTTCGTCGTCGAACGCCAGCCACGCGGGCAGAAAGTGAGTCCAGTCGTGGCGCACCGACAGGGGCTCGGCCGAGCGGGCGCGCAGCATGGGATGTGATGCACCGGCTCCGCACAGCCGCTCCAGTGCCGGGCGCACCAATACGTGAAAGGCCGCCCACGAGGGCACCGGCGTACCCGGCAGACCGAACAGCAGCGCCTGCCCGGCGCTGGCGAAAACCGTCGAGCAACCCGGATTGAGGCGCGTATCGCGAAAATGGATCTGCGCGCCGACACCGGCAAAAGCGTCATAGGCGAAGTCGAAGTCACCGCGCCGGGAACCGCCCAAAGTGATCACTACGTCGCAGCCGCGCGCCCCGCTGCCGCCGTCCAGGCCGCCGCGCAGACGTTCCACAATCGCATCCGGATCGTCACCGACCACACCCAACGGCACCGCCACACCGCCATAGCGTTCCACCAGACCGCTCACCGTATACAGGTTGCTGACGTGAATCTGTCCCGGTGCCGGCGCCCGGTCCACTTCCACCAACTCGTCGCCGACCGCCAAGACCGCCACCCGCGGCCGCCGGACCACCTGCACCTCGCTGCGCCCGAGGCCGGCCAGCAAGCCGTGTACCTGGGGTGTAACCCGTGCACCCGCATCCAAGACCACGTCTCCGGAACGCAGCCGCGCACCGCAGGCGAAGACGTTGGCACCCGCCTCCACGGCGCTGGCCAGAGTTACCGAACCGTGATCGGATCGATGCACGTCCTCCAGTTTCACCACCGCATCCGCACCTTGCGGGAGCAGCGCGCCCGTCATGATGCGAACGGCAGCCCCGGGTTCCCAGGTCGCCTGGGCGGTGCGCCCTGCGCCCAACGTGCCGCGCACAGGCAGCGTCAGCGGCGATCCGGGGCCCGCCGAGCGGGTGTCGGTACCGCGGACGGCGAACCCGTCCATGGCCGACTTGGGCGCCGGTGGATCGTCATATTCAGCGATCAGCGCTTCGGCCAGGGTGCGCCCCGGGCTGTCGTGAAACGGTACGATTTCCGGTTCCAGTTGCCGGGCATGGTACAGAATGGTTTCGAGGGATTGTCGATAATGATTGGCCACGCGCAACATCCGACATTTGACCGACTTCAATTCACGGCGCCGCGCCGCCACACCAACCCGGTGCCGAGTCGGTAGCTGGCGGCCATGCCCGCGCCCATGCCCGCCAGCATCGACGCGACCATCAGCACGCCGCCCATGGTGGGAGCGACGTCGGTGCTCAACAGGGCCACCCAGTGCTCGACCAGGAGCATCCCCATGACCATGCTCAGGTCGCAGAACCCGTACAAGGCAACCCGACCCAGGATGGGCAGGCGTCGGCCGTGCGCCGCATCCAGCCAGGCCATGCCTGCCGTACCGCCGCCGAGCATGCCGAGATAGGTCCATGGCGTGAGCGTCATGACCGCCCACCATTGCCGCGCATCGAACCACGACGGGGCCGCCCCGCGGCACAGCGCCAGCATGCCGTACAGCCCCACCTGGCCGAGGTCCGCGATGCAACCGGCCAGCATGCCGAACCCTCCGGCAGCGAGCATCATCACCGACATACGCAGACAGCGGCTGCGTGCGCGAAGCATCAACCGATGGCTGGCCAGCGCTGCCGGGCTGCCGACGACCAGCGCCATCAGAACGGCGCCCAGGAGGCCCAGGTACAGCAGGTAGCCGAGCATGGCCACCTGCAGCCACACCAGCGCCGCGGCCGCCACGGCGATCGCACCCATCGACGGCTGCGCTTCACGTTTCGAGTGCATCGTCCAACGCATCCCACGCCAGCAGCACACACCGCCGGCGCGCGGGATATTGACGCACGGCCGACAGCGCCTGCAGCGACTCCGGCGGCTCCGGCACCTGCTCGCCCTCGCCGGAGCTGAACCATTGGTGCATTTCGCGGGCCAGCCGCTGGACTTCATCCCGTTGCTTGCCGCGCACCGTGTCGGTCATGAGTGACGCCGAGGCAATGCAGACCGAACAGCCCCGGCCGCGAAAGCGCACTTCACGCACCGTGTCGCCATCGTAATACACACCCACTTCCACATCGTCGCCGCAACGCGGGTTGGAGCCACGGCGAACCACGTCGGCGCCGCCCAGCTCGCCACAATTGTGAGGGTGCCGATAGTGGTCCAGGAGAACTTGTTTGTACAGGCTGCTGGTCGTCATGGTTTATGAAGAGCAAAGAGTAAAGGGGAAAGAGCAAAGCACAAAGCCGTTTCCTCTTTGCTCTTTTCCCTTTTCCCTTTCCCCTGCCTACCCAAACATCTTCCGCGCCGCCGCGACCGCATCGACCAGTGCATCGACATCCTCAATGCGGTTGTAAAGCGCAAAACTGGCCCGGGCCGTCGACGCCACGCCCAGGTGCGCCATCAGGGGCTGGCAGCAGTGATGTCCCGCGCGGATGGCCACCCCCCGTTCGCCGGCCACATGGGCCACGTCATGGGCATGGACTCCGCTCAAGTTGAACGAAATGATGCCCGCGCGTTGTTCCAATCCTGTCGGGCCGTAGATCTGAACGCCCGGCACGGCGCGCAGCGCGCTCAGCGCAAGTTCGGTCAATTGTTGCAGATGCCGGTGCACCCGCTCCATGCCGACGGCCGCGAGATATTCCGCCGCCGCGGCAAAACCCAGCGCTCCGGCCAGGTTCGGCGACCCGGCCTCGAATTTCGCCGGATAAGGCGCCCACACGCTGCCGTGCTCTTCGACCCGGTCCACCATACCGCCGCCCACCAGCAGCGGCTCCATGGCCTCCAGATGCTCGGCACGGGCGTACAGCGCGCCGATACCGTCCGGCCCAAGCATTTTGTGGGCCGAGAACGTAAGAAAATCACAGTCCAGATCCTGGACATCCAGCGCCAGATGGGAAACCGCCTGCGCCGCATCGACCAGCACCCGGATACCGCGCTCCCGTGCCCGGGCACAGATCTCGCGCACCGGGTTGATGGTGCCGAGGACGTTGGAGACCTGGGTCAGCGCAATCAGCCGCGTGCGCGGCCCCAGCATGTCACCGCTGCGGTCCAGGTCCAGGCACCCGTCGGCATCAAGCTCGATGAGGCGCAGCCGCGCACCGCTGCCGCGGCACACCCGCTGCCACGGCAGGTAATTGGCATGGTGCTCCATGCGCGTCACCCATACCTCGTCACCGGGCGCCAGGCGCGGCTGCGCCCAACCCGCCGCCACGAGATTAATGGCTTCGGTGGCTGAGCGGGTGAAAATCAGTTGTTCGGGCGCCGGGGCGCCGACAAAGCGCGCCAGACGGGCACGGGCCCGCTCGTAGCGCGCCGACGCCTCCTCGGCCAACGGATACAGACCCCGGTGCACGGGTCCGTAGTGGCGCCGGTAGCAATCGGCCACCGCCTCGATCACCACCGCGGGTTTTTGGCTGGTGGCGGCGTTGTCGAGGTACACGAACGGCAGGCCGCCGGCGGTACTGTGCAGCAAGGGAAAGTCCCGCCGAACTGCCGCCAGTTCGCGCATGGCGGTCGCGGACCGATCGCGCGCCGGGCTGGCCATCCCTAGCCGCTCACGGCCCGGGTCCGACGCGGGTCGGCATCGAGCAAATCGCGCATGCGCAATCCGCTGCCGCCGCGGCGCACCATGACGATTTCGCTCACCACGCACAGGGCGATTTCTTCCGGCGTCCGCGCGCCCAGGTCCAGTCCCGAGGGGGCCATCACCCGCTGCAGGGCAGCGTCGTCGAAGCCCGCCTCGCGCAGATACTCCAGCACCAGCCGCGAACGCTTGCGGCTCGCCACCAGTGCAATGTATTGCGCCTCCGACGCCAACGCGCGCCTCATGGATTCGTGGTCACCCTTGTGCTGGGTGGCGATGACCACGTAATCCCCCTGAACCGGCTGCAGTTGTTCGTAGTCGATATCGTCCGTAATCAGGCGCGTCGCCGCTGGATAGTAGGCGCGATCCACCAGCGGATCGTTCACCACCACATTGAGCCCCATCAGGTCCCCGAGCAGGCACAGGCATTCGGCCACGCGGCCGTGGCCCATGATCCACAGCGTCGGCCGCGGCAATACGGGCTCCACGTATACGCGCATGCTGCCCCCGCAGGGCATGCCGGCACCAAGCACTTCGTCGTTGAGGTCGATGTCGATCACCGTGGTGCCCCCGTCCTGCAGGCAGCGCAGCGCCGCCTCGCAGGTGGACGATTCGGCGCAGCCACCGCCGACCCAGCCGGCGACCACCCGCCCGTCATGGTCGATGACCGCCTTGGCCCCGGTCTTGGCCGAGACCGAACCGACCGTTTCCACCACCGTCGCCACGGCGTAGGGCTCACCCTTGGCGCGCATTTCCATCAATACGTCGAGAATCTCTCTTGCCATGACATCACCTTCCAGCGTGGCCCGTAGACAGGACGGTTTCCTCCTCCGCGTTCAGCCGTTCCTGCAGGCGGGCGTAGTCCTCGGGAGTATCGAGATCGAATACCACGTGGTCGGTGTCCATCTCCAACGCAACGACCAGGTCCGGATTATGTTCGATGAGCTTCCTGCACCCCAGGTTGCGGCCCCCGCCCAGGATCGCAGCCCGGTGCTCATAGGCCAGAATGATCGGATTGCCACGCCGGCCACCGTGGGTCGGTACCAGAATGGAACCGTCGCGGCGCTGCCCGAATGCATCGATCAACGCCCGCAGATCCTCCGCGGTCAGCAGCGGTTGATCCGACAGCGCGATCATGACGCCGTCGCACGACGAGGCCAGCGCCTCCAGGCCGCATTCCACGGAGGTCATCTGCCCGTCCCGGTAGCGCGCATTGTGCACAACGCTCACCGGCAAATCCGCCACCAGTGCTTCGGCCTGCTCCGCCTGGTGGCCGAGCACCACCACCAGTTCCTGGAGCCCCGCCTCCAGCAGCGTGCGCGCGCTGCGGCGCAGCAGCGGTTCGCCCGCCACCGGAAGAGCCAGTTTGTTGAAGGTGCCCATGCGCCGTGATTCACCGGCCGCCAGCAGCACCCCGGACACGGAAGTCATGACGCCGCGGCCTCCAGGTATCTTTCCGGCTCCTTGTCGAAGCTGTGTTTGCAGTGGGCGCAACAGAAGAAATAGCTCCGTCCCTGATACTCGCTGCGATGCTCCGCAGTCGCGGTATCCACCGTCATGCCGCACACCGGGTCGATGGCCTCCGCTGCAACAGCGTCGTCAACCACCGGCGGCGCGCTCTGGACGGTCTGCCCTGCGCTCGCGGCGTGCACCGCTCCACGGCCCCTGCGCCGCGCCTGCACCACGCCGGCCAGCACCGACAGCGCGATTTCCTCCGGCGTCTCGGCGCCGATCTCCACGCCCGCGGGCGAAACGATGGCCTCAACCCGCGCCGGATCGTGCCCGCGCTCCTTGAGGTACTGCCTGAGCTTGTCCGCCTTGCGTTCGCTGGCAATGAAGGTGATGTACTCGGCACCGGTGGCAAGCGCCGCTTCCAGTCCGGCCTCGTCGCGTTTACCCTGGGTGCTGACCACCACAAACGCGGGCGCAGCCAGCTCAATGCCCTCGAAACCGTCCACGATCCGGTCCGCCTCTGGAAACAGGTCGCGATCGGCCCCGGGAAACGCCGCGGTCACCGCGAAGCCAACCCCGCGCGCCAATCCGCTCAGCGCCTGCGCCGCCGGCGACGCGCCGATGATCAGCAGCCGCGCCCGGTTGACCACCGGGTCGACGAAGATGTCCAGGGTGCCGCCGCTGTGGCAGGTCATACCGAAGTCGATCACGCCCTCCTCCGTTTGATCACTGCGTTCCGGGCTGATGCGGATCAGGCGTGCCTGTCCGTCCTGCAGCGCCTGTTTCACCGTCTTGATCACCGCCGGTTGGGCGCAGCCGCCGCCGATCCAGCCGTCGATGGTGCCGTCCGCGTGAACAATGGCTTTGGCGCCAGGCTTGGCCGAGGTGGGGGACTCACAGCGCACCACCGTCACCAGGGCGAACGGTGTACCGGCGGCCCTCAGCTGCGCGGCCTGTTCCAGAATGAAATCGCTGTCCATCATTGCACGTTACCTCGCCAGTGCGGGCTAAATCTTTGCCAGCTCGGACTCGAGCGCCAGCAGGCTTTCCACATTGTGCGCCGAAGCAAACACGTCCACCAGCGGCAGCGCCGCTTCCATGGCGCGCGCACGGGGCTCGTAGCCCTCGCGCCCCAGCAGCGGGTTGAGCCAGATGATCCGCCGTGCGCGCCGCCGCAGCCGGCGCAACTGATCGGCCAGCATTTCCGGAGGACCGGTATCGAAGCCGTCACTCATCACGACCACCACCGACCGGGAGTTGAGGATGCGCGGCGCATGCGCGCGATTGAAGTGCTCGATGCACTCGCCGATGCGGGTACCGCCGGACCATCCCAGGGAGATCACCGCCAGCTTTTCCCGCAGGCGCTGCAGATCCCGCTCCCGCAACGCGTCGGTGACGGGCACCAGCCGGGTATGGAAAGCGAACGCCTGGGCGTCGGCGAACACACCGACGATGCCACGGGCAAAGCGCAGGAACAGCAGGCTGTAGAGGCTCATGGAGCGGCTCACGTCCAGCAGCAGCACGAGCCTCGGCAAACGGCGGCGGCGGCTCTGAAACACGAGTTCCAGCGGCATGCCGCCATACTGCAGGCTATGGCGGATGGTGCGACGCAGGTGGATGCGCTGTCCCTGGCGGGCAATGCGGCGTCGCCGCATCAAACGCCGCCGCATCCGCCGCGCCAGGCGCTCCACCATGCGTTCGACGGCCTGCATCTGCCGTTCATCGGTCAGGAAGCGGAAATCGCTGCGCGCCAGGGACTCCTTGTAGCTGGCGCCGCCCCGGGCTCCACCGCTTCCAGCATCCTCGTCGTCACCTTCGTGGGCCCGGTCGGTTTCCGCCTCTTCCCCGGCGGCACCTGGTGAGCGCGCCCCTGCACTGCCACGTTGCAATGGCGCGCCCGCGCACGACTGCACCCAGCTGCGCCGGTTCGCCGGACGCCAATAGGCATCGAACAGCCGATCAAAACGCCGCCATTCGTCCCGGTCGCTGCACAACAGGCTGCGCAGGCACCAGCGCAGCCGTCGCTGATCCAGCACACCGGTGCGCACGCTGGCCCGCAGCGCATCCAAACCTTCCTGGACGCCCACGCGGAAGCCCTCGCCGCGCAGCATGCGCACGAACTCCACCAGGCGACCGCTCAGCGGAGCACCGTCCGAACCAATGGCATTGGCATCGGTGGCCGTCATGGCAGGTTCGCGACCAGCCGATCGACGACCTCTGATGTCACGGCGTCGCGGTCCTCCCGGGTCTTGAGCAGGCACACCAGGGACTGGGCCACCAGCAACGGATCGTCCTGCAATCGTTTGACTTCGAGCCGCAGCAGAGCCGCAACCCAGTCGAGGGTTTCGGCTACGCCGGGGTTGCGCCGCAGATCGAGTTCGCGCAGTCCGTGAACGAAACCAACCACCTGACCCGCAAGCTGCTGGTCGATATCGGGCAGATGGCGATTGACGATGCGCAGTTCCTTGTCCATGGACGGGTAGTCCACGTAGTAATACAGGCAGCGCCGCCGCAGTGCATCGCTCAGCTCCCGGGTCGCATTGGATGTCAGCACCACATAGGGAATGCTGGTAGCCCGGATCGTGCCCAGCTCAGGAATGCTGACCTGGAAATCCGACAACATTTCCAGCAGATAGGCCTCGAATTCTTCGTCGGCGCGGTCAATCTCGTCGACCAGCAGCACCGGCGGTTCGGGCATGCTGATCGCCTGCAGCAACGGCCGGCGCAGCAGAAACTCCTCACTGAAGATATGGCGTTCCTTTTCCTCGGCCGAATAGCCTTCGGTTTCCTGGATCTTGATGGCGAGCAGCTGGTGTTGGTAATTCCACTCGTACACCGCCGAGCTGGCGTCCAGCCCCTCGTAACACTGCAGCCGGATCAGCGGGCACCGGTACAGACCGGCCAGCGCCTTGGCGATCTCGGTCTTGCCGACACCCGCTTCCCCTTCCAGCAGCAACGGCCGCCGCAGCTGCGTGAACAGCAGCAGGGTCGCCGCGAGGCTGGGCTCGGCCACATAACCGGATTCCTCCAGCTGTTTTTGGAACGTTGCAACGTCGGTCATCGGGTCTCCGCGCGAGCCGCACCGCCATTACCCGTATGCGGGCGGTGCGGCCCGTACCGGACAGACTCAGCGGGCCTTGCCCGCCTTGGTGGCCTCGGGCACCTCGTTCAGCCTGCCCGATTGGCAGTCATAGATATAACCGTAGATGGGCACGTCATCCGGCACCAGCGGGTGGTTGCGGATGCGCAGCACGTCTTCGAGCACGCTTTGCTCCTGATTGCTGATGGTCAGCCAATCGATGTACTTCCCTTCCGCCGACCCCGGCCCCTTGCCGGTGTCATTCCAGCCGCTGGCGTCCACTTTCGCGGTGTCGAGGCTGCTTGCCAGCAGGTTGCGCATGATCTCGTCGGTGAACGTCTGCATCCCGCAGTCCGTGTGATGAATCACGAACCATTCGTTGGTACCCAACAGCTTGTGCGAAATTACCAGCGAACGGATCGCATCGTCACTGGCACGGCCGCCCGCGTTGCGAACGACGTGGGCATCGCCTTCGGCCAGGCCGGCATACTTGGCCGGATCCAGACGTGCGTCCATACAGGTGAGTATGGCAAAACGCCGTCCCGGCGGCATGGGCAGATTGCCTTTGTCGCCAAAGCTGTCCACATACTCCTGGTTGGCGGTCAACACTTCTTCCAGCACCTTGCTCATTGTTGTCTCCTCCGTTGCAAACGGTTCAATTGGCGGTCTTGGACTTCTTGTTACCGCCGAACAGGCTCTTGATGAAACCCACCAACGCGCTCCACGCCAGCGCCAGGCCATTGAGCTCCCTGGGCTGGGCGGCCACCTTGGTGGCCGCCTCTTCCGCACCGGCGCCCTCGCCCAGGGCCAGCACCCGGTTGGTGAAGTTCTGGCCGAACTGCTTCAGGATCTGCTCCGACACCTGCGTCATCATGCGACCGCCAAAGCTGGCCATCTTGCCGGTCACACTGACCTCGGACGAGCCGACCAACTCGCAGCCTCCGGCGTCGACATCCCGTACACAGGCAATCAGGTCCATGCTCGCCGCTGACGTGCCCTTGACGTCCGAGCCCTTGCCCTGTACGGCGATCTCGCGCTTGTCGGGATCCGCCGACTTGACCTCGATGTTCCCCCTGAACGCCGCGGTGGCCGGACCGACCTTCACCCGCACGCTTCCCTTGTAATGGGTTTCGTCGGTCTGCTCGGTGACCTCCGCACCTGGCATGCACTCTGCCACTGCTTTGATATCCCGAAGCACCTGCCACGCGGCGGATGCCGACGCGTCAATGGGAAACGTCTTTTCCAACTTGACCTGCATTCAACTACTCTCCTCTCCCCGGACGATTCGGGGCTGTCGGAACAGCCTGCAGCCCTACGAAGGTTTGTCCAACCCGTGCTCGTGCAGCGCCTTCCAGACGGAAAAGGCCGTGTGCGGCATATCCACATGAGTGACGCCGAATTGGGAAAAGGCGTCGTTCACGGCATTGGTGAAGCACGGGATACCACCCACATGGGGCGACTCCGCCACTCCCTTGGCTCCCAGCGGATGGTGCGGCGACGGCGTCACGGTGAAATCCGTCTCCCACTTCGGCGTCTCCACGGCTGTGGGCAGGAAGTAGTCCAGCAGGCTGTTGCCGAGCAGATTGCCGCCCTCGTCGTAGATCAGCTGCTGGCCCATGGCCACGGCGAACGCTTCGGTCAGGCCGCCGTGGATCTGGCCCTCGATGATCATCGGGTTGATGCGGGTGCCGCAGTCGTCCAGTGCATAGAAGCGGCGGACATGGGTTTCACCGGTGAACCGGTCGATGTCGACGACGCACAGGTATGCCCCGAAGGGATAGGTGAAGTTGGGCGGATCGTAGTATTCCACCGCCTCGAGGCCCATTTCCATGCCTTCGGGAACATTGTTGTAGGCCGCCCAGGCGATCTCCTTCATGGTCTTTTCCTGGCCGGGAACACCCTTGACTGTGAACCGGTCGATATCCCACTCCAGGTCGTCTTCGCTGACCTCCAGCAGATGGGCAGCGATCTTGCGCGCCTTGTCGTGGATCTTGCGCGCCGCCTGGGCCGTCGCGGCGCCGCCTACCGGCGTGCTGCGCGAACCGTAGGTGCCGAGTCCGTAAGGCGCGGTACTGGTGTCGCCCTCCTCGATCTGGATGTCCTCCGACGACAATCCCAGCTCCGTGGCGATGATCTGGGCGTAGGTGGTCTGATGGCCCTGCCCCTGGGTGATGGTGCCCATGCGGGCGATGGCGCTGCCGGTGGGATGCACCCGGATCTCGGCGCTGTCGAACATGCCCACGCCCAGTATGTCGCAGGCCTTGCTCGGGCCGGCGCCGACGATCTCGGTGAAGGTGCAGATGCCGATACCCATCATCTCGCCGCGCGCGCGTTTCTCCGCCTGTTCCTTGCGCAAACCCTCGTAGTCCACGGCGTCGAGCACCTTCTTCAGCGCCGCCGGATAATTGCCGCTGTCGTACTGCCAGCCCAGGGCGCTGTCGTAGGGAAACTGCTCCGGCTGGATAAAGTTGCGCAGACGGATCTCCGCCTTGTCGATGCCCAGCTCCTGCGCCAACACGTCGATCATGCGTTCGATCAGGTGCACGGCTTCGGTCACCCGGAACGAACAGCGGTAAGCCACACCGCCGGGCGCCTTGTTGGTATACACCCCGTCCACGCGCACGTGGGCCGTGGGAATGTCGTAGGAGCCGGTGCAGATGCTGAACAAGCCGGCCGGCCACTTGGTCGGCTGGGCATGGGAATTGAACGCACCGTGGTCGGCAATGACGTTGACCCGCAGCGCCTTGATGTGCCCGTCCTTGTCAGCGGCCAACTCACCAGTCATGTGGTAGTCGCGGGCGAACGCGGTGGTGGAAATGTTCTCAATGCGGGACTCGATCCATTTCACCGGCCGGCCCAGCACAATTGATGCGACGATCGCGACCACATAGCCGGGGTAGACGCCAACCTTGTTGCCGAAACCGCCGCCGATGTCCGGCGACACGACACGAATCTTGCTCTCCGCCAGTCCGGACAGCAGGGACACCACCGTGCGCACCACGTGCGGCGCCTGGGAGGTCATGTAGACGGTCAGGTCGCCCCGCACTTTGTCGAACGAGGCAACACAGCCGCAGGTCTCCAACGGGCACGGGTGTACGCGGGGGTTGAGCAATTCCTGCTTCACCGTCACTTCAGCGCTTTGGAACACCTTATCGGTGTTGTCCTTGTCGCCCACCTCCCAGGTGAAGATATGGTTGTCGTGCAACCGCTTGCCCTGCCCGGCGTTGTCCTTGCCGACCAGGTCATCGCGGACGATCGGTGCGTCGGGCTCCATGGCTTTCTTCGCATCCACCAGCACCGGCAGTTCCTCGTACTCCACTTCCACCAGTTCCACCGCGTCGGCGGCAACGTAGCGATTGTCGGCGATCACCATCGCCACTTCCTGGTACTGGAACGAGACTTTCTCGTCGGCCAGCACCGCCTGCTGGTCGCCGGCCAGGGTGGGCATCCAGTGCAGCTTCAGGGGCTTGAGGTCATCGGCGGTGAGCACGGCGTGGACCCCGGGCAGCGCCAGGGCCTTTTCCTTGTTGACGGACTTGATGCGGGCGTGGCCGAAGGGGCTGCGCACCAGGGCGCCGAACAACATGCCCGGCAGCTTGATGTCATCCACGTAATTGCCGCGCCCCTGGATGAAGCGGGGATCCTCCTTGCGCTTGCGTGCACAACCGATTCCCTCCAGCTGCTGTTCGCGTTCCAGATTCTCTGCGGTCGTCGCCATGACTTATTCTCCTCCTGCGGGCTGCATCTTCCTGGCGGCGTATTGCACCGCCTTGACGATATTCTGGTAACCGGTGCAGCGGCACAGATTTCCTGACATCCCCGTGCGGATCTCGTCGTCGGACGGACTGGGATTTTCCT
>JARRNJ010000037.1:0-28720 GCA_037385045.1 Gammaproteobacteria bacterium | reverse complement strand
GCACCGAATCGAGCAGCACGCAATCCACAGGATTTCCATCGACCATACGTGTCTCGACCGCGTATTTGCCGCCTTCGTAGGTAGGTGGAAACACCTTGTCACCGGGCCCGCCTGCGGGCTGATAATCGGTGACGCAACGAAGGGCAGCCGCTGTACCTCTGAGCGCACTTCTTAGGACGGCTAAATCAAGTTCCATCGGTCTCGCTCCTTTTGCTTGTGAGGACCCTACCCGAAGAGGTCCGGCGGTAAGTCGGGAGGCAAACGTCTTGCGTTGCGCCGCTGGCATACCGGCCAATGCCTCCATTGCGGCCGGATGAGGCAAATAGTTGCGCACATCTGACCGGTACATCAATCCACATATTTTCGTCCTTATCTAACGTACACGCTGCCTCACCAGCCGAGCCTCTCTTCCATTCCCGCCAGCGTTGCCAGCTCCTGTGCCAGTTCCCGAACCGGTTCCCAACCCTCGGGCGCCTCGTTCCACCAGGTGTAGGTCGCGGCGTTCATTCCATGGTCGATCTCCAGCGTTACGGTGGTGCCGTCGAGCCCGTCCGCCAGTGGCGGTGCCAACGAGACCTTCGCTTGGTCGACCAATCGGCGGATTCGGGCGATTTCGCCGGACTCCAGCACGCGGGTGATCCGTGGGACATCGACGTCAGTAAAACTGTGGTTGCCTCCTTCGGCATACAGCTTGCCAATTTCCTCCGCGGAATCCGGCAGTCGGACCCGGATCGTGAGGCTCGGCTCGAAACTCGGATCGACTTTTAGGATCAGTTCCATTCTCGTCCCCGTTCTTGCGTTGCCGGGCGCCAACCGGCGACGCGCCATTGGCGCATTGCATTGTGCAGGCGTTCCCGGTCTTCGCTCACAGAACGTTTTACCACCCCCGGTGGCTCACCAGCTGAGCCTGTCGAGAAAGAGCTTCGGCATTTCGCTCAGCGCAGCCGCCACAACAACCGGTTCACTTCGGCCAGATCGAAGCGCTCCGGATCGAAACCGGGGCCGGCCCAATCGTGCATGGCCTCATGCTCGGGGTGGGCGGGGTCGCCGAGGGCGGCGAGCAAATCCTCATAACCCGGTGGGCCGCCGCAGTCTTCGGGCGGGCAGGCACGTTCGCCGGCAATACAGCGGGGATAGTGAATCGTGTAGTCAGCGGGCAACACCTTTTCAATCTTGAGTTCATGTTCCCAGCCGTCGCCGAAGTCGTACTCGTAGATGAAGGTGTCGCCGGGGGCGGCGATCTTGTCCAGCCGGACGTTGCGCTCCGCGCGCGTCGCGTCAGGAAAATCCGGGTCGGGCACGCCGTAGGTCACGTCGCCGGCGCGAAACGCGTGCAGGTGGCTGTCGGTCCAGCCCATGACCGTCTGCAGGATCCGGTGCAGCCGCCCGAGCCTGATGTCGGCGGGCACTTCGATGCGACGCCAGATGGGCGGAGCAGCGTATTTCAGGGTGACGTGGATGCGGTAGATGTCGGTCACGAGACGGAACCTCGGGGGCGACGCGGTGCGTTGCGTCGCGAACGCACCCTACGGTGCCCGGATGTCGATAAGGCCAGCATGGTCATGATCCCTTTAGGTCACCTGCAGGCGGTTTGGGTGATTCCGCGGCCGAGCGGTACTGCGCCGCGGCCTCGCCCACCCGTGCGGCGACCAGTGCCCTGAGCTCGTTCGGGGCGAGCACCTCCACGTCCGGCCCGTATTTGAGAATGTCCATGAGCAGTTCGCGGGGATCCGAGTAGGGCACCTGCAGCTCGTATTCCTCGCCGACCCACTGGGCAATCTGGTCGGGGTGCCAGACCTCGTCGGCCACCCAGCGGGCGCGCTCGGGTGAAAAGCGCAGCACCGCCCAAGCGGTGGCGCTACCGGTGAAGATGCCGAAGCTCGCGCCGAGGTAACGGTCGAGGGCGGCATCGGCTGGCGGCCGTAAGGCGCCGCCAGCTGTCGCGACCTGGCGAATGCGGTCCAACGAGAACGTACGCAGCGCGCGGGCGCGTTCGCACCAGCCCACGAGGTACCAGTTGTCGCGGTAATGCAGCAGGCGATAGGGATGGACGCGACGGCGAGTGAGCGCACCGCGCTCGCGGCCGTCGTAGGTCAGCTGCAAAGGCGTACCGTCGAGGACACCGCTCGAAACGTTGCCGAAAAGCTCCTCGTCGACGCGGCGCCGGGCGAAGGGTTGCAGCACAACCCGGGAGGCGAAAACGTCGGCGCTATGGACGCTTTCCTCCAGGAGCTTGCGGATGCGGGCCTTGAGGGGGCCGATGTAGGGCGCGAGCAGCCCCGGCTGGACCGCCTCCAGGAGCTGTTCACTGGCGAGCAGGGCGTGGAGCTCGGTGTCGTTGAACCACAGGCCCGGCAGTTCGTACTCGGGGGCATCCGGATCGTAGCGGTGGCCGTTGCGCTCGCGGTCATAGACCACCGGTGCGCCCATAAAGTCACGCAGATACGCGAGATCACGGACCACGGTGGCGCGCGACGCATGCAGCTCTTCGCGCAGCCGGGCCATGGGTACCGGCCGGCGTCCTTTCAGTAACCCATGAAGTCGAAATATGCGTTCGGCCCGGTTCATCCTTGTTCGCGCTGGTGCACCCGCAATAGCGGGCGATTGTCCGTTCCTGCCGGCCGTCCTCGTGCCGCTCTCGGTGATGTCCCGTATAATGCCCCGAGATTTCTCGGGAGCCCGCCATGAACTACCGCGACCTGCGCGACTTCATCAATCAGCTGGAACAGCAGGGTGAGCTGAAACGGATCACCGTGGAAGTGGACCCGAGCCTGGAGATCACCGAAATCTGCGACCGCACCCTGCGCGCCGGCGGCCCGGCGCTGCTGTTCGAGAATCCGAAGGGATCGGACGTGCCGGTGCTGGCCAATCTTTTCGGCACCCCGCGGCGGGTGGCGCTGGGCATGGGCGAGGACTCGGTGGATGCGCTGCGGGAGGTGGGCAGGCTGCTGGCGTTCCTCAAGGAGCCGGAACCGCCCAAGGGCTTCAAGGATGCCTGGGACAAGCTGCCGGTGTTCAAACAAGTGCTGAACATGGCGCCCAAGGTGGTAAAGAAGGCGCCGTGCCAGGAAGTGGTGGTGGAGGGCGACGACGTGGACCTGTCCCGCCTGCCGATCCAGACCTGCTGGCCCGACGACGCCGGCCCGCTCATCACCTGGGCCCTGGTGGTGACCCGCGGGCCGCGCAAGGAGCGCCAGAACCTGGGGATTTATCGCCAGCAGGTGATCGGGCGCAACCGGGTGATTATGCGCTGGCTGGCCCACCGCGGCGGCGCACTGGACTACCGCGACTGGTGCCAGGTCCATCCCGGCCAGCGGTTTCCGGTGGCGGTGGCCCTGGGCGCCGACCCGGCCACCATCCTCGCCGCGGTGACCCCGGTGCCCGATACGTTGTCGGAGTACGGCTTCGCCGGCCTGCTGCGGGGCGACAAAACCGAAGTGGTGCAGTGTCTGGGCTCGGCGCTGCAGGTTCCGGCCTCGGCCGAGTTCGTGCTGGAAGGTTTTCTCGAGCCGGGCGACGAGGCCGACGAAGGCCCGTTCGGCGACCACACCGGCTATTACAACGAGGTGGAGCGCTTTCCGGTGTTCACCGTCGAGCGCATCACTCACCGCCGGGATCCTATTTATCACAGCACCTACACCGGCCGCCCGCCCGACGAGCCGGCGGTGTTGGGGGTGGCGCTGAACGAGGTGTTCGTGCCGATCCTGCAGAAGCAGTTCCCGGAAATCACCGACTTCTACCTGCCGCCGGAAGGATGCTCCTACCGCCTGGCGGTGGTGAGCATGAACAAGCAGTACCCGGGCCACGCAAAGCGGGTGATGTTCGGCGTATGGTCGTTCTTGCGGCAGTTCATGTACACGAAGTTCGTGATTGTCGTCGACGACGACATCAACGTGCGCGATTGGAAGGACGTCATCTGGGCCATGACCACCCGCATGGACCCGGCCCGCGACACCACCATTGTCGACAACACGCCCATCGACTATCTCGACTTCGCCTCGCCGGTCTCCGGGCTCGGCGGCAAGATCGGCTTCGACGCCACCAACAAATGGCGCGGCGAAACCGGGCGGGAATGGGGCCGGCCGATCCGCATGAGTGACGCGGTGAGGCAGCGGGTGGACGAGATCTGGGACAGCCTCGGCATCTTCGGCACCCTGCGCGGGGAGGACAACGACGGCATGTAGGCCACAGCCCGCCGGGGCGGCCACCATGAAAATCCCCACCACCAGTGGTATGGTTGGGTGATCGCTCGACACGGCAGGAGTGAGTGGCCGGAGACAAGGAGAATAACAATGCGCACCATCATGGTCCTGAATTCCAAGGGGGGGTGCGGCAAGAGCACCATCGCCACCAACCTGGCCAGCTACTATGCGGCCGAGCAGGGCGCGGCGGTCACGCTGGAAGACTTTGACCCTCAGGGCTCGAGCAGTGACTGGCTGGCCGCACGGCCGGAGGATCGAGCACCGATTCACGGCATCAAGGCCTGGGAGGCCCCGGCCCGGGCGCCGCGCAGCACTGAATACGCCATCATCGACGCCCCGGCGGCGGTGCACGGCAAGGACCTCACCGATCTGGTGCGGCGCGCCGAGACGATCCTGATCCCGGTGCTGCCGTCGCCCATCGACATGCGCGCCGCCGCCCATTTCATCAAGGACCTGCTGCTGGTGGGCAAGGTGTCGCGGCAACAGACGCGGCTGGCGGTGATCGCCAACCGGGTGCGCGAGTACACGCTCGTTTACCACAGCCTGGAGCGGTTCCTGGAGAGCCTCAAGATCCCCTTCATCACCACGCTGCGCGACACCCAGAACTACATCCGCGCCGCCGAACGCGGGCTGGGCATATTCGAACTGGCGCCGTCGCTGGTGTATCAGGACCTGGAACAGTGGGAGCCGCTGCTGAAGTGGCTGCGCAGCAAGCGCAGCCTGCCCCGCGCCTGACGCGCAAGACCCCTGGGCACTGGGGTTTTTATCGCCACCGGATTGGGCGACAATGATCGGCCTTTTACGCTGCAGTCGCCGTTATCGCATGTCGTATCTCATAACCGTCCAGCCCAGCGGGCACACCTTCACCGTCGAGGCCGGCGAGTCGATCCTCGACGCCGCGCTGCGCCACGGCTTTGTCCTGCCCTACAGCTGCCGCAGCGGTTCCTGCGGCACCTGCATCGGGCGGGTGCTGCGGGGCGAATATTGCTACGACGACGCGTTTCCGGCCCTGGAGGATGTGGAGGCCGGCGAGGCCCTGTTCTGCCAGGCGCAGCCCACCTCCGACCTGGTCATCGAAAGCAGCGAGATCGAGGTGCCCGACGAGGTCAGGATCAGGAACCTGCCGTGCAAGGTGGTGAGGAAGGAGCCGCTGTCCCACGACGTGATGCGCCTGTGGCTGAAGGTGCCCGACAGCCAGCGGCTGCGTTTTCTGGCCGGCCAGTATATCGACGTGCTTATGGGCGACGGCACGCGGCGCAGCTTCTCCATCGCCAGCGCGCCCCATCAGAGCGAACTGATCGAGCTGCACGTGCGCCACGTGGAAGGCGGCGGCTTTACCCACTATGTGTTCCACGAGCTGCGCGAAAAGGCCATCTGGCGCATCGAGGGCCCCCTCGGCACCTTCTTCCTGCGGGAGAACTCCGAGCGCCCGGTGCTGCTGATGGGCGGCGGCACCGGCTTTGCGCCGCTCAAGGGTATCCTCGAGCACGCCTTTCACATCGGCGATCCGCGCCCGATGCATCTGTTCTGGGGCGTGCGGACCCGCCGCGACCTGTATCTCGCCGAGCTGCCGGAGCGCTGGACCCGGGACCATGCCAACTTCCGCTACACCCCGGTGCTGTCGGAGCCCGATGCCGGCGATCACTGGCAGGGGGAAACCGGACTGGTGACCGATGCGGTGCTGCGCGCCTATCCCGACCTGAGCGGCTTCGATCTCTACATGAGCGGTCCGCCGGCCATGGTCCACGGGGCCAAGGATCTGTTCGCGGAGCACGGACTGCCCGAGGCGCGCATGTTTTCCGACGCTTTCGAGTTCAACACCCGGCCGAGCAACGTCGCCTGATATGTGGCGCTCGACCCGGATAGTCCACCGCGCTCCCGGTTGTGGCCTGCCTTCGCAGGGTTGATGCGCCGAGCCTATCCATCCGACATTTCTAGCCCGTAGGGTGCGCCGGCCGCATTCGGCGCGCCGAATGCGGTTAAGCGACCCGCCGGGCGCATGGTGCCGCTGCCACTTAGGCCGGATGGTGCAGTAAGCGAGCTAAGCCCCGGCCTTGTGCTCCAGCTGCTCGGTGTGCACCTCCGCTTCGGCGCTGAGGTCGGCGTCTTCCGGAAAACGGTAGGTGCCCTCGCTGACCGCCAACGCCATGCCCTCGCGGTAGCAGTTCATGGCGGCGTCGGCATCCCCCATGCGCTCGAGCAGCGCCCCCAGCTCATTGTAGGCTTCGGCGCGCGGCCCGGCGCCAATGCTGGATTCCAGGTAGATCCGCGCCTTGCCCCACAGCCGGTTGCGCAGGCACAGGCGACCCAGGGTGAGCAGCAGCACCGGGTTTTTGCCGTAATCCTTGGCCCAGGCTTCGGCCGCCGCCAGCTGCCGCGCCGGGTCGTCGCTGTCGAGCAGCCCGTAGACATGCACCAGTTTTTCGCTCCAGCGCCGGCGCAGAGCCGCCCGCACCAGCGGTTCGGCCTCCTCGCCCTCGCCGCGGCCCTGCAGCAGTTTGGCGTACTCGAGCACCAGTTCGCTGTCCTCGCGCTGCGGCTTGGGAATCGCTTCCCAGGCGCTGCGCAGCGCCTGGCTGTCGCCGGATGCCGCCGCCCGCCGCAGCAGCTCCGAATAAACGCGGGCCTCCAGCTTGGCAAGCTGTACGCTGTCCAGCACATTGCGCTTGCGCAGTTCCGGCAGCAGGTCGCGCAGGTGCTCCCAATCGCGCAGTTCCTGGTAGAGCTTCATGAGCATGCGCAACACGTAGGTGTTGCGCGGCTCGAGGCTGCGCAAGTGGGTGAGGGTGGCCAGGGCCTGCTCGAGCTGTTCGTGGGCGATCTGCAGCTGTGCCTGGGTCAAGCCCACCGCCACCACCGCGGACGGTGCGCTTTCGTGGGCCAGGTGCAGGTAGCGGTCGCGCCGCTCCGGCGCACCCTGCTGCTGGGCGGCGCGGGCGGCTCCGAGATACACCAGCATCGGCGCCTCGCTGTAGCGGGCGCTCCTGACCAGATGGCGCTCGGCGGTTTTCCAGCGTCCCTCGGCCAGCTCGGTCATGCCGCGGTAGAAACTGTCCCGGGAGCGGTCGCGGTGGTGCGAGGCGCGCCAGTCGTGGACCCGCACCGGCAGGCGCCACAGCCCGCGCAGGGTGTGGGCCAAGTAGTACAACACCACGTAGCCCAGCGCCAGGGCGATGAGAAAGAACGACAGGGTGGTCTCCAGCGTCCACACGCCGTAGGAGATCAGCACGTAGCCGGGGTCATGCAACACGATCAGGGCCACGCTGACCGTAACCAGCAGCAACAGGACAAAAGCGATCAACAGTCTCATCGGCAGCTATTCCTTGCCGGTGGCGGCCGGCGCCGGCGCGGCGTTCTGCGAGCCGGTATCGGGTCCGGGCGCGGGCGGGTGCGCAGCGGCCGCGGGAGGCGGCGACGGTTCGTGCACCTGCTCTCCACGGCGTTCGAGCCGCTGGCGCAGGCTGCGCAGCGACGCGGAAATATCCGGCAGCTTGGGTCGAATTTCTGCCGTGGCCAGGCCGTCGAGCTGTTTCAGCATGCTTGCCACGGCCGCGTCGTGCGGGTCGAAACGCTGCTGCAGCCATTCGCGCGCACCCTTGATGCTGTCGGCAAACAACTTCGGGTTGTCTTCGAGCAATGCCACCCGGGCCGATTCGAGCTTCAGGCGCAGGATTTCGCGCAGCAGGCGGTCCTGCGCGGGACTGAGCAGGGGGGCGATGGGCTGGTCGTGGCGGCGGATCACCACCAGGGTTTTGAGTTCCGTCCAGACGCCCTTGAGCGCGCCGCGCCAGCCTTCACCGCCGGCACCCGACTCCGGACGGCCGGCGGCGGCGGTTTCATCCAGGGCGTGGCCGCGCTGGGTGGCGCCGACGGTGAGCCGGTCCGACTGCTGCTCCAGGCTCTCGAGTTGCAGTGCCATGCCGGCGATGTCGGGACGCGGCACCGCCTTGAGGGCGGCGATTTCGTTGGCCAGCTGCTGGCGTATAGGGGTCAGGCCGGGATCGGCCAGATCGCGCAGGCGCTGGTCGGCCGCCGACAGCGCCTCGACCGCCGTATCCACGTCGCGGGTCAGGCGCAGGCGCTGGTTGGCGATGCGCATCAGGTATTCGACTTCGGCCAGGACCCAGCCGTTCTGGTCGCGGCCGGCCAGCTGCCGCAGGTTCTGCAGGGCCTTGTCGACGTCCTGTTGTCCGCGGCGCAGGTCGGCCTGTTGCTGGCGCAACTGCTGCAGCCCCTGGTTCAGGTTGGAACGCAGGTCGCCGAGGCCGGCGTCGGTGCGGGTCTGGAACTGTTGCAGGTCCTGGCGGGCCAGGCCCAGTTCGCGCCACAGGTAATACCCGAAGCCGCCGGCGGCGGCTGCCGCGAGCAGGGCAACCAGCGCCACCACCAGCGCCCACGGCCGCCGACGCCCCGGCGCGGCGGCACCCTTGCCGGCCGCGCTGCCGGCGGCTGCATCGGGCTTGGGGGCTGGCGTGCGTCGGCGGGATTTCGTCTCCGCCGCGTTGGAACCACCGGCGGTCTTGTCGCCCTGCGTATCGTCCTTCTCGGCCATGGAACCTCTCTAATTCGACACTCCGGAACCACAACGGCCGATGGCGGCTACGATGGCATCGTCAGCCGCCCGCTCGGCTACGACGATCGGCGCCGTAAACCCCAGTTCCTGAGCAAGTTGTAGCATACGTTCACTGACCACCACCAGCGGCGTGCGATACAAACGCGGACGCGCCGGCGATGGCAGCAGGCTGCACAGATTGCGCAGCCCCTCATTGCTGGTGACGACCACCACCTGGATCTCGCCGCCCTCCCAACGCTGCAGCAGGCCGGCAGTATCCGGAGCCGTGGGCCGGACCCGCCGGTACACCTCGGCGTAATCGACCTCGGCGCCGCGCCGGCGCAGGGTGTCGGCCAGCAGTTCGCGGCCGCCTTCGCCACGAAAGATCACCACCCGCCGGCCGCGCAAGTCCTGCAACTGCGGCAAGGCGAGCAGGGCCTCGCTGTCATAGCGGCCCCGGGGGCGGATGTCCGCACGCCGGCCGCGGCGCTCCAGCTCGCGCGCCGACGCCGCACCGATGGCGACCGTGCGCAGCCGTGGCGGCCACGGACCCCGCGCGGTGATTCGCGCCAGCCCGCGCTCCACGGCGTTGGCGCTGACGAACAGCGCCAGGTCATAGTCCTCGATACGGTCCATTACGGGCCGCAACGCCGCCGGGTTGCGCGGCTCGGCGATCTCCAGCACCGGGAAGCGAACCGCCCGACCGCCGGCCGCCTCGATCAACCGGCACAACCCGTCGGCCTGGTGGGCCGGCCGGGTGACCAGCACGCCGATGCCGGCAAGGTCGGCAGAGGCGGAGTTGGGCGTTCGCGCGTGGGTCATCGCCGATCCCGGTGTTCCGCCGTGGCCAGCCGATCAGGCCCCGGCCTCGAACAACTCGTCGAGGATGCTGCGCGCGCCGCGCGACAGCAGGTCCTCGGCCAGCACCGCGCCCAGCTCCTCGGCGTCGTCCGGCCGGCCGCTGATCACGCCGTGCACCACTTCGCTGCCGTCGGGGCGCCCCACCAGACCGCGCAGCACCACCACGCCGTGGCCCAGTTCGGCATGGCCGGCGATGGGCACCTGGCAGCCGCCGTGGAGATGGTGGTTGAGGGCGCGCTCGGCGCGGATCCGCACCTCGGTGTCGGCGTGGCTCAGGGGTGCCAGCAGCTGCTGGATGCGTGCGTCGCCGACCCGGCATTCGACGCCGATGACGCCCTGGCCGATGGCGGGCAGCATGACCTCCGGGCCCAGCGCCTGGCGGATGCGATCCTCCAGGCCCAGCCGGCGCAGGCCGGCGCTGGCGAGAACAACCGCGTCGTAGTGGCCCCGGTCCAGCTTGTCGAGCCGGGTGTTGACGTTGCCGCGCAGGTCGGCGATGTCGAGATCCGGGCGCATTTCCGCCAGCTGGCAGCGCCGGCGCAGGCTGGACGTTCCCACGCGCGCGCCCGCCGGCAGCTCGTCGATGCCGTCGAAGCGCGGCGATACGAACGCGTCGCGGGGGTCCTCCCGCTCCAGCACCACCGCGATGTGCAGGCCCGCGGGCAGCTCCACCGGCACGTCCTTCATGGAGTGCACGGCCAGATCGGCTTCGCCCGCCAGCATGCCCTGCTCCAGTTCCTTGACGAACAGCCCCTTGCCGCCGATCTTGGCCAGCGGCGTGTCCAGGACGCGATCGCCCTGGGTGCTCATCCCCACCAGTTCCACCTCCAGGCCGGGGTGGAAACGGCGCAGCAGTGCGGCCACGTGCTCGGCCTGCCACAACGCCAGCTGGCTCTTGCGGGTGGCGATTCTGATTCGATTTTCGGGCATTTTGGGTCGATTTTCCGTCAACGTGTCGTTTGGCTACCAGGGCCGCAGCGGCCGCGCAGGCGCCCTTCCGCTGGCCCCCAACCACGATTTGTGGGAGAATTCAGACAGTTCCGCCGTCCCTGCGGCGCCACTAACCGCTGTCATCAACAACCATGAACCAGACCTGCACTGATCTCCGGGTGCAGCGCCTGTTGCTGGCGCTGCTTCTCGCCCTGTGGGGCCTCGCCGCGGTAGCGGCCGCGCCGCGCGTTACGGTCACTTCCAACCTCAGCGCCGATGCCAAGCTCGCCACCGCCAGGCGGCTGCCGATCATGCTGGTGTTCACCGCCAGCGACTGTTCCTACTGCGAGCTGCTGGAGCGCGAGATCCTGCGGCCGATGCTCATCAGCGGGGATTACGACGACAAGGTGATTATACGGAAAATTGTCATCGACGAGCAGCCGAGCATCCGCGATTTCCACGGACGTCGGGTTGCCGCGGACCAACTGGCGCGGCGCTACGACGTTCGCGTGACGCCCACCATCCTGTTCCTCGATGCCCGCGGCCGTGAGCTCAGCGAACGGATCGTCGGCATCAATACGGTGGAGATGTTCGGCGGGCGGGTCGATGCCGCCATCGCCAACTCGCGGCACGTGCTGGACGGCCGCGATGCCACCGTGGCGCGGCACGGGACGCCGGTGCGCTGACGCCCCGGGGCTAGGATTTGAGCTTCATGTTCTGGCGCACCTCGGCGGCGTGTCGGCGGCTCACCTCCAGACCTTCCTCGACATGCCGCAGGCGCACCAACAGGCGCCCGCCGGCGGCCCTTTCCATGCCCTCCAGATAGGCTTTGGCCACCAGGGCATTGCGATGGATGCGCAGAAACCGCCCGCCAAACTCCTGCTCCAGCGACTTCAGTGATTCCTCGACCAGTACCTCGCCCCGCAGGTGACGCACGATCACGTACTTCTGGTCGGCCATGAAATACAGCACCTCGTCCACCGGGATCAGCCTCAGGTTGCCTCGGATCCGGGCGCAGATGTGGGTGCGGGTCCTATCCTGTCCAGCCTGGGCGCCCACTGCGGCGAGCTGCGCGCGGGTGAGCCGCTGGACCTTGTCCAGCGCTTCCTCCAACCGCTCGCGCCGGATCGGCTTGAGCAGGTAATCCACGGCGCTGGCGTCGAACGCTTCCACCGCGTGCTGATCATAGGCGGTGGTGAAAATCACCGCCGGCGGATGTTCGAGCTGGGCCAGGTGGCGCGCGGTCTCGAGGCCGTCGATTCCCGGCATGCGGATGTCCAGCAGCAGCGCATCGGGCTGCAGCCGTTCGCACAGCGCCAGGGCGTCGCTGCCGCTGGCGGCTTCCGCCACCACTTCATGGCGCCCGATCTCGTCGACCAGGGCACGCAGCCGCGCCCGGGCCGGCGCCTCATCGTCGGTAATCAGCACTCTCATGAGACCGCGTCCTTGATCGGAAACGAGACTTCGACCCGGCAGAGGCCCTCGCGCTTGTCGAGGTCAAGCCGAGCCCGCGGACCAAACGCGAAACGCAGCCGCTCGCGGATGTTGTCCAGCGCCATGCGCTGGCCGCGGCCGCGCGGTTCATCGCCGCCAGCGGCAACGGGGTTTTCCAGGCAAATGTCCAGCACGCCGTCCGTCAAGCGGCCGCGGACGGTGACCGTACCACCGCCGGGCAACTTCTCAATGCCGTGGTAAATGGCGTTCTCCAGCAGCGGCTGGAGCACCAGCGGCGGCAGCGACAGGTCCTCCGGCACGGCGTCGAAATCCCACTGCACCTCCAGGCGCTCGCCCAGGCGCAGCTGTTCCATCTGCACGTAGCGCCGGGCGATGTCCAGCTCCTCCTTGAGGGTCACGCGCCGCCCGGCGTCGGCGAGGCTGAAACGGAACAGGTCGGACAGGTTTTCCACCGCCTGCTCGGCGTCCCGCGGACGGGTTCGGATCATGGCGGCAATGGTGTTCATGCTGTTGAACAGAAAGTGAGGCCGGATGCGCGCCTGCAGGGCCTCCACGCGCGCTTCGAGCTGCGCATAGAGGTACAGCCGCTGTTGATGCTGCAGGTAGAAGAACCGCAGCGCCACCGCGCTGACAATGGCGCTCACTCCGAGGTTGTCCAACAGGAACGCGCGGTGCCACCCGGTACTGAACTGCAGACCCTGAGCCTGTCCGAGACGAAAGCTCAACTCGCTCAACACGAGGGTTGCCAGCAGCACCAGCGCATAACTGGCGATTCCGGCACCGATGTTGCCGAAGCGGGCCAGGGTGCGGCGCAACATGCACAACAGCCCGGCCGACGTGAGCGCCACCCACTGTATGAACAGCGAGGTAATGCCCAGCACCTCCCACCGCGGGCCGCCCGCCTCGGGAACGCCCAATACCAGCACGAGGGCCAACAGCTCGGCCATGATGACCACCGCGAACACCATGCGGATGTTGCAGAAATCCGGAAGAAAGGTATGTGCCTCGCCCGGCGTCCCGGGGCGATACGATGGACGTTCCATGCCGGCCGCCTGCTCGGTCATCGACTGGTGGGTAGGGTCTAGTTGTAAACCATGGGCGATCTCCAACACAAGCGCCGCGCGCCGGGCACCTGCCCATGAGTACCGGGCTGAAGAACTGTTATACTGCGCGAAAACTGATCAGCCCCGAGCCCGGCCATGAGCAAAGACCAGCACACCGACAAGCCCTGGAAAGGCCGCTTCGCCGAAGCCACCGACGCTTTCGTCGAGACCTTCACCGCGTCCGTGGGCTTCGATCAGCGCCTGTACGCGGCCGACATCCAGGGCTCGATCGCCCACGCGCGCATGCTCGCCGAGGCGGGGATTCTTACACCCGCCGAACGGGACGCCATCGTCAAAGGTCTCGAGGATATCCGGGGCGAGATCGAGCGCGGCGACTTCGCCTGGTCGGTGGCGCTCGAGGACGTGCACATGAATATCGAGGCGCGCCTGACCCAGCGCGTCGGCGACGCGGGCAAGAAGCTGCATACGGGGCGCTCGCGCAACGACCAGGTGGCCACCGACATCCGCATCTATCTGCGCGCAGCCATCGACGGCATTCTCGGCACCCTGGTGCGCCTGCGCGAGGCGCTGATCGATATGGCCGAGCGCGAAGCCGGCACCATCATGCCTGGCTTCACCCATCTGCAAGTGGCCCAACCGGTGACGTTCGGCCATCACCTGCTGGCGTGGTGCGAGATGCTGGAGCGCGACGCCGGGCGCCTGGCCGACTGCCGCCGGCGCATGAACGTCATGCCGCTCGGCGCCGCCGCCCTGGCCGGCACCAGCTATCCCATCGATCGCGCCTACACCGCGGCCGAGCTGGGCTTCGACCAGCCCAGCGAAAACTCCCTGGATGCGGTCAGTGACCGGGATTTCGCCATTGAATTCGCCGCCGCCGCGGCGCTGTGCCTGACCCATTTGTCACGCTTCTCCGAAGAGCTGATCCTGTGGGCGTCGGCCCAGTTCGACTTCATCGAACTGCCGGACCGGTTCTGTACCGGCTCTTCGATCATGCCGCAGAAGAAGAACCCGGACGTACCGGAACTGGTGCGGGGCAAGACCGGCCGCGTCAACGGCAACCTGGTCGCGCTGCTGACCCTGATGAAAGGCCAGCCGCTGGCCTACAACAAGGACAACCAGGAAGACAAGGAGCCGCTGTTCGACACGGTCGACACCCTGGCGGACTGCCTGCGCGCGTTCGCCGACATGGTCCCGGCCATCGAACCCAAGCGCGACAACATGTACCGTGCCGCGCGCGCTGGATTCTCCACTGCCACGGATCTGGCCGACTACCTGGTGGGCAAAGGCGTGCCGTTTCGCGACGCCCATGAAGTGGTGGGCGGCGCCGTGCGTCACGGCGTCGAAACCGGCCGCGACCTGTCGCAGATGAGCCTGGAGGAGCTGCGGCAGTTTTCCGCCGCGATCGAGGCCGACGTATTCGAAGTGCTTACCCTGGAAGGTTCGGTGGCGGCGCGCAACCATGTTGGCGGCACCGCGCCCGACCAGGTGCGCGCGGCAGCGCGGCGCGCGCGCCAGCGCTTGCCGCAGCCCTGAGCCGGCGCGCCACTCACCCCTGGCCGACAACCAACTCCGGCAGCGCGGCAGCCATCGGCTCCGCGCTCGGCTTGCCCACATAGTAGCCCTGGGCATAGTCCACCCCCAACCGGCGGACCAGCCGCAGGCTTTCGGCGCTTTCCACGAATTCGGCCACTGTCTGCATCCCCATTCCCCGTGCCACGTCCACCAGCGCCTTGACGAACAGCTGGTCCTCCTTGCTGTTGGCAATGTCGCGAATGAAGCTGCCGTCGATCTTGATGATATCCACCTTGAGATGCTTGAGATAAGAGAAGGAAGAGAAGCCGACGCCGAAGTCGTCCAGCGCCACCCGGCAACCGAGACGCCGCAACCGGGCGATGAAGTCCATGGCACGATTGATGTCCTCGCAAGCCGCACTTTCGGTGATCTCGAACACCACCCGCTCGCGGTCGATGTCCACCTCGCCCAGTTCGTGCTCGATGAGCTCCAACATCTTCGGGTCGCCGACGGACAATCCGGACAGGTTGATGGAAAAGGACACCGGCGGATCATGGGGCGGCTGCGCCGCCAGGGCGCGGATCGCCTTGCGCACCACGACCGTGTCGACATCGTGAATCAGACCGAACTGCTCGGCCGTGGGAATGAAGCTGCCGGGCGGGTGCAGTATGTCCTCGCCGGCGCGCAGCCGGACCAACACCTCGTAGCGCGCAGCCACACCGCCCTGGATCGGCGCGATGGGCTGGAACGCCAGCTCAAAGAGATCGTTCTCCAGCGCGTTGTGGATGCGCTCCTTCCAGGTGAGCTGTGAACCCATCAGCTCCTGCGCCATGTCGTCGTCGCTGTAACAGTGGGCGCGGTTGCGCCCGGCCTTCTTGGCCGCATACATCGCCGTGTCGGCTTTGGCGAGAAGTTCCGCCGGGCTCGAGCCGTGCTGGGGATAGATGACAATGCCGATGCTGGCCGACGTATTGAGAATCTTGCCGCCGTAAGTCGGACGCAGCTGGCTGAGGTGCTTGAGTATGTCGGTGGCGCGGCGGTTGGCCTGCTCGATATTGGTATTGATGAGCGCAATGGCGAACTCGTCGCCGCTGAGACGGCCGATATGATCGACGCTGCGCGCCAGGCGCCGCAACATGCCGCCGACCTGCACGATCACCTCGTCGCCCGCGGCGTGGCCGGCGGTATCGTTGACCAGCTTGAAGTGGTCGAGATCGATCAGCATCACCGCGCCGCTGTGTCCCTGCCGCTCGGCCACGGCCACTTCGCGCGCCAGGTCCTCCATGAAGCGGCGGCGGTTGGAGAGACCGGTGAGGTGGTCACGGTTGGCGAGCTGGATCAGACGCTCCTCGTCGTTCTTCAATTTGGTTATGTCGCGCGCCGTGCCACGAAACCCGCAAAACAGGTCATCCTCGAAATAGGGCCTGCCATTGAGGCGCAGACACAGGCGGATGCCCTCGCTGTTGGTGATCCACACTTCGACATCCTTGAACGGTTGCACGCGTCCGGGCCGCGGCTGCAGCAGCGTGCGCAACTCCTCCATGTTGTCGTGGGGAAAGACGTCGTGGAAAGTGTGGCCGATGAGCGCGTCCGCATTCATTGAAAGCGTCGCCGCAACGTCGCGGGAAATATAGCTGATCTGCCCGTACTGGTTGGTTTCCCACAACCAGTCCGACGAACTCTCGGCAAAGTCCAGGAACCGCTCGCGGCTGACGGCCTCCTCGGCCCGCGATGCCTGGATTTGCCCGATCATACGGTCGAACGCGCGGATCAGGTCACCAAACTCGTCCTTGCCCGCCTTGCCCAGCGGCGCGTCCAGGCGCCCCTCGCCGACGGCTGCGGCGGCGCGCGCCAGGACTTTGAGCGGCCGCGTGAGCCAGCGGCGGCTGAGCCAGATCCCGAACAGGGCCGCCAACAGCAGGATCAGCACGGAAAATTTCGATGCGCTGCCCCACAGGGTACGGTAGGCGTCCCATTGGGCTGTCGCCGGAACGGCCAACAGCACCTGGGCGATGGGCGGACCGCCCGCATGTCCCAGCACGGGGTAGACCAGGCCGTAATAACTCTTGCCGTTGGCGCGGAAGTGACGAGAGAAGTTCGACTTGGACCCGCCTTGCAGCGTATCCGGCAGTACGCTGAAGTCGGAAAGCGTCGAACCGAACACCACGTTGTCACGGTACACGGTGACTTCGGCGCGCACCAGGTCGTGCAGCCGCGCCACCTCGCCGGGCTCGATGCGCTCACCGTAAATCAACACACCGAGGTTGCCGCCGAGGGGATTGCGGACCGGCACCGCCACCAGGCGCAGCAGTGCGTCGAGCACGATGGCGTGACCGAAAGCGCGGGTGCCGCTGGCGCGTACCTCCCTCACCAGGGCCATGAACGTCGGTGAGGTCACCACCCGGGGTGCGGCCAGATGCGCCTCGTCAGCCACCGCAGCCACCTTGTCCGAATCGTCGCCCTGGTAAACGGCCAGCACGTTGGCGCCGCTGTCGCCACGCAGCTCTTTGAGCATCCCGCGTACGGTCGGCACGTCGCCGGTAAAGGCGGCGGCGATCATCGCCGGCTCCTCGCTCACATGCCGGGCGCGCTCGCGCAGCTCGGCGAAACTCTGTTTCTGTGTCTCGACGAAGACGGCATGGGCGCTGGTCAATTCGCTGACGATCGCGTCATTGACCTGGCGGTTGATCAAGAAATAGGCCATCGTCGCGACCCCGCCGAGTACGACCAGGATCAGCGTGACCACAAACAGCGTATTCTTTTGCTCGATGTTCATGGAGCCGCCATTGGGGAGACCGGAAACAGCGCACCGACACCTGCACCCGGGCGCCCGGTTTCACCGCCGCCGGCGCGCCTGTCCCCGGCGTGCGGCCCGCCACGCAGCGGCAAGACCAGGCGCACCGGCGGCGGCGCGGTAAAGGCCTCGGTCTCGACGCGCACCACCGCGGTGCCGATGGCGGCGGCCCGCAACTGCCAGCGCCCCAGGGCCAGATCGGAGAACCCGAACCGCCCCGGCGCCGACAGGTTGCGGATATAGGGGGTATCGACCACATCGATGCGCCCGTACAGGCGCGGGAATATGCGCCCGAATATCTGCCAGGAGCCGGCTTGGTCCAGGGTCACCGTGCGCGTGGCGCCAACGGTTCCCGGCTTGGCCAGGCGCACATCGAAGCCCTTGGAACCATGCGGGGAAAAGATCCGGTGATAGACCGGATCCTGGTTGACAAACGTGAGCCGGTCGCCGCGGCGCACGGCCAGGTAAACCGGCTGGAAGCGGTTGTGGCGAATGATCACCCGGTGATCGGCGGCGGCAACCGCCGGCAACGCCTGGCCGTCCAGAGGCAGCGCCGCCACGCTGATGCCTGCCTCCGCGGCGCCGCTGTGGTCCTGCGCCGCGGTACCGACCGCGACGGTGCCGCGGATCTCGGCTGCCGGTACCGCGGCGGCCAGCGCCAGCCACATCACGGCGGCAGCCGGCAGCTTTGGCGGCAGCTTGCATTTCACACGCCGGTCGCGCATCGTAGCCCGGTGGCCGGCGGCGGAACGGTCCTTGTGCGGTGCGTATCGTGGATACACGGCTCCTTCCCTGTGGCAACGGGAGACAGTGATGAGTATTAACGACACCGATCCCGACAACCTTGAGGGACTGCGCCGGCGCCTGGCCCGGTTCGCCGCCCGCCGGGACTGGGACCAGTTCCACTCGCCGAAAAATCTCGCCATGGCGCTGATCGCCGAATCCGCCGAGCTGGTGGAACATTTTCAATGGTTGACCGAGGACGAGAGCCGCGCGCTCGCCCCCGAGCGGCTGCGCGAAGTCAGCCTGGAGCTGGCGGATATACTGATCTACCTGATCCGCACCGCGGACAAACTCGGCGTCGACCTGGTTGGCGCCGCCTACGAAAAGATCGCCATCAACGAGGAACGCTATCCCGCCGATCAGGTCCGCGGCAGCGCCAAGCGCGCCTCCGAGTATAACCGCTGACGCGCCGCTGCCGAACGCCTCAGGGGTTGTCCGGGTCGCAGGACCCTTCCCGCACCCAGGCGCCCCGTTCACAGCGCAGCAGTTCAGTGCCGCTGCACACGAACGCCCCGTCCTTGTAGCTTACTCCGTTGAAAAGGCAGACGCTGTTGTCGGCCAGCTCCTGGACCAGGTAGTCAAACGCCTCGTCGGTCTCCTCCACGATGGGCGAGGTTTTCAGCTCCGGATCCGGGGAGCCCACATGAACCGGGTTTTCGCGCTGGGGCATTGGGACAACCTCCGGGCGTTCTGGCGCCTTGATACCTGTTGCCGGCCGGCCGTTCACGCGCACCCGGCCGGGGCCCTGTAGAAAGCATACTCGGGGGTTCGGGAAATGCCACCCGGGCTCAAGCATCTCCGCCCTCATCCGCTATAACGTCCACAAGCCCCACCGAACCCGGAATCAACGCAATTCCGGGGCGGCTGCCGTAGGAGAGCCATGAACATGACTGACGACGCAACCACAACGCTGATCCATCAGCTGCTGGATGGCTGTCCCGCGGGCGCGCTGGCGCTCGACGCGGGCGGCCGCATCAGCTGGGTGAACCCATCCCTTGCGGAAATGCTCGGACCGGTGGCCGGGGAGTTGCCCGGCGCGCAGCGCGCGACGCTGCCGGCGCCGCTGGCCCCTCTGCTTGGCGACAGCGACCGGGTCACGGTCGCCGTTCCCGATGAGCGGGAACAGCACTTGGTGCGTTCGCACGTCGGCCCGCTGGCGGACGGAACTCAGGTGTATTTCTTCACCGACTGCACCCCCGACCCGGCTCTCGAGCGCCGCCTGCACCGGCTGGCGCTGGCCGATCCGGTCACCGGGCTGATGAACCAGCGCGCCGTCATGATGCTGCTCGAGCCGCAGGTGGCCCGCAGCCGCCGCTACAGCAATCCACTGTCCGTGGTGGTGCTGGCGGTGCAGTTCGCCGCCCACCACCCCAGCGAGGGCCAGCAATACGAGCAGCTGCGCAGCGTCAGCGGACTGCTGAAGGACCAGCTGCGCTGGGCCGACATCATCGGCCGGGACGACGCCGGCAACTTCAGCCTGATTCTTCCCGAAACCCCGCTGGATGCGGCCAAGACGCTGACCGAAAAGGTTGCCCGGGCGCTGGCGGCTGACCAGCAGGTGGCGTCGTTCCGTTTCGGCGTCGCTGAATGGGGCAAAACCGACAGTGCCGCCACGCTTCTGGCCCGCGCGGCGGCCGAGCTGGAACCCTCCGGCGGCCCCGCCGGAACCGCCGCCGCGGCGCGCTGAACGAAAGCGGCTGGGCCCACGGACGGGCGGCCAGCCGGTCGGGAGGGTCAGGGCAAAGGGCAAAGGGAAAAGGGAAAAGGGAAGAGAGCAACACCGATACTATGTTTCCTTTACCCTTTGCCCTTTCCTTTGCCCAAACCATAACCCTGCCTTCGGCCCCGACCCACGCCCAACCCTGCAGTTTTCACCACCGCCGCCGATATCCGGAGTATGCACGACGGCAGCCCCCTGACACTGGTCAGCGACTCTTCCCCGCTGCACCTCAAAACCATCAAACGCCGCTTCGCCGCCCTCAACAGCGAGCGGCTGTCCCGCGTGCGCGAAAGCCTCAAGCCGCAACAGCGGGTGTTCGTCGACATACTGCCCCTGCTGTTCCATATCAACGAACCGGCGCTGCCGGGCTTCGTGAACAAAAAAACCCCGGCCGGGGTGGCCGACTTCGGCCCGGGCAAGCGGGCCGTCGAAGCGGCCGGCACGCTGGTGCGCAAGTTCAGCTACCGGCGCCGCGCCCTGCGCGTATACAACATCCAGGCCCTGTACCTGATGGGCAGCACCGGCACCGTCGCCTACTCGCAAAACAGTGACTTCGACATCTGGCTGTGCCACCACCCGCGCCTGACCGACAACCAGCTCGGGCTGCTGCAGGAGAAATGCGCCAGGATCCGGGCCTGGGCCGAGTCGCTGGGCCTGGAGGTGAAATTCTTCGTCATGGACGCGGCCAACTTCCGCCGCGGCGAAACCGAGGCCCTGTCCGAGGACAGCAGCGGCAGCGCGCAACACCGCCTGTTGCTGGAAGAGTTCTACCGTACCGGGCTGCTGCTGGCCGGGCGCTATCCCGCCTGGTGGCTGGTGCCCCCCGACCGGGAACAGGACTACGACGCCCACGTCCGGAATCTCGCCAACCACGGCCTGGAGCATGAGTTCCTGGATTTCGGCAGCGTCGGCCACATTCCCGCCGGCGAATTCCTCGGCGCCGCCCTGTGGCAATTGCACAAGGCGATCGACTCGCCCTACAAGTCGGTGTTGAAGCTGCTGCTGATGGAGGCCTACGCCGCCGAATATCCGCAGCCGGACTTGCTCTGCACCCGCTTCAAACGCGCCCTGTACGACGGCGAAACCAACGTCGACCGCCTCGACCCCTACGTCTTGATGTCGATCAAGGTCCAGGAATACCTGCAGGGACGCGGTGAGCGCGAACGCCTGGAACTGGCGCGCAAGTGTTTCTACTTTAAGGTCAACGAACATCTCAGCGACCGGCGCCTGCACCGTGGCGACCGGCGCGCGCAGTTGCTGGCCGAGCTGACACGACGCTGGCAATGGGGCCAGGACCACCTGCTGATACTCGACTCCAGGGCAACCTGGAAGATTCACAGGGTATTGGAGGAGCGCCGTATGCTGGTGGACGAACTGACCCGCAGCTACCGCATTCTGTCGGATTTCGCCCGTCATCACGCCGGCAACTCGAGCCTCAGCAGCACCGACCTCAACCTGCTGGGCCGGCGCCTCTACACCGCGTTCGAACGCAAGGCCGGCAAGGTGGAAATCATCAATCCGGGCATTTCCACTGATCTCACGGAGGAGCGCCTCAACTTCATCCACGTCGACCGCGGCCCCGCGGGCAGCTGGGCCCTGCAGCGCGGCGACCCCGATGCGGCGCCGCGACACCAGCCCGAAGTACTCAAGCGCAGCCCCAGCCTCATCGAGCTGGTGGCTTGGTGTCATTTCAACCGCATCATCGGCCCCCAGACCCTGATCACGCTGGAGGCCAGCAACGGCACGGTCTCGCATCAGGAACTGCTCGCCGTGATCGACAGCTTCCGGCGCCTGTTTCCGGACGGGCGGCTGCCACACACGGACATGGACAACCTGCATCAGCCCGTGCGCGTGGCGTCGAGCTCCCTGTATATCAACCTGGGTGTCGATCCCCTCTTGGAGCACACGCGCCAGGGCGTGCACCTCACCAGCAACCGTTCCGACGCGTTCAGCTACGGCGGCTTCTGGAAGAACCTGGCGCTGAGCTTCGACCTGATGCTGGTCAGCAGCTGGGGGGAAGTGCTGACGTTCCACTACAGCGGCGAGGCGGCGCTGCTCGATTGCCTGTGCGAATATCTGGCCTGGGCACCGCTGTCGGCCGGTACAGCACCGCCCCAGGTGCCGGTTTACAGCTTCTCCACCGCCCGCGGCATGGCCATCGCACACCGCGTCGGCGAGTTGTTCCGTGACGTCACGCAGGTGTTTTACGGCAATGCCACGGGCGCCGGCAGCCGCTACGTATTGCGCATCGAGCACACCTATTTCCTGATCGGCCCGGAAAACGACGTGCCGCGTTTTCAGCGCCTTGGCAACGAGGCCGAGTTGGTCAAGGCCATGGGGGTGGCCCAGGAGCGCTTCAGCCCGGTGATCTTCGACCGCTACGCGGTGGGCGATTCACCGTTGGCGCGCGTCATGGAACAGAACCGGCCCGACACCGTGCAGCTGTTCTACCTGGTCCGCGACAATCAGGCCGACGTCTACATCGTGGACGAGTACGGGTCGCTGTTTCACCAGGTGACCGAGTACCACAGCGAAACCGCCTTGCTGGGCCAGTACCAGCATTTTCTCGCCTCGGCGATCGCGCGCTGCAACGCCACCGAACACGCACCCGACGAGGCGCAGATTTCCACCCTGGTGGAGTTCTACCAGGTCCGCCGCGACCGCGGCGGCCAGTATTCCATTCAGCGCAAGAAGCCACGGGAAACACTGCACAGCGATCCCGAGCGCTACCTCGGCATCCAGGTGATCGGCGGACCCCAGGAGCGGCGCGATGTGTTCTCGCTCTATTGTGAAGGCCATGAGTTCTCATCGCTGGAGTTCGGCGAGCGAATTTACGCCGAAGTTGCCCGCTACGTGCTCGGCCAACGCCAAGGCAGGCAGCGCTATCCCATCTACATCACCGATGCCGACGTGGGACGCGCACTGTTGGGGGCCGAGGCCGCCGGCCGGCTGCAGACCGTCCATTTTCTGAATTACAAGAAGGCCATCGAGCGGGAGCTGAGCGCGGCGCTGCAGCGGCTCTAGTCGTATCGCCCCAGGAGGTCGTTCACGGGGCGATGCAACGGACGCAGGCAGAGGTGTGAGCGGTCCCGGGAGTCGCGGTTCGGCATGAGGCAGGTGGTTTTTTGGGCGCAGCGGCGTTGCGGGGCGGGGCGCCAGACGCACCCGGCGGGCGGCGATTGGCCCCTGAGGCGCTGCCGGTCACGTCGGGGCCGCAGGCGGGCGGCGATTTTCAGCCCCGGGAATCACCGCAGGCTGGACAACCGCAGCCCATCCACCGTACGCCTTTCAGCCCTGGGAATCATCGTAGGGTGGATAAGCGCAGCGCATCCACCGTTCTGACGGCCATGGTGTCAACAACCTGGTGGGATTACACAGCTCGCCGCCAATCGCGCGGGTGTCAGTTGTTGGCGTTGCGCACGTCGTCCAGGATTGCGTGCAAGTCCTTTTCCCAGCGCTGGAATACCGGCACCAGGTCAGAATCGGGAAAAAAGCGCTCGAACTGCGCCGGGTTGGATGCCACCAGCAGGGTCTGGTCGTTCTCGGCGAAAATCGCCACCTTCAGGGGCAGATAGGGGATCAGTTCCGGGTGCTTGGCGGTCAGGCGCTCGATTTCCTTGTCCTTGCCGAAGAACACCACCCGGTATTTGTCGGTCTTGAAGCCCGAGCGGGTGAGCCCGATATCAACACGCTGCACCCGCGACAGGGTGTAGCCGTGACTGCGGATGGAATCCTGCAGCGTGACCATGGCCTCCGGGAACTGCTCCCGCGAACGCACCATCAGCAGGTCCTGGGCATGGGCGGCAACGCCGGCGGCAAGCAGGGCCCAGGCAAGGCCCAAACGCAGCAGCCGGCGCAGATTCAACCTCGTCACAGCGTCGCCTCCTCGAGAATCCCCTTGTACAACTGCTCCATCTGGCCGCAGATGCGGTCCAGTTCCTGGTTGTTGAACAGGTGGCTGAGCGACTCGGGGTTGATGCTCATGACCCGCACCTTGCCCGCATGCTCCACCACCGTAACCCGGCAGGGCAGGAAGAGTCCGACCCGGGGATCGATGGCCAGTGCCCGGTTGAGCATATTGAAGTTGCAGAAATAGACAATGATGCGCTTGGTATCTTCCTTGCCCTTCGGCACCAGGCCCTGGTTGAAGTATTGCACGCGGATAATGCGGAATTGCCGCGCCGCCGCCGCCTGTTTGACGTTCTTGACCGTTTCCTGCAGTCCGTAGGGCGAATCGTACACCAACACCGGGTGTTTATCGTCGCGCGCTTGCTGGGCGCTGCGGTCCTTGGGCAGGTGGTGCTGGAAGCTGCGCACGTAGGCGACCAGGTCGTCGATGTCTTTCTCGCTCAGGCCTTCCTTGCGGAACGACACCATCGGCGTGCCGGCGCGCCCATTCATCAGCGTCGCCTTGATCATCTGGTCGGAGGCCGCAGCCAGGAACCCGCGGTTGCGCAGCGCCGGCGGCATGATGGGAAGATTGCGCGGCCGCGAGAAGGTCACCCCCGTGCCCTGGCCGCCCTCGCCCGTCTTGCCATGGCAAACGGCGCAATGGGAAGCAAACAGCTTGGCGCCGTGCGCGGCGTCGCCGTGGATGGGCTTGGTGGAAAGCTGCGGCGGCTTGCCCTTGGACCAATGGCGCACGTAGCCGATGATGGCGTTGACCTGGGCGTCGCTGAGCTGGGTAAAGGCGGGCATCACCCGCCCGGGGCGGCCGTTGCGTATGGTCTTGCGCAGGTAATCGTTGGGCACGCTGTCGAGAAACGCGGGCAGCGCCAGCGGCACGCCGACGCCGCCCTTGCCGTTGAGCCCGTGGCAGGCGGCACAGTTGCGCGAGAACAGGACGGCGCCGTCGGGCGCGCCGAACGCGGGAGCAATCAACAGGACGCAAGACAACAGCAGGCAGCTTCGCAATAGCATTTCCGGTCCTTCCGGGCGGCTTGCTCGTTTACACATGAGTCTAGTGGCTCGCCGGCAGCCCGGGGTTGACGCGGATCAACCCGCTACGGCGCCGGCGCGGGAAGGGCCGAAAGCCCGTAGCCGCGGCGCGGATACAACAAAGCGCGGCCCGCCGCGATCAGGCGCCGGAGAGCCGGATCGGCAGCGAGCGCACCGGCTTGCCGGTGGCGGCGAAAACGGCATTGGCCACCGCCGGGGCGATCGGCGGCGTGCCGGGTTCGCCGATGCCGCCCGGCGCCTCGCCGTTGCGCACAATGTGCACCTCCACTTCGGGCATCTCGTTCATGCGCAACATTTGATAGTCGTCGAAATTGCCCTGCTGCACGGCGCCGCCCTTGATGGTGATCTCCCCTTTGAGCGCCGCAGTCAGGCCGTAAACGATGGCGCTTTCCATCTGTGCTTCGACCGTATTGGGGTTCACCACCGTACCGCAGTCGATGGCGCACACCACCCGGTGGACCCTGACCTGTCCGCCGGCTACCGAAACCTCGGCGACCTGGGCACAGTAGCTGGTGAAGGCCTCGGCCACAGCGACGCCGCGGAAACGCCCCTTGGGCAGCGGCCGGCCCCAGCCGGCCATTTGCGCGGCGGTCTCCAATACCTTGCGGTGACGCGGCTTGTCCCTGAGCAGGTGCCGGCGCAGTTCGAACGGGTCCTTACCTGCGGCGGCGGCCACCTCATCCAGGAAGCATTCGGTGATGTAGGCATTCTGGGAACTGCCCACCGAGCGCCAGAACCCCACCGGCACCCCCGGATTGACCATGGCGTAGGTGACATGCAGGTTGGGGATGGCGTAGGGCAGGTTGGCGGCGCCCTCCACCGAAGTGTTGTCGATGCCGTTGTGGATCGCACCGGGCGCCACGCGGTTCATGATCGACGGACTGGCGATGCGGTGCAGCCAGGCCACCGGCATACCGTCGCCGTCCAGGCCCGCACGCAACCGGCTGTAGGCGGCCGGGCGGTAGAAGTCGTGGCGCGTGTCCTCCTCGCGCGTCCACAGCACTTTCACCGGCGCGCCCACCTGCTTGGACAGGTTGACCGCGTCGGCGAGGAAATCCTGCTCCGAACGCCGGCCGAAGCCGCCGCCGAGAAAAGTGGTGTGGATCTGTACCTTCTCGATCGGCAATCCGGTGATCCCGGCCGCCGTCGCCTGAGCACGGGTCTGCGCCTGGGTGGGCACCCACACGTCACAGCCGTCGGCGCGCACATCGGCGGTGCAGTTCATGGGTTCCATGCAGGCATGGGCCAGATAGGGCACCTGGTAGTCGGCCTCCACCGTGCGTGCCGCCGTCGACAGCGCATGCTCGGCGTTGCCGTGCCGGGCTGCCGTGGCGCCATGGTCGAGCGCCTGCTGAAACTGCCGGGTAATGCCGTCGGAATCGAGACCGGCATGCGTGCCCTTGTCCCAGCTGACCTGCACGGCCTCGAGACCCTGCTTGGCGGCCCAGAACGTGTCGGCCACCACGGCGAAGCCGCTGGCCACCGGCATTACGTGGCGCACGCCTTTGACGGCCTTCGCCTTGGTCGCATCGAAATGGCCGAGCTTGCCGCCGAACACGGGACAGCGGCGCACCGTCGCCACCAGCATCCCGGGCAACTGCACGTCCTGACCGAAAACCGCGCCGCCGTCGACCTTGGCGGGTACGTCCAGCCGGTCCACGGGCTTGCCGATGAGCCGGAATTCGTCGGGCTCCTTGAGCAGCACCGACGCCGGTACCGGCATTTTCGCCGCCAGGTGCACCAGCTGCCCGTAGCGCAGCTTGCGGCCGCTGGCGCCGTGGATCACCTGCCCCGCCTCCGCGTGGCAGCTGTGGGCGGACACGCCCCAGATCTTGGCCGCTGCGGCAATCAGCACCTCCCGCGCCGCGGCACCCGCCTCGCGCACCGGCTTCCAGAACGCCCGCACCGCGGTACTGCCGCCGGTCAGCTGTTGGCCGATGATCGGGTTGGTGTAGGCCTTGTCGGCCGGCGCGAACCGGGCCGTGACCTGCTGCCAGTCCGCATCCAGCTCTTCGGCGGCCAGCATGGGAATGGAGGTCATGACCCCCTGCCCCATTTCCGAGCTGCCCACCATCACCGTCACGTGGTCGTCGGGATCGATGCGGATCCAGGCATTGGGGACGAAGCGGTCACCGCCCTCGGCCGGCTCCGAGGCCATGCCGCGGGCCAGCGCCGGAATCTGGAACCCCACCAGCAGGCCGCCGCCTGCCGCCGCGCTGATCTGCAGGAACCGGCGGCGTCCGAGATTGATCGTGGCGCCCATGTCAACTCTCCTTGGCCGCCAGGCCGGCGGCGCGCTTGATGGCGCGACGGACGCGCTGGTAGGTGCCGCAGCGGCAGATGACGCCGGACATGGCGGCATCGATATCGCTGTCAGTGGGGTGCGGCGTCTTTGCCAGCAACGCCGCCGCCGACATGATCTGCCCCGACTGGCAGAAACCGCATTGGGGCACCTGCTCCGCAATCCAGGCCTGCTGCACCGGGTGACTGCGCTCCCGCGCCAGGCCCTCGATGGTGGTGACGCGCTTGCCGGTGACCTCGCCTGCCGTGGTTACGCAGGAACGCACCGGCTCGCCGTCCACGTGCACGGTGCAGGCGCCGCACAGGGCAATGCCGCAGCCGTACTTGGTGCCGGTCAGCCCCAGATGGTCGCGCAGGACCCAGAGCAGGGGCGTGTCCGACTCCGCGTCGACTTCGTAGTCCCGGTCGTTGATATGCAGCGTGAGCATGGGGCGTCCCTCGCAGTGACCATGGGCGGGATCAGGAATAGGCGTCGCCGGGGCGCGGCGACAGGGACTAAGCATAATCCAGCCCCCTGGCACTGCAAGCGGGGCGGCAATCCGGAGCGCTTGTACCCGGGTGCTTGTACCCGGAAGGGTGCCTGTACCCGGAAGGGTGCTTGTACCCGGAAGGGTGCTTGTACCCGGAAGGGTGCTTGTACCCGGACGGGTGCTTGTACCCGGAAGGGTGCTTGTACCCAGGAGTCATCGTAGGGTGGATAAGCGCAGCGCATCCACCAGGCGAAGGCTAGACGCCCAGTATGCGCCTCAGCCAGTCGCCGATCAGGGCGATTTCGTCGGCGCTGATGGTGTGCGGCATGGGATAAGTGTGCCACTCCGGTGCGTATCCCTGCTGCTCGAGCTTGTCCCGCGATGCCTCACCCAACGCCACCGGGACCACAGCGTCCTCGGTGCCGTGCACCATCAGGATCGGCAGGTCGCAGTTGGCGTCGCTGCGCTCGCCGGCCAGGGTGGCCGACACCGGCAGGTAAGTCGAAAGCGCCATCACGCCGGCAAGGCGCTCGGGATAGCGCAGTGCGGTATGCAGCGCCACGGCGCCGCCCTGGGAGAACCCCGCCTCTCGTCCTGGGGAAACTGGGCGCCGAAGCCGAGGATGTCGTACCAGGCGCGCATGCGCATGCCATTGTTGACCGTCACCGGCTGCACCGGCGCATGGGGCAGCACGAACCGCACCGCCGCGTCTGCCGGCAACTCCAGCATCGGCACCAGGCCCTCGAAGTCGTAGCCGTCGGCGCCCAGGCCATGGAGCCAGATGACGCTGGCATCGGGCTCGGCGCCGGTTTCGATGATCAGTGGCGGTTCGTCGCTTGGCATGGAATTCGAACGCTGGGATGACCCGTACGGGCCGGGGTGGATCAGTATAACGCGAAATCCGAGCCGGCCGAGCGGCAGCGGACAAAAGAAAGGCCGGCACGAGGGCACGCCCCATGCCGGCCTGTCCGTGCACCGGTTGCGGTTATTTGACGGTAAACGTCTGGGCGTCGTGTTCGCCCTTGTTGTCGACCCAGCTGATCTTGATGGTGTCGCCGGCCTTGCCGCCGTGGAATTTGAAATACAGATACGGGTTCTTGGAGATCGCCGGACCCCA
>JARRNJ010000036.1:0-51911 GCA_037385045.1 Gammaproteobacteria bacterium | reverse complement strand
ATAAGAGTACACATTAGACGAGCGAGCGCGAGATAATCTCCATCCGGGAAAAGCCGCCCAGTTATCCCTTCGCGTATCAACTCCCGGGTGCCAGGTACGTCGCTGGCGATGACCGGTAGTTCTGCGGCTAACGCTTCGAGAATGGCGTTAGGCCGTCCTTCACTGTGGCTGGCCAATACAAATGCATCAGCACTGCGTAAATGCGACAGAACGTCGGATGGGGGCACGTTGCCAGCGAACTGCACGCGCTCTGCAATCCCGAGCGCGCATGCGAGACGCTCGAGTCGCGTTCGTTCCGGCCCATCTCCGATCAGAGATAGCTCGATGTTGCGTGGAGCTTCGGCGGATGCTACTGCTTTTAGGATCAGGTCTACACCCTTTCGAGGAATCAGTGACCCGACGCTCACAATCCGTACCGGGTTTCCTTCGGCTCCGGGCGCGGATCGATCACAGTGCGGTGAGATGGCGTCGACCCCATTCGCTATTACGCGGAGTTTGGATTCTATTCCTGGAATCATGGCGGCGACATCTTCATACAATGCCTGGCTTACCGTTACCAGTGCGTCACTGTATCGTGCACAGTGACTCAAGATGGCACGGGCGCTCCGCGATGTGCGCGCCCGATTCACGTCGCTGCCGCGGAGAGTAGTTACAAGTGGCTTCTTCCAGCGTCTAGTACCGAATCTGGCGAAGAGGCCATTGAAGGCCCAGTTCGCATGGACGATATCAGCGGTCGCCGCAGCGCGTGAGCAGGCGAAGGCGAGGGACGCCAGGAAACCTGGGAGCATTGCATAGAGCCATGGTCGACGACGAAACGCCACGGGGATGCCTCCGGGCTGATGCGCGAGAAGTTGCAGCGACGTTGGGCCGTAACGAAAGCACCGTATGCTGTAGGCCGACGCTGGGCTAATGGCGTTTATGCGATGGTTTGCGCACGGAGTAATAACCGTCAGCTCACATCGTCGGCCGAGAGATTCGGCAAGCCTGGCGACAAAAACGCCACTGCTTGAGAAATCCCCGAGCGGAAACGAGCTGGTAATCAGGGCGACGCGCATCATAGTGCCATGGCGCTATACGGGGGCAATTGATAATCGGCCACGGAAATGGCTTTGCAACGTACCTTTGGGCATCGGCACGTGAGTTCGTACGCAATCAATTCGTGGATTCGTTCCAGCCAGCCTCATGTGCCTTCCGGTTGCTGAGCGCATCCCTGTATCATGCAGCTGTCAGCAGGTGCGAGATAGCGATGCGGTAACGTCACGTATGACGCCTCGTGGAAACTATCTAAGGTAGATATCGGTGGCACACAGACCTTCCGTCGCTTTCAAGGAGCTTCGTCGTGGCGCCTCGGTATGTGCCGCGACTCGGTATTGGCGTACATAAGATTGGAGATCTGTTCGGAGATCAATCCCATAAGAAAGATTAGAGCGCTGGCAGCAAGGAGAAGAGCGCTCATATTGGTAAATCGGCCAAACTCTGCGAAAGTCCAGATGTAGCGTATTACCCCTAACAACGCGAACACGGCGCTCGCCGGTGCGAAGACTTTAAGCGGTGAATACAGCGTTCCAATCTTAAAAATGATCAAGAGGAAGCGGAGCCCGTCGCGCAGCGGACGGATGTGGCTCTTCCCGCCGCGCGCTAACGCGCGTATGGGAAGGTAGTCGACGGCATAGCCAGCACGAAAAAAAGCCATGGTGATCGTGGTCGGATAGGAAAATCCATTGGGCAACAGGTATAGGAATTGACGGAACTTGTCTGCGCGTACTGCGCGAAACCCGGAGGTGAGGTCATACACCTTATGATTGGTGACCCAACTTGCCAGGCGGTTGTACAGCCCATTCGCGGCGAGCCGGCCAAGGGACGCCTGTGAGCCCGAATCACGCGCGCCGACAACCATGTCGTAGCCCAGTTCGAGCCGCTCCAGCAGCCGCAGTATATCCTCGGGTTGGTGCTGACCATCCGCGTCCATGAAGACGACGATCTCCCCTGCTGCGATCCGGGCGCCGGATTTGATCGCTGCGCCATTGCCCATGCCATAGGGGTGCGAGATAACTGTAGCGCCGGCAGCGGCGGCAACTTTCGCGGTTGCATCGGTAGAGCCGTCGTCAACGACCAGTATCTCGGCTTCCGGGAACCGTTGTCGGAGGTTCGCGAGCAAGTCCGGAATGTTCGCCGCCTCATTACGTGCCGGTAGGATGATGGACAAGGTTGGCCGTTGTTTCTCGTGGAGCTCGGTCATTTTTGTCATCCTAGGATCGAAGTTTCCTGCATCGGAAGGGTATCCCGGGATTAATTTTGTATTCTCGCTATATCCGCGCATCCATGTCCTGGCCCGCGCTCCTGCATGCGGGTACCCTGGTTGAATGCCTCAGGGCGCGCCATTAGGCGGTGCCGCGTCAAAAGCATGTGTCCTCGGTAAGCCAATAGAGCCTGCGGCAACGTCTTCGTAGGATACCCCCGGTTGGTCATGTCCTGAATCACTTGTAGTGGCTATTCGTGGCGCGCGAACGGAGATAAGGTCGTTTCATGGGCAGTTGAGCGCGCTGTCCGATCGATATCAATCGCCGTCATTGTCCTAACTGGTTTCAGTATGATGGACAGACTTCTCCAATAAGGTCATAAAGGCTGCGATGTCGAACCTCCTCGTTACGCCTAGGGAATGCAATCGGCAGAGCGCTACCATAAGGCGTCAGTCACCGTGAGCGGGCTTAACGGATAATATACCATGATTTGGGGAAGTTGCCCTGGGTTGGGCAGTATCGGGTCCGCGGGAGTTGTTGGATCTCCGGAGAGAGCGCTTCAACGTGGAGATCATGGGGCTAAGCTGGTCTAGTGAGTTCATCGTCTCCAGCGTGCGGATCTCGGAGGCAGCCTTAGCCCGGTCGCCGAGGACCAAGTAAAGCTTCGCCAAATTGATGTGATATTGCGCTCTATTGGGCGCCAGCCTTGCGGCTTCTTCCATGTTCTTGCGAGCGCCCTCGAAGTCACCCAGTCGGTTGGACAAGAACTGCGCCTGAATGGTAAGCAGGTCGGCAGTGCGTCTCGGGTTTGCGCCGCGCTGTTTGGCGCTCACCACGGCTGTGTCTAGAATCCTCTTGATTGGCTCCGCCATGGTCACACAGTACTTTTGTGCACATTGCACAAGCTGTTTCAACGAGGCGATGTCAGCCGCTGTGAACGGCTTAGTCGCAAGGCGGGTCATGATCCTCGTGAACCATGTCGCTCGTGGGCTGACGTGCCGGCGGGCGCTGAAGATGATCAGGGACACGTCGGGCATGATGCCGGCCGGGTCGAGCCGACTCGCATCTTCGAGGGCGTCGTATGCACGCTTTGAGTCATTGCTGCCACCGGTCAGAACGAGGTTCGCATAGATCCGGCCGACGGCATACATGGCGCGGGGGGATTTGGGGTGATGGGCGGCCGCGTAGACCGCCTGAGTGACATTATTCCGCCACTCGTAGCTGCGCATCCCGGTCATGCTTGTCAGCAGCCCCACGAAGGCGGCGAGCAGTGCGCCGCTGACCCAGGCGGAACGCCGCGAGCGCACGTGGAGAAGCGGATGACCAATTATGGCCAAGAGAATACCGTAGTCAGGAAGGTAGTTGCGATGTTCGAACACCAGTTCGAGCGGATACGCTGTGGATTCGAGGGCCTGACCGGCGAAGAACCAAAGAATTCCTAGGCTGGCCAGCGGCCAGCGGCGCCTTACGGCAAAGGCGCTTCCAATAAGGGCGACTATGACCAAGATCGACGTGAGTGTGGTTGGTGGATTCCATAGCCCTGTCGATAGGGGAATGTCGTCATGATAAAGAGCGAGGGTGCGGATATTGGGTACGATCGTCCAAACGATGTAGTCCACGACCACGCGGGCTTCGGTCAGCAGGCGTTGGCCCACGGTGAAATCGCGCCCCTCGTAGCCGGCAAGAAGGAGATCCGGCCGGATGTATACTAGCGTAACTACGGCGACTGCCGGGAGCGCGACGGAGAGGATGAAATAGACCACTATCGGGCGGTCACGACTGCCATCTCGATCACGGAATCGGAACAATGTTGCTTCGATGACAAGGAGGTACAAAGGCAATAGCGCTGCCGTTTCCTTGCATAAAAGGCCCAGTACGCCGAGTAGCGGGGTACAGAACCAGATGAGAGCCGCTTGCGTCTTGTGCGACGCTTTGGCCCTTCCGTAGACATAAGTGCATATCGCGGCCAGTGTGAACAATGCGGCCAGTGCATATCGCGGCCTGTGTGAACATTGCGGCCAAGCTGGTCATACGTTGGACGATGTAGAGTACTGCGGTAAGATTCAACGGATGCAGCAACCAAGCCGCACTCACCGCCAATCCGGTCCACGGGATGAGTCGCCGGGATAGATCCGGGTTGAAGAGCCGGCGGTAGGCATTCAGCAACAGCATGCTTAGAGCTAGCACGAGAATGCCGTTGATCAAATGAATGATCAAGTTCGTGACTTTAAAGGAGAAAGGCGCCACGCCGAAGGCATAGCGGTTCAGCGCGAACGAGACCATGCTGATGGGGCGACGCAGTGGTCCAGAATCGGAAGACAGGGCGGCGGACACAAGCTGGTCAGGGCTGAGCGATTTGATGTCCAGACGTTGATTGAGCAGTATGTTGGGAAAGTCATCGAACATGTAGTCGCCGAACAGTCCCGGCCAGTAGGCGGCTGCAGTCAGAGCTAGTATCGCTGTCGCGACGAAGGTGAAGTACAGGCGTTCTCTGCGATTCATGACGAGCAATGGCGGCGGAGTACTGAGCTACCGGCAGGCGTCTGGGCGGTATCTCACAGGTAGTGTGGTTCCCGCACCGGTGCTGCAGTCCCAGTAGATGGACCCAACAGTCGTCACGGCAGCGTAAACGAGTAGGGTGTTAGATGCAGTTCCACCGATATTGGCGAACTTGATCCTGACGGTGCCGCCGGAGACGGAAACCTGCTGTACGTATCGGCCGTTTATGCTCGATGGCGAAGGGAGTTGGTAACTCGCATTGCCGCCTGCCGGCATAGTGCCGGTTTCCATGTATATGTCCCAGACCGCCCGGCGGGCCGGATCAGCGAGGCTGACGCCTTCTGACACCTTTGATCGAACCGTGTAATCCTGGTAGGCGGGGATGGCGATGGCGGCGAGGATACCGACGATCGCAATGACGATCATCAGTTCAATCAATGTGAAAGCGCGCTGGGTGCTGCCGTACATGGTATTGCCTCGCTTTCGGCCTGCCGGACCAGGATAAGGACTGTATACTCATATGCACGATTTGGGCCATCGCTGAGCGATGGCATCGGCGTGATGATACGAGATCAGTTCACTCAGTGGCAAAAAAACAACGCCCCGAAGGACGGGGCGTTGTTCACGAGCGTCTGTCGTACGGCTAGCTACGGCAATTTGCAGGCAGGTACTTGGGGGCGACTGTGGTGCCGCTACCGGCATTGCCGCCGGTGACGGGTGCGGCCGCATAGCCACAGGCCCAGGTGACCTGACCGCCGACGGTGCTGGGTGTGAGCGTCAGGACTTTGCCATTCACACTGGGGCTGCCGCCCACGTTCCGATAGGTAACAACGATTTGGCCGGTGGTACCGGTCACGTCGACTTTCGAAACATACTTGCCTTGGATACTGGTGTTTGTGGGAAGACCGAAGCTCGCGTTAGTACCAGCGGGCATGGTTCCGTTGCTCTGATAAGTCTCGGCCACCGCCGTTTTGGCGGAGTCGGCGAGGCTCAAACCCTCAGTGACTTTGGAACGGACGGTGTAGTCCTGATAAGCCGGGATGGCGATCGCGGCCAGGATGCCGATGATGGCCACCACGATCATCAACTCGATCAGGGTGAAACCTTGTTGTGTCTGCTTCATGTTGTTGCTCCTGTGGTTCAAGCGGTTGTGTTTGCAAAAGGCAGTAGTGGGTTGCCGATCCCCTTGCTCCGCTGTCACCGGGCTTTCCTGTCGAACCAGGCCCACTCCGGCCGCGGCGGGTGTGGCGATTGATCGCCGTGCCCTGGTTTAAGCAGGTTTTGTGCCAGAGCATTGTGACCATGTTTCGGCCACGCCGCATTTTCCTTTAAGGGGCTGGCGCGGTACGAGAAATCAGTCACATTTCAGTGGGTTTGGATTGCATCTAGCGTCGGATCGTGCATCTGACCCTGTACGTGACTGGGCGTCGGATGCCGGACGGGGATTTGTTGGTGACCAAATTTGTCACTTTGTGACGTTGAGCGTCAGTTTGCGCTTGGGGAGCACGATGGCGTGCGTGGTGTCGGTGGCGGCCCCATGGCCCTTTGGTGCCGGGCGGATGATGTTTGCCGGTTGCTTGCCAGTCCGGCGGCGTGGGGGTGTGGGGGAGCGGTGGGCCTCGCTGTGCTCGGCACCGCCCATCTGTGCCGCGCGAGACCATGCCCTGCCGTCAATCGGGGCGGCCGGGTTGGTGGATTGGTCCACGTGCGTGAAGCTATCGCGGGAAGACGCGCAGCGGGAAGTGTGGCGATGGGTCCGCGCTGGCGTGTTTGACGCATCGCACGGTGGTTTGCCTCGTGCGCGAGCGGGGTGTGGCCTGTTTCCGTACGATGGCTGCGTTGTGCTTATCCGCCATACGGACCTGTGGTCGGACTCGGCTGTCGGGTGGTGGATGCGCGGCGCTTATCCACCCTACCGGTTGCATGAACATGGGCGGCGGGAAGTCACGCGGTGTGCGTCGATACTCGCGCGCTTGATGCATCCTACGGTGTTAGTAGCTGGTAGCGAGTGACGAGTGGCGAGGACGGCAATTTCGGTCTCGCTACCAGCAGTTCACTACTGCAGTCGCGTCGTAGGGTGGATAAGCGCAGCGCATCCACCGAATGTAGTCTACGCGCCATCATGGGCACGGACGGGCAATGGTGCGCAATCTCGTGCCGCCGATGCTAATCGATGCCCAGCTTGGCCAGCCGGTAGCGCAGGGCGCGGAAGCTGATGCCCAGCAGCTTGGCGGCCGCGGTCTTGTTGTAGTGTGTCTGGTCCAACGCTTTGAGAATAGCGTCCCGTTCGGTTTGATTGAGGTGGTCTTCCAGCGCCACGTCGCCAGCACTTTCAGCTGGCTGGTCGTGAGCCGGTAGTTGCAGGTCGTCGGGCTCGATGGCGTCGCTCTCGCACAGGGCCATGGCCCGTTCCAGGATGTTCTCCAGTTCGCGGACGTTGCCGGGGAAGGCGTAGTTTTGCAGGGCGGTGCGGGCGGCGGCGCTCAGGGCCGGCGGCCTGCCACTGTACTGCTGGGCTACGCGCTCGAGGATGTGTTCGGCCAGCAGCGGGATGTCCTCCCGGCGTTCGCGCAGAGGCGGGACATGGAGCTGGATGACGTTGATGCGATAGTAGAGATCCTGGCGGAAATTGCCTTCGCCGACCAGCTGTCCCAGGTCCTTGTGGGTGGCGCTGAGAATGCGCACGTCGATGGGGATCTCCTTTTGTGAGCCGACGGGCCGCACGGCCTTTTCCTGGATCGCCCGCAGCAGCTTGACCTGCATGTGCAAGGGCAGCTCGGCAACCTCGTCGAGAAACAGGGTGCCGCCGTGGGCGGCCTGGAAAAGGCCCTCCTTGTCGCTCGACGCGCCGGTGAAGCTGCCCTTCTTGTGTCCGAAGAACTCGCTTTCCATCAGTTCCGACGGGATCGCGCCGCAGTTGACCGGCACGAACGCCTTGTCCGCGCGCGGGCCCTTCTCGTGAATCAGGCGCGCGACCAGTTCCTTCCCGGTGCCCGATTCACCGCTTACGTAGACCGGTGCCTGGCTGCGGGCCAGTTTGGCGATGGTCGAGCGGGTGGTGCGCATGGACGCCGATTCGCCCAACAGCTGGTCACGGCTGCGGCGATCGCGGCGGGGCCGGGCGTTGAGGCGCAGGGCGGTGTTGACCAGGTTGCGCAACACCGACAAGTCCACCGGTTTGGACACGAAATCGAAGGCGCCGGCCTTGAGTGCCTCCACCGCCGACTCGACGTTGCCATAGGCGGTAATCACCGCCACCGGGGTGCGTGGATAGTCGTCCTGGATCAGGCGCACCAGTTCGATGCCGTTGCCGTCGGGCAGGCGCATGTCGGTGAGACACAAATCGAACTTGCTCTTGGCGAGCAGCGCCCGTGCTTCGCTCAGGTTGGCGGCGGCGCCGGTGTCGATGTCCATGCGCCCCAGGGTCAGCTCCAGCAGCTCCCGGATGTCGGGTTCGTCGTCAACTATGAGTGCCCGTTGCATGTGCGGTACCAGACCGGGTGCTATCCGTGAGCAACATTATAAAAGGATATGCGAAAACAGCTGCCCCCGGAAGACGTGGGGACCAGGGCCAGCCGCGCCCGGTTGACCTCGCACAACTCGCGGGCGATATACAGGCCCAGGCCGGTACCTCCCGAAGCGGTGGTGTAGAACGGCTCGAACACCTGCTCCCCTTCCTCGGGATCAATGCCGGGGCCGTTGTCGATCACGTCCAGGCACGGGCTGCGGGATTCCTCGGCCAGCCCCACCCTCAGCAGCAACCGGAAATCGTGCCCCGGCCGGCGGCCGTGCTGAATGGCATTCTGGCACAGATTCCACAACACCTGCTGCAGATGGCTGGGATCGAACTGCACGCAGCGTTCTTGTGGCGGGGCGACGATGGTGACCTCGGATGGGGCCAGCCCGTGGGCGGCGCGCAGTTCATCGGCGAATTCCTCCAGCCAGGGCTTCAGCTCGATGGAGCGCGGCTGGGATGCCTCACGGCGCGATAGCTGCAATACGTTTTCGACGATGCGGTTCATGCGCTGCGCGTGGTCACGGACGATTTCGGCGAGCCGTTGATCATTCCTGTCCAGTTGCTCGGATTCCCCGAGCAACTGCCCGGCATGGCTGATGGCGCCCAGTGGATTGCGGATCTCGTGGGCGATGCTGGCGGTGAGCCGGCCCAGGGAGGCGAGCTTCATTTGCTGCATGCGCTGGGTGGCTTCAGTGGCGTCTTCCAGGAACACCATGGCGCCGGCGGCGGAGGATCCCAGCGGGGCGAAGCTGGGCAGTGCGGTGGGCGCGTCATCACGCGTCTGAAACGAACGTGGCGGCGTGTTGGGGTCGCGTTTCCACTCCTGCAGTTGTGCCGCCAGCTGCGGCGCCACTGTCGCCAGGGCCTGGCGTTCGCGAATCGACGGCATGCCCAGAAGCTGCCAGGCGGCTTCGTTGAGCATGCGGATGCGGTCCTCGCCATCCACCACCACGACCCCCGACTGCATATTGCGAATGATGTAATCGTTGACCTGTTCCAGGTTGGCCAGGTCGACGCCCCGCTGGCGCGCCAGCGCCTCGCTTTCCCGCGCCCGGCGCGCCAGCACGTGGGCCAGCAGGGCGGTGGCGAAGAATGTGACCCCCAGCAGGCCGGCGTGCGTGTAGGCGGTGGTGGTGAAGGCGTCCGTGAGCTGGGCGTAGACCTGCTCGGCAAGTACCGCCAGGGTGGCCACGGCGGCATAGAAGCCCGCTAGGCGCCCCTCCAGGATGATGCTGACGCCGGCAATGGCGGCCACCAGCAGAATGCCCAGCCCGCTGGTGAGCCCGCCGCTGGCGTGCATCAGCAGCGTGATGGCCGCCACGTCGCCGAGCGCCTGCAGGTTGACCTGCACCGGGAACGCCGGAACGCGCTGCCGGATCATGACGGCGCTGGCCAGGCTGAAGGCCAGATAGGCGACGCTGGTGACTTCGAACAACGCCGGGTTGTACTTGCCCAGCACCGCCGGACCCATGCCGGCAAAATACAGCACGGTGAACACCGCGGCCAAGGCCATGCGGTAGAAATTGAGGACCCGCAGGGGTTTCCAGGTGTGTACCGAAATGCCGCCGGGCAGCGTGTCCTGATCGCGATGCTCGGGAAACAGCGCCATGGGCGAGGCGGCGTGCAGGAGCGCCGCGGCGCTATTTCCCCGCCAGCCGGTGGCGTTCGGAACAGTAATAGTCCTCACCGTTCCGAAGCGCCTCGTCCTGCGGTATATGCAGGCCGCAATGGGCGCAGCGCACCATGTTGCCGGTGGGCAGCGAACGCGGCTTGGGCTCGGGGCGCTGGTTGCGCAACATTTGACGAATGATGGTAATTGCCAGCCAGATCGCGACAATCAGGACGATGGAGCGGACCATTGTGGAGCCGACCCTCCCAGGGGGCTATATTCAGGTATCCGCAAAGTTTCCGGGTTTGAGCCGCGGCTTGCAAGTTTGACGCCCGTGCGGGCGCTTTGCGCCGTGGCCCGGATTCGGCCACAATAGCCACGCGCGCGCGGATGACCGTCGGCCTGGGCGGCCGCCCGGACTCCATCTAAGGCCCCGACGGTCCTTGTGTGGCCTGCCGGCGTTCCTGTATCGTGACAACAACGATGGGCAGAGGATAAGGACAATGAAAAAGGTTGAGGCAATCATCAAGCCGTTCAAGTTGGATGATGTGCGCGAAGCGCTGTCCGAGATCGGTATCACCGGTATGACGGCCATCGAGGTCAAAGGGTTCGGGCGCCAGAAGGGACATACCGAGCTGTACCGGGGCGCGGAGTATGTGGTTGATTTCCTTCCTAAAGTTAAGATCGAAATCGTGGTCGCCGACGAGCAGGCCGACCGCTGCATTGACGTTATCACCCAGGCGGCGCGCACCGGCAAGATCGGGGACGGCAAGATTTTCGTCACCAACGTGGACAAGGTTCTGCGGATTCGTACCGGCGAAGAGGACCTAGCCGCCATCTGAATCCTCGCTACGGCGGCCCGGGTCGGGTCTGCCGCGCCGATCACCCGCTTTCCGTTCCCACTTTACTCCTGCTGAATCCCGGGCTTGGTCAGCCGCAGTCTGCGGCTGACCAAGCCCGTAGAGTGCGCCTCGCTTCGCTCGGCACACCCTGCCGGTGGTGTGTGAAATCGAAAAGACGGCGCGACCGGTTGCGGGTGACGCTGTAGGCGGCAACGCACCGCAACGGCATACGGTGCGTCGCTGCGCCGACGCACCCTGCGGGTTCCTTGCAGGGCGTGCCGACCGAAGGGGGCGCACCCTTTAGGGGTGGGGGCGATGGTGCGGTTCCGGAGCGCCTCGCGGTGCTCGGGACGCCGTGCGGTGGGGCGTTCAACCGCCGGGGCATTGGCCGGCTATCGGTACTCCACCACCTCATCCATGCGCCGCCGCGGGCTGGGTTCAGGCAGCTCCGCCGGGTAGCCGAGGCTGAGCATGGCGATGGGCTCGAGGTTGTCCGTGAGATAGAGAATGCGCTCGACCTCGGCGGCGTCGAAGTAGCCGATCCAGGTGGAGCCCATTCCCGCTGCCACCACGGCCAACTGCGCATAGGCCGCGGCGATGGTGGTGTCCTGAATGGCGTACAACTCGCGCCCGCGCTCGCCGAACGCTTCTTCGGAGCGGCGACGGTCGCAGCAGAACACCAGGCATACCGGCGCCTCGGAAATGAAGGCCTGATCGCTGGCCGTTTTGCGCAGGGCGTCGCGGGTGCTCTGGTCAGTGACCACCAGTATCCGGTAGGGCTGCAGGTCGCCGGCCGAAGGGGCGGTGCACGCCGTCGCCAGGATGGCATGCAGTTTCTCTTTCTCCACCGGCATGTCCGCTTGGTACTTGCGGATCGAATGGCGGTGGTGAACGGTCTCGAAAAAATCCCACATGCCCCATCTCCCCGCAGGTCGTTCCAGGATTCGGGTTCGGCGCGCCGCGACGGCCCCTGTCTCCGCCGTGAGCCCTACCGGGCCGGCGAGCCACTTGTGCTATTCTACCACCAATTTGTGTGCTGCTTGCGGTGCCCCGTTGCCGTCCGGCCGCCCGTTTCAGAACAGCCACCAGCCGGACTTTTGTTTGACCGGCTGGTAGCGGGGGAAGTTCTTTTTCAGCACCCGGCGCGCATCGTTGGCTAGGGTCGGCAGCTTCAGCTTGTCGTAGGCGTCGGCCATGATGAACAGGGCGTCGGGAATCGACGGCGACCGGTCGTAGTGGTCGACGACGTACTTGCAGCGGTTCACCACCGCCACGTAGGCCTGACGCCGCATGTAGTAGCGCGCGACTTTGATCTCGTGTTTGGCCAGGTTGTTGCGCAGGTAATTCATGCGCAGCAGCGCATCCTGCGTGTAGCGGCTGTTGGGAAACTTGGTCACCAGCTCACGGAAGTCGAGGAACGCCTGGCGGGCCGACCCCGGGTCGCGTTCCGACGGGTCCTGGGGAAAGAAGCGCTCCAGCAAGCCGGCGCCCCGGTTGAAGTTGATCAGGCCCTTGAGGTAGTAGGCGTAATCAACGTGGGGGTGTTGCGGGTGCAGCTTGATGAAACGGTCCGCGGCGGCGATGGCCGAATCGGGTTCGTCATACTTGTAATAGGCGTAGGCGACCTCGAGCTGGGCCTGTTGGGCGTAGCGCCCGAACGGGAAGCGCCCTTCCAGGGTCTCGAAGTACTTGATCGCCTGCTGGTAGTCGCCGGAGTTCAGCGACGACTTGGCCTCGCTGTACAGGCGGCTGGCAGACCAATTCTTGGTTTGGTCCTGTTGCTTGGGCAACCAGCCGCAGGCAGCGACCGAGGTCAACAGAAACAGAATCAGAACAAGACGGCCGGCACGCATAACGGCGCTAAGGGTATCGTACTTGTGGGTGACAGGAAAGACTTGAAGCGGACGGGCACTGGGCCGGCGAGCGCCGGCAGTGAAACGGCAATGGAGCGGGTGCGGTTGACCGCTGAGATCCCGGCGAACTTGGCCGGTTCGCGGATCGACCAGGCCCTGGCGGTGCTTTTTGCCGACTATTCCAGGGCGCGGCTGCAGCAGTGGATTCGCGCCGGCGAGGTTACCGTCGACGGGCGGGTGCCGCGCCCGCGGGACCGAGTCGCAGGGCACGAGACCGTTCAGGTCGACGCCGTGCTCGACGCGCACCAGCCCTGTCGTCCCCAGCCCATTCCCCTGGACATCGTCTACGAAGATTCGCAGCTCATGGTGGTCAACAAGCCGGCCGGTCTGGTGGTGCACCCGGCAGCAGGCAATGTCGACGGCACGCTTCAGAACGCCCTGCTGCACCATGCGCCCGCGTTGGCGGTATTGCCCCGGGCGGGCATCGTACACCGGTTGGACAAGGACACCTCCGGCCTCATGGTGGTGGCACGCACGCTGGCCGCCCACAAGTCGCTGGTGGCGCAACTGGCGGCGCGCACGGTGAAGCGCGAGTATGAGGCGATCGCCAACGGCACTATGACGGCGGGCGGGAGCGTGGACGCGCCCATCGGCCGCCACCCCGTGGACCGCAAGCGCATGGCCGTGGTCGACGGGGGCAAGCCGGCGGTCACCCATTATCGCGTGGTGGAGCGGTTCCGGGCCCACACTTGGTTGCGCGTCAACCTGGAGACCGGGCGCACCCATCAGATCCGCGTGCATCTGGCCCATATTCGGCATCCCCTGGTCGGCGACCCGGTCTACGGCGGCCGGCTGCGAATACCGTCCTCCAGCACCGAGGCCCTGGCCGGGGCGCTGCGCGGCTTTCGCCGTCAGGCACTGCATGCCGGGCGTCTGGCGCTGGCGCATCCGGCGACGGGCGAACAGCGTGAATGGCAGGCGCCGCCGCCGGCCGATATGCTCGAGCTGCTGGCGGCACTGCGGCGGGACCGGGATCGGCATGACCAGGACTGAGGCAAAGGTGGCCCGTGGCTGGATCCGACAACGTTCGGCCTGATGGGCCGGCCGGCCGCCGCGGGGCAGCGCCTGGCGAGGATCGTTGGATCCGCCCCCAATGGCCGGCGCCGGCAGCGGTGCGCGCGCTGAGCACTACGCGCCTGGGCGGAGCCAGCCGCGGCCCGTACGCCGCTTTCAACCTGGCTGGCCACGTCGGCGATGATCCCCGCGCGGTGGCCGCCAACCGGGGCCTGCTCATGCAGCAGCTGGGATTGCCCGCGGAACCGTCATGGCTGCAACAAGTACACGGCCGGGCCGTGGTGCCGGCGTGGCCGAACGGCGCTACCACGGAAGCCGATGCCAGCTTCGGCGTGGGCCCGGGTGCGGTGTGCGCGGTGCTCACGGCCGACTGCCTGCCGGTGCTGCTGTGCGACCGCGACGGCACCCGGGTGGCCGCCGCCCACGCCGGCTGGCGCGGCCTGGCCGCAGGCGTGCTCGAGGCGGCCGTGGACGCGCTGCAGGTGCCCGGATCCCGGCTCATGGCCTGGCTGGGACCGGCGATCGGGCCGCGGGCATTCGAAGTGGGTGACGAGGTGCGGGCGGTATTTCTGGCCCACGATGCGGCGGCGGCGTCGGCCTTCCAGCCGTCTCCCGCAGGGCGTTGGCTGGCGGACCTCTATGTCTTGGCCCGCCAGCGCCTGGCGGAACGGGGCGTGACGGATGTGCACGGCGGGGGATTGTGCACCTTCAGCGACGGGCGCCGTTTCTATTCCTATCGCCGGGACGGAACCACAGGCCGGATGGCGACATTGATCTGGCTCGCACGCTGAGCGCCTGAGCGGGCGGGGGCGGGACCGAGGAGGTTGGTGATGCAGAAATGGTTCATGTTGACCGTGGTGGGCGAGGACCGCCCCGGCATCGTGGCGAAGCTGACCCAGGCGCTGTACGAAGGCGGTGCCAACCTGGGCGAGGCATCCATGGTTAGGCTGGGCGGGAACTTCACCATCATGCTGATGGTGGCCCTCGATGGCAGCGCCCGCGACCTGGATCGGCTGATCGAGCCGGTTACCGAATCGCTTGGCCTGCACTGCCACATCGATGCCATCCGGGGGCGGCTGCACGAACACCGGTGGCCGGATGTGCGCATCACGGTATTTGGCGCCGACCGGGCCGGGATCGTCGCCCGGGTCACCGGCGCGCTGCTGGAGGCCGGACTGAATATTCTCGATCTTGAGTCCAGCGTGGCCGGCAGCGCGGAGCAGCCGGTGTACGTGATGCAAATCGAAGGCAGCGCCGCGGAAGGCATTGAGGCGCTGCGCTCGGCCCTGGCGGCGGTTGCCGAGCAAGGCATCGACACCGCCATCGAGCCCATTGAGACCATGGTCGGTTGACACCGGTGGCCCTACTGGAAATCCTCAAGTATCCGGACCGGCGCCTCAAACAGGTGTCAGGCTCGGTGGAACGGTTCGACGCGACGCTGCGCGACTTCGTCGTCCGGCTCGAGGGCGCCATGCGCGCCGGCCCCGGAGCGGTGGGCATTGCCGCGCCGCAGGTTGGACGCTTCGAGCGCATTGTGATCGTTGATGTGTCCCAGCGCAGGGAGACGCCCGGCCACGGGTGTCTGGTACTTGTCAACGCGGAAATCACCGATTGGGACGGACTGGCGATCGGGCGCGAGGGCTGTCTCTCGGTGCCCGATTACACCGGCAACGTGGTGCGTGCCCAGACCATCGAAGTGCAGGCCCGTGACGTGGACGGGGTGCGGCAAACGTATGCCTGTGAGGGTTTCGAGGCGCGCGCCATTCAGCACGAGCTGGATCACCTGGACGGCGTCCTGTTTCTGGATCGGCTGGTAAGCCGGCGCAACGACCTGTTTCGGCGTAAGGTATATCAGTAGTTGGCCAGTGCCGTCGTGGTAGTATGGGGTAAGAGAGGAAAGGGAAAAGGGATCTGACTTGGCGGCATTCCCCGTTCCCGGGAGCCATGGGAGGAAACCGCGCGGCCGCGGCTGACGGTCGGGCGGCGCGAGCAGGAGACACGATGGTCAACGTCAGCGACATCCTGAGCTGGACCCTCGTCATCATGGCGTGGTCGGCGGGAATCGTGCTGGTCGTGCTGGCGGTGATGTTCGTCCAGGATCTGCTGCAGACCGAGCACGCGGTGCGGCGCAATTTTCCGGTCATCGGCCGGCTGCGCTATTTCCTCGAGCACCAGGGTGAATATTTCCGTCAGTATTTTTTTGCCAACGACCGCGAAGAACTGCCGTTCAACCGCATGACCCGCAACTGGGTCTACCGCACTTCGAAGAACATCGGCGGCACCATCGGCTTCGGTACCACCAATGACCTGCGTGAGCCGGGCTCCATTGTCTTCATCAATGCCCCGTATCCGGTGCTCGAAGACGAACGCCAGCCGACGCCGCCGCTGGTCATCGGCCCGGATTGCGACCAGCCGTTCGTCGCCCAGCACATCGTCAACATTTCCGGAATGAGTTTCGGCGCGTTGTCCGAGCCGGCCGTGCGGGCGCTGTCGCGCGGTGCAGCCCAGGCGGGCATCTGGCTCAACACCGGCGAGGGCGGACTGACGCCTTTTCACCTGGAAGGCGGCTGTGACCTCATTTTCCAGATCGGTACCGCCAAGTACGGTGTGCGCGACGGTTCCGGGCACCTGGACCCCAAGGCGCTGACAGAGGTCGGCAAGCGCGTGAAGGCCTTCGAAATCAAACTGGCCCAGGGCGCCAAGCCCGGCCACGGCGGGGTGCTGCCGGGGGTCAAGGTCAGCGACCAGGTGGCGCGGATCCGCGGCATCCCGGTCGGCGTTACCTCCGTCAGCCCCAACCGCCATCCCGATATCCGCAACGACGAGGATCTGCTGGACATGATCGCCCGGGTCCGGGACCTGACCGGCCGGCCGGTGGGTATCAAGTTGGTGTTGTCGGGTGACGCGCCGATCCGCTCCCTGTGCGATTGCATCCTGCGCCGGGGGCGGGACTCGGCCCCCGACTTCATTACCGTCGACGGCGGCGACGGCGGCAGCGGCGCCGCACCCCAGGTGTTGGCAGACCATGTCGGGCTGCCGCTCAACGAGTCGCTGCCGATCCTGGTGGACACCCTCCTGGCCAGCGGGCTGCGGGACCGGATCCGGGTGATCGCCTCGGGCAAGCTCGTGACCTCGGCGCACGTCGGCTGGGCCCTGTGCGTGGGGGCCGATTTCACCGTGACCGCGCGCGGCTTCATGTTCGCCCTGGGGTGCATCCAGTCCCTGCAGTGCCACAAGGATACCTGCCCCACAGGCGTCACCACGCACAATCCGCGGCTGCAGAAAGGCCTGGTGGTCACCGACAAGGCCGCGCGCGTGGCCCATTACGCGCGCGGGATGAACGAACAGGTCGCGCGCCTGGCTCATGCGTGCGGCTTGCCCCACGCCCGCCAATTCCGCCGTCAGCACGCCCGGATCATTCAGTCGACGGGTCACAGCCTGCCCCTGGACCAGTTGTTCCCCTACCCCAGGAATCTGCCTCCCAACTGAGCAACCAGGGGCGCTCACCGCCGCTTTTTTGGCTGGCATTTGGCTGAAACGCCCCCACCGTGCGGATTCCTCGCCCTGCCTCGGAGGCCGTAAGGTGGACAAGAGAAGCGCATCCACCACACCGATTTGCGCAGCACCCGCCCTCTGCCGCCGGAAGAGGGGATTTGCCGCAAACTGCCGGCGGGGGTTGAATCCTGGCGGATAAGCCCTATTACATGGGTAATGAAAATTTACGCACAAAGGGGTGCCAACCGATGCGAATGGACAAGCTGACCAGCAAGTTTCAGATGGCGCTGGCCGACGCCCAGAGTCTGGCGGTGGGGCGGGATCACCAGTTCATCGAGCCGGTCCACGTGATGACCGCCTTGTTGGATCAGGAAGGCGGCAGTATCCGTTCCCTGCTGACCCAGGCCGACGTCAACGTCAATGGTTTGCGCTCCCAGCTCGGCGAGGCGCTTGACCGTCTGCCTTCGGTGCAGGGTGTGGGCGGTGACGTCCACCTCTCCAACGACCTGGGCCGGCTGCTCAACCTCTGCGACAAGCTGTCCCAGCAGCGCAAGGACAACTACATCTCCAGCGAACTGTTCGTGCTCGCGGCTCTGGAGGACAAGGGCGGCCTCGGGGAGATGCTGCGCAAGGCGGGCGCTGCCAAAGGCGGCATCGAGCAGGCCATCGAGCGCGTGCGCGGCGGCCAGCGGGTCGAGGACCCCAACGCCGAGGATCAGCGCCAGGCGCTGGAGAAGTACACCATCGATATCACCGAACGGGCCGAGCAGAACAAGCTCGATCCGGTGATCGGCCGCGATGACGAGATCCGCCGCACCATCCAGGTCCTGCAGCGGCGCACCAAGAACAACCCGGTATTGATCGGCGAGCCCGGCGTGGGCAAGACCGCCATTGTCGAGGGGCTCGCCCAGCGCATCGTCAACGGCGAGGTTCCGGAGGGCATCCGCGGCAAGCGCGTCTTGTCGCTGGACATGGGGTCGCTGCTGGCCGGCGCCAAGTTCCGCGGCGAGTTCGAGGAGCGCCTGAAGGCGGTCCTCAACGACCTGGCCAAGCAGGAAGGCCAGATCATCCTGTTCATCGACGAATTGCACACCATTGTCGGCGCGGGCAAGGCCGAAGGCGCCATCGACGCCGGCAACATGCTCAAGCCGGCGCTGGCGCGCGGCGAGCTGCACTGCATCGGCGCCACTACCTTGGACGAGTACCGGCAGTACATTGAGAAGGATGCGGCGCTGGAGCGCCGCTTCCAGAAGGTGCTGGTCGACGAGCCGAGCGTGGAGGACACCATCGCCATTCTGCGCGGGCTGAAGGAAAAGTACGAAGTGCATCACGGCGTGGAAATCACCGACCCGGCCATCGTCGCCGCGGCGACGCTGTCGCACCGCTATATTACCGACCGCAATCTGCCCGACAAGGCGATCGACCTGGTGGACGAGGCCGCCAGCCGCATCCGCATGGAGATCGATTCCAAGCCCGAGCAAATGGACCGCCTGGACCGGCGCCTGATCCAGCTCAAGATCGAGCGCGAAGCGCTGAAAAAGGAAGCCGACGAGGCCTCCAAGAAGCGCCTGTCCAACCTCGAGGAGGAGATCGCCAAGCTGGAGCGCGAATACTCGGATCTGGACGAGATCTGGAAGTCCGAGAAGGCGGCGGTGCAGGGCACCACCCACATCAAGGAGGAACTGGAGCGCGCCCGTGCGGAACTGGAAAACGCCCGCCGGGCCGGCGATCTCGCCCGCATGTCGGAGCTGCAGTACGGCAAGCTGCCGGAACCCGGTGTCGAAAATGCTCGAGGGCGAGCGCGACAAGCTGCTGCGCATGGAGGAAGCCCTGGAAAAGCGTGTGGTCGGCCAGAGCGAAGCGGTCAAGGCGGTCAGCAATGCCATCCGCCGGTCCCGGGCCGGGCTCGCCGATCCGAACCGGCCCAACGGCTCATTCCTGTTCCTCGGCCCTACCGGCGTGGGCAAGACCGAGCTGACCAAGGCGCTGGCGGCATTCCTGTTCGACACCGAAGAGGCCATGGTCCGCCTCGACATGTCGGAGTTCATGGAAAAGCATTCGGTGGCGCGGCTGATCGGTGCGCCGCCGGGGTACGTGGGCTACGAGGAGGGCGGCTACCTGACCGAGGCCGTGCGCCGCAGGCCCTACTCGGTGATTTTGATGGACGAGGTGGAGAAGGCCCACCCGGACGTGTTCAACGTGCTGCTGCAGGTGCTCGACGACGGCCGCCTGACCGACGGCCAGGGCCGTACGGTGAATTTCCGCAACACGGTGATCGTCATGACCTCGAATCTCGGCTCCCAGCAGATCCAGGAACTGTCCGGTGAGGAGCACTACGACGCCATGAAGGCGGCGGTGATGGACATCGTCGGCGGTCATTTCCGTCCGGAGTTCATCAACCGGATCGACGAGGTGGTGGTGTTCCATGCCCTTGGGCGGGAGCAGATCCGCTCGATCGCCAACATTCAGATCGACTACCTGCGCCGCCGGCTGCAGGACCGCGACATGACCCTGGAGGTCACCGAGCAGGCGCTGGACCGGTTGGGCGAGGCCGGCTTCGACCCGGTCTACGGCGCGCGTCCGCTGAAGCGCACCATCCAGCAGCAGCTGGAAAATCCCCTGGCCCAGGAGATCCTGGCGGGCCACTACGGTCCCGGCGACCGCATTCGCGTGGACCTGGAAGACGAACGCCTGGTCTTCACCAGGACGGCCACCGAGGCGTCGGCGGCCTGACCATACCGTTGTCGGCGGATGTACGAAGAGCCCCGCATGTGCGGGGCTTTTGGATTCGCTCTAAGTCCTCGCCATTGCTCAAGTTTCGCCCCCGGCAGCCGATCGTACGGCCATAAGGCACGGCCTGATTCCCAGGCGGTTTGAGGATATGGCGGTCATGAAGTGGATCCACAGCAGTATTCGCAACAAGTTATTGGTGCTGACCGGTGTCGGCACGAGCCTGGTCGTTGCGGTGGCGATGTACGGTCTGTTCAATTCCTGGACCAGCGTCGGCCGTATCCACCAGTTGTTTTCCCAGGAAGTCGCCAATGAACGCCTGCTGAGCGACTTGCAAGCCAATTTCGCCGACCAAGCGCAGGCGTGGAGCAACGTGCTGGCGCGTGGCGCCGAGCCCAAGGACCTGGACCGGTACTGGCAGGCCTTCGTCGGCGCCGAACGAACGGTCAGCCGGCAGGCGGCGCAGCTCGCCGACGGGCTCAAGGACGCTCAGGCGCGGGCGCTGGTGGAGCAGTTTGCTCAGGCCCACGAACGCGTCGGGCGGGAGTACCGAAAAGCGCTGCAGGCCCTCAAGTCCAGCGGTTTCGACCGCAAAGCGGCCGGCCAGATTGTGGGGGGCTTGGATACACAGCCGAAGCAACTGCTGGCCCGGGCCGTCACGCTGGTGCGCCAGCGGGTAACCCGCATTGAGCGACGGGACACCGCTGACGCCCGCCACGGTGTTGTGCTGACGCTATGGCTTATGGGCGCGGCGATTCTGGCAGCCTTCGTCTTCTTTGTCGTTTACGTGCGGCGCGGAATTCTCAATCCCGCGGCGCAGCTGGTGGGCGAGCTGGAGCGCCTCGCCGGCGGCGACTTCTCGCGCACGGTGAATGACCTGGGCACAGACGAGTTCGGGCGCATCGCCGCCAGTGCCGGGCGCCTGCAGCAGGAGCTCGGGTCGATCATTCACAACGTCCGCGACTCGGTGTCACTGTTGAGCCACACGGCTCAGGACCTGGCCGAGCTGGCAGGAGGTGCGGCCCAGGGCGCCCGGCAACAGCAGTCGGAGACCGACCAGGTGGCCACCGCCATGAATGAGATGACCGCCACCGTTCAGGAGGTATCGCGCAACGCCTCGGAGGCGGCGGATGCGGCTTCGGAAGCCAGCCACGCATCCAAATCCGGCCAGGAAGTCGTGGGCCAGACGATCACCTCGATCAACGACCTCGCCCGCGAAGTGGAAAACACGGGCCAGATCACCGAACGTCTGCGGGCCGACAGCGAAGGCATCGGCGTGGTTCTGGACGTGATCCGCAACATTGCCGAGCAGACCAACCTGCTGGCCCTGAACGCCGCCATCGAGGCGGCGCGGGCCGGTGAGCAGGGACGCGGCTTCGCGGTTGTCGCCGACGAGGTCCGCACCCTGGCGCAGCGCACCCAGGAGTCGACCGAAGAGATCCAGGAGATGATCACCCGCCTGCAGGGCGTGGCGGCCGATGCCGTGACCGCCATGGCGCGGGGCGGCAGCCAGACCGAAGTCAGCGTACAGCGGGCCGCCGAAGCCGGGCAGCGACTGGAGGCCATCGCCGGGGCGGTCGGCACCATTGTCGACCGCAATATGCAGATTGCCAGCGCCGCCGAACAGCAGACTTCGGTGGCCGAGGAAATCAACCGCAGCATCATGAATATCAGCCAGGTCGCGGCGCAGACCACGGACGGCGTTCAGAAGACCTCCAGCGCCAGCGACGAGCTGATCGCCATGGCCGAGGAATTGAACAAGCAGGTGTCGCGGTTCATGATTTGAGCGGCACGGGAAGCGGGTAGGGCGCCGCGCGCGCGTGGGCTGGTGACGCAGAGGACGCGGCGCCGCAGAGGACGCCGAGTCATGATCAATCTGGCAGCAATCGTAGGGCGCGTTCGCCGCCGCTGGCGGCAACGCACCGCTCACTTAATGGCACGTCGCGCCGCGTAAGCACTGCGCGCATCGGTTTCCTTGCGTCTATCCCTCCAGCGTAATTGGCGGCTTTGCGCGAAACTTCCTTCCATCCACTCGGGTGACCGCCCGCCTCAGCGCCGGTCGGCTCCCGACGCCCGGTGCCGCACCCAGTCCAAAGCGCGACGGGGCAGCAGCCGGCGCAGGGTTGCGAACAGGTGGGCCGGAAATGCCACGTAGCCGCGTAGCGGTCGTACACAGGGTGGATGCGCTGCGCTTATCCACCCTACGGTTCGATGTCTCCCGGACTCGGTTGGCTCATCGTAGGGTGGATAAGCGAAGCGCATCCACCGATAGGCCGCATCGGGCAGTGGTGGAGTGCATTCGCGGCCGCTGGCGGCGATGCACCGCACGGGTGTGTACTGGCGATACAGCGGCCGAGCCGTGATCAACGGGTAGTGCGGTGCCCAGGGTTGCCTTGTGTCGGCGGTTACCGAATGATCGGGTTGCGTAGCGGTCGTACACAGGGTGGATGCGCTGCGCTTATCCACCCTACGGTTCGCCGAGTTCCTGGCGGCTTTGCGCGAGACTTCTTTTCTGCTCGGGTGACCGCCTGCCTCAGCGCCGGCCGGCTCCCGACGCCCGGTGCAGTACCCAGTCCAAAGCGCGATACGGCAGCAGCCGGCGCAGGGTTGCGAACAGGTAGGTAGGAAACGTGACGTAGTAGCGCGCACGCGGGCGGGGGCTCTCGAGCGCGCGTATGACTCTTTTCAGCACCGCCTCGGGCGGCAGTGTGAACGGCGCCGCGGGGCCCGGCTTCTCGAGCCGCTCCAGCATATGGACGTAGCGTTCGCGGTGTACGCTGTGCTGCGCGTCGATGTTATCCCGGAACCGCAGCATGGCATTGTGGCGGAAGCGGCTGGCAATGGGGCCGGGCTCGATCAGTGCCACGTGCACGCCGCTGCCGCGCAGCTCCAGTCTCAGCGTGTCCGTGAGCCCCTCAAGCGCGAATTTGCTGCTGGCGTAGGCGCCGCGGTACGGAAGGGTGATCAACCCCAGCACCGAGCTGTTCTGGATGATGCGGCCCGTCCCTTGGCGGCGCATGATCGGGATGATCCGGTTGGTGAGTTCCAGCCAGCCGAACAGGTTGGTTTCGAACTGGGCCCGCAGGGTCGCCCGGGTGAGGTCCTCGACCGCGCCCGGCTGCCCATAGGCGCCGTTGTTGAACAGTCCGTACAGTTTCCCGTCCGTCCGTTGCATGACGGCCTCGACCGCTCCATCGATGGACGCCGAGTCGTCCAGGTCCAGGTACAGGGCGTCGAGTCCCTCGTCACGCAGGCGCTCCAGGTCCGCCGTCTTGCGGGCGGTGGCGAACACCCGGTAACCGCGCCTGTGAAGGCCTTGGGCTACGCACAGGCCGATGCCGCTGGAGCAGCCGGTCACCATTACAGCGGATTTGCGTATTGTGTCGCTTGGATGGGGCATTGTGCAAAGGCTCGGAGGTGCGGGATTGTTTCCGTCAGGACAGCAGCACCGCCACGATGCCGGTGATGAAGATTCCGTCAAATGTGCCGGCGCCGCCGATGGAGGCGACTGGCGCGCCCATCTTGCCTACGTCTTTGAGCCGCAGCAGATCGGCGCCGATCAACACCCCCAGGGTACCGCAGACATAGGCCAGCGGTGCGCTGGCGTGAGGAGCCATTAGGACAGCGATCAGGGCCGCCGCGATCGGTGCCACGAAGATCGGCATGCCGATACCGATGCCCGGGAGCGGCCGGCTGATGGCATAACAAACGCTCGCTACCACCGCCGTGGCCAACAGCACTGCCGACAGGGAGATGGGATGATGGGCCAGCAGATAGGCGGAGAAGGCCACGGGAATGACGCAGCCGCCGACGTTGACCGCGATGGTGGTGCGTCCCTCGAAGGCGCGCTGCGGCTGGCGCAGCAGGCCGCGGAACTGCCATGGCAGCTCGGCGTGTTCGCTGGCTTCGGCTTCGATGCTCGACACGGGCAGGTTGACCCCGCTGCCGAACAGGGATGCGAACAGCAACAGATAGGCGCTGTTCGGCGACAGCCCGAGCTTGTCGAAAGCGACGGTGATCACTCCCACCTGGATCAGCGCCACCACGAAAGCCAGTGCGAGAATGAACAGCACCAGGTGCTTGTGCGAGTAGGGTGAAGGCATGACGGTAGAGTTTAGCGGATTTGCGTCGCGAGCAAATCCGCCAGCGCAATGCGGTTGCTGGGGTGCGGGATGCTGTCGGTGCTCCAGACCTCGGTGATGCCTGCGGCGCGAATGCAGGCTTCCGCGTCGTCGGCAAACAACGCGTGGCTGACAAACGCCTTCACCGTGCGGGCGCCGCATTGCACCACCCGCGCGGCGGCCGCCGCCAGGGTCCGACCGGTGCTGGCGATATCGTCCACCAGGACGACTTCCTCGCCGGCAAGCGACCCGGGGTCGAGCGTCACCTGCACCGCGCGGTCTCCGCTGCGCTGCTTTTCGGCCACCGCGTAGCGCAGGTGTCCGATTTCGGCGATGGCGCGTACCCACTGCTCCGACTCGCTGTCCGGTCCCACCAGGACCGCGTCCCGTGCGCGCCGGCGCAGGAAGGCGGCGATCAGCGGTGCGGCGCTGATGGCAACGGCGCGCTTCGCCGGCACGACTTCCTCCAGCCGCCGCACCCGGTGCAGATGCGGGTCGACGGTGATGATTTCGTCGGCCTGAGCGGCAAGAAACCGGCCGATGACCCGCTGGCTCACCACTTCGCCCGGCGCGAACGCCGCGTCCTGGCGCATGTAGCACAGGTAAGGTGCGATCAGCGTAATGCGGCCGACACCCGATTCGCGCAGTGTCTGGATCGTGAGGAGAAGCTCGATCAGTTTGTCGTTCGGATAAAACAGGCTGCGGCACACCACCGCATGATCGATGGGTTTCACGGGAATCCGCACCCGGCTCTCGCCGTCGGGAAAACGATGCAGTTCGACCGGCGCGCACGGAGCGCCAAGAGCCCGCGCCAGTGCTTCGCCGGCGTCGCGATACTCGGGGAAGGTCAGCACGCAGCAGCTCTCAGTCACGATGCGTCCCGTCGGCGGATTTGCGGCTTGAAGCCTGCATGTCAGAATTCCACGAAGGCATCGGGTATATCTTCACGGGCGCCGATGGCAAAGCCTGAATCGCGCTGGCACAGGCTGCAGGCGAAATTGAAATCGGAACGGAACGCCGCGTATACGCGGTACAGGACGTCGCCTTTGTTGACCGGATCGCCCAGCTTCTTGAACAGGTCCACGCCGGCGCCCGGGTCCATGGGCGCGCCGGCCAGCCGCGCGATCTTCGCCAGCAGCAGATTGTCGATGCCGGTGACGACACCCTTCTCGCGCGCCTTGACGTCGTGGGTCAGCTGACCCACCTCGAAGTCCCGGGTCTGGCGGCCCTGGCTCTCGATGATTTCGTTCAGTTTCGTCAGCGCCCGTCCCGAATCGAGGATATCGCGGGCGATGGCGAAGCCGTGGCCGCCGCGGACATCGGGGTCGAACTCCAGTACCCGCCCCGCCAGGCGCAACGCCTTCTGGCGCAAATCCGGCGGTGCCGACGGTTCGCCCTGCAGCACCTGCATGATGTCCCGCACCTCGAGTACCGGGCCGATGCCGCGGCCGACCGGCTGGCGGCCGTCGGTGATGATCACTTCCACGTGCAGGCCGACGCGGTCGCCGACGAATTCGAACAGCTTGCGCAGCTGCAGCGCCTGGCGCATCTGCCGCACTTTGGCGGTGGGGCCGACCGGAATGTCGATCAGCAGATGGGTGGACCCCGCCGCCAGCTTTTTGGCCAGTATCGATGCGACCATCTGGCTCATGGAGTCGATGCCCAGCGGCCGTTCCACCGAAATCAGGATATCGTCCACCGGCGCCAGAGCATGCCGTGGGCGGCGACGATCGGCACCACCAGCATGGAGGTGCGATTGCCGGGAATGCCGCCGATGCAGTGCTTGTCGGCGACCAGCGGCTCGTCCCAGTCGAGGCGTTCGCCGGACTCCATCATGGCGCGGGTGAGGTACAGTACCTCGTCGCGGTCCAGGCCGGTCTGGCCGGAAGCGACCAGGAACGCCGCCATCTCCATCTTGGAATAGCGGCTGTCGCTGATATCGCGGGCGATATTCTGGTAGTCCTCCTGTTTCAGGCGTTCGCCGGCGATCTTGCGGCGCACGGCATCCATCGACTCCGGCGGTTCGGCATGCGCCACCCGCACCAGGGCGCCGGCCTTGAGGCCCAGCTGTGCAAACGCCTGCTCGGACAGGCCCAGCTCGTCGGCGGTGACAATGTTGCGGTCGTCGACGACATTCAATACGGCAAGTATGCGTCGGCCGTCGTCCCGGATCTCGATCTTCGACAGGGCCTGGAACCCCTCGGCGCGGTACATCGCGCAATCGCGGTGCATGTAAGCCACGTTCTCGCGGTAGGTGTCAATGGCGACCGGACGCAGTTTCAGTGTTTCATCGGGTCCGCTGGCGGGCTTCGCTGGCATGTCGGATAGCTGTTACTGGTCTGACCAACGATTGTAGTACGGCTCGCACACCGGGCAAAGCGCCGGCTGCCCGAGCCGTTGATTTATGCGCCGGCGGGGCTATCATGCAGATTGGACCCCGCCCTGGGGCGCCGCCGGTCATGCATTTGGAATGGATGGACCTATGGATTTGCGCCTGATGATTCTTCCCGCCCGTGATTTCGACCAGATCCGGCTGGTCCGGATACCCGATGACGTCGGCGAGCGCGACGCGCTGCGCCACGCGACGGCATTGATCGCCAGTGTTCAGGAACAGGACCCCGATTGCAATTGGGACGACATCGCGTCAGTTTTGGACGACCATGGATTTACTCCGGTCGAGTTCCAACTGGGCCCTGCGATCGGGTGAGTGTGCGGCGGGGCGCCAATTGATTTATCGGATTCGGCGAGTATGATTACCCGGGCACGACTGCAATCGGCGCCCGTGCGCGTGTTGTGTTTCGCGCAGCACTGCGTCGCGCCTACCGTTGGAGCATGGCTGCCATGATCAAATCGATTTATGTCGGTAATTTGCCGTTTACGGCGAACGAGGATGAGGTGCGCGCGCTGTTCGAACAGCACGGTACCGTTCAATCCGTGAAGCTGGTCAGCGACCGGGATACGGGCAGACCGCGCGGATTCGGATTCGTGGAAATGGAATCCGATCACGCCGCGGCGGCAATTGACGCGATCAATGGCACTGAGATGGATGGTCGTACCTTGCGCGTAAACGAGGCTCGGGAGCGGATGCCGCGGCGGCCGCGGCGCTTCTGAGTGCAGCGCCGTCGCGCCTCGGATTGGCGCCGCCTGCCGGGAGGGGCGCCCCGGCGTGGTCGTCGATCCGAGCCGGGTATTGCGGGCTCGGTTTTCTCGCTCCAACCTTGGCCCCTGTGGCCAATCGGAATGTCATTGGCTAGCATCAAGGCACGACATTCATTTCTTTCCCACGGCTGGTCGTGATGTCCGAACTCGGCATTGTGAGTAATTACGAAGAGCTGCGGCGCGCACTGCGTGAACTCAAGCCCGTACCGGAGATGCATCTCGGCGACATTCTGGTGGAATCCGGCACCGTCACCCACAATCAGGTCGCCTCCGCGCTCGAACGCCAGCAGGCCGAGCCCAACAAGCACATCGGCCAGATCCTCGAAGAGATGGGGGCGGTTGCCCACGACGAGGTGGGCCAGGCGCTCGGGCGCAAGTTCGGCATTCCGCTGGTCGACCTTCGCAACTTCAAGATCGATCCCGACGTTCTGATCATGGTGCCGCCCGAAGTGGCGCAACAATACAACGTCCTGCCCCTGGCGCTGGTGGAGGGTCGTTTGGTCATCGCCATGGACAATCCGCTGGATTGGGAGGCGCGGGACGTGGTTCGTTTTCACGTCAACCGCAACGTCGAGGCGGTGATTGCGCCGGCGCGCGAGATCAGCCACCTGCTGGGCCGGCACTTCAGCGAGAAGGATGAGGCGGAAAGCCTTGAAGAGTTGCAGCTCAATCCCGTGGTTGCCGCCGAGCCGTCCACCAAAACCGCGGCGGTGGAACGCCAGGCGATGCAGAAGCCGATCGTACGGCTGCTCAATGCGATTTTGCTGCAGGCGGTGGTGCGTGGCGCATCGGACATCAATATCCGGCCGGAAAAGGATCGGGTCAATGTCTACTACCGGGTCGACGGCAAGCTGCAGCTGGTACGCAGCCTGCACCGATCACTGCTGCCGCCGCTGGTGAGCCGGATCAAGATCACGGGCCAGATGGACATCGCCGAGCATTATCTCCCCCAGGACGGCCATGCGCGCCTCAAGCGCGGCGACAACGATATCGACCTGCGCGTGTCGGTAATACCGACGGTCACCGGTGAAAGCGTGGTGATCCGGGTGCTGGATAAGGAGGCGGGGCTGAAGCCTTTGGACCAGGTCGGGTTCCACGAACGCGAGCTGGAGACTCTGCGTGAATTGATCGGCCGTTCGTTCGGCATCTTCCTGGTCACCGGCCCCACGGGATCGGGCAAGTCGACGACGTTGTATGCGGTGTTGAATGAGATCAAGAACCGCAACCCCCACATCATCACCGTCGAGGATCCGGTGGAGTACAACATGATCGGCGTGGAGCAGATCCAGGTTTCGGTGGTGCGCGGTTACACCTTCGCCGAAGCATTGCGGCATATCCTGCGCCATGACCCGGATGTGATCATGATCGGCGAGATCCGCGACCTGGAGACGGCCCGCATCGCCAACAAGGCGGCGCTTACCGGCCACCTGGTGCTGAGCACGCTGCATACCAATGATGCCGCAAGCGCCATTACCCGGCTCATCGACATGGGCATCGAACCGTATCTTCTGAGCGCCACGCTGCTGGGTACCATGGCCCAGCGCCTTATACGCCTGAACTGCGCCCATTGCAGGGAGGAGGAAGACATTCATCCCCATGTGCGGGAGGAACTCGGTCTGGGCAAGGACGAGGTCTTCTATCGGGGGAAGGGCTGCGCAGCGTGTAATTTCACCGGGTATCACGGCCGCGTTGCGGTTTGCGAACTGCTTCCGGTGACCCCGGCCTTGCGCGAGCTGATCACCGCGGGCAAGGACGCGCTGTCGATCAAGCAGAAAGCGGTCAAGGAGGGAATGGTCACGCTGACCAAGAGCGCCGTCGATCTGGCCCGGCAAGGCAAGACCTCCATTGAGGAAGCCTACGCGGTTCGGTTGGAGTAGCGGGAGCCCTCGTAGCGCGCGCAAAGACGCAAAGAACGCCGAGAAAATCCGAAAGCCCGTAGCCCGGATGAAGCGAAGCGGAATCCGGGGTCACTTTGCGTTTACTAGGACTTCGCGTTGGCTCATCCAGCTGCGACCACCCCTATCTCGCGCAAAGGCGCCAAGAACGCCAAGGGAATGACTGTGATCCGAGCAGCGGCGGGTTATGTCAGCTGCCGCCCGCGGCAATACGCCGAGCACCTCTGACTCAAATGCCCGCCCGCGAACCCGGATTCCGCTTCGCTGTATCCGGGCTACGGCAGCCTCGCCCCCGGCCCCGGATTTCGCTCCGCTGCATCCGGGCTACGGCAGTTCCCGCGGTCTTCCCATTGCTCGGCGGTCTTTGCGGCTTGGCGCGAGATTCATTCCTGCGGCGGCTCACCGGCCCGGCAGCGGCGCGGCGATGCGCAACTGCCCGGCAGCCGCTTGTTCCTGCCGCCGTCGTTCCTCCTGCTGCAGTTCCCACATATGGGCGTAGATGCCGTCGCCTGCCAGTAGTGCCCGGTGGTCGCCGCGTTCGACGATGCGCCCGTTCTCCATCACCAGAATCTGGTCCGCGTCGACGATGGTCGAGAGCCGGTGGGCGATGACCAGCGTCGTGTGATCGGCGGCTACCTGGGTCAACGCCTCCAGAATCGCCTGTTCCGAACGTGAGTCCAGCGACGAGGTGGCCTCGTCGAAGATCAGGATGCGGGGGTTCTTCAGCACCGCCCGCGCAATGGCCACACGTTGTTTCTCTCCGCCGGATAGCTTGAGACCGCGCTCGCCAACCACCGTGTCATAGCCGTCGGGCAGCATCTCGATGAAGTCGTGGATGTTGGCCAGTTGAGCGGCGTGGATTACCTCGTCGCGGGAAGCGCCGGGTCGGGCGTAGACGATGTTGTAGTAGATCGTATCGTTGAACAGCACGGTGTCCTGGGGCACGATGCCGATGGCCGCGCGCAGGCTGCGCTGGCTGACGTCGCGTATGTCCTGGCCGTTGATCAGGATGCGCCCGTCGCCGACGTCGTAGAAACGGAACAGCAGGCGCGCCAGTGTCGACTTGCCGGCGCCGCTGGCTCCCACCACGGCGACCTTCTGTCCGGCGCCGATGGCGAAGCTGACCCGGTGCAGGATGGGCCGGGCCGCATCATAGCTGAAGTTCACGTTTTCGAACCGGACCGCGCCGTCGCCCACCACCAGCGCCGGTGCGCCGGGTTTGTCCTCGATTTCCGGGATCTCCTCCAGCAGCTTGAACATGCGGTCCATATCGGACAGGGCGTGTTTGAGCTGGCTGTAGACGACGCCGAGAAAATTCAGCGGGATGAACATCTGGATCATGAACGCGTTGACCAGCACCAGGTCGCCCAGCGACATGGTGCCGGCAACCACACCCTGGGCCGCCAGGATCATGATCAGGGTAACGCCCACGGCGATGATCCCGCCCTGGCCGACGTTCAAGGCCGACAGCGAGGTCTGGCTCTTGACCGCTGCATCCTCCCACTCGCGCAGGGTGCCGTTGTAGCGCCGCAGCTCGAACGCCTCGTTGCCGAAGTATTTCACCGTTTCGTAGTTGAGCAGGCTGTCCACCGCCTGGCTGTTGGCCTGGGAATCGGTGCGGTTCATGGTGACGCGGTATTTCATCCGCCATTCCGTGATGGTCATGGTGAAGGCGATGTAGACGGCGACCGTGGCGAAGGTGATCACGGCGAACCAGACGCTGTACTTGGTCAACAGCACGATGGCGATGAGCCCGACTTCGACCAGTGTCGGCAGAATGCTGAAGACCATGTAGTTGAGCAGCGAGCTGACGCTGCGGGTGCCGCGGTCCAGGTCCCGGGTGATGCCGCCGGTCTTGCGTTCCAGGTGAAAGCGCAGGGACAGGCGGTGCAGGTGCTCGACCACCTTATAGGACATGCTGCGCATGGCCCCGTGCCGGACCCGCGCAAACACCGAGTCGCGGATTTCGCCGAACAGGGAGCCCGCCAGCCGCAGCAGGCCGTAGGCCAACAGGAAGACGATGGGCAGGACGATGTGCTGATGCTTCGAGCCGTCCAGCCCATCGACGATGTGCTTCAGCGCCACCGGCACAGCGACGGTGGCGCCCTTGGCCAGGATCAGCGCCAGCAATGCACCCACCACGCGGCCGCGGTATTCCCACAGGTACGGCGCCAGGCTGCGCAACGTCTTGATGTCGGCACGGGCGCCGCTGGGCAGGTCGGTGTGGTTGCGGTAGGACGCGCTCATGACAGGCTCAGCGCGCGCCGGCGCCCGTCCGTCACGGGCCGGTCGTTCATGGGCGAAACGGTAAGGATTGCGCGCATTGCCATATGCCGCCTCTTTGCGGGAAAGGCCGGGGCCATGCCGACGGGTCGGGTTCGGAGTGAGCTAAATGAAGCGAATACCGGCATTTTCGCAAAAACCGGCCCGGGAAAAAACCGTGCACCGCATCCCGGCCCCGGGCGTGTGGCTTCGGGTATACTGAACCCGCGCGCTGTCGTTCCGACAGACTCTGGAGGCGAGATCTCCGGTGGACGGACCGGGACCGGGGCGTCGCCGGGCAAAGGGCGGGCAAGATGCTGTTATCTTGGCTCTTTCTCTGTGGTCTGCATTACGCAAGAGCCGTTGCATTTGTGGTTCCGGCCGCAATGCCGATTGAGCTGCGGACATCGAGGTGCCGATATGGGAAAACCGACCGGAAGGGAACTGCAAGAGGCGCTGGCCGAGGCGGGACGCATGCGCGAAAGTGGGGAGGATCCTCACCATGTGGGCAAGTCGCTGCTGAACCTGAACTACCGGCTCAGTTATCTGCAGCGGGTGCTGCATGCGGCCGACGCATTCCTGCGCTACGGCCAGGAGGCGCACCTGCACGCCGAGCTGTTGCGGGCCGTGGAAGATGCCAAGGCCGTGGAGGAGCAGGAACCGGAGGCCGACGATACGGCCCAGCGGCCGCTGGTTTGAGGTCCCCGACAAAAAACGCGTGGTTGCGTTTCACAAGTACCTGTATACTTTAAAAATCTGCCGGGTGGGTGGCGTCTTGAAACGGATGCCGCAAGCCCCCATATGAATTGCAGCTGTGAGTGTTTCAACTGAGGATAGCGTCCATGCCGATCTATGAATATCGGTGCTCCGAATGCGGGCACGAGCTGGAAAAAATCCAGAAAATCAGTGACCTGCCGCTGAAAGACTGTCCCGCGTGCGGAAAGCCGGCGCTCCAGAAGCTGATCTCCGCCGCCGGCTTCCGGCTCAAGGGCGGCGGTTGGTACGAAACCGACTTCAAGGGCGGCAAAAAGAAGAACGTCGCCGAATCCGGCTCCAAATCGGACACCAGTCCCGGTTGTGGTTCGGGTACCTGCAGCGCTTGCAGCGATTGACGCGGACCGCGGCTCCCACCCATGCTCGCCGCTCTGAGACGCTACCTGATCGCCGGGATCCTGGTATGGCTTCCTCTGGGCGTTACCGTGTTGGTGGTCAAGCTGTTCGTAGACCTCAGTGACAAGGTGATGGTTCTGGTGCCGCCGGCCTACCATCCGGAGGCGCTGCTCCATGTGCCGATTCCCGGGATCGGCGTCCTGATTTCGATCCTGATCATTTTCTTTACCGGAGTCATTGCCGCCAACATCTTCGGCCGGCGCCTAGTGGCCGCCTGGGAGTCGCTGCTGGCCCGTATTCCCCTGGTGCGCTCGGTCTATTCGGCGGTGAAGCAGTTGACCGAGACCCTGTTCTCCCCATCCGGCCAGTCCTTTCGCAAAGTGCTGTTGGTGGAATATCCACGCCGCGGCCTGTGGACCCTGGCGTTCCAGACCGGCACCGACGTGGGCGAAGCCCAGGAGAAAGTCGGCCGCGAGGTGATCAACGTCTACGTGCCCACGACCCCCAATCCCACCTCCGGGTTCTTCCTCATAGTGCCGCGGGAAGACGTGGTGGAATTGGACATGAGCGTGGACGCCGGCCTGAAGATGATCATTTCCATGGGCGTGGTGGTGCCCGGGACCGAAAAGCTCCCGGCTGATGTTGCGCAAACGCGCGTGAGTTCGTAACATTTCCGCTTTTGCGGGCCTGCCGGTCCGTGGATCGAAATCGGCTCGGACTTCACCCGGCCCGAGCCGCTGACACAGCCTGGAAACCCCAATGCGAACCCACTACTGCGGTGAATTGAACGAGGCCCACCTGGATCACGAGGTGGCGCTGTGCGGCTGGGTGCATCGGCGGCGTGATCACGGCGGCGTGATTTTCGTCGACCTGCGCGACCGTGAGGGCATCCTGCAGGTGGTGTTCGATCCTGACACGCCGGAAACGTTCATGACCGCCGAGCGGGCGCGCAACGAGTACGTGCTGCGGGTCAAGGGCCGGGTCCGGCGGCGGCCGGAAGGCACCGAGAACCCGGATCTGCCCACCGGTGCCGTCGAGGTGCTGGGCACTGAGCTGGAGATCCTCAACCGCAGCCAGACGCCCCCGTTCCAGCTCGACGATGAGGACGTTTCCGAGGAGCATCGGCTGCGCTACCGTTATGTCGACCTGCGCCGACCGGAGATGTTCCAGCGCCTGCGGCTGCGTTCCCGGATCACCCGCAGTCTGCGCGAGTTCCTGGACCGCAACGGCTTTCTCGATGTGGAAACCCCCATGCTCACCCGTGCCACGCCGGAAGGCGCGCGCGACTACCTGGTGCCGAGCCGCACCCATGGCGGCTCGTTCTTCGCGCTGCCGCAGTCGCCGCAGTTGTTCAAGCAGCTGCTGATGATGGGTGGGCTGGACCGCTACTACCAGATCGTGCGCTGTTTCCGGGACGAGGACCTGCGTGCCGACCGGCAGCCGGAGTTCACGCAGCTGGATATCGAGACTTCGTTCCTGAGCGAAAACCAGATCATGGACCTGATGGAGGCCATGATGCGGGAGGTGTTCGCCAAGACCCTGGAGGTGGCGCTGCCCGACCCGTTCCCGCGACTGACCTACCAGGAGGCCATGCAGCGTTACGGCTCCGACAAACCGGATTTGCGCATCCCGTTGGAGTTGGTCGACCTGGGCGACGTCATGGGCGAAGTCGATTTCAAAGTGTTCGCCGGGCCCGCCCGGGACCCACAGGGCCGGGTGGCGGCATTGCGGCTGCCCCGCGGCGGCGAGCTCAGCCGCAAGGAAATCGACGATTACACCAACTACGTAGGAATCTACGGCGCCAAGGGCCTGGCCTACATCAAGGTCAATGACCGCGCCAAAGGGCGCGAGGGCCTGCAGTCGCCGATCCTCAAATTCCTGCCCGACGAGGTGGTCGAGGTCATCATGGCGCGCACCGGTGCCGAGGACGGCGATCTGATCTTCTTCGGCGCCGACAAGGCCCGGATCGTCAACGAGGCCCTGGGTGCGCTGCGGGTCAAGCTCGGCCACGACCGCGATCTGGCCGAGCGCGGCTGGCGCCCATTGTGGGTAGTGGATTTTCCCATGTTCGAGTGGGATGACAAGGAAGACCGCTGGGTGTCGCTGCACCATCCGTTCACGTCGCCCAAGGAGGAACACCTTGAGCTGTTGCACAGCGACCCCGCTGCCTGTCATTCCCGCGCCTACGACATGGTGTTGAACGGCACCGAGATTGGCGGCGGTTCGATGCGCATCTTCCGCAAGGAGGTGCAACAGCAGGTGTTTCAGCAGCTGGGCATCGACGACTACGAGGCCCGCGACAAGTTCGGGTTTCTGCTCGACGCCTTGAACTACGGCTGTCCGCCCCATGGCGGCATCGCTTTCGGCCTCGACCGGCTGGTCATGTTGATGACCGGAGCCTCGTCCATCCGCGAGGTGATGGCGTTTCCCAAGACCCAGACCGCCAGTTGCCTGCTCACCCAGGCGCCGTCGCCGGTTACCGACCAGCAGCTGGCCGAGCTCGGCATCCGGCTGCGCAAGCCGGTCGGGGAGCCCTGATCCAGCGTTTGCCGGAGCGCCGGACGACGGTGGGCAGCGCCGGCCACGACCACGGGGCTGTCATGAACCAGCGCCAATTCAAACGTCCCGAATCCATCCTCATCGTCATCCATACCCGCACGCACCAGGTGCTGGTGATGCGCCGTCGCCAGCCGCCGGATTTCTGGCAGTCCGTCACCGGCAGCCTGGAATGGCACGAAGACCCTGACCAGGCCGCCCGGCGCGAGTTGTATGAGGAAACCGGGCTGGAGGCCGGCGACGCTTTGCGGGGAACCGGCGACACCAACCGCTTCGCGATCCTCCCGGCTTGGCGGTCACGCTACGCCCCCGGCGTGCAGCACAACGTCGAACACGTCTATGAGCTGCTCCTGGACCGCCCCCAGCCGATCGTGCTCGATCCCGCGGAGCACACGGAATATTGCTGGTTGACCCGTGAGGAGGCCATCGAGCGGGTGAGTTCTTCGACCAACCGCGCGGCGATCGCGGCACTGGCGGGGTAGGGACAGAGAAAAGAGCAAAGCGCCAAGGGAAAAGGGCCAAACGGCCTGTCTTTCTCTTTGCCCTTTTCTCTTTGTGCTGCCTCACACTATGGATCCTGTCGCCATACTGGTGCACGGACTTTGGGCCAACCGCTGGCTCATGGTTCCGCTGGCCCGCCGGCTGCGCGCGTGCGGCCTGACCCCGCTGCGCTTCGGCTACCCGGGCGTGCGTGCCTGCCCGAAGGAAAATGCCGCCCGACTGGGCGCATTCATTCGTGATTTGGCCGGTTCGGCGCCCGTACACCTGGTGGGCCACAGCCTGGGCGGCATGCTTATTCTGCATCTCCTGCAGGACCAGCCGGAACTGGTTACCGGGCGGGTGGTGCTGCTGGGTACGCCGCTGGCCGGAAGCCGCAGCGCCGCCCGGCTCGACCGACACTCCTGGGGGCGGTGGGCGCTGGGACACAGCGTCACAGCGGGCCTGCTGGGCGGGGCTCCGGCTAGCGCCGGCGCACGCGAGACCGGCATGATCGCGGGTACACTGGGCCTCGGCCTGGGCCTGCTTTTGGGGCGTTTCGACGAGCCCGGCGACGGCGTGGTGGCGGTGCGCGAAACCCGCAGCGACGGGCTGGCGGATCATCTGTGCCTGCCCGTCAATCATACCGGGCTGCTGTTCTCCCGGGCGGTGGCGCGCCAGACCTGCCGGTTCCTGCGTTCCGGACGGTTCGCTCATGGAGAGCAGTGAGGCGGCTCCGGACATGATAAGATATGCCGCTGAATTGTGCTTATTTTTGCATCGGTAGACGAGGGGAGTATGGCTGGACACAGCAAATGGGCCAATATTCAGCATCGCAAGAAGGCTCAAGATGCCAAACGCGGCAAACTGTTCACCAAATTGATTCGTGAAATTACCGTCGCCGCCCGCATGGGCGGCGGTGACGCGGCATCCAATCCGCGCCTGCGCGCCGCCATCGACAATGCGCTGTCCAACAACATGACCAAGGACACCATCGAGCGGGCGATCAAACGCGGCGCCGGGGAAGCGGGTGCCGAGAACTACGAAGAGGTGCGCTACGAGGGATACGGGCCCAACGGCGTGGCGATCATGGTGGACTGCCTGACCGACAACCGCAACCGCACCGTCGCCGAGGTGCGTCACGCGTTTACCAAGTTCGGCGGCAATCTCGGCACCGACGGGTCGGTGGCCTATCTGTTCACCAAGAACGGTGTGCTCAGCTATCCGCCCGACAGCGACGAGGAGCGGGTGATGGAGGCGGCGCTGGAGGCGGGCGCCGAGGATGTGGTGAGCAACGACGACGGCAGCCTGGATGTAGTGACCTCACCCGAGGAGTTCATGGAAGTGCGCGACGCCATGACGGCCGCGGGATTGAGTCCGGCGCACGCCGAGGTGACCATGCGCGCCTCCACCAGCGTGGATCTGGAACTGGACGATGCCCAGAGTGTGGTCAAACTGGTGGACATGCTCGAGGAACTTGACGACGTTCAGCACGTTTATTCCAACGCCGATTTCTCCGACGAGGTTATGGCGCAGCTGTAGAGGCGTCTGGCGGTCGGGGCGTACGGTCGCAGGGGAGGAGTTGCAGGTCGATGACTGGTACCAACGCAGTCCCCATTCGCGCGGGTTGCCGACCCTGACATGACCCGGGTGCTCGGCATCGATCCCGGCTCGCGCATCACGGGCTACGGCATCGTGGAGGTCGACCGTTCGCGCCATGTCTACGTGGCCAGCGGTTGCGTCAGGATCGCGGGGTCGACACTGCCCGAACGTCTGAAGGTCATCTTCGATTCCGTTGCCGAGCTGGTAACGACCTACCATCCGGACGAAATGGCGATCGAACGCGTGTTCATGCACCGCAACGCCGATTCCGCATTGAAATTGGGGCAGGCCCGGGGAGCGGCGATCTGTGCCGGCGTCACCCGGGAGTTGGTGGTTGCGGAATACTCGCCGCGCGAGATCAAGCAGGCGGTGGTGGGGCGTGGGGCGGCCGACAAGGGCCAGGTGCAGCACATGATCCGGGCACTGCTGAATTTGTCCGATCACCCCCAGGCGGATGCCGCCGACGCGTTGGCGGTGGCGCTATGTCACATTCATACCCGCCAGGGGCTGGAAAGGCTGCCCGGGGTGCGCGGCAAGCGTGGAGGGCGATTGCAGTGATTGGGCGCCTGCGCGGGACGTTGCTGGAAAAGCGTGCGCCGCACCTGCTGGTCGACGTGGGCGGCGTGGGTTATGAGCTCGATGCCCCGATGTCGACGTTTTACGGCCTGCCCGAAGTGGGCGAAACGGTGGTGCTGCATACGCATCTGCACGTCCGCGAGGACAGCCACACTTTGTACGGTTTTGCCGGCGAATCGGAGCGGGCGCTGTTCCGCAGCCTGATCAAGGTCTCCGGTATCGGCGCCAAACTGGCGTTGACCATTCTTTCGGGCATCAATCCCGACGCGTTCATTCAGTGCGTGCAGCAGCAGGACGCTGCGGCGCTGGTGCGCCTTCCCGGCGTCGGCAAGAAAACGGCCGAGCGTCTCATTATGGAGATGCGCGACCGGCTGGCGGACTGGCAGGGTCCCGCGGGCGCCGTGCCCGGGGCGTCGGCCGGGGGGAGCCCCGCCGCGCCCAACCCCCTGGAGGATGCGGTGACGGCGCTGATTGCCCTGGGCTACAAACCCCCGGAAGCCAGTCGCATGGTGCGCGGCGTGGAGGGCGGGGCCGAGCTGCCCAGCGAGGAGATCATTCGTCTGGCATTGCAGAGCAGTCTCAAATAATGGGCTTGACGCGGGCGCCCGGAAGCGGTTGAGATAGGCGGAATATGCGCCGTCCGCGGTTAGGCGGCACCTCACACAGGCACGGCGGTTGAGCAATGATCGAAAGTGACCGGCTGGTTTCCGGCGCGGAGAAGGGCGAGGACGAGGCCCTCGACCGGGCGATTCGTCCCAAACATCTCTCTGAGTACGTCGGGCAGGACGTGGTGCGGGCGCAGATGGAGATCTTCGTCCAGGCGGCGCGCGAGCGCGGCGAGGCACTGGATCATGTGCTGATCTTCGGTCCGCCGGGGCTGGGAAAAACCACCCTGGCCCACATCATCGCCAATGAACTGGACGTCAACCTGCGCCACACTGCCGGTCCGGTGTTGGAACGGCCCGGCGACCTGGCCGCGCAGCTGACCAATCTCGAATCTCACGACGTGCTGTTCGTGGATGAAATTCACCGGCTGAGTCCCGTGGTGGAAGAAATTCTGTATCCGGCCATGGAAGACTATCAGCTGGATATCGTTATCGGCGAGGGTCCGGCGGCCCGTTCAATCAAACTGGACCTGCCGCCCTTCACCCTGGTTGGTGCCACCACCCGCGCCGGTCTGCTGACGTCGCCGCTGCGCGACCGCTTTGGAATCGTGCAGCGGCTGGAATTCTATGATGCAGCTGATCTGGCCCATATTGTCGTCCGTTCGGCGCGCATCCTCGGCCTGGACATTGACTCCGAAGGCGCTGCGGAGATTGCCAGGCGCTCGCGCGGCACGCCGCGCATCGCCAATCGTCTGCTGCGGCGGGTGCGCGATTATGCCCAGGTGAAAGCCGACGGACGCATTAACGGGGCGGTCGCGGCGGCCGCGCTGCAGATGCTCAACGTGGATGCGTGTGGTTTCGATCATATGGACCGCCGGCTGCTGTTGACCATCATCGAAAAGTTCGCCGGTGGCCCGGTGGGCCTGGACAGCCTGGCGGCGGCCATCGGCGAGGAGCGCGACACCATTGAAGATGTGCTGGAACCGTATTTGATCCAACAGGGTTTCGTCATGCGTACGCCCCGGGGCCGGGTGGCGATGCCCAAGGCCTATGAGCATTTCGGCGTTACTCAAGCAGTACAGCGCCACGCCGAGGCCGATCTTTTTGAACCGGGTACCGATTGATCCGTCGTGACGCCCCATGGCGACACCCCGCATGCGGTCCACAGGGTCTGCTCTCGGTTGAAACGTTCATGGGTGCTTGCAGAATAATCCCGATGAGTGCGCGTGGTTCGATTTTGCCGGTGTCATCAATCGGAAACAGCGGTGGGAAATGATAAAACTGTGAATGAGTTCCTGTGGCCGGTGCGGGTTTACTACGAAGATACGGACAGTGGCGGTGTGGTCTATTACGCCAATTACCTCAAATTCATGGAGCGCGCCCGCACCGAGTTGCTCCGCAGCCTCGGTTTCGAACAGGACGAGCTCATGCGCAATGACGGTGTTATCTTCGCTGTGCGCTCGGTCGCCGTGGAGTATCACCGACCCGCCCGCTTCAACGACTTGCTGCAGGTCAGTGCCCGAATCGCGGAGCCGGGCCGGGCCAGCGTCGTGTTCGAGCAAGAAGTCCGCCGCGAAGCGCCGGAGCCGACCGTGTTGGTGTCGGGGCGTGTGCGTGTTGCCTGTCTGGATGCCGTAACGCTCAAACCGCGCCCGCTGCCCAAATCCATGCAAGGAGAAATCTCCCGTGAAGTTTGACATGTCGTTCCTGCAATTGGTGCTGGACGCCAGTCCGCTGGTCAAGGGGGTGCTGCTGCTGCTGTTGGCGGCGTCCCTGGTGGCCTGGACCATGATTTTCCGCAAGTGGAGCACCGTGAAACAGGCACGGCGCGCGGCAGACGAGTTCGAGCGTCGCTTCTGGTCCGGGGCCGATCTGGGCGAGATCTACCGTCAGGTGGCGGGCCGCGATTCCGCCCCGGCGGGCATGGAGAGCATCTTCGCCGCCGGGTTCAAGGAATTCGCCCGGCTGCGCAAGCAGAACGGTGCCGTGCCCATGTCCATGGTCGAGGGCGCCCAGCGGGCGATGCGGGTGGCCTTGTCGCGCGAGATCGACAACCTGGAAACCTATCTTTCCTTCCTGGCCACGGTGGGTTCCACCAGCCCCTATATCGGGCTGTTCGGTACGGTATGGGGTATCATGAACTCATTTCACGCCCTCAGCGGTGTGGAGCAGGCGACGCTGTCGCTGGTGGCGCCCGGCATTTCCGAGGCGCTGGTGGCCACCGCCATGGGGTTGTTCGCGGCCATCCCCGCCGTGATTGCCTATAATCGATTTGCCAACGACGTCGAGCGCCTTACCAACCGTTACGACACGTTCATGGATGAGTTCTCTAGCATTCTGCAGCGCTATGCTCACGAATGAGCTGGCGCAGGCCCGACGGCCGCTGCACGGTATCTGAGGAGTTTCTCCGGACACGCGTATGGCCAGACATCGTATCCGCAAAAAGCCCATGTCCCAGATCAACGTCGTCCCGTATATCGACGTGTCGCTGGTGCTGCTGTTGATCTTCATGATCACCACGCCGCTGTTGACCCAGGGTGTGAAGGTGGATCTGCCCCGGGCCACGGCGAAACCGCTGCCGACCAGCCAGATCAAGCCATTGGTGGTGAGCGTCAAACGCGACGGCACTTTGTACCTCAACGTGGGCGAGCACCCTTCGCAGCCGCTCGAAGAACAGGTGTTGATGGCGCGGGTGGCGGCGGTGCTGCGCAACCGCCCCGCCACCAAGGTGGTGGTGAAGGGCGACAAGGACGTACCCTATGGCCGCGTGGTGCGGGCGATGACGCTGCTGCAGGCAGCCGGGGCGCCCACGGTCGGGCTGATGACCCGGCAGCCGGAACGTTCTGCCAAATAGGGCCGCGCCGGCGATGCTGAAGTTCCTGCGCGAGAATTTCTGGACGTTCTCTCTGGCCGTGCTGGTGCACGTGTTGTTGATCGTCGTGTTGATCGTCAGCCTCGGCGAGTCGCCGGTGACGCCGGCCACCAGCAGCGGCGGGCCGGTGATCAAGGCGGTGGCGGTCGACCAGCGCCAGATCGAGGCCCAGGAGCGGGAGTTGAAGCAGGCCGAACAGCGCAAGCGCGCCCGCGAGGCGGAGCGCCAACGCAAGCTCCAGGAGGCCGCGCGCAAGGCACGCGAGGAACGTAAGCGCGAGCAGGAGCGCCTGGCCAAGTTGAAACAGCAGCAGCAGGCCGAGCAGCAGCGCCAGAAGCAGCTGGAACAGCAACGCCAGACGAAGATCAAACAGCAGCAGGAGGCCGAACAGGAGCGCTTGGCCAAGCTCAAGCAGCAGCAGGAGGCAGAGCAGCAGCGCTTGGCCAAGCTCAAGGCGCAGAAGGAAGCCGTGGAAAAACAGCGCCAGGAAGAGCAAAAGCGGTTGGCGGAGGCCGAAGCGAAACGTAAGATGGAGGAGAAGAAGCGCCGCGAAGCACAGGAGCAGGCACAGCAGGAAGCCGAGGCGAAGGCGGCGCTGGCCAAGCAGCTGGCGCAGGAGGAGGCGCAGCGCAAGGCGCAAAGGCAACGCGAGCTGGCGTCCCTGCGCCAGCAGTACGTTGCCGCAATTGCCCAGCGGGTGCAGAACAACTGGATCCGCCAGCCCGGCATTCCCAAGGGCACCAGTTGCAAGGTGGCGGTCACGCAAGCTCCGGGCGGCTTGGTGATTTCCGCCCACGTGGCTTCCTGCAGCGGCGATGCAGGCGCCGCCATGCGCCATTCGGTGGAGACGGCGGTATACAAATCTTCGCCGCTGCCGAGGGCGCCGGACCCGGCGTTGTTCGACCGGGAACTCCACTTCACTTTCATTGTGCAATGACCATGTTCAAGAATGTTTTGCGAATCCTGGTACCCGTGATCGCGGGGTCCCTGTTGCTGGTGGGAAACGCACGTGCGGTACTGCAGATCGAGATTACCCAGGGAGTGGAGGGCGGTATTCCCATCGCCATCGTGCCGTTCCAGTGGACGGGCTCCGGTCCGGCACCGGCCGAAGACGTCAGCGCGGTGATTTCGGCCGATTTGCGCAGCACCGGCCAGTTCAAGCTGCTCCCGGAGAAAGACTTTCTCGAACATCCGCACCGCGGCGACGAAGTGAATTTCGACAATTGGCGCGCGCTCGGCGTTAATAACCTGGTGGTGGGGCAGGTTCAGCCTGCCGCCAAGGGTAACTACAAGGTTCAGTTTCAGCTGTTCGACATTTACAAGACCGCTACCAGCCAGGATGTGGGCAAGCCCGACTACAAGATCAAACAGATGGCCGGCTACAGTCTGCCGTCGACGGCTTCGCACCTGCGCCATACCGCACACGTGATCAGCGACATCATTTACCAGCAACTGATCGGCAAGCGCGGTGCGTTCACCACCCATATCGCCTACATCACCGCCATCCACAAACCCAACGGCACCACTTATGCACTGGAGGTGGCGGATGCCGACGGCCACAATCCCCATGAAGTGCTGACCTCGTCGCATCCGATCATGTCGCCGGCCTGGTCGCCCGACGGCAAGCGGCTCGCATACGTGTCCTTTGAGACCGGCCGTCCTGCGATTTACATCCAGGACCTGGCCACCGGCAAGCGGCAGTTGATCTCCGCGCGCAAGGGCATCAACGGCGCGCCCGCCTGGTCGCCGGACGGCAAGAAATTGGCGCTGACGCTGTCGTTCGAGGACGAGGGGAACCCCGAAGTCTTCGTCATGGACCTGGCCACCCGCAAGCTGCGGCGCATCACCTACAATAGTGCCATCGACACCGAGGCGGCCTGGGCGCCCGACGGGAAGTCCATCATCTTTACTTCGGACCGCAGCGGCGGCCCGCAGTTGTACCGGGTTTCCGCCAACGGCGGACGCCCGCAGCGGCTTACGTTCGACGGCAGCTACAACGCCGGTGCGGCAATCTCCCCGGACGGTACCATGTTGGCCATGGTGCATGGCACCGATCAGGGGCTGTTCAGGATCGCGGTAATGGATTTGAAGACCGGTTTGTTCCGCGTGCTCACCGACGGACGCGAAGATGAATCGCCGACATTCGCCCCCAATGGAAGCATGATTCTCTACGCGACCGACTATAAGAAGAACGGTGTGCTGGCGGCGGTTTCGGTCGACGGCCGGGTACGCCAGCGTCTGGAATTCCACGGAGGCGATGTGCGGGAGCCCGCTTGGGGGCCGTTTTCGGATCAGTAATCGAGGAGAACCGGTATGAATCATCTGATGAAGCTGCTTTTGATCGTCGTGTTCGGGGCCCTGCTCAGCGCCTGCGGAAGCAGCGGCGGAGTCAAGCCCGGCGGCGTGCCGGTGGAGGATCACTCCCAGGGGGCCCAACCCGGCACGGCGGGACAGCCTGGCGCGGCACCGGGTGCCAGTTCCAGTGCGCTTCCGGGTCAGGGAGCCACCAAGCTCGACCCGCTGGACGATCCCAACAGCCCGCTGGCGACGCGGGTGTTCTATTTCGACTACGACAGCAGTGAAGTCAAGCCCGCCGACCGGCCGATCATTGCCGCCCATGCCCAATATCTGGCAAGTCATCCGAACGTGAGCGTAGTGGTGGAAGGCAACACGGATGAGCGCGGCTCGCGGGAATACAACATCGGCCTCGGCGAGCGGCGGGCCGAGGCGGTCCGCCGGCTGCTGTTGTTCCAGGGCGCTACCGACAAGCAGATCCAGACCATCAGCTACGGTGAGGAGCGGCCGGTGGCCCTGGGACACAACGAGGCGGCATGGAAGCAGAATCGGCGTGTCGAGCTCGTTTACAAGAGGGACAACAAATGACGCGACCGGCGACTGTGCTGGCGCTGTCGATGCTGTTGAGCGCGTCGGTTGGCGCCTATGCCCAGACCCCGCCGTCGGGCGGAGCGCCGGTGGTGTCTGGCGCGGGTGCGGCGGCGCCCGCGCCCGCCGTTTCGCCGGAGACGCAGCGCATGCTGGATCTGCTCAATCGGATGGACCAGCTCGAGAATGAGGTGCGGCACCTGCGTGGCGATATCGAGGTGCTCAGCCATGACCTCAAGGAGGTCAAGGACCGGCAACGCGAGCTGTATCTGGATGTGGACCGGCGCTTGCGCGATCTGGAAGTCGGTGGTGTGCGCGCGGGCAAATCCGCCGGCCAGCCGCCGGCTCCCGGCCCGGCAACGGCAAATACGCCGCCGGCAGGCAAAGCCGCGGCCCCAGCCGGCGGCGGTGTCTCCGGCGTTGGGGCGGGCGCCGCGAGCACGATGCCGAGCCCGGCGGAGCGCGACGCTTACGAGCGCGCATTCAATCTCCTCAAAGACGGCCGCTATCCGCAGGCGATTTCGGCATTCGACGCTTTTTTGAAGGCCTACCCGAAGAGCAGCTATGCCGACAACGCCCAGTATTGGCTCGGTGAAGCCAATTACGTGTCGCGCCAGTTCAAACGGGCATTGCAGGAGTTCGAAAAGGTCGTCAGCAATTATCCCAACAGCCCGAAGGTGCCCGATGCGATGTTGAAGGAGGGGTACACCTATTACGAGTTGCAGCAATGGGATCAGGCGCGCACCATGCTGCAAAGCGTGATCAAGCGATATCCTAACAGCACCGCCAGGCGCTTGGCCGAGACGCGTTTGCAGCGTATGCGCAAGGAAGGGCATTAGCTGGAACGCGTAGCCTGTGGGGTGCGTTCGCCGCCGCAGGCGGCAATGCACCATCTGTTTGCTATGGTACCGAAGTCATGCGTCCGCCGGGTCGACCCGCCGCATCGGTGCGCCACCTCCGGTCGGCGCACCCTACGGCTCGATCTGATGTGTACGGCGCGTCCGCGCGTAGGGTGCGTTCGCCGCCGCAGGCGGCAACGCACCATCTGGTCGTGATGGCACCGGCGCCATGGACCCCGTGGGTCGACCTGCCGGATCGGTGCGCCACCTCCGGTCGGCGCACCCTACGGCTCGATCTGATCTGTATGGCGCGTCCGCGCGTAGGGTGCGTTCGCCGCCGCAGGCGGCAACGCACCATCTGGCTGCCCGGAGCGCCTGTTGTACAATACGGCCATGGACGCCGAGGCTACATCCGAATCGGTTGACACGCGGCTGCGCGTCAACGAGATCTTTCTTTCTCTCCAGGGCGAGTCGCGTACGGTGGGGTGGCCGACCGTCTTCGTGCGCCTGACCGGATGCCCGTTGCGGTGCGCTTATTGCGATACGGCCTATGCCTTCCACGAAGGGACCTGGATGCCGCTGGACGAGGTCCTGGCGGCGGTGGATTCCTATCGCACGCATCATGTGACGGTGAGCGGCGGCGAGCCGTTGGCCCAACGGTCCTGTCTGCCCTTGCTCACGGCGCTGTGCGACCGGGGCTACGAGGTGTCCCTGGAGACCAGCGGCGCGCTGGATGTCTGCGGTGTCGACTCGCGTGTGGTGAGGGTGATGGACCTGAAAACGCCGGGCTCCGGCGAGGAAGGCCGGAACCGCTACCGGAATCTCGACTGTCTCAGTCAGCACGATCAGGTGAAATTCGTGGTGTGTGACCGAGGCGACTACGAATGGGCGCGCGAGCAACTGCGCCGCCGGCAGCTGAGTGAGCGCTGCGAAGTGCTGTTGTCTCCGGCCTACGGCCGGCTGGAAGCCCGTACCCTGGCGGAGTGGATACTTGAGGACCGCTTGCCGGTTCGGTTCCAGATCCAGCTGCACAAGCTGCTCTGGGGTGAGACGCGGGGGCGCTGAGGGCGGGCCTCGATCGCCACAATAACTGGGGGTGGCATTCGGTGTCGACAGACAAACCGAACGCGGTGGTGCTGGTATCGGGCGGGCTGGACTCGGCAACGGTGCTGGCCATGGCCCGGCGGGATGGCTACAGTTGCCATGCGCTGAGTTTTGCCTACGGCCAGCGTCATCACGCCGAGTTGGCGGCGGCCAGCCGGGTCGCGGAATCGCTGGAAGCCGTCGACCACAAGGTGATTGGCATCGACCTGGGTACGATCGGGGGATCGGCGCTAACCAACCATGATATCCCCGTTCCCGAGCAACCCGGTAGCGGCATTCCCGTGACCTATGTCCCGGCGCGGAACACCGTGTTTCTGGCGCTGGCGCTCGGGTGGGCCGAGGTGCTGGAGGCCGCCGACCTGTTCATCGGGGTCAACGCCGTGGACTATTCCGGCTATCCCGACTGCCGGCCGGAATTTATCCGGGCGTTCGAGCGTCTTGCCAATGTGGCGACAAAAGCGGGGGTCGAGGGCCGGCACTTTCACGTGCGGGCGCCGCTGATCCGGCTGACCAAGGCGGAGATCATCCGCGAAGGCGCCCGACTGGGCGTGGACTACAGTCTCACCGTGTCCTGCTATTGTGCTGACGATCAGGGCCGGGCCTGCGGTCGATGCGATTCCTGTCGCTTGCGCCGGGCGGGCTTTGAAGCCGCCGGGATCCCCGATCCCACGCGCTATCAATAACTGTTTGAAAGTCCCGGGCACGGCGGCCGTCGGTGACAATGCTTCTCATTTGCCAGTATAATGAGCGGCCCCGACGATGGCCGATGTCAGTGTTTTCCGGGGCGATATTCCAATAATTACAACGATAAATTTAGTGCTGAATCTATCCGAATGAGAGAGGGCGTCACGATGGTTTTTGCCAACTTCACCGAAGCGCAATGGTTCCTGCTCGGCACCACGTTCGTGATCGCGCTGATTATGGGCGCGGTCGTGAACAAGACGAATTTCTGCACCATGGGGGCCGTGTCCGATTGGGTCAACATGGGCGATACCGGCCGATTCCGTGCCTGGCTGCTCGCCATGGCCATCGCCATGATCGGTGCCTTGGTGCTCGAGGGCCTGGGCATCGTCAACCTCAGCGATACCTTTCCGGGCTACCGTGGGCCCAATTTCATCTGGCTGCAGAACATCCTGGGCGGGGTACTCTTCGGCATCGGCATGACGCTCGGCAGCGGCTGCGCCAACAAGAACCTGGTGCGCATCGGCGCCGGCAATATCAAGGCGGTGTTTGTCGTCGTGGTGATGGGGATCTTCGCCTATTTCATGATTTTCCCGTTTCCCGACAGCAGCCAGACCCTGATGTCATTGGTGTTCCTGCCGTGGATGCAGTCGTTCAACGTGCAACTGGCAACCAACCAGGACCTGGGCTCGCTCGTGTCTGCTCATCATGCCTTGACAGCGCGGTTATGGATCGGCAGTGTCCTTGCGGTCGGACTGCTCGTGTTTATTTTCAAGTCGAGGGACTTCCGTGGCAGTTTCGACAACATTCTGGGCGGCTTGGTGGTCGGTCTGGCCGTGGTCGCCGCTTGGTATTTTAGCGGCATCGTCCATGTGAAGGGCCTGTTCGACACCGTCACGTTGCGCCACTATATCGAGAACTGGGGAATGATGGACAATCCTGCCGGCGCAGTAAGGCCGATCCGCTCGGCCTTTCTCGGCACCCAGTCCTTCACCTTCGTTAATCCGACCGGGCAGGCCATGGGTTACATTGGCCATGGATTCAGCAAAGCGTTCCTGACCTTCGGTTTGGTCGCTTTTGCGGGCGTCATTGTCGGCTCGTTCGTGTGGGCGGTGGTGACCCGTGGTTTTCGCATCGAGTGGTTCGGTTCGATCGGCGATTTCTTCCGGCACGTGGTCGGCGGGATGCTGATGGGCGTCGGCGGCGTACTGGCCCTCGGCTGCACCATCGGGCAGGGGGTGACCGGGATCTCCACCCTCGCGGTCGGCTCTTAAGATGGTCTATGAGGACGCCAGCTTCGCGCAGGTTCTGCTCACCTCGTTGGTGGACATGCGCCTGTTGCCCAAGGCCATGCGCAGGCTCGAGGCCGTCTGATCCCGGCCACTCAGTGCGGCCCGTCCCGGCCGCCGGGGGTTGCGATTCCCGGCGGTTGGGGTCTCATGCCAATTCTTTTTTGGGCCGTTAGCTCAGTTGGTAGAGCAGTGGACTTTTAATCCATTGGTCGAAGGTTCGAGTCCTTCTCGGCCCACATACAAACAAAAAGTTGCGGCCGCCCGAACGGGCGGCCGTTTTCGTGCATGCATCCCATGCGCAATACTTACCGGGTTTGCCGGGCATCAAGAATCGGCGTGATGCGGCCACACGAATTCCGACCGGTCGAGTCCGCGCCCTGAGCAGGGCGGGCATGGCGCACGCTGCGTGTTTCCTCGAAGTGGATGAACCGGTTACGGCCGACTTTGGCCGGTGGGCAAGCGCGGTGCACGCGCCAGCTCCGATGAAGAGCAAGGACATTGCGAGTCCGCCACGGCGGGGTTTTGGCGCGCATCCCTGCGCTCGGCGTGGGGAACGGACGCTCAGACTTTGGCCAGGCCTGGATTTCCCTCGACCCCTTTCAGTTTGGGTACGTTGAGATCCGAGATCTTCACTGCTTTCTTGTTGCGACAGTACTCGGCTACCAGATCCCAGATCGGCCGGCCCTCCAGAGGCTGCGCGACGCTGGCCCAACCTGCCACGACGTACTTCTTCTTGGGATCGATCGGTTTGCCGTTGAGTTCCATGTCGCTGATACGTTTTCCGACGTCCTCACCGGGCGTCATGGTGTACTTCAGGCCTCCGACGCGGACCATGTCACCGCCCTGCTGGTAGTAGGGATCCTTGTTAAACAGGTTGTCGGCCACGTCCTCGAGCACGTTCTTGATGGTTGCGCCGGTCATCTCATTGCGGGTTACGACCGGGTAGGTCAACGCCGTTTCGCTCATCACGTGTTCGAACGTGATCGGCTCGCCGGGTAACACGCTGAGCCCCCAGCGGAATCCCGGCGAGAAGGCGATTTCGGCGTCCTGCACCGCCATGAGCGCGTCGCAGATCAACTGGTCGAAGGTGCCGTTGAAATTCCCGCGCCGGTACAGCAGATCGGCGGCGATGGCTACGCGTTCCTGCAGCCGCTGCTGCATGTTGAACTTCTCGCCCTTGTAGGTCACGTCCTGGTTGCGCATCTTATCGATGTACGTGGCCATGGCGGGATCCGGTTCGATCAAATTGGAGAATACGGGCAGCAATTTGTACTTGTAGCCGCTGACCTTGCCTTTCTTCACGTCCAGATCGAGGACGGCCAGGAACTTGCCGTTGGAACCGGCGTTGGTGACCAGGGTTTTGCCGCCATTGGGCGTGCTGACCTCCACCGGCGCCGGAACCGCATCGTGGGTGTGGCCGCCGAAGATGGCGTCGATGCCGTTGACCCGGGTTGCCATCTTGAGGTCGACGTCCATGCCGTTGTGCGACAGCACGACGACCACCTGTGCGCCCTTGCCGCGGACTTCGTCGACCACCTTCTGCATGGCGTCATCGCGAATGCCGAATGACCATTTGGGCATCATGTAGCGGGGATTGGCGATGGGCGTGTAGGGAAATGCCTGGCCGATCACCGCAACCGGCACGCCGTTGATCTCCTTGATCACATAGGGGTCGAAGATGCGTTCGCCCCAGTCGTTGTCGACGACGTTCTGGGCGACGAAGTTGATGTGGCCCTTGAAGTCGTTGTCGACGATCTGTTTCACCCGGTCCGCACCGAAGGTGAATTCCCAATGGCCCGTCATGACATCGACGCCCAACAGCTTCTGCGCATCCACCATGTCCTGGGCATTGGTCCAGATGCCGGTGGCGGAGCCGCCGCCCCAGGTATCGCCGCCGTCCAGCAGCAGGGCGCCGGGACGCTGAGCGCGGATGTTTTTCACCAGCGTGGAGAGGTGTGCAAAGCCGCCCATGGCGCCGTACTTGTGGGCCGCCTCCACGTAATCGAGATAGGTGAAGGCGTGGGCCTGCGGCGTACCGGACTTGATGTTGTAAAACTTAAGCAGGTGTTCGCCCACCAGATGGGGCGGATGGCCCTTCATGCTGCCGACGCCGAGGTTGACGTTCGGCTCACGGAAATAGACCGGCAGGAGCTGGCCATGGCAGTCGGTGAAATGCATGAGCGAAACGTTGCCGAAAGGCGGCAGTTCGTACATGTCCGTGGGCGCGCTGGCGGGCTTCGCCCCTCCGGTGGCGTTACTGACGGCGCCTTGTTGGCTCTGGGAACCCGAGTCGCATGCGCTCAGATTGAAGCCTGCGGCGCTGGCCACCGCCAGCATCTGCAGGAACTCACGGCGGGACATATGCATTGGCCATTCCTCCAAACTCGGAAAATTTCGTGGTCGCCCGGTTGGTATCGGGCGCTACAACCTGCCCGCGTTTATTGTATTTAAGCTATTGATTATTTGAGGATTACGGGCGAATTGCGAACGATTATAATCAATGCTCGGGAAAAGATACAGCCTCGGATCAGAAAAATGCGAATGTGGCCGTGTCGAGGGAATGGGCGAGAGAACGCCGTACCAGCTAGACGTGGGCGGGATAACGCAGAGGACGCCGAGACGCAGAGGGCGCAGAGTGATGATCAATTCTTACACTTCAACCTGACTGCGGCGGCCGTCGACGAGCCGAGCAGCGGGAACACGCATCAGTGGTTACGGCAGACCGCTTGGTCCAGGTAATCCACAAAGAAGCCGCGCCCTGTCCGCACTCAGATCTTACTCCTCCGCGCACTCTGCGTCCTCTCCGCTGCCGGCCGACATCAAAAGAGACTCGCCAGGTTTCTTGGCATCTAGGTGCGACAATTTCCCTTTACGCCGAACATCCGGGGGCAAGCCCATAAAAAAACCCGGCCCTTTCGGGCCGGGTTTTATTGCCGCATGCGGCGCGGTTATTGGCGCAGACTCGGCGTATTGACGGCGAGGCCGTCGCTCATGTAGGTCTCGAAGTATTCCAGCGCCGTGTACTCGGGGCCCTGCGCCTTGAACGGCTTGGCACGCACTTGCTTGTTACAGCCGCCATAACGCCGGTGGAGGGTGCCGAAACCGCCCAGCGCTCCCGGCTCACCGGTCTTGCTCTTGGCCGCGGCTGCCAGGGCCCATTTCTTGCGCCAATCGGGGAAGTGGGTCGGATGACCCAATGCCGGGCTGATCATCTCGCCGCGGATCATGTCGCCCGAGCTGTAGACGTGGCAGTCGGCGCAGGAGAAGTTCAACTGGCCGCGCTTGGCGTAGAAGAAATGTTTGCCCTTCTCGTAGATGGCCTGTGCGCGCGGATCGTTGGGCACGACCACGTGCAGCTTCTTGCCGTTGGAGGTGGAAGCCATGTAGGCGGAAATGGCCGCCAGCTTGCCTTTCTTCCAGGGCAGCGGCTTTTCGGCGTTCTGGACGCGGCATTCGTTGATGGCGGCCTCCAGCGTCACCACCTTGCCGGTCTTGGCGTCGAAATACGGATAGTTCTGCCGGATGTCGATGCCGCCGTTGGGAAAGCAGCTGGCATAGGTCTTGCCATTGGCAAACGGTTTGTTGAACAGCTTCTTGCCCAAGGCCAGCCCGTCTTCGTACGGCGGCGCGAACGAGATGAACTGCTCCCACGCCGCGCGGCGCTGGGCGTCCAGCGCGTAGATGCCGTCTTTGTAAGCGGCGAACTTGACGTTGGGAAACCGCTTCTTGAAATAGGCCCGGAAGGCCTGGAGATCGCTTTGCGGCGAGGCCTGGACGAAGGCCGGGGCACCGGCCATGACCCCCAATGCCGTGGCAAGGATCAGGATGTTTTTCATGGATGAACTCCTCCTGGATATCTGGTTCCGGATTCGCGCAAGACTGCCGGTCATTTGACGGTGAACGTCTGGGCGTCGTGTTCGCCCTTGTTGTCGACCCAGCTGATCTTGATGGTGTCGCCGGCCTTGCCGCCGTGGAATTTGAAATACAGATACGGGTTCTTGGAGATCGCCGGACCCCA
>JARRNJ010000035.1:0-22613 GCA_037385045.1 Gammaproteobacteria bacterium | reverse complement strand
AAATCCGTCGAAATGGTCCAGGAAGGCATCGGCCAGCACGGCGTTGGACGGGATTTCGCACATCATCATCACCCGCAGACCGTTCTTGCCGCGCTCCAGGCCGTTTTCGGCCAGCAGTTGCATGACCTGCGCCGCCTCGTCCACGGTGCGCGCGAACGGCACCATGATTTCCACGTTGGTCAGACCCATTTCATCGCGGACCTTCTTCAGCGCCCGGCACTCCAGATCGAAACACGGGCGGAAGGATTCAGACACGTAACGCGACGCGCCCCGGAAACCGATCATCGGGTTCTCCTCATGGGGCTCGTAACGCTCGCCGGCGATCAGGCTGGCGTATTCGTTGGACTTGAAGTCGGACATGCGCACGATCACCGAGTTGGGATGGAACGCCGCGCCCAGGGTGGCGATGCCTTCGGCCAGCTTCTCCACGTAGAAGGAAACCGGATCGGCGTAGCCGGCGGCCTTGTCCCGGATCAGCTCCTGGATCTCGGGGGTCTGCTGGTCGAACTCGAGCAGCGCCTTGGGATGCACGCCGATGGTGCTGCTGATAATGAATTCCAGACGCGCCAAGCCCACACCGGAGTTGGGTATGCGCGAAAACGCAAACGCCCGCCCCGGGTTGCCGACGTTCATGGTGATCTTGACCGGCAGCTGCGGCATGTCGCCGCTGTCGGTTTCGCGGACTTCGAACGGCAGCCGGCCGGCGTAGACATAGCCGGTATCGCCCTCGGCGCAGGAAACGGTGAGCTCCTGGCCGTCGCTCAGCACCGAGTCCGCATCTCCGCAGCCGACCACCGCCGGGATGCCGAGCTCGCGGGCGATAATGGCGGCATGGCAGGTGCGGCCGCCGCGGTTGGTGACAATCGCCGCGGCGCGCTTCATCACCGGCTCCCAGTCGGGGTCGGTCATGTCAGTCACGAGCACGTCGCCAGGCTGCACCCGGTCCATGTTGGTGACGTTGTCGATGACCCGCGCAGGGCCTGCGCCGATGCGCTGGCCGATCGCCCGGCCGCTGGACAACACCTCGCCGCGCTGTTTGAGGTGGAAACGCTGGATGGTCTGCCCGTCGGCCCGGCTCTCCACCGTCTCCGGGCGCGCCTGAACCACGTAGACCTTGCCGTCCTCACCGTCCATGGCCCATTCGATGTCCATGGGCCGGCCGTAGTGCTGCTCGATGGTGACCGCGTGGCGGGCGAGCTCGGTGAGCTGCTCGTCATCGAGGCAGAAGCGGCGGCGCTCTTCCAGGCTCACGTCCACGGTCTGTACCCGGTTGCCGTCATCGGCATATACCATCTTGATCGGTTTGGCGCCCAGCGTACGCCGCAGGATGGCGTGGCGGCCGGCCGCCAGCCCTGGCTTGTAGACATAGAACTCGTCGGGATTGACCGCGCCCTGGACCACGGTTTCGCCCAGCCCGTAGGCGCCGGTGACGAACACCACGTCGCGGAAGCCCGACTCGGTATCCAGGGTGAACATCACCCCCGAGGCCCCCACGTCGCTGCGCACCATGCGCTGGATACCGGCCGACAGCGCCACCTGGCTGTGTTCGAACTGGCGGTGGACGCGATACGAGATGGCGCGATCGTTGTACAAGGAGGCGAACACCTCCTTCACGCAATGGAGCACCTCGTCGATCCCGCGCACATTGAGAAACGTCTCCTGCTGGCCGGCGAAGGAAGCGTCGGGCAGATCCTCGGCGGTCGCGGACGAGCGCACGGCCACGGCAAGACCGCTGCCGACCTGCGCTTCCATCTGCTTGTACGCGCCCACGATGTCGTCGCGAAGCTGGCCAGGGAACGGCGTCTCCACGATCCACCGCCGGATCGTCGCACCGGCTTCCGCCAGCGCCTTGACGTCATCCACATCGAGCTTGCTCAAAAGCTGATCGACACGCTGGTCGAGCCCCTCATGGGCCATGAACTCACGATAGGCATCGGCAGTGGTGGCAAATCCGTTGGGCACCCTGACCCCGGCCTCGGACAGCTGGCTGACCATCTCTCCCAGGGAGGCATTCTTGCCACCGACACGACCGACGTCCGCCATGCGTAGTGCGTCGAACCAGATCACGTTTTCAGCCACGACTCAATCCTCTCGATTCTCAACTAACGGGTTAGTTTTGGTGGTGATTTCAGCGCGTGTATCCACTGACGAATGGAAAATACCGGCGCCGAGCGGCCGGCCGAGACCGGAAAAGCACGCCGCACAGCGGCCGCCACCATGCCACTTCGGGGCTTCCGTGACAACAGCTGGTCGGCATCCTTTGAGCAGGCCCCGGGGAACAATCACTATCTGCAGGGATAATTGGCTACTATCCCTTTTCTGGCACGCACGCGCAAGGGTCACCACACGGCGCCGGGACGTTGCGCGCGCCCGCCGCCGGCACCTTTTCCGGTCCCGGCCGCCTGATCCACGCCGGCTTCCCCCAGACCACGCGCACAAACCGACGCTGACTGCTGGCGCCCCCCGAAGCCGGTGCTCTATGCTTGGTGCTAGGGCCTGTTAACGCACCGAAGCACCTGCTGCCGGCGTCGCGTTAACAGGCCCAGATGAGATGGCCGCACAGGCCACGGGGACGGCGCGCTGGCCGCGGGGCCCGCCGCCACCAGGGGAGGCGGTAAATCCCACACAACGGGACAAGTATGACGCAACCGGATCGCAGGCGGCGCCAACGGCGGCGGATGCGCAAACTCAGGCGCTACGCCGGCCGGATTTTCCTGGGGCTGCTGATATTGGCCATGCTGTCGGTGCTGATAGGCGGTCTCGTGCTGTCATGCATGCCAAAGAATACGTGATCCGCCGGCCCGGCGGCCCCGGGGGCGCGTCGGCTCCGGCCCGGGCTGCGGATTTCGGCGTCCGCTGCGAGTGCGCAACCCACCGCCAGGGCGCAGCTAGCGCACTGCGCCGTCATCGGACCGCGGGCGCACCAGCCACACGGCAGTTGCCATGGTAATCAGCACTGACAGCGCGAACGCATACAAACCGTAATGAATCTGCACCGCGGCCACGTCGCCCAGCTTGACGCTGGCCAGCAGCACCGCCACCACGAATACGTCCAGCATCGACCATTTTCCGTAACGCGCCAGCCAGTGCAGCCAGCGCTGATGGACGGCCGCGCCGCGGCGCCCGCGGTTGGCGGCCAGGAACAGCAGCATCAGCTTGACCAACGGCATCACGATACTGAACAGGAAGATCAGCGAGAACAGGCCGTAGTAGCCCTCTGCGAACAGCTGGCGCAGCGAGCTGGCCAGGCTGACGGTATTGGAGAAAATGAAGAACTTCTTCAGGGTCAGCAGCGGCGCGAACACACCCGCAGCAAACAACGCCGTGGCTCCCAGCAGCAGGACGTTGAGCATCCATGCGGAGCGGCGGCCGTTGGGACGGTCAGGGTTTGATGATGGAGCGGTCATCAGCGGGGCGGCATGGACGGCCAGACGGACTCACTGCGGGCAATCATACCCGCACCGGCGCCCCGCGTCACACCGCCGCCGGCAGGCCGCTTACTGGCTGAAACCCCACACCGGCTTCAACAACCGCCCCATGCCCTGGTACTCCTTGGCAGGCGCCGCGACGAAGCGCTTGACGCGGAAACGCTTGAGGATCGGCGCGCCCGCGTTGGTTCCCGCATCGCTGAGCAACGCTGCCTTGATCTTATCGCGTGTGGCGGCGTCAACGTCATCGGAGATGGAAAATGCCCGGTGGGGATAGGGCGTGTTGGAGGTATAGAGCAGGCGCAGCCCCTTTTTCTGTTCAGGCGTACGCTTGTCCCAGAACTTCTGGCGCATGACCGCGGCCACGCCGTGTCCGGACTTCACGCACTGCAGCGCTCCCATAAAGGTCGGCGACCGGACCATGAGCGGCAGCTGCGCCGGGTTGGGGAACAGGTCGAGAAAACCCAGCGTGAGCAGGTTCGGCGAAGCGAAGGAACAGACCTGCTTGCCGGCCAGGTCGGCCACGTGCGCCACACCGGCGTCGTCGCGCACCACCACCACGAAGACGATGGAGCCCGGGAGCTTGGCCAGCACATGATGGCCCAGATGCTTCATGCGCCAGCCGACGAACTGCGGCCCGTCGAACAGCAGGTCGTACTTGCCGGCCCGCATGGCGTTGGTGTACTCCAGGAACGAGCGCGCCGGCTCCAGCACGATCTTCTTTCCGGTGACTTTTGACAGATAGTCAGCCAGGGGTTGGTACTGTTGCCGGGTCTGCGCCGGCGGCTGCGTCGGCGCGGTGGAAAATACGATCGTGTCCTTGGCCGCGGCGGGAACCGCAGCCATGGCCGTGACCGCCAGCGCAATCAGCGCCAGCACTGCGGTGCCGTGTCCTCGCGTATTCATGGCTGCTCCCACCGTCAGGATTGATTTGGATTGCCCCGCTCCGCACCACGGCACCTGCGCCGGGTGCCTGGCAAAGCGCCCGCTAGAGATTAGCGGCACCAGGTGCCACCCCCTTTACCCGGAACCTGCGCCACCGGGATGGACCCGGTCCGATAAGCATTCCTAGAGTGTGGTTTTGGCGTGTATACTGGGTCGATCCCAGCCAGCCGGTGCGCGCCGCGGGCCGGCCTTGTTGCCAAGTATGACACCCATCAAGACATCCCGACATGCATCCCTCGTGGTCCTGATCCTGGCGCTGGCAGGCGCCGGGCTCAGCGCCTGCGCTCCGGACGAGCCGACCGGGGCCAGCCAATCCCGGCGCGCCGTCCGCGCCCATTTGGTGGAAACGGTGGCAGTCCAAAGCCGGAGGATCAGCCATGTCGCCACCCGCACCGGCACCCTGGAGGCCCGCCGCGAGGTGAAGATTTTCAACCAGGAAGAAGGCCGCATCACCGCGATCGGCGCCTACGAGGGTGACCGCGCCGAACGCGGCCAGGTGCTGGTGCGCATGGATGACGCGCTGTTGCGCGCCCAACTTGACAAGGCAGCGGCGACCAGCGCCCAGGCGCAGACGGACCGCAACCGGCTGCGCACCCTGGTGCGCAAGCGGTTGGCCGCCGAGGACGAGCTGGCCCGCGCGGAAACGGCGCTGAAGGTGGCCCATGCCGAAGAAGCGCTGCTGCGCACCCGGCTCCAGTACACGGTGATCCGCGCGCCGTTTACCGGCACCGTCACTTTGCGCGCGGCGGAACCCGGCGATGTGGTGCCCAAGTACACCCATATTCTGACCCTGATCGATCCGCGTACCCTCATGACCCGGGTCGAGGTGTCCGAACTGTTGCTGCCGTTGCTGCATATCGGCGACGCGGTGGTGGTGCGCATCGACGCCCTGGGTGATGGCGCCTTCCCCGGCAGGATCCAGCGCATTCATCCCATCGTCGACCCGCGCACGCGGCAAGGCGTGGTGGAGATCCGGCTGACGCCGGTTCCGGACGGAGCCCGGGCCGGGCAATTGTGCCGGGTGCGGCTGAAGACTCCGGCTCGCCAGCGGCTGATGCTGCCGTTCGCCGCGCTGCGCCGCGACGAGACCGGCGAATACGTGTTCGTCGTCGACGACGCGGGCAAGGCCCGGCGCACCGCGGTACGCACCGGCATGCGCCAGGCAACGGCAGTGGAGATACTCGACGGCGTCACTGCCGGCACGCGTGTAGTGACCCGCGGCCTGCTTGGTCTGGAGGATGGCATGGCCGTCAGAACGGTCGCGCACACCGGGCCCGCAGGTGCGCAGGCCGGCTCCTGAGTGTCCTTCGATGACAACCGAAACACCGCAGCCCTCCGCGCCCCGCGACGGAACCCGCCGCGGCGGATTGGCCGCCTGGTCCATCCGTCATCCGGTCGGCGTGGTGATGCTGACCCTGGCAGTCGGCGTGGTCGGAGCCTTTGCCTTCACCCGCCTGCCCGTGGACCTGCTGCCGCACATCATTTATCCGGAGGTGCGCGTACGGGTGCTGAATCCCGGCGTGCCGGCGAAAATCATGGAAGACCAGATCACCCGCCAACTGGAGGAACAGCTGGCCATCACCGAGGACGCCATCAACGTTCAATCGACCACCACCGAAGGCCGCAGCGCGGTGGACCTGGCCTTTCGCTACGGTACCGACATCGACCGGGCCCTGCGTGACGCCAGCACGCGCCTGGACCGGGCCAAGCGTTTCCTGCCCGACACCATCGACCCGCCGATCATCTTCAAGCGCGATCCGTCCCAACGCCCGGTCGCCGAGTTCGTCGTCAGCTCCCGCGCCCATGACGGCGTTACGCTGCGCACCTGGACCGACGACGTGTTCGCCAAATGGTTCCTCAACCTCCCCGGGGTCGCCGCGGTGGAGATAGGCGGCGGGCTGCGCCGCGAGATCCAGGTGCTGCCGGACCAGCAGCGCCTTGCCGGGCTGGGGCTCGGCACCGCGGACCTCATCGCCGCCATCCAACGCGGCAACATCGAGGAGCCTGCGGGCCGCGTGCGCATCGCCACCCGCGAACTCTCTAGCCGCACGGCGGCGCGTTTCGACCGGGTGCAGGACATCGAGCGCCTGCCGCTGCCGTTGGCCAACGGCACCTTCGTGCGGCTGCGCGAAGTGGCCGACGTCGCCGACACCCACGAACAGGAGCGGCTGCGGGTGCGCCTCAATGGCACGCCCGGCATCAAGGTGTCGATTCAGAAGCAGCCCACCGCCAATACCGTGGCCGCCGTGGACGCGGTGCGACAGCGCCTGGCCGACCTGCAGCGCCAGGGAATCATTCCCGCCGCCGTGCACGTAGCCAAGGTTGCCGACCAGGCCACCTACGTGCGCAGCGCCCTGCGCAACGCCGCCAGCGCAGCCCTGAGCGGCGCGCTGCTGGCAATGGCGGTGGTCTATCTGTTTCTGGGCAACCTGCGGCGCACACTGATCATCGGCAGCGTGATACCAATCGCCGTGCTGGTGACTTTTCTGCTGATGGACCTCGGCGGCCTGACGCTGAACATCATGACACTGGGCGGTCTCGCCGTCGGCATCGGCATGCTGGTGGACAACACCATCGTGATGCTGGAGAACATCCATCGCCACCAGCAGACGGGCGAAAGCGACTACGATGCCGGTACCCGCGCGGCGGCCGAGGTCAACAGCGCCATCGTCGCCTCCACCACCACCAACCTGGCCGCCATCGTACCGTTCTTGTTCATCAGCGGCCTGATCGGGCTGCTGTTCCGGGAGCTGATCTTCACCATCACCGCGGCGATCGTCGCCTCCATGGTAGTGGCGCTGACGGTGACGCCGGCGCTGGGCGCTCGGGTGCATTCGCCGGATGCCAGCCGCGCGCGTGCTGTCATTGACCGACTGATGACGGGCATGCAAGGCGGCTTCGCGTTCCTGATCATGAAACTGCTGGCGCGGCCGCTACTGAAGATCGCCCTGGCGTCAACGCTGATCGCGGGCCTGGCGCTGAGCGTGCCCTGGTTTCTATCCGCCCGACAGGACTTCCTGCCCAAGCTCGACGACGGCCGGATCACCATCCGCATCACCGCCGACCCCGGCGTCAACCTCGAGGAAACCGATCGCAGCGTCCGCACCATCGAGGCTCTGATCCGTGCCCAACACGCGGTACAGACGGTTTTCACCACCACCGGCGGCTTCATCTTCGGCCGCTCAGAGTACGAGGCGCGCAACAAGGCCACCATCGACGTGCAGCTGCTGCCGCTGCCCCGGCGTTCGGTGAGCAGCGAACAGTGGGTCAAGGGCCTGCAGCGGGCGATCGATGCGGCGGCGTTGGCCGGGGTCCGGGCTCGAATCTCGACGGGCGGGCTGCGCGGCATTCCCCTGTCGCGCGGCAGCGACGACATCAGCCTGCGGGTGCAGGGACCCGACCTGGACACCCTGAACGCGATCGGCCGCGCAGTCACCCGGCGGCTTTCCGGCATCGCCGGCATTCGCAACGTCGCGCTGTCTTCGGAGGAAACCAGTCAGGAGCTGGCGGTGAAGGTCGACCGCGACCGCGCAACCGCACTCGGGCTGACCGCTGAGGCCATCGGCGACGCCGTGCGTACCGCCATCGACGGCAAGGTGATCAGCGACTACATCGACGGCGACCGTTCCTTCGACATCCGCCTGCGCCTGCCGGGTGTGGACGTGGACAACCTGCAAAGTCTGGAATCGCTGTTTCTCGGCCGCAGCACTGACGGCCGTACGCCGGTATACCTTGGCGATGTGGCCCGGGTTCACCTGATCCAATCGGCCGCGGAAATCTTGCGTGACAACCAACAGCGGATTGTGGAAGTAACCGCGTCCATGTCGGGCGACGTGGCACAGGGGATCGTGACGCAGGCGATCAAAAACAACCTCGCCGGTCTCGATCTGCCCAAGGGTTACACGATTTACGATGCCGGCATCAGCCGGACGTTGCAGCAGGGAACCCACACTGCCGAAATCCTGCTGGGCCTGGCGCTGTTTCTGGTGTTCGTGGTGATGGCGGTACACTACGAGTCATTGCGCAATCCATTGGTGATTCTGCTCAGCGCACCGTTTTGCATCATCGGCGTGGCGCTCGGATTGGTGGCGACCCACATGCACTTGTCCATGCCGGTGTGGCTGGGACTGATCATGCTGGCCGGAATTGTGGTCAACAATGCCATCGTCCTGGTGGAATACATCGAGATTTGTAGGGAATCGGCAATGTCGGTCGACCAGGCGATCGTCAGCGCCGCGGGGCAGCGTCTGCGCCCCATTCTGATGACCACCCTTACCACCGTTGTCGGCCTCCTGCCGTTGGCACTGGCATGGGGCGAAGGCGCGGAGATGCTCCAGCCCCTTGCGGTGACCATCGTCTCCGGGCTGAGCTTCTCTCTGCTGGTCAGCCTGTTCCTGGTCCCCGTAATTTACCAGGCTGTTCACCGCCGCACGCCACGCCGATTGCAGCCATCTTGACCACGTCCAATGGCGCGACGGGCTTCATTGAGCGAAAGCATCATTCCAGATACCATCTTGACAGTTCGAACAGAGATACACCTTGGCCGTGACCATCAAACTCGACATTCCTGAGCACGGCAGCGATCCGTCTGCATTGGGGCTCGACCTCCGCCTGGAGGCGTTGGAGCAATGGTTGGGCGAGCTCCCGCTTGCCAATGCGGACCTGGCCTCGACCCAGGTGCTGGAAAGATTGATGCAATTGAACAGCGCGAGAGCGGAGCCGCTGTTGCGCTTTCAATGGCTGCAGCGGATCCAACCGGTCGCCGAGGACCTGGCCGATACCATCCACAGCAAGTTCGCCCATGCCTTGCTGCCCCTGACCAGCCGGCCCCTCGAGAGCTTCCAGCGCTCAGCGGACCTGAACCGCACGGTCGCCGCCGGATTCAAGATTGTCGTCCATGATCTGTTGCAGGAACAGAGCGAAGGGCGCAAGTCGGGGCGCCTGGCGCTTACTTGCCTGTATATGGCGATGCATCATTACAGCCTCGCGCTCTTGGACATCTATAGCGTGTATTTTCCCGAGCCACCCGGATTGTGGCACGAGCTGCACAGCCTTTTCCGGTTTGCGGAACAAAACGGCGTTCACGAGGCGCCGGTACTTCAGCAGCACGCTGACAGTCAACCGCGCACCGTGTCACTGGCCTACCGGCGCGCGGCGCTGCTGGCCGCGGCCAATCCCTATCACCTGATGCAGGACGAAGCGCGCACCGTATTCCGGCTCCTGTACAAGCTCGGCGCCGGATGCCGCGTGCTGACCGCCGACGACGATGCGCATGCTCCATGTTATTACGTCGATCTGGAAGGCGACGCACCACCGCGCCTCGCCCTTGACAGCGGCGATCTGCGCCAGGCCGGAGAGCCGCGCCTGTTCGCGCTCGACCAACTGCTGGCGATGCTCGACAAACGCATTGCTCTGCTCACCGACGGCAAGACCGACCCGGGTGTGCGCGACCTGTCACCGCTGGCACGCCGGCTGCAGCGCAATATGCTCAATAGGCTGGCCGGTGCCTGGGGGCGCAATCGCGAACGCGCGCACGAACGGCATTCGACCTTGGGGCAGGCCAGGCTGTGTATGGGACTGAGGGCGGCGTACCAGTTGCTCAGCGACAACGCGCCCTTTCAACCGGAGGTGGACGAGGTTCAGATTCATACCGGTTATACACCAGAGGCACGGCCGGAACCGAAGACCGAACTGTCATTGCTGCCGACGGACCTCGAGCCGTGGAAGATGGAGGAGCCCCAGCAACACCTGCGCGGTGACCAGGAGCGCGGGCGCGTCTCGCAGTTCGCCGACCGGCGGGCGGCGGACGTATGGGAGAAGATCTATACCACCAAAGTGCCGCCCCAATCGCCCCAGTCGGAGGACAGCGCGCCGACACCGGCGCAGTGGGACCTGCAAAACATCAGCGCGCGCGGCTTCAGCGTCACCTGCGCCGCATCAGGCAGCATGCCGGCAAGGGTGGGGGAAATCATCGCCTACCAGCTGACGGGAGAGGGACGCGACGAGAATTGGCGCATCGGCTGCATTCGTTGGCTGCGGGTAGTGGAAAACCGGACCATGGAACTGGGGGTGATGCAGGTCGACGACAGCGCCGCCCCGGCGGCGACACGGGCGATCAAGGGCGTCGGCCAGGGCGGCGAATATTTCCGCAGTCTGATCGTACCGGCGGTGGAGCTGATGGCCGACGCGGCGACACTGATCGTACCGGCGGCGATTTTCGACGTCGGCTCGCTGCTGGCGGTGAATACCGGCAACGAAATCCACTACGTGCGCCTGACGCGGATCGTGGATGCGACCAAATCCTACAGTCAGTTCCACTTCACGATCGCCAAGCAACCGGACAGCGAAACCAAGAATATAATGTCCATGCGCGCTATGCTGTAAGAAAGAGCCGCAGCCAAACCCGCGGAGGAGCCGGTGATGAGCAAACCCCTCATGAAGGAAGACCCGATGTATCAGTTGCTGCGACAGGGAAAAGTCGAGGACTTCAATACGCTCAAGGAGCGAGGCCAGAGCTGCGATCTGACCGGGTCGGATCTGCGGGGCCTGGACCTGCGGGGCCTGAATGTCAGCGGCCTGGATCTCAGCGGTGCCTACCTGCGCCAGGCGGATTTGCGCGGGCTGGATTTCAGCGATGCGCGGCTCGAGGGCGCCAGCATCAACGGCGCCAAGATTTCCGGTGCCTACTTCCCGCCCGAGCTCTCGGCAGAGGAAATCAGCCTCTCCCTGCTGCACGGCACCCGCATGCGTTACCGCTCCCCCGATTGACCATCCCCGCCGGCGCCTGACGGCTGTGCCAGGGCCAGCGCCTCGATCTGAGTCGCAAACCAGAATGCGTCGGCGCGCAGCATTCCGTGACTGACGTTGAGCGCCCGGCGCGCGCGGCGCAGCAGCCGCGTATCATGGTCGTCCCGCGCCAGGCGCAAGCTCACTTCGATCAGCGTCGCCGAAGGTGACGGCATGGGGCCGTCGGCGATGACCGGCTCCGCCATGCCGTAACTCAGCACCGGAGCCGTTTCCAACACCCAACCCTGGGCCCGGTGGTAATCGTGCCACGCCCGGGCGACGATCTTTCGCGCCACGGCCAATGCCCTTGCGTCGCCGCTCACGCGCGCCCAGGCATACAGCCCGCTGGCTACGTAGGCATAGTCCTGCAGCGACGCCTCCCCCAGCCGGCCATGAGAACTGCGGGCCCGCAGCAGGCGCCCGCCGGTCCAGAGACGGTGAATCAGGTAATCGCGCACCCGGCGGCCGGCTTCGCGGTAGCGCTCCGCCCCGGGCAGCGCCGCAGCCTCGGCCAGGGCGCGCAACGCCAGTCCGTTCCATCCGGCCAGCTGCTTGGTATCGCGCGGCAGCACACGCCGGCGCTGCGCCGCAACCAGCTTGGCCCGCGCCGCATGCAGCAGGCGCCGCACCTGTGCCGGCGCCAATCCCAGGGTCTTGCCCGCCGCCTCCGGGGATGCGGCGACCATGGGCAGGTAGCCGTCGGGGGTTGTCGGGGAACCATGCATGCCCCAACACACGCGCGCCACGGCCAGCTCTTCGGGCGACAACAAACGGGAGAGCTGCCGCTGGTTCCAAAGGTAAAACCCGCCATCGATGCCGCGCCCATCCACCGCCGACAGGCTGGCGATCATGGCGCCGGAACCCGTGGTGAATTCGCGCAGCATGAAGTCCAGCGTGTCACGGGCCACCGCGAGGTAGCGCGGTTCATCCAGCACGCGCGCGGCCTTGATGTACACCGCCGCGAGCAGCGCGTTGCCATAGAGCATCTTCTCGAAGTGCGGCACCTTCCAGTCCGGGTCGGTGGCATAGCGGAAGAATCCGCCCCGGAGGTGATCCCGCAGCCCCTGGCTCGCCATTTGGTCCAGGGTCAGGCGCAGGAGCCGAGCCAGCGCCGGGTCGGGTTTTGCGCTCAATGCGTCCAACAACGCGTCCAGCTGCGGCGCCATGGGGAACTTGTTCGATTGCCCGAAACCGCCGGCCATTTCGTCGCCGAGCTGCAACGCGCGGGCGACCAGCGCCCGGCGCAATTCATCGGCCCACCCGGCCGGCAGATGGGGACCCGGTGAGACCTCCGGTTGCGGCATCGATCGCGCCGCCTCACGGGCCAGCGCTTCGAGACCGGCGCGGTCCCCGCGCCACGCCCGGTTGAGCTTGACCAGGAACTCCTTGAACCGGGCCGGCGGCAGATACACGGTTCCGATCAGCGGGTACCCGCCGGGGGTAACGAATACGTTCAATGGCCAACCTGCGTGACCGCGGGTACGTTCAACGAACGCGATCATGCGCGCGTCCAGCGCCGGATTGAGTTCGCGGTCGATCACTACCGGAATGAAATCGCGGTTCAACAACTGGGCGATCTCCGGATTCTGGAATGATTCGTGCTGCATCACGTGACACCAGCGGCAGGCGAAATAGCCGATGGACAGAAAGACCAGCCTGCCCTCGCGGCGCGCCCGCGCCATGACGTCGCGGCTCCACGGCTGCCAGCGGACGGGATCCCCGGCGTGCATGGCCAGATAGGGGGATGGATTGTCGTGCAGCGGATTGCCGGGTGCCGCCTGCAGAGCGCCGGCGGCCAGGATGAAGACAATCGTCCCAGCCTGGAGCAGCGTGCGCATGGAAGACTCCGTTCGGGCAGCGGCCCGTTCGCCGTGAACAGCTACCGATGCGCAAGTGCCCTGGCGCACCCGGGCGTTGGCAGCGCCGAAGAGCGAACCTCGGTCTAATCCGGCTTCTTATCCCCGGGATCGCGTTGGGAATCGACGCCCCCGGATGCGTCGTCTTGGTGTTGCTCGCCGGTCTGGTCATCGGCTGGCTGCTCGCCGGCCAGCTGGCTCATTTCGCGGTCGATGCGATCAAACTCCGACTCCATCTCCGCATCGCTGGCGAACCCGGGTTCGTCCCCCTGGGTGTCCCCGGAACTTTCGGGGGCCACGGCGGCTCCGCCGCCCCGCGGTCCGTCATCGGGTCCCTCGGGTTCGCCCTCGTCCGCGTCATCCTCGTCTTCGTCCTCGTCCGCGTCCTTAGGCATGTAGAAGCGTGAAAACACCAAGCCCAGCTCGAACAGCAGCCACATGGGAAAGGCAAGCATGCTCTGGGACAGGGCATCGGGCGGAGTGAGCACGGCGCCCACGGCAAAGGCGCCGACGATAATGTAAGGACGCATGCGCCGCAGCTTTTTCGGCGTGGTCACGCCCATCCATACCAGCACGATCGTGACGATCGGCACTTCGAACGCCGCACCGAAGGCGAAAAATATCGTCATCACGAAACTGAGGTACTTGGCGATATCCGGGCTGAATGACACACCGGTCGGCGCCGTGGCGGCGAAGAACTTGAAGACGATCGGGAATACGACGTAATAGGCAAATGCCATCCCGGTATAAAACAGCGCCACGCTGCTCACCAGGATGGGCACGATCATGCGCCGCTCGTTCTTATACAGGCCCGGTGCGACGAAACCCCAGAACTGGTAGAGGATGTACGGGATGGAGACGAAGATCGACACCATCAGCGTCAGCTTGAACGGCGTCAGGAACGGTGAGGCAACATCGGTAGCGATCATCTGCCCGCCTTGGGGCAGCATCTTCAGCAGCGGCCTGGACAGCCACTCATACAGGGTGTTGGACCAGTAGACGAGCCCGACGAAGATGACGACGACGCACAACACCATGCGCAGCAACCGGTCGCGCAACTCCAGGAGGTGCGAGATGAACGGCTGCTCGTCGCCGAGCTCGTCTTCAGGCCTGGCTTCCTGATCCGCCATCGCGCTTCTTGGTGTCGGTGGTGTCAGCCGCCTGATCCGAACGGTCACCGTTCTCCGCGACGGCCTTTACCAGATACTCGGGTTCGGACTCGGGTTCGGACTCGGGTTCGGACTTGGGTTCGGACTTGGGTTCGGATGCAGATTCGGGGTTGGGCTTGGATTCCAGCCGGGCGCCTTCTCCGTCGTGCGCCGGATCCTCGACTGCCGCTTTCGTTTCGTTGACGGCGTCCGCCGCCGCGGCGGTCTCCTCCTCCAACGCACGCTTGGTCTCGTCCAGCGAACCCTTGGCCTCGGCGATGGTCTGCTTGGTTTCCTCGATAACCTCGTATATGGAGTCTCGGTCCGACTGATCCTTGAGCGCGCGCCGCAGTTCGTCGGCGGCCAACTCGCGGTCGATATCGTCCTTCACCTGCTGGACCAGCCGCCGCGCGCGGCCCATCCACATTCCGGCCTTGCGGGCGACATCGGGCAGCCGCTCCGGTCCGATGACCAGGAGCGCCACGATGCCGATTACAAAGAGTTCCCAGAAGCCAATATCGAACATGGGGGCGCGGACTCACACAAAGGTCGACGGACTCACGGTCGCGGCGTCAAGCGGCGATCCCGGAACCTCGCCCGGGCGCGCGGTTGCCGGGCGACGACTCAGACCTTGTCCTTATGCTCTTCCTTGGACGTGACCTCGCCCTCGATGACGCTGCCTTCCTTCTGCTCTTCGAGCTTGTGCTTTTCGGATTCGGCCTCCTCGCCTTTCGCCTCGTCCTTCATGGCCTGGCGAAAGCCGCGGATGGCACCGCCGAGGTCAGTACCGATGTTGCGCAGTTTCTTGGTACCGAACAGCAGCAGCACGATCAGCAAAATGATCACCAGCTGTATCCAACCTACACTCATAACCACCTCTCCAAGACGTGCGTTAGAACCCCGGAAGCCCATCCCCGCCCAGCAGGTGGATGTGCAAGTGAAAGACTTCCTGCCCGGCCCCCTTGCCTGTATTAATAATGGTGCGAAAACCGCCGGCCAAGCCTGCGTCGCGCGCCAGTTGCGGCAACAGACGCATGCAGTGCGCGATCAGAGCGTCGTGTTCGGCATCCAACTCGTCCAGTCCGGCGATATGTTCGCGCGGCACCAGCAGCAGGTGCACACGGGCCTTGGGGTTGATGTCCTGAAACACCACCACGCGGTCGTCCTCGTACACCCGCTCGGACGGAATCTCGCCGGCGACGATCTTGCAGAACAAGCAGTCGCTCACGCATCGCCCCGCTGTTTCTTTTCCTCGATGCCCGACAGCCCGAAGCGCCGGTCCAGCTCGGCCAGCACATCGTCCGGACCCAATCCGCTGGCGCTCAACAGTACCAGGGTATGAAACCACAGGTCGGCGGTCTCGTACACGATCTGATCCCGGTCACCGCCTTTGGCCGCCAGCACCGTTTCGGTTGCCTCTTCGCCGATCTTTTTCAGGATCGCGTCCAGGCCCTTTGCGTACAGGCTGGCCACGTACGAAGACTGCGGATCCGCCTGCTTGCGCTGTTCCAGGACCTGGGCCAGGCGTTTCAGTATATCACTCATTTTGTCCCGCTGTTGGTTTCGTGTGGCGGTACCCCTGACCGTGGTGCGGCCGCGGGGCGGCGAAATTTCCTTACCGGAAAGCAGGTCACTGGCGCTGCGGCTGGCGCGCAACGGCCACGGCGTGGCGCCATCCGGAACTAGCGCTTGTAGATCTCGCCGGGGCTCTTGATGACCGGCTCGACGGCAACCCACGCATCATGTTCCAGACGCTGAAAAAAGCAGCTGTGCCGCCCGGTATGGCAGGCAATGCCGCCGCGTTGGCGCACCGTCAGCAGCACCACGTCATTGTCGCAGTCGGTACGGATCTCCGTGACCTCCTGCTGGTGCCCGGACTCCTCGCCCTTGTGCCAGAGGCGCCCGCGCGAACGCGACCAGTATACGGCGTGGCCGGTCCGGGAGGTCAACTCCAGCGCCTCGCGGTTCATCCAGGCGAACATCAGCACCTTGCCGCTGCCCTGCTCCTGGGCGATCACCGGCACCAATCCGTCATCGGTCCACCTGATTTCATCCAACCATTGTTCGGACATTGGAAAGCCCCTCAACGCAGGCCCGCCAGGAACACAGCGACGGCACAAAACCCGCCGCAGCCGTGCGACCGCATCGGTCGGTTCACAACCGCACTTCCACCCCATGTGCGGCCATGTATTCCTTGGCTTGGTGAATACTGAATTCACCAAAGTGAAAGATACTGGCGGCAAGCACCGCGTCGGCGCCGCCCTCGGTCACCCCCTGCACCAGGTGATCCAGGTTGCCGACGCCTCCCGAGGCGATCACCGGCACCTCGACCGCGTCGCTGACCGCCCGCGTGAGCGCCAGGTCGAAGCCCGACTTGGTGCCGTCGCGATCCATGCTGGTAAGAAGAATCTCGCCGGCGCCGTATTGGTCCATGCGCCGCGCCCACTGCACCGCATCCAGCCCCGTGGGCTTGCGCCCGCCATGGGTGAATATCTCCCAGCGCAGCGCCTCACCCTCGGCGCTCACCTGTTTGGCATCGATGGCCACCACGATGCACTGGGAACCCACCTTGGCGGCCGCTTCGCGCACGAACTCCGGCCGGAACACGGCGGCGGTGTTGATGGCCACTTTGTCCGCGCCGGCGTTGAGCATACGACGGATGTCCTCGATGCCGCGAATGCCGCCGCCCACGGTCAGGGGGATAAAGACTTCGCCGGCCACCTGCTCGACCACATGCACCATGGTGTCGCGGTCTTCATGGCTGGCGGTGATATCGAGAAACGTGATCTCGTCGGCCCCCTCCTCGTCGTAGCGGCGGGCGATCTCGACCGGATCACCAGCGTCGCGGATCTCGACGAAGCGTACGCCTTTTACGACCCGGCCGTTGTCGACATCGAGACAGGGAATGATTCGCTTGGCTAATCCCATGATCAATCAGCTTCCAGGTACGGCCGGCGCATTGCAGGGGCGGCGCCGCCACAAATCACCGCTCGCGCCGCCACGCTCCCTATTCGGGGCACAGTTCGTCCGCCAGCTTCTGCGCTTCGGCGAAGTCCAGGGTGCCTTCATAGAGGGCGCGTCCGGTAATGGCGCCCATGATGCCTTCGTCGGCAACGGCGCACAACGACCGGACGTCATCCAGGTTCGTGATACCGCCGGAGGCGATCACCGGGACACTGACCGCCTGGGCCAGGGCCACCGTAGCGTCGACGTTGACGCCGCTCATCATACCGTCGCGGCCGATATCGGTGTACACGATGGCCTCCACACCGTCGCGCTCGAAGCGCTGCGCCAGATCGATGACGTCGTGGTTGGACAGTTTGGACCAGCCGTCGACCGCCACCTTCCCCTCCCTGGCGTCCAGGCCGACGATGATGTGTCCCGGAAACTCCAGGCACAAGTCGTTGACGAAGTGGGGCGCGGTCACCGCTTTGGTGCCGATAATGACGTACTGAACCCCAGCGTCCAGGTAAGCCTGCACCGTGTCCTCGTCGCGGATGCCGCCGCCGACCTGCACCGGCAGCTCAGGGTACGCCTCGGCGATGCGCTGGATCACCGCGGAATTGACCGGCCGCCCGGCCGCCGCACCGTTGAGATCGACGATGTGCAGGCGCCGCGCGCCCGCGTTCACCCAGCGCTCCGCCATCGCCAGCGGATCATCAGAGAATACCGTTTCATCGTCCATGCGCCCCTGACGCAGACGCACGCATTTTCCATCCTTGAGATCAATGGCTGGTATCAACAGCATTGGAGTTTCCTCATCGATGCAGCGGTCAAATCGGGTTCGGGTTCCGAGGTCAGGCCTGGCCGTCCCAGCGGGTGAAATTGTGCAGCAACTGCAGGCCGGCATGCTGGCTCTTTTCCGGATGAAACTGCACGGCGAAGACGTTGTCCCGCCCGGCGGCGGAGACGAACTCCAGGCCGTAACGGGTAGTGCCCGTGACAATCGCCGGGTCGGCAGCGTCTACGTAGTAGCTGTGCACGAAATAAAAGCGGCTGTCCTGGTCGATCCCGCACCATAGCGGATGTTGGCTCCGGGCCTGCCCGACCTGGTTCCAACCCATGTGGGGGATTTTTAGCCGTTCGCCGGACTCCCCGTCGCGCAAGCCTTCCGGGAACCGGCGCACGGCGCCCGGGAACAGACCGAGTGCGTCGGTGCCGCCGTCCTCCTCGCTGTGCTCAAACAGGGCCTGCAGCCCCAGGCAGACGCCGAGAAACGGCTTGCCGGCCATTACCTCACGCAGCACCTCGCCGAGCCCCAGGCGCCGGATCTGGGCCATGGCATCGCCGATGGCGCCCTGGCCGGGAAAGACCACCCGCGCCGCCGCCCGAATCCGCGCCGGGTCATCGGTGACCACCACGCGGGTGCCGGGCGCCACGTGTTCGAGCGCTTTGGACACGGAGCGCAGGTTGCCCATGCCGTAATCGATTACTGCAACGGAAGACATGCTGGCGAGCTCGTTTGGAAATGGTTCCTCGTGGCGAAGACGACGCCCCCACTCGCTTCAGAGACTGCCTTTGGTGGAAGGCAGGACTCCCTGCATGCGCGGATCCGGTTCGGCAGCCATGCGCACAGCCCGCCCGAACGCCTTGAACACCGTCTCGGCGACGTGGTGGGCGTTGGCGCCGCGCAGGTTGTCGACATGCAGCGTCGCCTGGGCATGATTGACAAAACCATGAAAGAATTCGTGGAATAGATCGACATCAAACTCGCCGATGCGGGCACGCGGAAACGCCGCATGGAATTCGAGCCCCGACCGCCCGGAAAAGTCGATGACCACCCGCGACAGCGCCTCATCCAGGGGCACATACGCGTGCCCGTAACGGCGGATGCCCTTCTTGTCGCCCAGCGCCTCCCGCACCGCCTGGCCCAGGCAGATGCCGATATCCTCCACCGTATGATGGGCATCGATGTGCAGATCACCTTTGGCGGTGATCTCCAGGTCGATCAGGCCGTGGCGCGCCACCTGGTCAAGCATGTGCTCCAGAAACGGGATGCCGGTATCAAAGGTCCCGCGACCGCTGCCGTCCAGGTCGATGCGGACGCGAATCTGGGTCTCCAGCGTGTCGCGGCCGATATTCGCTGTGCGTTGGGACATGGGTTGGAATCGTCGTTAAATTCAAACCGGAAGGCGGCGCAGGCAGCCGGCTTTTCCCATAGAATACCCGGAAGCCCGCGCAGATAAAACCGAAATTCGGCAACGGACTGGTTTAACATGAAAAATTCCTCGCGGGGGACATTACCATCTGAAGATTGCCATTGATTCATGTTCATGAATTTGCTCAAATAATGAATGGCTCCCCCGGCTACCAGACTACGGATTCAAATATGGCGCAGCGCAACGCCGATAAGATCGTAAACTTGTCCCAGATCAAGGTTGCCTGCAAGCAATGCATGCTCCACCAGCTTTGCCTGCCGATCGGCATCGACGGGGGAGACCTGGACCGGCTGGAACAGATCATTCACCGCAGTCGGCCGCTCAAGCGCGGCGAGCACCTGTTCAATCAGGGGGAAGGTTTCCGGTCGATTTACGCAGTGCGCTCGGGGTCGCTCAAGACCTATACCATCAGCGACACCGGCCAGGAACAGATCACCGGGTTTCACCTGCCGGGAGAACTGGTCGGCCTGGATGCCATTGTCTCGGAGCACCATCCCTGCGCCGCCCGGGCACTGGAAACCACCAGCTACTGCGAAATCCCGTTCGACCGGCTTGAGGAGCTGTCCGGGCACCTGCCGAGCCTGCGCCACCAGCTGCTGCGGCTCATGAGCAAGGAAATCCTCCGCGACCAGGAACTGTTGATGCTGCTGGGCAAACGGACCGCTGAGGAGCGTTTGGCTACCCTGCTGGTCAGCCTCTCGGCCCGCTTCAAGGAGCGCGGCTTCTCGGCCCAGGAGTTCCATCTCAGCATGTCGCGCAACGACATCGGCAACTACCTGGGCCTGGCGGTAGAGACGGTCAGCCGGCTGTTCACCCGCTTTCAGGACCAGGAGCTGATGGAGGTCAACGGCAAGCATGTGCGGCTGCTGGACGCCGGCGCGCTGAGCCGCCTCACCGGAAACGGCAACCCCGCCCGCGCCAGGAACCCGGGCTCGGCCTGACGCCGGGCCACCCCTCCCTCGCTACCGCTCGCGCCCCTCAAAATCGGGCGCGGTTCGCGTCCGCCCCGAGTGTCCATTCGGAATCGCGCTTTAATTGACCTGTGTCAACACCCGCAGCGGCCATTGTCTGCATATTAGGCTGCGCTGAAGTGTTTGTGGGATTTGACGTATTTGTCATAATAAACAATGTGTTAAATGCAACAGGAGAGATTCTGATGAGCACCAAGACCAGCTCCGCCGAAGTCGGCAAGGGGCCTCCACTCATCGCGGCACCAACACCAGTCCGGTAACCGCAGTACGGATACCTCGAATCCCTCGAGGTGTTTGTTCTATGGTCCAGGACCGCGGCATCGCCGCACACGTCCTTCGACCATCTTCAACAAGTTCACAACAACCCGGTAGGGAGGGGCCCGATGGAGAGGCAAACCACATACAATTATACCGTGGTACGCCAGTTCGCCATTATGACGGTGGTCTGGGGTATCGTCGGCATGCTCGTGGGCGTATTGATCGCCTCACAGCTGATTTGGCCGCAGCTTAACTTTAATACACCGTGGCTGACGTTCAGCCGCCTGCGGCCGCTGCACACCAACGCCGTCATCTTCGCCTTCGGCGGCTGCGCGTTGTTCGCTACATCCTATTATGTCGTGCAGCGCACGTGCCAGACGCGTTTGTTCGGCGGCGGGCTGGCGTCGTTCACCTTCTGGGGCTGGCAGCTGATCATCGTGCTGGCGGCCATCACGCTGCCCCTGGGCATCACCACCAGCAAGGAGTATGCCGAGCTGGAATGGCCCATCGATCTCCTGATCGCGGTGGTCTGGGTGGTTTACGCAATCGTGTTTTTCGGCACCATCGCCAAGCGTAAAACGCCGCATATTTACGTCGCCAACTGGTTCTACGGTGCGTTTATCATCGCCATCGCGGTGTTACATATCTTCAACAGCCTGGAAATCCCGGTGACCTTGTGGAAGTCCTACTCGCTGTACCCCGGCGCCATCGACGCCATGGTCCAGTGGTGGTACGGCCACAACGCCGTGGGCTTTTTCCTTACCGCCGGATTCCTGGGCATGATGTACTATTTCGTACCCAAACAGGCGGGACGACCGGTGTACTCCTACCGATTGTCGGTGGTGCACTTCTGGGCGCTGATCTCCATTTATATGTGGGCCGGCCCCCACCACCTGATGTACACCGCCCTGCCGGACTGGGTGCAGTCCCTCGGCATGGTGTTCTCCCTGATCCTGCTGGCTCCCAGCTGGGGCGGCATGATCAACGGCATCATGACCCTGTCGGGCGCCTGGCACAAGCTGCGCGAAGACCCGATCCTGAAGTTCCTGATCGTGTCCCTGTCGTTCTACGGCATGTCGACCTTTGAAGGGCCGATGATGTCGATCAAGACCGTCAACTCCCTGTCGCACTACACGGATTGGACCATCGGTCACGTGCACTCAGGGGCGTTGGGCTGGGTCGCCATGGTGACCATCGGTTCCATGTACGTGCTCATTCCGCGGCTGTGGGGCAAAACGGAGATGTATCGGGTCAAGTGGATCGACGTACATTTCTGGATCGCCACCATCGGCGTGGTGCTCTACATCGCCTCGATGTGGATTGCCGGTGTCATGGAAGGGCTGATGTGGCGCGCGGTGAACCCCGATGGCACGCTCACGTATCCGTACTGGGGTGAGATCCTCAAGCACATTTACCCCTACTACACGGTACGTCTGATCGGCGGCGCATTATTCCTCTCCGGTATGTTGCTGATGGCCGTCAATGTGTGGAAGACCGTCTCGGGCAGCAAGCCGGCAGAAGCGCCTGTGCTGGAAACCGCGTAAAGGAGAATCATCATGGCTTCGCATGAAATTGTTGAGAAAAATGTCGGGCTGCTGATGATCTTCATCGTGCTCGTCATCAGTATTGCCGGACTGGTGGAGATCATTCCGCTGTTCGCGCTGAAACAGACCACCCAACCGGTGGCGGACCTCAAACCCTATACGCCTCTGCAACTGACGGGCCGGGACATCTACATCCGCGAAGGCTGCAACAACTGCCACTCGCAGATGATCCGTCCGTTCCGGGCCGAAACCGAGCGTTATGGGCATTATTCGGTCGCCGGCGAGTTCGTCTATGACCATCCCTTCCTCTGGGGCTCCAAGCGCACCGGACCGGACTTGGCCCGGGTCGGCGGCAAGTACTCCGACGACTGGCTGCGAGTGCACTTCATGGATCCGCGCTCGGTGGTGCCGGAGTCCAACATGCCGGCCTTCCCCTGGCTTGCCCACAACAAGCTGGACACCAGCACTATCCAGAAGAAAATGCGCGTAATGAACGAGCTGGAGGCGCTGACGTGCAA
>JARRNJ010000034.1:0-22828 GCA_037385045.1 Gammaproteobacteria bacterium | reverse complement strand
CCGTGAGCGTCCTTGGGGAAATGCCCCGGCGCCCAGTCCAGCAGCACGCCGATGTTGTGGCGGTGGCAGTAGTCGACGAAGTAGCGGAAGTCGTCAGGCGAGCCGTAGCGGCTGGTGGGAGCGAAATAGCCCACCGTCTGGTAGCCCCAGGACGCATCGAGCGGATGTTCGGTCACCGGCAACAGCTCGATGTGGGTGAAGCCCAACTCCTTGACGTAGTCCACCAAGCGATGAGCCAGGTCGCGGTAGTTGAGGAAATTCCCTGCCTCGTCGCGCTGCCAGGAGCCCAGGTGCACCTCGTACATGGACATGGGCACGTGCAGCCAGTCGGCGGCCGCGCGGTGGTCGAGCCAGGCCTGGTCCCCCCAGCCGAACCCGCTGTCGTCCGGTTCCACCACCGCGGCGGTGGCCGGACGCATTTCGAAGCGCCTACCGTATGGATCCGTCTTCAGGTGGATGGTGCCGTGGGCGCGGTTGCGGATTTCGAACTTGTAGAGTTCGCCGGCATCCAGGCCCGGCAGGAACAGCTCCCAGACACCGCTGTTGCCCCGCACCCGCATCGGATGCCGGCGCCCGTCCCAGTGATTGAAGTTGCCGACCACGCTGACCCGTTCGGCGCCCGGTGCCCAGACTGCGAACAGCACCCCGGCAATGCCGTCGATGGTGTGCGGATGAGCCCCCAGGAACCGGTAGACGTGCAGGTGGCGGCCCTCGCCGAACAGGTAGAGGTCGAAATCCGGCAACTGCGGCGCAAAACAATACGGGTCGCAGGCGACATGCTCGCCGCCGGCGCGGTCGTACCAGCGGATGCGGTAGTGCTCGGGCACCTGGGCGCCGGCACCGCGCCATTGGAACAGGTCGCTGTTTGCCAGCCGCTCCATGGCCGGCCCGCCTTCGACGTCCAGCCGCGCCCGCGCCGCCTCCGGCAGGTAGGCGCGGATCACGCGCTCGCCGCCGTCTTCATGTGGGCCCAGCACCGCAAACGGGTCGTAGTGACGGGCATTTTCGAGCAGTTCCAGATGCCGCTGCAGGTCGGGCGCGATGGCGCTGGGTGCTCGTTGTAATTCCATTGTCATGTGGGACCGAGACCTGTCTTGTCAAGTGCTGGCAACGCCCGGACCGGGCATATCGAAAACCATTGTCATGCAGAATAGCACAACGGGCGTAGTCGCCGAATCTGTGATAAATATTAGATGCAATAACAGCGTCGTTGAACAACCGCGGACCAGAGTCAAGGAGTCACCCGCCGTATGCCTACGTACCGTACGCCGCGTTTCGTCAGTCTGCTTACCCGTAACACATTGGCCCTGATCCTGGCCGGCGGACGCGGATCGCGTCTCAAGGACCTGACGCTGTGGCGGTCCAAGCCGTCGGTGCCGTTCGGGGGCAAGTTCCAGATCATCGATTTCCCCCTTTCCAATTGCTTCAACTCGGGAATCCGCCGGGTCGGCGTCCTCACCCAATACAAGGCGCACTCGCTGATTCTGCACATCCAGCGTGGCTGGAGTTTCCTGCGCGGTGAATTCGGCGAGTTCGTGGAGTTGCTGCCGGCCCAGCAGCGTGTCGACGAGACGTCGTGGTACAGCGGCACCGCGGACGCCGTATACCAGAACCTGGACATCATCCGCAATCATGATCCGGATTATGTGCTGGTGCTGGCCGGTGATCACATCTACAAAATGGACTACGGTGCCATGATCGCCCAACACGTGGAAAACAACGCCGATATGACCGTGGGCTGCATCGGCGTGCCGCTGGAGCGGGCCAGCAGTTTCGGCGTCATGGGCGTCGACGATGAGAACCGGGTGGTGGATTTTCAGGAGAAGCCCGCCGAGCCGAAGCCGATGCCCGGCTCAACGGACCGGGCGCTGGCATCCATGGGCATTTACGTGTTCAATACCCAGTTCCTTTACGAGCAGTTGATCCGTGACGCTGACACCGCAGTCTCCAGCCACGATTTCGGCAAGGACATCATCCCCTATGGGATCGGCAAATATCAGGTGTTTGCCTACCCGTTTCGCGACCCGCTCACCCACGGCGAGGCCTACTGGCGCGACGTGGGGACGGTCGACGCATTCTGGGAAGCGAACCTGGAGTTGATTGGCGTGACGCCGGAGTTGAACCTCTACGATCAGGAATGGCCCATCTGGACCTATCAGGAGCAGGCGCCGCCGGCCAAGTTCGTGTTCGACGACGAAGGGCGCAGGGGCATGGCGGTGGACTCCATGGTCTCGGGCGGCTGCGTTATTTCCGGCGCCACCGTGCGTCATTCGCTGCTGTTCTCCAACGTGCGGGTGGAAGCCTACTCGGAGGTCACCGATTCGGTGGTGCTGCCGGATGTGTCCATCGGTGAGCGTTGCCGCGTGCGGCGGGCCGTCATTGAGGAAGGGTGCGACATCCCGCCGGGTACGGTGATCGGTGAAAACGCCCAGGAAGACGCCAAACGCTACCATGTCACCTCCGGCGGCGTGGTTCTGGTGACGCCGGAGATGTTGGGCCAGGTACTGCACCATGTCCGTTGACGGTTCGTTGAAGGTGGTGCTGTGCTGGCATATGCATCAGCCGGCCTATCGGGACCCCGGCCACGGTCAATACCGGCTGCCCTGGACCTATCTCCACGGAATCAAGGATTACGTCGACATGGCCGCCCACCTGGAGGCGCTGCCGGAAGCGCGGGCGGTGGTGAATTTCACCCCGACGCTGCTGGAGCAGCTCGACGATTACGCCGGCGCCGTTCAACGGTCCCTGAACGATGGGACGCCGATACCCGATCCGTTGCTCAACGCCCTGGCCGCGGCGGCCTTGCCCGGCGCGGCGCCCAAACGCGCCGCCCTGGTGGGCGCCTGCCTGCGCGCGAACGAGTCGCGTTTGATCGACCGGTTTCCCGCCTACCGCAAGTTGGCGGACCTGGGGCAATGGCTGCTGTCGCATCCGGACCATGCGGCCTACGTCTCCGACCAATTCCTGTTCGATCTGCTGATGTGGTATCACCTGGCATGGCTGGGAGAGACGGTACGCCGCAGCAACGACTGGGTAAAAGCCATGCAGGAGCAGGGCGAAGGCTTCACTGCTATCGACCGCCGAGCGCTGCTGGAGCTGATCGGCCAGCTGCTGTCCGGGATCGTACCGCGCTATCGCGCCCTGGCCGAGGCGGGGCAGGTGGAATTATCGGTGACGCCCTACGCCCATCCGATCATGCCGCTGCTGCTGGATCTGTCGGCGGCGCGCCAGGCGGTACCCGACTTGGTGCTTCCGGAAATGGAGGCGTACCCCGGTGGCCGCGCGCGGGCGCGCTGGCACATCGAGGAAGCATTGCGGACGTTCGAGAGCCATTTCGGCTTCCGCCCGCAGGGCTGCTGGCCGGCCGAGGGCGGAGTCTGCACTGATACCCTGCAATTGCTCGAGCAGCACGGCTTCAAATGGGCGGCTACCGGCGGTCAGGTCCTGCGCAACAGTCTCGACCGTTACCATCCGCAGCACGAAGCCGAAATACGCTGCCTGCATCGCGCCTATCATCTGCGCGACAGTGCCTTGGCGTGTTTCTTTCGTGATGACGGGCTCTCGGACCAGATCGGCTTCAAGTTCGCCACCTGGCATGCCGACGATGCGGTGGCCAACCTGGTGCATAATCTGGAGAATATCGCCCTTGCCTGCGGCGGTAGCCCGGAGGCTGTGGTGCCGATCATTCTCGACGGCGAGAACGCCTGGGAGTACTACCCCGACAACGGCTACTATTTTCTGCGTGCGCTGTACCGGAACTTGGCCGAACATCCGCAGCTGGAATTGACCACATTCGCCGCCTGCCTCGATCAACGTATCAAGCGGCGCCGCTTGAAGGGTTTGGTTGCCGGAAGCTGGGTCTACGGAACCTTTACCACCTGGATCGGCCACCAGGACAAGAACCGCGCCTGGGACATGCTCGGCGAGGCCAAGCGGGCCTTCGACGAGGCCGTCGGCGGTGCCGCGCTGTCCGGCGAGGCCTTGGCGCAGGCTCGCCAGCAGCTGGCGATCTGCGAGGGCTCCGATTGGTTCTGGTGGTTCGGTGACGACAACCCCGCCGATTCGGTGCGCGATTTCGACCATTTGTTCCGGGTTCATCTGCGGCGGCTGTACGAGTTGCTGGGACAGCCGCCGCCCGAATATCTCGACCATGCCTTCACGTCCGGCGGCGGGGCGCCGGCACAGGGCGGCGTAATGCGTCCCGGTGTGCAGGCCACCGGATAGCACCTTGTCGACCCACTGAGGAGACCGATTTATGACCGATGCCCGCGAGGGTGCACCCGACGCGTTGTTGAAGCGGCGCCGGGCCGGACTTTTGTTGCACCCCACTTCGCTGCCGGGCGGCGGGCTCGGGCCGGATGCCTACCGGTTCGTGGAGTTCATGGCGGCGGCGGGACAGACGGTCTGGCAGACACTGCCGCTCGGGCCGACGCACAATGACCGCTCGCCCTATCAGTGCCTGTCGGTGTTCGCCGGCCGGCATGCGCTGATCAGCCTGGAGGGCCTGGCAGCGGCCGGCTGGCTGGAAGCGGCGCCCGAAGATGAGGCGCGCGACGACCTGGATCGGCGCGATCAGCTGATCGCCGAGGCATGTAAGCGGTTCAGTGACCGCGCGTCGCCGCAAGAGCGGCACGCCTACGACGAGTTCCGCCAGCACAATTGCTACTGGCTGGATGACTACAGTCTGTATCAGGCGTTGCGGATCGAGCATGACCGATCCAGCTGGCTGGAGTGGCCGGCTGCCCTGCGCGACCGCCAGGCCAAGGCCCTGGACAAGGCCCGCCAGCGGTTGGCGCCGGTGATCGAGCGCACCTGTTTCACCCAGTTCGTGTTCCACCGCCAGTGGCTGGAGCTCAAGCGCTATGCCAACGAGCACGGCGTGCTGCTGTTCGGCGACCTGCCCATTTTTGTCGCCCACGACAGCGCCGAAGTCTGGGCGCGGCGCCACTATTTCACCCTGGATGACCACGGCCGGGCGCTGACCGTGGCCGGGGTGCCGCCGGACTACTTCTCCGCCACCGGCCAGTACTGGGGCAATCCCCACTACCGTTGGGACCGCATGCAGCAAAACGGTTTCGAATGGTGGCGCAGACGCATCGAGCACCAACTGGAGTTGTTCGATCTGGTGCGCATCGACCACTTTCGAGGCTTCGAAGCCTATTGGGAGATTCCCGCCGGCGCCGAGACGGCGATGGAGGGGCGCTGGGTCAACGCGCCGGGCGACGCGCTGTTCACGGCGCTGCAGGCGAGCATTGATCCATTGCCGCTGGTGGCCGAAGACCTGGGCGTGATCACCGCGGAAGTGGACCAGCTGCGGCACAAGTTCGGTTTTCCGGGCATGAAGGTGCTGCAGTTCGCCTTCGACGGCGGTTCGGCGAATCCCTATCTGCCCCACAACCACGAGCCGGACTACGTGGTGTACACCGGGACCCACGACAACAATACGACGGTCGGCTGGTTCAACGGTCTCAAACCGAAGGATCGTGAGCACGTGCAGGCGTATCTCGGCTATCCTGGCGAGGACATGCCATGGCCGCTGATCCGCGCCGCCTACGAGTCCGTGGCGCGGCTGGCCATGGTGCCCATGCAGGACGTGCTCGCCCTCGGCGATGAGCACCGGATGAACGTGCCCGGCGTTACCGAGGGCAATTGGGGGTGGGGTTTTCACTGGCAGCAGGTACCGGAGGACTTGGCGGGACGCCTGCACGCTCTGAGCGCGACCTACGGCCGTACTCCCGGCCAGTGAACAGGGTGCGGGTGCGTAGCGCGGCGCTTCCGCGAGGCTTGGTCCGCCGCCCAGCGCCGCCCTATAGCCACACCATGCAGCCGGTTTCCAGCGGATGGCTCAGCAGTTCGTGGTGGGGATAGATGCGCAGCTTGTAGAACTGCAGCCCCGACAGCGGCGGTTCCAGCTCAAGCGCGAACAACGTTTCGCCCTCGGCGTTCGTTCCGCGCGACTGCAGCGGATAGGACTGGTGCAGCACGAACTCGCCGTTCTCGGTTTCGACTCCCACCAGGCATTCAACCATGACGTCTTCCGGGCTGAGCTTGTCCAGGTTGGCGGCGACCTGGATCGGCAGCGACCGGCCGGCTTTAATGGCTGCAGCGGCTTGGTCGAGCCGGCGGATGCGCACCTTGTGCCAGACCTCGCGGATCTTCTTTTTCCACTTGGCCAGGGTGCGGGCCGGGTTGGCGCCGGTGCTGCCCAGGCGGGCGCTTTGTCGGACGGCCGCGCCGTAATAGCCGCGCACGTAGTCCATGGCCATGCGCTGGGAATTGAAGTGGGGCAGCAGCGTGCGCATGGAGGCCTTCGACTTGTGCACCCAGCCTTCCGAATAGCCGTGGCCGTTGCGGTCGAAATACAACGGCACCACTTCCCGTTCCAGGATGTCAAGCAGCTCGCGCGATTCCTCGCGATTACGGTAGGCCGCATCGTGCTCCGGGCCGTGCGGCGTGATCGCCCAGCCGTTGCCGCCGTCGTAGCCCTCCGCCCACCAGCCGTCGAGCACCGACAGGTTGATGACGCCGTTGATGCCGGCCTTCTGCCCGGAGGTTCCGCTCGCTTCCAACGGGTATTCGGGGTTGTTGAGCCAGACGTCGACGCCGGTGACCAGCTTGCGGGCCAAAGCCAGATCGTAGCCCTCGAGCATGAGAATCCGGCCCTCGAACTCCGGACGCCGCGAGAATTCGTGGATCACCTGGATGAGGTGCTGGCCCGGCATGTCGTTGGGGTGGGCCTTGCCGGCGAACATCAACAGCACCGGGCGCTCGGGGTCGTTGAGCAGCCGCGCCAGGCGCTCGGGATCGGAAAACAGCAGCGTGGCCCGCTTGTAGGTGGCGAAGCGGCGGGCGAAACCGATGATCAACACATCGGTGATGTCCGGATTCAGGTAGCGCGTCAAGCGCTCGGTCTGGGCAGCGCTGCTGTGTTGGCGCTGCAACTGCAGCGTGATGCGTTGGTGCACGTCCTGCATCAGCTCCGATTTCAGTGACTGGCGCAGGCTCCAGAAGGAATGGTCGGGAATCTCGTCGATCCGCTCCCAGTAGCCCTCGTTGAGCAGTTCGTTGCGCCACTCGCCGCCGAAGCGCATGTCGAACATGTTGACCCATTCGCGGGCCAGGAAGGTGGGCACATGTACGCCGTTGGTGACGTAGCGGATCGGGTTTTCAGGCGGCGGCACTTGCGGCCAGACATATTGTTCCATCTGGGAGGCGACCCCGCCATGGATGCGGCTGACCCCGTTGTGGAACCGCGACCCGCGCAGCGCCAGCGCGGTCATGTTGAATCCGCTGTGACTGTCGGCGCCTTCGCCGAGTTGCAGGAAACGCTGCTGGTCCACGCCCAGTTTTTTGATGAACGCCTTGAGATGGTCCAGGACCAGGTCGTGGGGAAAGATATCGTGCCCGGCCGCCACCGGTGTGTGGGTGGTGAACACCGTTGCCGCGGCGACCAGTTCCAGTGCACCGTCGAAATCAAGCCCGGCGGCAACATGTTCGCGGCAGCGCTCGAGGACCTGGAATGCCGCGTGGCCCTCGTTGATATGCCAGGCGTTCGGGTTCAGGCCCAGGGCGCGCAGGGCGCGTACGCCGCCGATACCGAGGACGATCTCCTGCTGCACGCGGGTGGTGCTGTCGCCGCCGTAGAGCTGATAAGTTATCGAGCGATCCTGCTCCTGGTTTTGCGGCAGGTCGCTGTCGAGCAGATACAGAGTGATATGGCCGGCCTTTGCTTGCCAGACCTTCAGCACGACCTGGCGCTCGTCCATGTCGATGCACACATGAATGTCGGCGCCCTGTTTGTCCCGTGCCGGCTCGATCGGCAGGTCGGCAAAGTTGGTCGGTGTGTAGTGGGCCACCTGGTTGCCGTAGCCGTCGATTGTCTGGGTGAAATAACCCTGACGATAGAGCAGCCCTACGGCGACGAACGGCAGGTACAGGTCGCTGGCGGCTTTGCAGTGGTCCCCGGCGAGAATTCCCAGACCGCCGGAATAAATCGGCAGGCTTTCGTGAAAGCCGAATTCGGCGCAGAAATAGGCGACCAGGTCCTGCGCCGGGTCGAGGTGCTCCTGGACCACCGGCAGCATATGGTCCTGATGGTAGGTGTCATAAACCGACAGCGCCCGGTGGTAGTCCTCGAGAAAGATGCGGTCCTGCGCCGCTTCATCCAGGCGCTGTTGGGACACCCGGCGCAAGAACACCTTGGGGTTGTGGCCGCACCGCTCCCAGAGTCCGGAATCGAGCCGGAAAAACAGGCCGCGAACCTGGCGATCCCAGCTGTACAGGAGATCGTTGGCCAACTCCGTCAGGCGCGAGAGCCGTTCGGGAATGTTGGGTTGCACTTCCAGTGAATAACAGGTGCCCGTCATATAATCGCTTCGTTGGTCGTGGCTACGGGTCCGTCCGTTTGGATTGAGCCGCGCGTGGCCGCGCCGCGCCGGCGTCCGGCCGTCCCCCGGCGCCGATTGTTGATAATCCCCCAACCGACGTCAAGCAAGAATGGTGCCGCATTCGGTAAACAATTGTTCATCGCCCGATGCCGGCTCGGACAGCATCCGGGTGGGCAACCGATGGCACACCCGGTACAGCCTGCAGTCGCATGTTGCCGTCGGAGGGAGAGGAATTTGGTGCCGAGGGCGAGAGTCGAACTCGCATGGTGTTGCCACCGGCGGATTTTGAGTCCGCTGCGTCTACCAGTTCCGCCACCCCGGCACGGGCACCTGCAGGTGCGTTACCGGCGATGGCTTCCGGGCCCGGAGTCACCGCAGGATCGCGTACTTCGCTGCAGGTAGTTATGCGGCTGCGCCGGAGTCCGGGCACCGCAAGGCGCTAAGTATAAGGGATTCGCTGCCGAGGGCAACATGGCGCCGCGCTCGCCAGCCCGCGGGCAAGTTGCTACTATGCCGCGCCATGCGGCGCGCCCAATTCCATTACGAACTGCCGGCCGAGTTGATCGCCCAATTTCCGCCGAGGGAGCGGGGCGACAGCCGTTTGCTGGCCCTTGACGCGGACACCGGGGCGCTGCGGGATCTGAGTTTCCGCGACTTGCCCGGGCTGCTGGCCCCGGGCGACCTGCTGGTGCTCAACGACACACGGGTGATTCCGGCGCGGCTGTTGGGTCGTAAACAGACCGGCGGCAAGGTGGAGGTGCTGATTGAGCGGGTCCTCGACGAGCATCGGGCATTGGCGCATGTGCGCGCCAGCAAGGCGCCGCGTGCCGGCGGCGTGCTGCAGCTTGAAGGACAGGTGGACGCCGTGGTCGCCGGGCGCCGCGGAGAGTTGTTCGAATTGGAGTTTCGGGACCCGCGACCGGTGCCGGCCCTGCTGGAGGCCGTCGGCCACGTGCCGCTGCCGCCGTATATCGAGCGCGCGGACGCCGCGCAGGATCGCGAACGCTACCAGACAGTTTATGCCCGCGTGCCGGGTGCGGCCGCAGCTCCCACTGCCGGCCTGCATTTCGATCAGGCTATGCTCGGCCGTTTGCGCGAGCATGGTGTGGACACCGCCTGCCTGACGCTGCACGTGGGTGCCGGCACCTTTCAGCCGGTGCGCGCCGATACCGTCGAAGAGCACCGCATGCACGCCGAGTACGTCGAAGTGCCGCCGTCGCTCTGTGAGCAGGCGCAAGCGGCACGCGCGGCGGGGCGGCGGGTGGTTGCGGTGGGTACCACCGTGGTGCGCGCCCTGGAGAGCGCTTCGCGCGACGGGCAGTTGCGCCCTTTTCAGGGCGACACGGATATCTTTATATATCCCGGCTACCGTTTCGTGACCGTCGATGCCATGATTACCAATTTTCATCTGCCGGAGTCGACGCTGCTGATGCTGGTGTGCGCCTTCGCCGGCTACGAACGGGTGATGCATGCCTATCGCCATGCGGTCGAGCAGCGCTACCGGTTTTTCAGTTATGGGGATGCGATGTTCGTGACCCGGAGTGGACAACTATGAGTCCGCGCGCATTGGCGGCGGCGTGCCGGCCGGTCGGGCCGGATGCGAAGGTCAGTGATGGAGTTTGAACTGATCCGCACCGATGGCCGGGCGCGCCGCGGACGCCTGGCCTTCGCCCGTGGCAACGTCGAGACGCCGGCCTTCATGCCGGTGGGCACCTACGGCACCGTCAAGGCTATGACGCCGGAGGAGGTGCGCGAACTGGGCGCCGATATCATCCTCGGCAACACCTTCCACCTGATGCTGCGCCCCGGGATCGAAGTGATCCGCGCCCATGGCGACCTGCACCGGTTCATGCATTGGGAACGGCCCATCCTCACCGACTCGGGCGGCTTCCAGGTGTTCAGCCTCGGGCAGCTGCGCAAGATCAGCGAACGGGGGGTGGAGTTTCAGTCGCCGGTGAACGGCGACCGGGTGTTTCTGGGGCCCGAGGAATCCATGGCCGTTCAGCGGGCGCTGGGGGCGGATATCGTCATGATTTTCGACGAATGCACGCCCTATCCAGCCGACGAGGATCGGGCCCGGGCGTCCATGGAGCTGTCTTTGCGCTGGGCGGCGCGCAGCCGCGAGGCCCACGGCGACAACCCCGCCGCGCTGTTCGGCATTGTCCAGGGCGGCATGTATCCGCAGCTGCGGCAGCGCTCCCTGGACGGCCTGAGGCAGATCGGGTTTGACGGATACGCCATCGGCGGACTGTCGGTGGGGGAGCCCAAAGAGCTGCGGGAACGGATCCTGGAGGCGACGGTGCCGGGCATGCCCGGTGACCGGCCGCGCTACCTGATGGGGGTGGGAACGCCGGAGGACATCGTTGAGGCCGTACGCCGCGGCGTCGATATGTTTGACTGCGTGCTGCCCACCCGCAATGCTCGCAACGGATTTCTGTTCACACGTAACGGATTGATTCGTATACGCAACAGCCGGTTCGCCGACGATACCCGGGCGCTGGACGGGCAGTGCGGCTGTTACACCTGCCGTCACTACAGCCGGGCGTACCTGCGGCATCTGGACAAGTGCAAGGAAATTCTGGGCGCCCGGCTCAATACCATCCACAACCTCTACTACTACCAGGAGCTGATGGGTGGACTGCGCCGGGCGATCGAGGCCGGCGAGCTGGAACGCTACGTCGCGGAGTTCTATGCCCAGCGTGCGGCAGGGGCGCAGCGGTAGCGTGCGGCAGGTGCCGCCGGCCCCGTTTGGGCCTGCGGCCGAAGTCGCCGGCCGCCGCCCGACAACAGGCCTGCGCAAGCTGCGGATTCTATGTCATAATACCGCGCCATAATGGTCCGGCGCCGGTACGGCCCCGCCAGCGTCCAATAACCAACTTAGATCGAATCTCGATCCGACTTGTCTCTTTCAAGGAAATATTTATGAGCTTCTTTATCTCTGACGCCTGGGCGGAGGGTGCCAATGCCGCTGCGCAGCAGGGCAATCCGATATTGGGTTTTCTTCCCCTGATTCTCATCTTCGTCGTTTTTTATTTCCTGCTCATCCGCCCCCAGAGCAAGCGCGCCAAGGAGCACAAGGAGATGGTGGCCAACCTGTCCAAGGGTGACGAGGTGGTGACTAACGGCGGGCTGCTGGGGCGCATCGTCGAAGTGGGCGAGAATTTCGTCACCGTCGAAGTCGCCGACGGGGTGCAACTCAAGGTGCAGCGCCAGGCGATCGGCTCGCTGATGCCGAAGGGCACGGTCAAGGGTGGCTGAAAGCCGCACTCGCAGTACAGGATAGGCAGGATTCATGATCAATCGGTACCCGCTGTGGAAGAACGTGCTGGTCGTGCTCGTGTTGGTGTTCGGCATCCTCTATTCCCTGCCGAATCTTTATGGTAAGGATCCCGCCGTCCTGATCGGACCTTCCCGGGGGGCGCACCTCACCGAGCAGGTGCGCAACCAGATCCTGGATGCGCTCAAGAAAGCCGGCATCACCTACAAGCGCGTGTCCATGGGCAACGGCAAGCTGGAAATCCGCTTTGCCAGCACCGACGAGCAATTGCGCGCCAGCGAGCGCCTGGAAACGGTGCTGGGCACCCGCTTCACAGTGGCCCAGGCCCTGGCCCCGGCGACACCCGGCTGGCTGCGCGCCCTGAACGCCAAGCCCATGTACCTCGGCCTCGACCTGCAGGGCGGCATCCACTTCCTCATGCAAGTGGACATGAGCAAGGCCCTGGTAACCGACCGCGAGCGCTACACCAGTGACATCCGGTCGCTGCTGCGGGAAAAAGGCATCCGCCACCTGGGAGTGACCACGGAGAAAACCGACGTCCGGATGCGCTTTCGCACCGCCGAGGTGCGCGCCAAGGCCCGCGCTGCCATCAGCCATGCCTACCCCGGCCTGACCCTGACGGAGTCCGACGGCCCGGAGTTCTACTTTCTGTATGGCAAGCTCAGCGACGCGCAGCGCAAGCAGGTCATGAAATACGCCCTGGAGCAGAACATCACCACGCTGCGCAACCGCGTCAACGAACTCGGCGTGGCCGAGCCGGTGATTCAACAGCAGGGCAACGACCGGATCGTGGTGGAACTGCCCGGCGTGCAGAATCCCGAAGAGGCGAAAAACATTCTCGGCGCTACCGCCACGCTGCAGTTCCGCTTGATGGACCCGCGCACGGACAATATCCAGAGCTATCTGGCAAGCGGCCACATCCCGGCCGGCACCGAATTGTTCCACCGCCGCGATGGCCGCCCGATCCTGCTCAGCAAACGGGTGATCCTGACCGGTGACTCGATCCAGCACGCCGCCTCTACCATCGATCAACAGAGCGGCACGCCGGCGGTGAGCATCACCCTGGACGACAAGGGCGGGCGCCGCTTCGACGATTTCACCAAGGATCACGTGGGCGATTACCTGGCCGTGGTCTACACCGAGACCAAGGTGCAGACCCACATGGAGAACGGCAAGCGGATCCGCCAGAAGAAGACCATCCAGGAAGTCATCAGCGTCGCGGTGATCAAGAGCCGCCTCGGGCGTCGATTCCAGATCGAGGGACTGGACAGCCCCCAGGAGGCGCACACCCTGGCCCTGTTGCTGCGTGCCGGCTCTCTGGCCGCGCCCATAGAAATCATCGAGGAGCGCACCGTCGGTCCGAGTCTGGGCCGCGACAATATTCGCCAAGGTTTCAATGCCGTGGTGGTCGGCTTCCTGCTGGTGGTGGCGGGGATGGCGATCTACTATCGCATGTTCGGCCTCGTCGCCGACTTGGGGCTGGCGTTCAACCTGGTGGTGCTGGTGGCGCTGCTGTCATTGTTACAGGCGACGCTGACCATGCCGGGCATCGCCGGTATCGTGCTTACCGTGGGTATGGCGGTGGACGCCAACGTACTTATATATGAACGCATCCGCGAGGAATTGCGGGCCGGCAACACGCCCCAGGCAAGCATCCATGCGGGTTACGAGAAGGCGTTTGCGACCATTGCCGACGCCAATGTGACGACATTGATCGCAGCCGTGGTGTTGTTCGGATTCGGTACCGGGCCGGTGAAGGGGTTCGCCGTAACCCTGTCATTGGGCATCCTGGTTTCCATGTTCACCTGTATCGTGGGCACCCGCGCCGTGATCAACTGGATCTATGGTGGACGCCGGCTCAAGAAGCTGTCCATATAGCCGCACGACGATCGCAGAGATAACTTATGGAACTGTTCAAGCCCGATTCACGCATCGATTTTTTGGGCGCGCGCAAAGTGGCCATCACGCTTTCGGCGATATTGGTGCTCGCCTCCCTGGTGTCGTTGTTCACGAAGGGGCTGAATTTCGGCATCGACTTCACCGGCGGCACCTTGGTTGAGGTCGGATACCCGCATGCGGTTGAGCTGGACCACGTACGCTCGGCCCTGGCCAAGGCCGGGTTCACGGAGGCCGTGGTGCAGTATTACGGCACCTCGCGTGACGTGCTTATTCGTGTCGCACCGCGCAAGGATGTAACCCAGGCGCGCCTCAGCGGGCAGATCATGTCGGCGCTGCGCGCCGGGGCCGGCGGCGCGTCGGTCGAGCATCGGCGCACCGAGTTCGTGGGGCCGCAGGTGGGTCAGGAACTCGCGGAGAAGGGCGGCCTGGCGATGCTTTATGCGCTGATCGGCATCCTGATCTACGTGTCGCTGCGTTTCGAGCTGCGTTTTTCCGTCGGGTCGGTGATCGCGCTGGTGCACGATGTCACCATCACCCTGGGCGTGTTTTCGTTCTGGCGGATCGAGTTCGATTTGACCGTGCTGGCAGCCGTGCTCGCGGTGATTGGTTACTCCCTGAACGATACCATCGTGGTGTTCGACCGCATTCGCGAGAATTTCCGCCGCATGCGCAAAGGCAGCGCTATGGAGATCATGAACGTTTCGATCAATCAGACGCTGTCGCGCACCGTCATGACATCCGGCTTCACGCTGCTGGTGGTGATCGCGCTGTTCTTCCTCGGCGGCGAGACCGTCCACGGCTTCTCGCTGGCATTGCTTCTGGGGATTATCGTCGGCACCTACTCGTCCATCTACGTTGCCAGTGCGGCGGCACTGATGATGGGCGTCAGCCGGGCGGACCTGGTGACGGCGAAGAAGGAAGGCGCCGAGGTGGATTCGAGGCCGTAGGGGCAGGGCAAAGAGCGAAGCAGGAAACGATTCCGGGTAGGTTGCGTCAAGGCCGAAGGCCCAACGCAACATCTGCCGGAGTAGCGAGGAGAAAGGCCGGCCTCGCGCTGGCGCCTATTTCGTTACTCTTTTCTCTTTACCCTTTCCTCTGATTCTCTACCGCGCTTTGCGAACCTCATCCAGCGGATCGGACTCATCCATGCGCGGCGCGATCTTGCTGCACAGGCTGCTGGTCTTCTTCTGGCACCGATCGTCGTCGGTGTTGCGCAGGGTGATCAACGTCCAGATCACCGCAATTCCCCACAGCGCGGCTCCCAGCCCGAGCGTACTCCAACTCACGGTATCGAGTCCCAGCGGCCCGCCGTTGTAACCGTAGACCAGGCTCACGATACCGGTAATCCAGAATACCCCGATGGGGGCGGCGCAGCAGCCGGCGCAGCCGTAGCGGCAGGCGGCAACTGGCGGGCACAGGACTGCAAGAATTGGCTTCATTTCTACTCCCCGCTGGCATTTTTTGGCGGACTTCAGGCGAGCCCGTTGAGCGTTGTATAGCACAACAACCGGCAGGGTTGGAAGCTCTCCGGGGTGGTCCCGGGAGGCGGTGAGCGGTAATCCCGGAGTAGGCGTGATTCAGGCTCGGGGGCCGGCGATTTTTTTGCCGACCATCAGCGTTCCGTGGGTGTTGTGGTGACCGCGCGGCTTCAGTTCGACGACGGTGGCCGCCGCGATTGGTTCAGGCTGATGCTTGCCGGCGGCAGCGCTATGCGTGTCAATGTCCGGACAGCCGACGGGTTCGCTGCCCAACACCTCAAATTCGCCCCAGTCCGACTCCCAGCTTTGCATGATGGCGAGGTCGGCCATGCCGTCGAGTACGTCGCGCATGATCATTTCCAGCGCTTTGCCGCCGAATGTCGAATTGGAAAGCCGCTGTTTGCTCATCGCTTCACACCACCGCGCCGAAGAACCCTGACCGAAGCACCTATCAAAGGTTTCGGTTGATCAGGGCAAAACTTGAGGGTCGTGGGGCGGTGCGGCGGCGCTCACGCCTCCAGCGCCGGGGTACGGTGGGTGCGGATCGCGGTGAGTATGGCATGGTGGACTTTCGGGCCGCCGGCCACCACGTTGCCGGTTTCCAGGTAGCGGTCGCCGCCGCCGAAATCGGTGACGATGCCGCCGGCTTCACGGATCAGGAGCACGCCGGCGGCCATGTCCCATTCGCTGAGGCCGATTTCCCAGAAGCCGTCCAGGCGGCCCGCCGCCACATAGGCCAGGTCGAGCGATGCGGCGCCGGCGCGGCGCAGTCCGGCGGTATCGGGGAACAGTGCCTTGAACATCCCCAGATACGCCTCCAGGTGCTGCTGTTGGCGGAATGGAAACCCGGTGCCGAGCAGGGCGCCGTGCAGGTCCTTGCGCCGCGACACCCGCACACGGCGGTTGTTGAGCTGGGCGCCGGCGCCGCGGGTGGCGGTGAACAGTTCCTGGCGAACCGGATCGTAGACCACGCCCTGCTCGATTATGCCTTTGTGCTTCAGGGCGATGGAAATGCCGAACTGGGGGAATCCGTAGAGAAAGTTCGTGGTTCCATCGAGAGGATCGATGACCCAGACATATTCGTCATCCCGGCCCGCCCTGGCGCCGCTTTCCTCGGCGAGGATGCCATGGCCGGGGTAGGCCTTGCGCAGGATCGTGATGATTTCCTCCTCGGCCATGCGGTCCACTTCACTGACGAAGTCGTTGCGCTGCTTGCTTTCCACCGCGAGCGTATCCAGCCGGTCGACGTAGCGCATGACGAGATTGCCGGCGCTGCGCGCGGCGCGGATCGCGATGTTGAGCATCGGGTGCATGGGGAGGGTTCTCTCGGTGCAGTCACGGCAAGGGCGCAAAGGATATCATCTGCCGCCGCTGTGCCCAAGCGTCGTGGCCCCACGGCGTCCGCCCACCGGCCGCACAAACTGATAGAATCGCTCGCCTGGGCCGCCACTCGCCGCTGCGGCGGTTTCGGCCCATCCTTCAGATGACTTCATGAATGATGATGGTGCCATGCTGACCAACGTGCGCATTGTCCTGGTGGAGACCTCGCATCCAGGCAATATTGGAGGCGCCGCCCGGGCTATGAAGACCATGGGGCTGCGGGGCTTGTGGCTGGTACGGCCCGCGCAGTTTCCCCATGCCGAAGCCACCGCGCGTGCGTCGGGCGCTGACGACGTCTTGGCGCAGGCGCGGACGTGCGCGTCGTTGGACGAGGCCCTGGTCGGGTGCCGTCTGGTAGCTGGCGCCAGTGCCCGCCAGCGGCGTCTTGCCTGGCCCGAAGCGGAGCCGCGCGACGCGGCGCCGCGGCTGTTGGCGGAAGCGGCGGCGGGGCCGGTGGCCCTGGTGTTCGGCCGTGAATCCAGCGGCCTGACCAACGACGAACTCGCACACTGTCACCTGCTGGTGCACATTCCCGTCAACCCGGACTACGGTTCACTCAATCTCGCCGCCGCGGTGCAGGTTCTGAGCTACGAGCTGGCGCTCGCGGCCCGCGGGGGCAACCCCGGTGCCGCGTCCGCCGATGCGGAGCAGCCGGCCCCGGCCGGCGCGGACCAGATGGCCCGCTTTTACGAACACCTGGAACGGGTCTTGATCGAGTTGGAATTCCTCGATCCCGACCACCCGAAGCATCTGATGCGCCGGCTTAAGCGGCTGTTCAACCGGGCGCGGCCGGACGAAGTCGAGATGAACGTGCTGCGCGGTATCCTGACTGCGGTACAACGGGACCGGCGCCGCTCCTGATCGTGGCGTCTCGCCGTGCCATGTGAATTCCCGCCGGGCAACCGGTATAATCCCCGACCGTTCCCATGGGGTATGGGCGGCGCCGTGCGCCGATAGGGGCGCCAGGAAAGCGAGGCAGTATGTTCGAGCGAATTCGCGAAGATGTCCGTTGTGTATTCGACCGGGACCCGGCGGCCCGCAGCTGGTTCGAGGTTCTGACCACCTACCCCGGACTGCATGCGGTACTTTTCCACCGTTTTCACCATTGGCTCTGGAACCTGGGCCTCAAGTGGCTGGCCCGGTGGCTGTCGGCATTGGCGCGCTGGCTTACCGGGATCGAGATTCATCCGGCGGCCACCATCGGGCGGCGTTTCTTCATTGACCACGGCATGGGCGTGGTGATCGGTGAGACCACCGAAATCGGCGACGACTGCACCCTGTATCATGGCGTGACCCTGGGGGGGACCAGTTGGCAGAAGGGCAAGCGCCATCCCACATTGGGCAACAACGTCGTGGTGGGGGCCGGTGCCAAGATCCTGGGCCCGATTGTCATGGGCGACGACGCCCGTATCGGTTCCAACGCCGTGGTGCTGAAGGACGTGCCGGAAGGCGCCACCGTGGTGGGGGTTCCGGGGCGTGTCGTCGCCGCGCCCAGTGCCGAGAAATCGGACCGGCAACGGGCGCGGGAAGCGCTGGCCCGCAAGATCGGTTTCGATGCCTATGGCCTGACCAAGGAAATGCCGGACCCGGTGGCCCACGCCATTAACTGCATGCTCGACCACATCCACGGCATGGACAAGCGGCTCGAGGAAATGTGCGGCGCAATTAAGAACTTGGGCGTAGAGATTGCGGACATGCAGTTGCCTGAACTGGAACCGTGCGAGATTTCCAGCACCGCCGATGCGATGACCGATGAAGCGGGACTGGACGAGGTATCGATGCCGGAGGAGAAGAAGGGTGAGGATTCCTGAACGGCCGGGCTTGCAATTATAGTTGACTAAATTAGTCAGATATGGCCTAATCCAGTATCAGTTCATTATCTAATGCTTATCGGGAATATGCAATGAGACTGACAACGAAAGGTCGATATGCGGTAACCGCGATGCTGGATCTGGCGATTCATTACCAGGACGGCCCCATTTCCCTGGCGGACATTTCCGAACGTCAGGGTATTTCGCTCTCCTACCTGGAGCAGCTCTTCACCAAACTGCGCCGCACCGGCCTGGTCAAGAGCACCCGCGGCCCGGGAGGAGGTTACGCGCTGAGCCGCCCGGCAGATGAGATTGCCGTTGCCGAGGTGATTACCGCAGTGGATGAGAAGGTTGATACGACCCGCTGTGGCGGATTGAGCAACTGCCAGGATGCAGAGCGCTGTCTGACCCATGACCTGTGGGTCAATCTCAGCAACCAGATCTACGACTTCCTCAGCAACATCAGCCTCGGCGATTTGATGCAGACCGAGGGCGTGCAGGAAGTGGCGGGGCGCCAGGACTCGAAGGGTAATGGGCAGCAGGCCGTGACGCTGGAATCGCGCACGCCCGCCAGCCGCGCCAGCGCCTGATTGCAGCCTGCCGTGCCTGAACCGACGCGCGCAGCGGCGCGGGGCCGGCGGCGCGGTAATGCTGGAAGAGCGGAATTGAGAATCAGCAAGAGGTGGTGAATAAAGTGAGCAACGTCAAACTGCCCATCTATCTTGACTACGCAGCGACGACGCCCGTCGACCCGCGGGTGGCGGAAAAAATGTGTACGTACCTCACCATGGACGGGATTTTCGGTAATCCGGCCTCCCGGTCCCACTCCTTCGGTTGGCAGGCTGAAGAGGCAGTGGAGGAGGCACGGGCGCACGTGGCGGCGCTGGTCAACGCCAGCCCCAAGGAAATCGTCTGGACCTCCGGCGCCACCGAGTCCGACAACCTGGCGATCAAGGGCGCGGCCCACTTCTATCGGAAGAAGGGCAAGCACATCATCACCTGCAAGACCGAGCACAAGGCGGTGCTGGATACCTGCCGCCAGCTCGAACGCGAAGGTTTCGAGGTCACCTACCTGGACCCGGAGCCCTCCGGCCTCCTGGACCTGGAAAAATTCAAGGCGGCCCTTCGCGACGACACCACCGTGGTGTCGATCATGCACGTGAACAACGAAATCGGCGTCATCCAGGACATCAAGGCTCTGGGCGAGATCTGTCGTGAACGGGGCATCATTTTCCATGTGGACGCGGCGCAGAGCGCCGGCAAGGTGCCCATCGATCTGGACGACCTCATGGTCGACCTGATGTCGTTTTCCGCCCATAAAATCTACGGACCCAAGGGCATCGGCGCGCTGTACGTACAACGCAAGCCGCGGGTGCGGATCGAAGCGCAGATGCACGGCGGCGGCCATGAGCGCGGCATGCGCTCGGGCACGTTGGCAACCCACCAGATCGTCGGCATGGGCGAGGCGTTTCGCATTGCCAAGGAAGAGATGGCGGCGGAAAACGAGCGCGTGCTGATGCTGCGCAACCGGCTGTGGGAAGGTCTCAACCGCGCCGCGGAAGTTTACCTCAACGGCGACCTGGAGCACCGGGTGGCGGGAAACCTCAACGTCAGCTTCAACTTCGTCGAGGGCGAATCGTTGATGATGGCGGTCAAGGATCTCGCGGTCTCTTCGGGCTCGGCATGTACTTCATCCAGCCTCGAGCCGTCTTACGTGCTGCGCGCCCTGGGCCGAAACGACGAACTGGCGCACAGCTCCATCCGCTTCAGCATCGGGCGTTTTACCACCGTCGAAGAGGTGGATCGCACCATTGAACTGATGCTCAGTCAGGTCGAGAAGCTGCGCGAGCTGTCCCCGTTGTGGGAGATGTATCAGGAAGGCGTCGACCTGTCGACCGTCCAGTGGGCGGCGCATTGAATTCAGCTTGCGGTACGTGACGTATACGATAGATTGCGAGGAGAATGAGAAATGGCGTACAGCGACAAGGTGCTTGATCACTACGAAAACCCGCGCAATGTCGGCTCGTTTGACAAGAACGACCTGGGCGTGGGCACCGGCATGGTGGGCGCGCCTGCATGTGGCGACGTGATGAAGCTGCAGATCAAGGTCAACGAGCAGGGCGTGATCGAGGATGCCCGTTTCAAGACCTACGGCTGCGGATCGGCGATCGCCTCCAGTTCCCTGCTTACCGAGTGGGTCAAGGGCAAGACTCTGGACGAAGCCCGGCAGATCAAGAACACCCAGATTGCCGAGGAGCTGGAATTGCCGCCGGTGAAGATTCATTGTTCGGTCCTGGCCGAAGACGCCATCAAGGCTGCCATCGCTGACTACAGCGAAAAGCAGTCCGGCAAGGCCGGGGAAAAGAAGTCAGCTTGATCGGATGCAATCCGAAGGTGAGTTCGTCATGGCTATTACGTTGACTGAAGCTGCTGCTGATCGGGTGAAGAAATTCATCGCCAACCGGGGTAAGGGCGTCGGCCTGCGCCTGGGGGTGAAGACCTCGGGCTGCTCCGGGATGGCGTACGTGGTCGAGTTCGCCGATCAGATCGAAGACGACGACATGGTGTACGAAAACCATGGCGTGAAAGTGATCGTCAATCCGAAGAGTCTCGTCTACCTGGAGGGCACGGAGCTCGACTATACCCGCGAAGGCCTGAACGAGGGATTCAAGTTCAATAATCCCAACGTCAAGGACTCCTGCGGGTGCGGCGAGAGCTTCAACGTTTGAACCGCGTTGAGGTGCCGGGCGCGGGATCGTGACGTCGGAGTTCTCCAGTAACCATTTCGAGCTGTTTGGTCTGCCGGTGGCGTACGCCGTAGCGGCCGAAGCCTTGAGCGCACGCTACCGCGAGCTGCAGCAGGCAGCGCATCCCGACCGCTTCGCCGGCGCGTCGGACCGGGAACGGCGCCTGTCCATGCAGCGGGCGACCCAGATCAACGAAGCCTATCAGGTCCTGAAGGATCCGCTGCGCAGGGCGCGCTACCTGCTGCATCTCAACGGGGTCGAGTGGGATGACGAGCACAATACGTTCAGCGACCCCGCGTTCCTGATGGAGCAGATGGAGCGCCGTGAGGCGCTGGACGAGGTCCGCGACCGGGACGACCCATTGGCGGCGGTGGGCGAAATTCTGCAACAGGTGCAGGCCGACATCGGCGCCCTGACGGCAGAGGTCGGGCAGGCATTCGCCGCCGGCAGTCTGGAAGCTGCGCGGGGCTGCGTGGGCCGCCTGCAGTTTCTGTATAAGCTGCGCGCCGAGGCCGAGGCGCTGGAAGCGGATCTCGAAGACGAGCTGTAGGTTTTTTGGCGGGCCCTTGCCCGAGATCGGCCCCCGATTGTTTGCCGCTGCACGGCGCCCGTCGGGCTGATGACCGGGCGGCGTACGAGCTGTTGTTTGGTAGTTGGATAGGGAAATGGCATTACTTCAGATTTCCGAGCCGGGCCGGTCGACGGCCCCCCATGAACACCGCTTTGCGGCCGGTATCGATTTGGGCACCACCAACTCGCTGGTGGCCACGGTGCGCAGCGGCCTGGCCGATACGCTGACCGACGACCACGGGCGGTTCCTGCTGCCGTCGGTGGTGCGCTATTTCCCCGACCGGGAGCCGGAGGTGGGCTACGGGGCCCGCAGCGCGGCGACGGACGACCCCCTCAATACCATCGCTTCGGTGAAGCGGCTCATGGGGCGCGGGGTGGCCGATGTTCAGAAGACCGGCAGCCGCCTGCCCTACGAGTTCGTCGAGGGCGATTCCGCCGTTCCGCGCCTGCGCACCGCGGCCGGCGATGTCAGCCCGGTGCAGGTGTCGGCCGAGATTCTGAAGGTTCTGCGCCAGCGGGCGGAGGCCGGTGTCGGAACCGAGCTGACCGGCGTGGTGATCACCGTGCCGGCGTATTTTGACGACGCCCAGCGCCAGGCCACCAAGGACGCGGCGCGGCTGGCAGGGCTCAATGTGCTGCGGCTGCTCAACGAACCGACGGCGGCGGCCGTGGCCTACGGGCTCGATCGCCGCGCCGAGGGCGTCATTGCGGTTTACGACCTCGGCGGCGGCACCTTCGATATTTCCATTCTGCGGCTCAACCGCGGCGTGTTCGAGGTGCTGGCAACCGCCGGCGACAGCGCCCTCGGCGGCGACGACATGGACCGCCTGATCGCCCACTGGATCATGGGCCAGGCGGGTATCGCCGACGACGCTGACCATGCGCAGATGCGGCGCCTGATGCGTGATGCCTGCGCGGCCAAGGAAGCGTTGACGGACGCCGAGTCGGTCGGGCTCGAGGTGGAACTCATGGACGGCAGCCACTGGCGCGGCAATCTCAGTCGCGACCAGCTCAACGAGTTGATCGATCCCCTGATCAAAAAGACGCTGAGCCCGTGCCGGCGGGCGTTGCGCGATGCCGGCGTGGATGCCGGCGAGATCGTCGACGTGGTCATGGTCGGCGGCTCGACGCGGGTGCCGCGGGTCCGGGAAAGGGTCGGTGAATTCTTCGGGCGCCCGCCCCTGGTGGACATCGACCCCGAGAAGGTGGTGGCCATCGGTGCCGCCCTGCAGGCCGACGTGCTGGCCGGCAACAAGCCCGACGACGAGATGCTGTTGCT
>JARRNJ010000033.1:0-61159 GCA_037385045.1 Gammaproteobacteria bacterium | reverse complement strand
GCGCTGCGCTTATCCACCCTACGGTTTTCAGAGCCGAGGAGTATCGTAGGGTGGATAAGCGCAGCGCATCCACCGCGCAACAACACCACCGGCGTCGCTGCCCGCCAGCGGCCTCGCCGCAACTCAATTGCGTCCAAAGGGCCATCTGCTTCATGCTAAACGCCGACTCCCGGGGCCGCTCACTCTTGCCTGTGTCCGATGAATCGCCCCACGAACAACCGTCCGAGAAGTTACACCTGGTCGCGTGCCGAGGACGGGCGCGCGTCGAAGCTGGCGAGCAGTTGTCCGGCCCGGGGTGGCGCGGCGGCGTCGAGATGGAGTTCATGCAGCTGAAAGCCCGCCGCCGGTGTCAACGGCGGGCCGGCGGTGAGGGTGTGGTAGCGGTCGCCGCCGATGACTGCTTGCGCCAGGGTCAGGTACAAGCGGTCCAGCCGCCCGGCGGCCAGCAGCGTGTGCAGCACCCGCGGTCCGGCGATGGAATAGATGCGCTGCAGGCCGCGGGCGGCCAGGGTGCGCACCAGGGCGTCGCCGTCCACGGAAGTGCCCTCGCCGACGGGCGTCACTTCGATGCCGTGGTCCTGCAACTCGCGTACCCGCGCCGCGGGGGCGTCGCGGGTGGTCAGCACCAGCAGCGGCGCCTGGCAGCGCCGGCGCAGGGCGGCGGCCGGAATCTCCAGGCCGGCGGAGACGACGGCGATCGCCGGCTGCGGCGCCAGGCCCCGGGATGCGCGCCAAGACGCAAGATCGCGGAATTTGCCGTGGCCGATCTCGATCAACTCCGCGTGCCGCCCCTCGGCGACGGCGCGCAGGTGGCGGGCCGTGGTCAGCAGTACGTCGGCCTGGGCGGCGAGTTCCATGTAGAGCCGCCAGTCGCGGCTGTTGGCGATGGCCGCCGGCACGCGGTGGCGGCCGGAGTCCGGCTCCGGTTCCGAGATGCGGCCGTCGAGGCTGGCGATGAAATTGCTGTAGACGAACGGGTGCTGCGCTGAGCCCTGGCGCTGCAGCTCGTGGTTCAGGTAGAGGCCGGCCAGGGGCCGGGCTTCCGCGGGGGGTGGGTACAGGCGGGTGACTTCCACGGACGGTTGCTGCCGGGTTCGGCGCCGGGGGGTCAGTCGCCTGCCTGGGCGGCCGCCTGGCGGGCGAGCTGGGTGACGGTGTCGGGGTCCAGGTCGATGCCCACTTCCCAGCCCGGATTAATGGCGATGCCGTAGCCGGCGCCCATTTTCTGCAACACCCATTTGAGATCTTCCAGTATGCCGCCCCCGAAGCCGGGAAAGTCCTGCAAGAACGTTTTCCCGCGCTCGGGGCTGGTGAACAGGATCAGGATTTTTACGCCGTCCTCGTCCTCGAGCGATAACGGCACCGCCCGCTGGGAGGCCTGGAAGCCGTCGATGCCCAGCTGATCCTTCACCGGCATGAATACCTGGGAGTCCAGCAGCGCGTGCATAAACTGCTCCGGTGCCAGGCGCTCCTGGTGCATCGCCAGCAGCCGGCGCTCCAGGTCGTTGCGCGGTTCGAATTCCTCTGCGTCGCTGTTCATGGTGGATCGTCTGTAGCCTGTGTCGGGGTTTCCAAAGGTGCGACATCCGGGCGCCGATTGCAAACCCGGCAATGGTGCCCCGGCGCCGCAATCCGCTAGTATTACGGGCGGGCCGGCAAACGGCCCTGCGACCGCCGAGCAACGACGTCGAGGTGATGGATGCAGGCAGCTCAATTGGTGGCTGACAATGTGGAATTGGTTTCGTTGCCGGAGGTTTGCCTGCGGATGCAGGCCCTGGCCGATGATCCGCACGTCACTGCCGATCAGTTGGGACAGGTGCTGAGCCAGGACCCGGCGCTGACGGCGCGGCTGCTGAAGCTGGTCAACAGCCCCTACTACGGGCTCGCCGCGCGGGTGGACACAGCGTCGCGGGCGGTCAGTGTGGCGGGCATGGAGGCATTGCGGAATCTTGCCCTGGCCGCTTCGGCGGTGGAAGTGTTCAACCGCGTCCCGGCCGAACTGATGGACATGGTCACGTTCTGGAAGCACAGCGTATTCAGCGGCCTGCTGGCGCGCAAGCTGGCCGAACGCTGCCGGGTGCTGCACAGCGAGCGGCTGTTCATCACCGGCCTGCTGCACGACGTCGGCCGGCTGCTGATCTATGCGCGCATGCCGGAGGCGGCCGCCGAAGTGTTGCGGCGCGCCGACAGCGGAGGCGTCCCCGTGTGCGAATTGGAGCAGCAGGTGTTGGGTTTTGATCACGCCGAAGTCGGCCAGGCGTTGCTGGCCCAGTGGCAATTGCCCGCCAACCTGCAGGAGGCCGTTGCGTTTCACCATGCCCCTTCCGCGGCCACGGTGGCGCCCCTGGAAGCGGCGCTGGTTCACATTGCCAATGCCGTCACCCACCAGATCGACGCCAGCGGCGAAGTCGACGACGCCTATTACAATCCATACGGAGCACTGCTGGAGGTGGACGGTGCCGCCGCACTGGAGTCGATAACCGGCGTCGATGCGGCCGCCTGGAAGACCACCCGGCTGTCGCCGGCGGCGGTGCGCGCCGCCGTTACCGGCGCGGCGGAGAGTTTCGACCAGGTGTTGGACGTGATATACCCGCTGCCCTACTAGCGCCCGGTTTGCGCCACGGCCATCGCGGCCGCCAACCAACAGCCACGCAAAAACACGGTTTTTTCCAACCCGGCCCGTCCTTCATACTCAGCGTGACGGCGTCGTCGCCGGGCGGTGAAGGAAACGGCGGACGGCGTCCCGATACCCGTGCGGTTGACGACAGGAGCGAGACGATGAGTTTGTTGGTCAAGGGTGCGCTGGTAGGCGACGACTGGCTGGATGCGGAAACGGAGCGTGGCGAGTTCGTACGCCAGGAGTCACAGTTCCGCAACTGGGTCACGGCCGACGGCGCGCCTGGCTCCAGCGGGCAGGGCGGTTTTGCCGCCGAAGCCGGGCGCTACCATCTGTACGTGTCCCTGGCCTGCCCGTGGGCCCACCGCACACTCATCTTCCGCAGGCTGATGGGTCTGGAACAGGCCGTCGGCGTCTCGGTGGTGCATCCGCATATGGGGCCGGAGGGCTGGCGCTTCGGCGGCTACCCCGGCGCAACCGAAGATCACGTCAACGGCTACAGCCACCTTTACCAGGCTTATTGCCGGGCGCAGCCGGACTACACCGGGATCGTCACGGTGCCGGTGTTGTGGGACAAGCGGCGCCAGACCATCGTCAACAACGAGTCGGCGGAGATCATTCGCATGTTCAACGGCGCCTTCGGTGCGGTTGGCGGGGTGGCGGCCGACTATTATCCGCGCGAGCTGCGCGGGGAAATCGACGCGGTCAACGAGCGGGTTTACGGGCGGGTGAACAACGGCGTCTACCGCTGCGGGTTCGCCACCACCCAGGCGGCCTACGAGCGGGCTTTCGACCGCCTGTTCGAGACCCTGGATTGGCTGGAACAACGGCTCGCCGTCGGGCGCTACCTGGTCGGCGGCGGGATCACCGAGGCGGACTGGCGCCTGTTCACCACCCTGGTGCGCTTCGACGCGGTCTACTACAGCCACTTCAAGTGCAACCTGCGGCGCATCGAGGACTACCCGAACCTGTCCAACTACCTGCGCGATCTCTACCAGCAGCCGGGAATCGCCGACACGGTGAACATGGAGCACATCAAACAGCACTACTACTGGAGCCACGGGTCCATCAATCCCAGCCGCATCGTCCCCAAGGGGCCGGCACTGGATTTCGCCGCGCCCCACGACCGCGCTCGCCTGAGCTGAACGGATCGGGCCCGGTCAGGCCACGGTGACGTCGCCGGACTGATACACGTCCTGAATCGCGTGCAGCAATTCAACCCCTTCGCTCATCGGTTTCTGGAACGACTTGCGCCCGGAGATCAGCCCCATGCCGCCGGCGCGCTTGTTGATGACGGCGGTGCGCACCGCCTGCTGCAGATCGTTTTCGCCGGATGGTCCGCCGGAGTTGATCATGCCGGCGCGACCCATGTAGCAGCTGGCCACCTGATAACGCACCAGGTCGATGGGGTGGTCGGTGGTCAATTCCTCATAAACGCGCCGGTCGGTCTTGCCGAAGTTCAGCGCAATGTAGCCGCCGTTGCGCTCGGCCTGCTTCTGCTTGATGATGTCGGCCTCGATGGTCGCGGCCAGATGGTTGGCCTGGCCGGTGAGATCGGCCGCGGTGTGGTAGTCGGTACCCTCGTGCTTGAAGGCACTGTTGCGCAGGTAGGCCCACAACACCGTCGCCATGCCCAGTTCATGGGCGTAGCGGAACGCCTCGCTGACTTCCTGGATCTGGCGCCGCGACTGCTCGGAGCCGTAGTAGACGGTCGCGCCCACCGCCACGGCACCCATCTCGAACGCTTGGTCCACCGAGGCGAACAGCGTCTGGTCGTGGATGTTGGGGTAGGTGAGCAGCTCGTTGTGGTTGATCTTGCAGATGAACGGGATCCTGTGCGCGTACCTGCTCGCCACGGCGCCGAGTACTCCCAGGGTCGAGGCGACCGCATTGCAGCCGCCCTCGATGGCCAGGCGGATGATGTTTTCGGGGTCGAAATAAATCGGGTTGGGTGCGAACGAGGCGCCGGCCGAATGCTCGACTCCCTGGTCCACCGGCAGGATGGAAAGATAGCCGCTGCCGCCCAGGCGCCCGTGGTCGAACAGGCTTTGCAGGCTGCGCATCACGCGCGGCCCGCGATCGCTGGCGGATACGACACGGTCGACGAAGTCCGGTCCCGGCAGGTGCAACAGCTCGCTTGAAATACCCTGGCACTGGTGGCTCAGCAGGTCGTCGGCTTCGCTGCCCAATATGGCTGCGATATCGGTCATGGTACCTCCTTACATAGCCTCGCGCGACGCTTGGCGTCATCTTTGACGCTAAGCTTAGACCGTTTCGCCACCGTTACCCGGCGCCGCCGGGGGCGGGCTACCAGTAGCGCTCCACCGTAACATGCCCGGGCTTGCTGCGCCGGTTCTTGCGCAGGCCGCGCCGCTCCAGCAACTCGGAAGTATCGCGCACCATGTCGGGATTGCCGCAGATCATCACCTGCGACTGCTCGGCATTGAGGGCGACGTTGGCGAATTCCTCCAGGCGCCCGTCCTCAATGGCGTGGGTGATGCGGCCGTTGATGGCAAAATCGGTCGGCTCGCGGCTGACCAGGGGCACCATGCGCAACTGGTTCGGGTGGCGTTCCTGCAGCTCGGCGATGTCATCGCGGTAGGTGAGTTCCTCGGCGGTGCGCACGCCATGGGCCAGGACCACCCGATCGAAGCGCTGCCAGGGCTGCTCGGTCTTGAGGATCGACAGGAACACGCCCAAGGCCGTGCCGGTGCACAATAACCACAGGTTCTCCGCATCCGGCACCTGGTCGACGGTGAATGCGCCCGCGGCCCGGGATTGCACCCACAGGCTGTCGCCTTCCTGCAGCTCCACCATGTGGTTGGTGAGCGGGCCCTCGGGTACGGTGATGAAATAGAATTCCAGCGGCTGCCGATGGGGTGGATTGACGTAGGAGTAGGGGCGGCCGACCCGCTCGCCCTCGATGTCCGCGGCCAGCCGCGTGAACTGCCCGGCCTGGAAGGGCTCCACCGGCGCCTCCACCTGCAGCGAATACAACTGGTCGGTCCACTGCCGCTTGTTGACGATTTGTCCCTTGACCCAATTCACCATGAAAATTCAACCTCCGCTCGCTCACTACCGGCCAAGTATTATACTTGAGCATAACGGTCAGGAATTCAAGCCCCACGGCGGAAGTTGGTGGGCCGGGCGTTACCCTTGGCGGGCACCTGCGGTGGCGCGCACACCGTTCCAGAGCATCAGCAGTTGGTGCGCGTAGGCGCCGGCCACGCCGGCCGGGTTGGAGCGCATCAGGGCCAGGGGGGTGCCGTAGAACAGTGCCACGAGGGCGACCATCACCGAATGCAGATGGGTGTTGGGCGGCAGGGCGCCGTGCTCGATGGCGTACTGCAGGTTGGGCACCAGCACCACTTCCAGCCCGCCGACGGGGATTTCCTCGATGCCGGCCAGATCCGGAAACGCCAGTGCCCGCTCGGCCCGGCCGAGGGCCGCCGCCGCGGCTCGTTGCCGCTGCCGGGCGTGGTAGGCGATGACCTCGCCCATGACGCCCGGTCGTTCCTGGACCCGCCGCGCGGCCTGGCGGAACACCTCCTCGATGGCCGGCAGCCCCGGTGTCCGGGCGGCCGTCTGCCGCCCGTGCCAGCCGAGTTCCAGGGTCCAGAGCTGACTGTAGTACGCCAGCACGTCGGACTTGCGCGGAAAGTAGTTGAAGAATGTCGCTTCCGACACCATCGCGGTATCGCACAAGTCCTTTACCGGCACCTCTTCGAGCGGCCGCCGCTCCATTCCTTCCAGGGCGGCGCGCATAAGCGCCAGCTTGGTTTGGGCGTGTTTGCGTTCACGCAGGGGAATGGGGCTGGGCGTGACCATAGCCGGAACACCGTGTAGGTAACTCGATGTTTGTAGCATACATCAAAATTGATGAATGCTCACATCGGCTAGGTCGCGATCAGGATCAACGGTACGTAAAGCTCCTCGGCGCTCAGCCCGCCGTGCACCCCCACCTGGTCGAACGGCTTTTCACCCAGGATGCGGTCCTTGATGATCCAGTCGTCCCGGGCGATGAGGGCGTAGTCGCCGATACGGTCGGCGAGGCGGGGGTGTGCCCGGCCGGTGCCGTAATAGCCCTCGTCGAGCAACTGCTCCGCCGGCACCAGGTCGCAGCACTCGGTCAGTTCACCGCGCGCGTAGTCCCGGAACTGGTGCCGGCGCGACGGGTGCACGTAGCAGTATGCGACCCGCGGCTCCCCGCACAGCGGCAGCGTCAGGGTGGCCGCCAGCGCCGGGTGGTCGATCAGGCGCACGGTGCGGGCCGGCCGCGTGTCCAGCAGTCCGTGGTCGGCACAGGCCACCAGCAGCGTACCGCTGCCGGCGAGCCGTTGGGCGAGGGCCTTGAAGCCGGCGTCCAGCTCCCGGAAATGGCCCTCGACGGCGTCGCTGGCCACCCCATGTTGGTGGGCGAGGCTGTCCAGCTCCGGCCAGTACGCATAGACGTAGCGCCGGCCGCGGCTGCCCTGCGCCAGGGAGGCGACGGTGTCGAAATATTCCGCCAGCCGGCCGTAGGTGTGGCGCCGCGCACGCCCGGCGCTGATGCGGCTGTAATCGGAGTCGGCGATCGGACGCGCGCTCACCACATGGGGTTCGTGGCTCAGGCGGTCGGCCACGGGGACAAAATCGTAGATCAGGGACGGATCGACGCCCATGGCGCTGTAGGCCGGCCCGCCGTGGCGGGGCCGGAACGGCAGGACAGCCGCCACGCTGCCCAGTTCCCGCAGATAGGTGAACCAGCCGGTGAGGCCGTGCTGCTGCGGCGCCAGGGCGCTGGTGTAGGTGGTGATGGCGCTGGCGGTCGTGGTCGGGAACACCGAGGTCAGCCGCGTCCGCAGGTGGCGGTAAAGGAAGCTGTCGGTGCGCCGGCTCAGGAACTCGTGGCCAAGGCCGTCGATCACCATCAGCGCCACCGTCGAGTGGCCGCGCAGTTCGGCGTCGGCCACGCCCGAGAGGGTCGGGTAATCCGGTTCGCCACCGCACGCTGCCAACACGGAGGCCATCAGGTTGACGATGCCCCGACCGTGGTAGTCGGGGCGCAGAGGTTCATCGGGTGGCATGGTTGCCGGCATCGGTCCGGTTCTGGGGCGAGCACGTCATGATTCAATTGTAGACCCGGGACGGCGCGGCCCCGGCAATGCCGTGCGGTTGTTACGTACTTGTCACGCGCCGCGCCGAAGCCGACTTTCGCGGCGGCAGCGTGACGGCGGGGCGCCCCGGGGGCGTCGGCGGGTGCCGGGTCGGGCCGACGATGCCGCGCGCTGCCGGTGCGACGGCGCGCTACCGTCGGATCCGCTTCACGGCTCCCGGGCCACGGCGCGCGCCGCCGCCCACACCTCCACCCGTTCGGCGCCGTGGGTCTTCAGCAGCCGCGCCAGCTCGTCGGTGGTGTGGCCGGTGGTGATGACGTCATCGACGACCGCCACGTGCCGTGCCTCCAGGCGGCCGGTCGCCGCGAACGCGCCGCGCACATTGGTACGCCGTTGCCGGGCGCCCAACTCGCTTTGCGCGCGGGTGTTGCGGGTGCGCCGACAGGTGTCGTGGTCGAGCACTGCGCCCAGCCGCCGGGCAATGGGCCGCGCCAGCTCCAGGGCCTGGTTGAACCCCCGTTGACGCTGGCGACGGGGGTGCAGGGGCACCGGAATGATTCGCTCGGGGACGGCGGTGCCCCGGGCCGCCAGGCGTTCCGCCATCAGTCCGCCCAGGAGACGGGCGACGTACAATCGGCCGCCGAACTTGAGCCCCCGGATCAGCTCGCTGACCGGCGAGCGATAGCGCAACAAGGCGAACACCGCGTCCGCCTGCGGCGGTTGGTGCAGGCAGTGACCGCAGATCCCGGAAGTGGCGCCGGCAAACGGGGCGGCGCAGCGCGGGCAGGCCGGATGGTTGAAGGGTAGATCCGCCAGACAGGCCGGGCACAGATCGCGATCACCGGAACCGGCCTGGCCGCACAGGACGCACACCGGCGGGTACAGCCATGAATGTATAATTTGTGTACAATGGTAAACCACTGGCATCCCTTCCAGTTGACAACCGTGCCCGCTTCGGTAGCATGCTGGCGGGCGAGCGGTGCGGCGCGCCGATGATAGCTGATTTCCGAGGTGTAGCGAAATGACTGACCCGAATGTGTCCCTGTCGGAGCCCACCAATATCTCCGCCAAGAGCGCGCGATTTGCCGCCGCATTGTTCAACTGGGGCAACATCGGCGCCATGGTGGCGCCGCTCCCCATCGGTCTGCTCTGGGTCTGTGCCTCGATGATCATTTACGCCATGAACCGGCACCACCCCAACCCCCGTGTCGGCCATTACACCCAGCAGGCCGCCTACCGCTTTTACGGTGTCACCGGCTTTTTCGTCGCTGTTGGCGCGTTTTTTCCCGGCAACAGCCACAAGCCGTATCTGGTGGCCTGGGCGGTGGCGGCCGCGGTAATCATTCCGTGGTCGGTGCTGGACCTGGTGCGCATCCGCCGCGAGGCGTGGGCCGATACCGTGGTGTCCCCTGAGCCGTCCGCACAACCGGAGCCGGAACAATGACCGACGCCGCCGCAGCCACCGATCGGGACCAATCGTTGCGCCACGACTGGACGGCCGAGGAGGTCGCCGCCCTGTTCGCCCGTCCGTTCAACGATCTGCTGTTCGAAGCTCAGCAGGTGCATCGGCGCCACTTCGATCCCAACCGGGTGCAGCTCAGCACTCTGCTCAACATCAAGACCGGCGGTTGTCCGGAGGACTGCGGCTACTGCTCCCAGAGCGCCCACCACGAGGCCGACCTTCAGCGTGAACCGCTGATGGAAGTGGACACGGTAGTGGAGGCGGCGCGTGCCGCGCGGGCGGCGGGCGCTACCCGGTTCTGTATGGGCGCGGCCTGGCGCAATCCGCCGCGGCGGGATTTCGGCCGCGTGCTCAAAATCGTGCGCGAGGTGAAAGCCCTGGGTCTGGAAACCTGCATGACCCTGGGCATGCTCGACGACGAGCAGGCGCAGCAGCTCAAGCAGGCCGGACTTGATTACTACAACCACAATCTCGACACCTCGCCGGAGTACTACGGCCAGGTGATTACCACGCGCACGTATCAGGACCGGCTCGAAACCCTCGGCCGGGTGCGTGACGCGGGTATGCACGTGTGCAGCGGCGGCATCATCGGAATGGGCGAGGATCGCGCCGACCGCGCCGGGCTGCTGCAGCAGCTGGCCAATCTTCCCCGCCACCCGGAGAGCGTGCCCATCAACAGCCTGGTGCAGGTGGAAGGTACGCCGCTTTCCCATACCGATGCCATCGACCCACTGGAATTCGTCCGTACCATCGCCGTGGCGCGGATCATGATGCCTGCGTCGTTCGTGCGCCTGTCCGCGGGGCGCACGGAAATGACCGACGAAGCCCAGGCGCTGTGCTTCCTGGCCGGCGCGAACTCGATTTTTTACGGCGACCACCTGCTGACCACCGGCAACCCGGCGGTGGAACACGACCGGTCGCTGTTCGAACGCCTGGGCCTGCAGGCAATGCCCTAGCCGTGTGTCCGGGCGCCGCCATTGCCCCGGCCGCCGACACTTTCGCCGGGCAAGCGCTCGAGTGACCGCTCATGAGAGACCTGACCGCCCAACTGCAGCAGCGCGAAGCGCAACATTTGTACCGCTCCCGGCGGATCGTGGAGGGCCCTCAGGGGCCGCAGCTGCGGGCAAACGGGCGTGAGTGGCTGAGTTTCTGCAGCAACGACTACCTGGGCCTGGCCAATCACCCGGAGGTGGTCGCCGCGCTGTGCCGCGGGGCGGAGCGCTATGGCGCCGGCAGCGGTGCCGCCCATCTGGTCACCGGGCACAGCGCCGCTCACCATGCCCTGGAAGAGGAACTGGCGGCGTTTGTCGGCCGGCCCCGGGCGCTGTTGTTTTCCACCGGCTACATGGCCAATCTCGGCGTGATGTCGGCGCTGCTGGGACCCGGCGACAGCGTCCTCGAGGACCGCCTCAATCACGCCTCGCTGCTCGATGCCGGCCTGCTGTGCCAGGCGCGGTTCCAGCGCTATCCCCACGCCGACAGCGCCGCCCTGGCGCGTAAGCTCCGGGCCCGGGGCGAGGGCGAGCGCCTGGTGGCCAGCGATGGGGTGTTCAGCATGGACGGCGACCTGGCGCCGCTGCCGCAACTGGCGGCGGCGGCCGCCGCCGGCGACGCCTGGCTGATGGTGGATGATGCCCACGGCCTGGGTGTGCTCGGCGCCGGCGGGCGGGGCAGCCTCGAGCATTTCGGCCTGGGTGTGGCCGAGGTGCCGATCCTCATGGGCACCCTGGGCAAGGCCCTCGGGACCTTCGGCGCCTTCGTCGCCGGAACGGACGAGCTGATCGAAACCCTGATCCAGGCGGCCCGCAGCTACATTTACACCACGGCGCCGCCGCCGGCGGTGGCCGAAGCGACCCGCGCCAGTCTGCGTCTGGTACAAACCGAGGGGTGGCGGCGCGAGCGCCTGCAGGCGCTGGTGGCCCGCTTTCGCCGCGGCGCCGCCGAGCTGGGGCTGGCGCTGATGGACTCGCACACGCCGATCCAGCCGCTGCTGGCCGGGGGCAACGCCGAGGCGCTGGCCATGAGCGAGGGCCTGGCCGAGGGCGGCATTCTGGTCAGCGCCATCCGGCCGCCGACGGTCCCGGCGGGCACCGCGCGGCTGCGCATCACTTTCAGCGCCGCCCACACCGACGAGCACGTGGACCGGCTCTTGGACGCCCTGGCGCAGGTGGCGGGGAAATGCCCGTGAGCAGCGCGCAAGCCACGTCCGCGGCCCGGCCCGCAGGGCTTCACGTGGCGAGCGAAGGCAGCGGGCCGGACCTGGTGCTGGTGCATGGCTGGGGCCTGCACTCCGGGGTCTGGGCGGGAGTGCGGGCGGCCCTGGCGCTAGGCTTCCGGGTGACGCTGGTGGACCTACCGGGCCACGGCGCCAGTGGCCTGGAAGGACCTTTCACGCTGTCGGCTGTGGCTGCGCAACTGCTGGCGGCGGCGCCGCCGCAGGCGCTTTGGGTGGGCTGGTCCCTGGGCGGACTGCTGAGCCTTTACATTGCCGCCCGGCATCCCGCCCGCGTACGGGCGCTAGTGCTGGCGGCGGCGACGCCGCGGTTCGTGCGCGCTGCCGACTGGCCCGCGGCCATGGACCCGGCGACTTTCGACCAGTTTGCCGCCGAACTGGAGCGCGACCACCGGGCGACCCTGAAGCGTTTCCTGGCACTGCAGACCCTGGGCACGCCCCAGGCCCGCTCGACGCTGCAGGCGCTGCAGCGCGCCTGCCTGGAGGGGCCGCCGCCGGCGCCGGAAGCCCTGCGCGGCGGGTTGGATATCCTGCGCCACGCCGACCTGCGCAGCGAGCTTGGCCGCGTACGCTGCCCGGTGTTGCTGTACATGGGCGAACGGGACCGGCTGGTTCCGGCGGCCGGCGGCGCGCAGATCGCCGCCGCATTGCCGCATGCGCAACTGCAGTTGGTCCCGGGTGCCGGCCATGCGCCGTTCGTGTCGCAGCCGCGCGCGTTCGTCGAGGCGCTGGAGCGTTTTGCCCATGACACGGCCACGAGGTGAGGGAATGCCGCAGCCGGTGACACGGGGTAACGAACCAATGCCGCAACGCGGAATCGACAAGGCGCGGGTGCGCGCGTCGTTCGAGCGGGCCGTGCCCGGCTACGACCAGCACGCGGTGCTGCAAAAGGAGGTCGGCGAACGGCTGCTCGAGCGCCTGGACTATGTGCGCCTGCAGCCCCGGGTGGTGGTGGACGTGGGCGCCGGCACCGGCCTGCAGACGGCGCTGTTGGCCAAGCGTTACCGTGGGGCGCGCATCGTCGCCCTGGACCTGGCTCACGCAATGCTGGTGCATGCACGGCGCCGCGGCGCGTGGCTGCGCAAGCCCGGCTGTGTGGTCGGCGATGCCGAACGCCTGCCGCTGGCCGACGCCAGCTGCGATCTGCTGTTCTCCAACCTGGCCCTGCAGTGGGTCGGTGATCTGGACCTGGCGCTGCAGGAACTGCGCCGGGTACTGCGCCCGGGGGGGCTGCTCATGTTCACCACGCTCGGGCCGGATACGTTGCGCGAGTTGCGCGAATGCTGGTCCCGGGTCGACGGCTACACCCATGTCAGCACCTTCGAGGACATGCATGACGTGGGCGACGCCCTGGTGCGGGCGCGGTTCGCCGAGCCGGTGATGGACGCCGAGCGCCTCACCATGACCTACACCGATCTGCGCGGCCTGATGCGCGACCTCAAGGGCATCGGTGCGCACAATGCCACCGGCGGTCGCGCACGCGGCCTCACCGGCCGCCGGCGCATGCAGGCTGTGACGGACGCCTATGAGGGCTTTCGGCGCGACGGCGTCCTGCCGGCCACCTACGAAGTGGTGTACGGCCATGCCTGGGCACCGCAGTCGTCGCAGCAGGTGTCGCTGGACGCGTTGCGCGGGGGGCGCGGCGATGGAAACTGACGACATCGCGGCCCGGCCCGGGCTTTTCGTCACCGGCACCGACACCGGCGTTGGCAAGACGGCCGTCACGCTCGGCATCATGCGCGGCCTGCAGCGCCGCGGACGCAAAGTGGTGGCCATGAAGCCCATTGCCAGCGGTTGCGAGCGCACCGGCGACGGGCTGCGCAATGATGACGCGCTCCAACTTCAGGCCCAGGCGTCGGTGCAGCTGGCGTATGAACAGGTCAACCCGTACGCGTTCGCGCCGGCCATTGCGCCGCACGTTGCGGCGCGGGAAGCGGGACTCGAGATGCGCGTTCAGACAGTGGTGGAACGCTACCGCGCCATGCCCGTCGATGCTGATTGCGTGTTGGTCGAAGGGGTGGGGGGTTGGCTGGTGCCCCTGGACCGCGACCGGACCCTGGAGGATCTGGCCAAGGGCCTGCGCCTGCCCGTGGTGCTGGTGGTGGGTATGCGGCTCGGATGCCTCAATCACGCCCTGTTGACCCAGCGGGCGGTCGCCGCCAGCGGCCTGGCGTTGGCCGGGTGGGTCGCCAATGTCATCGACCCGGCCATGGAGCGGATCCGCGAGAACATCGAAACCCTGCGCCAGTGGCTGCCGGAGCCGCTGCTGGGACAGATTCCGTATCTCGACGAACCCCGCCCCGGGGCCGTCGCCGACTACCTCGACATCGGTCAGCTGTCGTTCTAGGCCCCGCCCACCCCGTTGACCCCGGCGGTCGACGCCGGCGTCAAAAAAGTGCCGCGCTCCCGGCCCCTTTTTCATGAACAAATTTTATGCTTTACTATGGTGCTAAGGAATAGAGCCCGTGTTCGGATTGAGGAAAAACAATCAATTAAATACTTTATCAGCGTATTAGGATATTCAAATACGCGAAAATAAGACGATTGTTTAATAATTCCGGATTATGGTCCAAAAGCCCAAATTTTATTGCGCGCCCTGGTTGCATACGTTAGCATCCTGGCCAAATAACGATAGAACGGCTGCCCATGCGCAGCCGGAAATTGCGGGGATAAAAGCGTAACTTGCGGTGGCCGCTGCGTTTTCTGGCACCGTGGAATCGAATGGCCGCCTGGCGGTTCCGGATCGGTTGCCCCTGAGTTGACGGGGCGCCATCACCGCCGCGGCGGACCGTTAGAGTATCGCTGCAGCACCACGGTTTGTGCTGGGTGGCCGATACCGTCGATTACCCGGTTTCCGACGGGCCGCCGCCTGTTCCAGATGTTGCGGCGGCCGCGGCGCTGAACGTGCGGACAACTCGATCGCTGACGATGGTCCATCGGTGGCGCAGTGCTGCCATGGCGGCCGGCGTTGCGTCGAGCCTGCCGCGACCTGGACGTGCGTGTTGCTGAGGGAGCAAGGCGCGGGGGTTATCCCAGTCGTCTCAATATCCGCTCGTGCGGCACGGAACCCGGGGCCGGTGCTTGCCTGGCGCAGCAACAGCGCCGCAGCGCGACGCCCGGTTTGCGTCAGTTCGCGAGCCGCCGGGGCGGGACTACGATTTGCGCTTTGAGCACTCAATAACAAATTAGAAACTGCTACCTGAGGAGTGATAATGGCATGTCGGTGAGCAATCGCAGCAATACGCTAAGGCGGCTGACTGGAGCCGGTCTACTGTTGGGGTGCGGCCGGGCGGTGGCCGAACGCGTGAACTTCCAGCCTCCCGTGACCCCGACGGCGCACGAGATCTACGGCCTGCACATGATGATGTTCTGGATCTGTGTCGGCATCGCGATCGTCGTGTTCGGCGCGATGTTTTATTCCATGTACCATCACCGCAAGTCCAGGGGCGCGGTTGCCGCGACTTTCCATGAGAACACCAAGCTGGAGATTCTCTGGACCATCATTCCATTCGCGATCCTGGTGGTCGTTGCAATCCCCGCCACCAAGACTCTCCTCTATATCGAAAACACCAGCAACGCGGACATGACCGTCAAGGTCACCGGCATGCAGTGGCGTTGGAAATATCATTACGTCGACCAGGACAACAACCCCAACAACGACGTCTCCTTCATCAGCACCATTCTTCCGGACCAGATCAAGGCGTCGGACTCGGGCAGCGAGGCGGCCATCGACAAGCTCAATACCGCCAAACACCCTTACCTGCTCACCGTCGACCACGAACTGGTGCTGCCAGTCAAGAAGCGGATTCGTTTTCTGATTACGGGCGCCGATGTGATCCACTCCTTTTTCGTGCCGCAGTTCGGCATCAAGAAGGACGCGATTCCGGGCTACGTGAACGAGACCTGGACCGAGATCCAAAAGCCCGGCACCTACTACGGTCAGTGTGCGGAGCTCTGCGGCAAGGGGCATGCCTTTATGCCCATCGTCATCCATGCCGTCAGCGATGCTGATTTCAATAAGTGGTATGCGGCGAAAAAGGCCGCGGCCGAGAAGGAGGCCGCGGCGGCAGCGAGCAACAAGACTTACAGCAAGGACAAATTGTTCGCCATGGGCAAGGCGGTGTTTCACGGCAAGGGCGGCTGTTTCGGATGCCATGGCGCCAACGGTGAGGGCACCAACATCGCTCCGGCGCTCAAGGGCAGCAAGATCGCGACGGGACCGATTCCCGCTCACCTGCACATCGTCCTGCACGGCAAGAAGGGAACCCCCATGCCGGCTTTCGCCAAGCAGCTGAACAACCTGGACATTGCGGCAGTGGTAACTTACGAGCGCAACGCCTGGGGTAACAACACCGGGGACGTCATCCAGCCGAGAGACGTCGCAGCGGCTCGCAAGGCTCGCTAAAGGTTAGTGCGGAGGATATGTAAATGAGTACGACCATGACACATGACGCAGCTCACCACGCGGAGCATCCCACGGGCATCAAGCGGTGGCTGTTTACCACCAACCACAAGGACATCGGAACGCTGTACCTGTGGTTCAGCTTCATCATGCTGCTCATCGGCGGCACCTTCGCCCTGGTGATCCGGGCCGAGCTGTTCGAGCCCGGCATGCAGATCGTCAAGCCGCAGTTCTTCAACATGATGACCACCATGCACGGTCTGGTGATGGTTTTCGGCGCCATCATGCCTGCCTTTGTCGGGCTGGCGAACTGGCAGGTGCCGCTGATGATCGGCGCACCCGACATGGCGCTGCCGCGCATGAACAACTGGAGCTTCTGGATCCTGCCCTTCGCCGGCACCATGCTGCTGGCGCCGATGTTCATGGGCGCCCACTTCTCCGACGGCAACGGACCGTGGTTCGGCTGGACGTTCTATGAGCCGCTGGTGGATCAATACAATCACCTGGCGTATTTCGTCTTCGCCATCCACCTGTTGGGCATCTCGTCGATCATGGGCTCGATCAACATCATCGCCACCATCCTCAACATGCGAGCGCCGGGCATGAGCCTGATGAAGATGCCCCTGTTTGTATGGACCTGGCTGATCACGGCCTTTCTGCTGATTGCCGTTATGCCGGTGCTGGCCGGCGCGGTGACCATGGTGCTGACCGACAAGTACTTCGGCACTACGTTCTTCCAGGCGGCGGGCGGCGGCGATCCGGTGCTGTTCCAGCACGTGTTCTGGTTCTTCGGGCACCCGGAGGTCTACATCATGATCCTCCCCGCCTTCGGCATCATTTCCCAGATCATCCCGACCTTCGCCCGCAAGCGCCTGTTCGGCTATTCGTCCATGGTGTACGCGACCGCCTCCATCGCCTTCCTGTCGTTCATCGTCTGGGCCCATCACATGTTCACGGTGGGCATGCCGGTGGCTGGCGAGTTGTTTTTCATGTACTCCACGGTGCTGATCGCGGTGCCGACCGGAGTGAAGGTGTTCAACTGGGTGGCGACCATGTGGCGTGGATCCATGACCTTCGAAGCGCCGATGCTGTGGGCCATGGCCTTCGTGGTGCTGTTCACCATCGGCGGCCTGTCGGGCTTGATGTTGGCCGTCGCACCGGCGGACATCCAGTATCAGGACACCTATTTCGTCGTGGCCCACTTCCATTATGTGCTGGTCACCGGCGCCCTGTTCGCCATTATCGGCGCGGTGTATTACTGGCTGCCAAAATGGACCGGCAACATGTACAGCGACAAGCTGGCCAAGTGGCATTTCTGGCTGTCGTTGATCTCGGTGAACGTGACCTTCTTTCCCATGCACTTCACCGGGCTGGCCGGCATGCCGCGGCGCTATGCTGACTATCCGCTGGAGTTCACCCAGTTCAACCAGTGGTCCAGCGTCGGAGCGTTCGTCTTCGGTTTTTCACAGCTGCTGTTCCTGGTGTTGGTAATCAGGACCATTCGCGGCGGTGAAAAGGCGACTGCCAAAGTCTGGGAGGGGGCCGAGGGTCTGGAGTGGACCGTGCCCTCGCCGGCGCCGTACCACACCTTTGAGACTGCGCCGGAAGTGAAGTAATGGAGGCAGGTCCCGCCCGACCAGGGCGGGGCCGGGGGTTGGCGATGGGTGAACCAAGCGAGGAGCAGCGAAGAAACGCGCGCCGTACCGTAGTCATACTGATCATTATTGCGGTGGCGCTGTATTTCGGCGAAATGATTTTTCGGATGGTCAGCTGATGGGCACACCGGACCTGCAGAAGGCAAACGTTCGCGTCCTGCGCAACACGCTCCTGGTGGCGGCGGGGATGTTCGCTTTCGGCTTCGCGCTGGTGCCGCTATACGGGGCAATCTGCACTACCTTCGGAATCAACGGCCAGACCGAGAATATCGACGAGGCAAGGGCTGCGGCGACGCAGGTCGACACGAGCCGAACGGTGCGCGTGCAGTTCCATGCCATCGTCAATGACAAACTGCGCTGGACCTTCGTGCCCGCCACGCACGAACTTCGCGTTCATCCCGGCGAAGTGCAGACCGTGTACTACGAAGCCAGGAACGTTTCCGCGGACCGGATCGTCGGACAGGCGGTGCATAGCGTCACCCCGGAGCAGGCGGCGTCGCATTTCAAGAAGACTGAGTGTTTCTGCTACCGCCAGCAGACGCTGCAGCCGGGTGAATCCCGGCGGATGCCGGTGCGCTTCATGATCGACCCGGGCCTGCCGAAGGGCGTGCATGAGGTTACGCTGACATATACATTTTTCGACGCAACGCGGTTCGCGCCACGGGGCAGCTGATCCGCACGGCGGCGGGACATCGGGTTGACAATAACGACCAATATCAAGAAAACCACAGAGAGGATCGAGTATGTCTGAGTCACACGGCGGATACTATCTCCCGCAGCCCAGTTACTGGCCGCTGATCGGATCCATCGGCCTGTTTCTGACGCTCGGTGGCTTCGCCCATTTCCTGGTCGATCATGGCAGTCCCGTGTGGATGATGATCGGCGGCGTGATCCTGGCGATCATGATGTTCGGCTGGTTCAGCACCGTCATCAATGAGAGCACATCGGGCATGTACAACGAGCAGGTGGACCGTTCGTTCCGGATGGGCATGGCATGGTTCATTTTCTCAGAAGTGATGTTCTTCGCGGCCTTCTTCGGCGCCCTGTTCTATATGCGCATTTTCGCCGAGCCCTGGCTCGGCGGCGCCAGCAACAACTTCTTCACCCATCAATGGCTGTATCCCGACTACGTTGCCCATTGGCCCAGCAACGGACCGGGCAAGGTCGGCGGCCACTTCCACCAGATGGAAGCGTGGGGCATCCCGGCGATCAATACTTTGATTCTGCTCTCCAGCGGCGTCACCGTGACCTGGGCCCACTGGGGGCTGAAGAAGGCCAACCGCGGCCAGCTGGTGCTGGGCCTGTTCGTCACGGTGGCCCTGGGCGCGCTGTTCCTCGGTCTGCAGGCGTACGAATACCATCACGCATATACCGCAATGAACATGACGCTGAAGACCGGCGCCTACGGGACGACGTTCTTCATGCTGACCGGTTTTCATGGCCTGCACGTGACGATCGGCGCCATCATGCTGTTGGTGATGCTGTTGCGCAGCATCAAGGGGCATTTTACGCCCCAGCATCACTTCGCTTTTGAAGCCGCCGCGTGGTATTGGCACTTCGTGGACGTGGTCTGGCTGGGGTTGTTTATCTTCGTATACTGGCTGGCGTAGCCGGAGCGACACGCGGCCGGGCGTCGCTGCCCGGCGGCATCCATTTCCCTGCTACGGCAGGTGATGGCGCCTCGCCTTCAGTGATAGACGCCGTGCGGGTGGATCCACCCGGTCGCCGCACCGATCATCAGGATCAGGAACAGCAGCAGCGAAATGCCGATGCGCCACGACAGCGACTTGACGGCGCGGTCGGACTGGCCCTTGTCGCGCATCATGAAGAACAAACCGGAAAAGAGTGCGGACAACACCAGCAGCAGCAGAACAATGACGAGGGCTTTGAACAACATCAGGCGTATCCAGCGAATTGCGGGCTCTTAGTATAGCGACGAACAGCGGGGTTTTGCACCGCTGGACCGGCCTGCCGGCGCTACGTATCATGGGTCTGCTATGATCGTTGGCCGTTTTCGTATTCGCAAGCCCGGTCTGGTTCCAACCCTGGCCACCCTGGTGTTGCTTCCGATCCTCATCTCGCTGGGTTTTTGGCAGCTGCATCGGGCGGATTACAAATACGCGCTGCGCGCGGAGCGCAGGCACAACGCGGCGCTGCCGCCGGTGACACTGGATGCCGTGCAGCGGACCACGCGCCACCAGTTCAGCCGCAAGGTGCGCGTCAGCGGGCGGTTCGACCTGGATCACCAGCTGCTGCTGGATAACCGGACCCACAATTCGGTGCCCGGTTATTACGTGTATACGCCGCTGCTGGTGGCCGGCGCCCATACCGTGGTCCTGGTGAATCGGGGCTGGGTGCCCCAGGGCGTGGACCGCCGGCACCTGCCACCCCTGCCCGGGCCGACGGACAAGGTGTCGTTGGTGGGGGTCATGGCCAGGCCGCCGCAGGTGGCGTTGCGTTTGGGGACCCTGGGCGAGGGATACCCGGGCTGGCCCAAAGTGGTGCAGTACGTGGATACCGGCTGGGCGGCGAAGCAGCTCGGTCAGCGGGTGTTGGGTTTCACGCTGCTGCAGGACAGCGGTGCGGACTACGGCATGATCCGCGATTGGCGCGACTTCCAGTCGGGACTGGAGCTGATGCCCCCGGAGAAGCATGTCAGCTATGCGGTGCAGTGGTTCACCATGGCTGCGGTCCTGGTCCTGATCTACATTGGCGTGCATGTGCGGCGGGTCCGTCCCGACGCGGAGAGGTTAGACGTTGAACGTGGCAAGCGGTAGCGCCCGGAGCCGGTGGAGCTGGCTGAACATTGTCCTGATCCCGGTGGCCTTCATCGTACCCATGGTGGGCGCGTGGGTGCTCTATTACCACTTTCCCGACGTCGCCCGTTCGTGGGGCACCACCAATTACGGCACCTTCGTCGACCCGCCGCGCCAAATCACGCTCCCGGCCGGTCTGCACCGGCTCGACGGGCGGCCGCTGCCGCATGCTTTTTTCCATGACATGTGGACCTACGTCTACTTCGACAGCTCCGATTGCGATAACCGCTGTCAGGCCAACCTTTACAAGATGCGGCAAGTGCGCCTGGCGCAGGGTAAGGATTTGGAGCGGGTGCAGCGGCTTTTCGTGCTGACCGATGACCGGGACATGGCGAAGCTGCGCCCGTTGCTGAAGGAATATCCCGACATGATGGTGGCGACAGGCGCGCCGAACGTGGTGGCCGGGCTGGCCGGCCAGTTCCGCTCCAAATCGGCTCCCGCGCAGCGGATCTATCTGGTGGACATGGCTGGCAACGCGATGATGTATTACGGGCCCGACGCAAGCCCCGACGCGGTGCTGAAATCCGCCACGGGCATGCGCAAGGATCTGGGCAAGTTGCTTCGCGATCACAAGTTGTAGATGGTGCTTACCGATGACTAATCAGTGGTTCGCCCGCATCGGCCTGCTTGCCGTGCTGCTGGCATTGTGCGTGGTCGTGCTGGGGGCGTTCGTGCGCCTGTCCGACGCCGGTTTGGGATGCCCGGACTGGCCCGGCTGCTACGGCCGCATCGCCGTGCCCGAGTCCCATGTCAGTGTGGCCGAGGCCAACCGCGCTTATCCCCACCGTCCGGTGGAGCCGGCCAAGGCCTGGAAGGAGATGATCCACCGCTATTTCGCCGGCACCCTGGGGCTGCTCATCCTGACGCTGGCGATCCTCGCCTGGCGCCACCGCCGCGACCCGGGCCAGCAGGTGGCGCTGCCCATCTTTCTGGTGGTGTTGGTGGTGTTTCAGGCGCTGCTCGGCATGTGGACCGTCACCTTGCTGCTGAAGCCGCTGGTGGTCCTGGGGCATCTGCTCGGCGGCATGGCCACCCTGTCCCTGCTGTGGTGGATGTACCAGCGTCACACCCGGGCTTTTGCCGTTCAGCCGGCGCCGGCGGCGGCGCGGCTGCGCCCTTGGGCCTTGCTCGGCATTGTCGTCCTGGCGGTGCAGATCGCCCTGGGCGGATGGACCAGTTCGAACTACGCGGCCCTGGCCTGTACCGAGTTTCCCACCTGCATCGGCGGCCAGTGGTGGCCGCACATGGATTTCAAGGACGCCTTTGTGCTGTGGCGCGGATTGGGACTGAACTACGAATACGGCGTACTGGACAGCCCCGCGCGCGCCGCCATCCACATGGTCCATCGCATCGGGGCGTTGGTGACGTTCATTTACCTGGGAACAGTGGGGATTCGCGCCTGGATCGCCGCCCGCTCGCTGCAGATCAGAGCCGCGGCCGGGATTATGCTTCTGCTGCTCGTGGCGCAGGTCAGTTTGGGCATTTCCAACGTGGTATTCAGCTTGCCGCTGCCGGTCGCCGTGGCCCATAATGGGGGTGCCGCGCTCCTGATGCTGTCATTGATTACGCTCAATCATCAGCTGCGGCCAAGAACCATATAAAGCATACGAATTACATAACAAGCCCGGCCCCATGCGGGGATTTACACGGCGGTCGGGACGTTGGAGTCAAGACACTGAGAGGGATGCCCATGCGCCAGAGCCTGACGCGCAAACTGCCTGCCGCGGCCTTCGACAAGGGCGCGATCTTCAGCCAATGGCGGGATTTCTACGAGCTGTGCAAACCGAGAGTGGTGGCGCTGATTGTTTTCACCGCCATCGTCGGCATGTTTCTGGCGAGCCCGGGCATGGTGCCGCTGCATACGCTGCTGTTTGGCACCCTCGGCATCGGCATGGCCGCTGCGTCGGCTGCCGCCATCAATCATATCGTCGACCAGCGCGTGGACGCGGTAATGGCCCGCACCCGCAACCGACCGTTGCCCACCGGCCATCTGCCGCCGCAAAAGGCATTGGTATTCGCGCTGCTGATGGGCGCCGTGTCCATGGTGGTGTTGACGGTGCTGGTCAACGGCGTCACGGCGCTGCTCACGTTCCTGTCGCTGATCGGCTATGCCGTGGTCTATACCATGTTCCTCAAGCGCGCCACGCCGCAGAACATCGTCATCGGCGGTGCCGCCGGTGCGGCGCCGCCGGTGCTGGGCTGGACCGCGGTGACCGGGGCCATCGATCCCAATTCCCTGTGGCTGTTCCTGATCATCTTCGTCTGGACGCCGCCCCACTTCTGGGCGCTGGCCATCTACCGGCGCAACGAGTATGCCAAGGTGGATATCCCCATGCTGCCCGTCACCCACGGCGCCGACCTGACCCGCCTGCATGTACTGCTCTATACCGTTTTGCTGGTGGTGGTCAGCGTCATGCCGTTTGTCACCCTCAGTGGCGTGGGACTGTTCTATCTCGCCGGCGCTGTGCTCCTGGGCGCGGGTTTTCTCTACCATGCCGTGCTGCTGCTTGTCACCAAGAGTGATCGCGTGGCCATGAAGACGTTCGGCTACTCGATCATCTATTTAATGGGAATCTTCACCTGCCTCCTGATCGACCACTACATTCGCGTGTTCGCGGGCGCCCTGGCCTGAGCTTCCCTTCCACTGCGCATCGCCCTATCCGAGCTTGATCCCTGTTAGATCATTAAATTAGAATATTAGAATTCGCGCGCCATTTTCTCGCGGGGAGATGACGGCGTTGCGGCTCAAGCAAATCAACTTTCGGCATCGGATTGGGTTCCGGACCCGGTCTTGCGCTCGGCCTGGCGGTTGCCGCATGCCGCATCGGCGGCAACCGCCAGGCCGATTTGGTTTGCTGCGGCTCCATGAAACGTTCCTGCACACAGAGCGAGACGAGGAATGGCACAGGCGATAGGGTCTTCCGAACAGTACAACTACGACATTGTTCGCAAGTTTGCCGTCATGGCATTGGTATGGGGACTGATCGGCATGGCCGCGGGTTTGTACATCGCCCTCGAGCTGGCGTTCCCCGCCTTCAATATCGACATTGCCCAGATTACCTTCGGCCGCCTGCGGCCGGTGCATACCACGCTGGTGATCTTCGGCTTCGGCGGCAGCGCCCTGTTCGCCACATCCTATTACGTCGTACAGCGGACCTGCCAGGCGCGCCTGTGGGGTGACACCCTGGCGAACTTTACCTTCTGGGGCTGGCAGGCGGTGCTGCTGCTCGGGGCGCTGAGCTACATGTGGGGCTACAGCCAGGGCCGCGAGTACGCCGAATTCCCGTGGCCCATCGACATCCTTATCACCGTCGTCTGGGTGGCCTACCTGACCATCTACGTGCAGACCCTGCGGCGCCGCTCGCAGCCGCATATCTATGTCGCCAACTGGTTCTATCTATCGTTTATTCTCGCCACCGCCCTGCTGCACGTGTTCAATAATCTGGCCGTGCCGATCGGCATGTTCAGCATGACTTCCTACAGTGCCTTTTCCGGCGTCCAGGACGCCATGACCCAATGGTGGTACGGCCACAACGCGGTGGGTTTTTTCCTCACCGCGGCGTTTCTGGGCATGATGTACTACTTCGTGCCCAAGCAGGCCGGGCGTCCGGTCTATTCCTACCGCCTGTCCATCATCCATTTCTGGGCCCTGGTGTTCCTGTACATGTGGGCGGGCGCGCACCACTTGCACTGGACCGCGCTGCCCGACTGGACCTCCACGCTGGCGGCCACGTTTTCCATCATGCTGCTGCTGCCGTCCTGGGGCGGCATGATCAACGGCATCATGACCCTGTCGGGTGCCTGGGAGAAGCTGCGCACGGACCCGATCATGCTGTTTTTGATCACCGCGTTGTCGTTCTACGGCATGTCGACCTTCGAGGGCCCGTTGATGGCGCTGAAGAGTGTCAACGCGCTCTCCCACTACACCGACTGGACCATCGGGCACGTGCACTCGGGCGCGCTCGGCTGGGTGGCGCTGGTGACCTTCGGTTCCATGTACCACCTGATTCCGCGCCTTTATGACACGAAGATTCACAGCGTCAAGTTGATCTATGTGCACTTCTGGCTCGCCAGCATCGGCATCGTGCTCTACATCACCTCCATGTGGGTGGCCGGCATCGGCCAGGGCTTGCTGCTGCGCGGCTTCGACGACTACGGCAACCTGGCCTACAGCTTCATCGAAACGGTGGCGTTTCTGCACACGCCTTATGTGTGGCGCGCCATCGGCGGCGCGTTCTTCTGGTCCGGGGTCTGGGTGATGGCCTACAACGTGGTGCGCACCATCGCCCGGAGCAAACGTGAAGCGGCGGCGCTGGAGGCCAAACTGGCCGCCAAGCTGGCCAACGCCTGAACCGGCCGCCGACTCGGAGTAGACAGCGATGAAGTTCAAACACGAGAGCATTGAAATCAACGCCGGCTTGCTGCTGGTGCTGACGTTGATCGTCATCAGCATCGGCGGACTGGTGGAGATCGTGCCGTTGTTCTATATCAACGACACCGTCGAGCAGGTGAAGACCGCCGACGGCCACGATGCCGTGCGGCCGTACACGCCGCTGGAACTGCGCGGCCGCGACATCTACGTCCGCGAAGGCTGCTACCTGTGCCACTCGCAGATGATCCGGCCGTTCCGCGACGAAATGCTGCGCTACGGCCATTATTCCCTGGCGGCCGAATCCCAGTACGACCATCCGTTCCAGTGGGGCTCCAAGCGCACCGGGTGCAGCACCTGACCGCGCCGCGCTCCGTGGTGCCGGAGTCCATCATGCCCAACTATCCGTGGCTGCGTAAGACGCCGCTGCGATACGCGGATATCCGCGAACGCATGAAGGCGCTGAAAGCCGTCGGCGTGCCCTATTCGGACGACGATCAGGAGTACCACGCCAACGTCAAGCGGTTCGGTCGGACGATCGCCGATGAGCTGAACATTCTCACCGCCGAGCAGACGTTGCTCGACCAGGCCGAGCAGGGCAACTACGACGGCGACCGGCAGCATCTCACCGAAATGGATGCGTTGGTGGCCTATCTGCAGGTGCTGGGCACCATGGTGGACTTCAAGCAGTATCAGCAGGGCTATTTCGCGCAGTTCCGCTAGCCGACCAACGCTCCCTGCACCGCACAGAGGTAAACAGCATGATCGACTGGATACAGTGGTTCACCCGCCTGGAGAACAGCAAGGCTCTGGCGCTGGTCCTGTTCTTCGCCGTGTTCTGCGGCATCCTGCTGTACGTTTATTCCGGCCGTGAACGCAGCGAGCGCCTGGAATCGTACAAATACCTGCCGCTCGACGACAGTGATGACGACAACGAAACACGTGCCGACCGCAAGGTGAACTGAGATGGGCGAGGCAAAGACAAGCAAGCACGGTGGCGCCGTGCAGACCACCGGCCATTCATGGGACGGCGATCTGCAGGAGTTCAACAATCCGCTGCCGCGCTGGTGGCTGTGGGCCTTCTATGCCACGGTGGTGTTCTCGGTGATCTACTGGGTGTTGTATCCGGCCTGGCCGATCGGCAACACCTACACCAAGGGTTTGTTCAATACCGTCACCTACAAAGAAGGCGGCAAGGACGTCACCACCCACTGGAACACCCGGGCACTGCTTTGGCAGGACATGCAGACGGGGCCCGAGGCGGTGAAGCAACAGCACTATATGGACCAGGTAGCCAAGGCCGGCTATCCGCAGATCATTTCCGATCCGAAGATGATGGGCTTCGTGCAGTCGGTGGGCAAGGTGCTGTTTGCCGACAACTGTGCCGCCTGTCACGGCAGCGGTGGCCAGGGCAAGATCGGGCTGTTTCCCAATCTCGCCGACGATGCCTGGCTGTGGGGCGGCTCGCTTGGCGACATCCATACCACGATCACCGACGGGCGCATTGGTTTCATGCCCTCGTTCCGGGAAACGTTCAACGCCAAACAGCTCGACGACGTGGTGGACTACGTCCTCAGCCTCTCCGGGCATAAAGTGGATGAGCAGCGTGCGGCGGCGGGCAAGGTGCTGTTTCAGGGCATGGGGGGCGGGTGTTATGCCTGCCACGGCATGGACGGCAAGGGCATGAAAAGCCAGGGCTCGGCCAACCTCACCGACAGTATCTGGACCATTGCCGATGTGCCGGGCGCGCGAAGTCTCGATGCCCAGCGCGCGGCCGTGCGTAACGTGATCCTCCACGGCGTGCAGCGGCGGATGCCAACCTGGAAGGGCCGGCTGAGCGCGGCGGACATCAAGGTGCTCACCGTCTACGTGCACAACGTGATCGGCGTCGGCAAGTAACGGTGCACCGACAGGCCGGTGCGGATGGCAGGCGGGCCCGATTGAAGTGCGGGCTGGACGCGGCCCATCGTTCGGTACCCAGTCATGGTTGAAAGTGCAGAACAGACCAGCATTTACCAGGCGCGGGTGCCGATTTACCCGCGCTCGGTCAAAGGCCGCTTCCGGCGTCTTAAGTGGGGTATCCTAGCGTTCGCCTACACGGTCTATTTCCTGCTGCCATGGCTGCGCTGGTCGCGCCCCACGGGGCCCGACCAGGCGGTGCTGTTCGACATCGCCCACCGGCGCTTTTACCTGTTCAACCTCATCGTCCACCCCCAGGACATCTTCTGGCTTGCCGGCTTCCTGTTCATCGCCGCCATGCTGCTGTTCTTTGTCACCGGCATCGCCGGGCGGGTCTTCTGCGGCTATTTCTGCTTTCAGACGTTGTGGACCGATATTTACATCCTCATCGAACGGCTGGTGCAGGGCGAACGCCCGGCGCGGATTCGTTTGGACAGCGCGCCGTGGAGCGCGGCAAAATTCACCAAAAAGGGCCTCACCCACGCCCTGTGGCTCATGGTGGCTTTTGTCACCGGTTTGACCTTCACCCTCTATTGGGGGGATGCGCCGGTGCTGTTGCGCCGGTTCTTCACCGGCGCCGCGCCGTTTCCCGCCTACGCCACCACTTTGTTCCTGACCGCAACCACCTATGTCATGGCCGGCCTGGCGCGCGAACAGGTGTGCACCTATATGTGCCCTTATGCGCGCTTCCAGAGCGCCATGTTCGACCAGGACACGCTGATCGTCGCCTACGACCGCCGCCGCGGCGAGGGCGGCAAGGGGCGCGCGAAACTGGCTCGCGACCTCAAGACCCGGGAGCAGCGCGAGGCCCGGGGCATTGGCGACTGTATCGACTGCGGCTACTGCGTACAGGTCTGCCCGACCGGCATCGATATCCGCCACGGGCTGCAGATTCAATGCATTTCCTGCGCGCTGTGCATCGACGCCTGCGACACCATTATGGACTCGGTGGGCTGGCCCCGGGGGTTGATCCGTTACGACTCGGAGCGCGCCCAGGCGGGCGGCGCCACCCGCTTCCTCAAGTTCAAGACTGTCGGCTACGGCGTAATCATTCTGGCCGCCATCGGCCTGTTGACCTGGAGCGTGTTGTCGAAATCGCCCATGGACATGAACGTCAGGCAGGTGCGCCAGCCGTTGTACGTGACCCTCTCCGACGGCCGCATCCAGAACAGTTACGACGTCCGCATCAACAACAAGACCGAGCGCAAGGTGCATCTGAAGCTGGCGGTGCGGGGCCTGCCCGGCGCCAGACTGGAGCTGGGCCTGGAGCATGTGCGCGAACTTGAGCTGGCGCCGGAGGACAGCCTGTTAGTGCGGGTTCGCGTACGGGTTCCGCGCGACACCAGGGGCAGCCAGATCCCATTCGAGTTCGTGGTCACTGCGCCCGGTCAACGCGACCTGCCGGAAGTCCGTGAACACGCCTATTTTTCCATGCCCCGGGGCTCCTGACCGGCGCACATCGGCAGCTGAGGAAACGTCATGATCAATCTCACAGCGACTCTTGGCGCGGGCCTGGTGCTACTGTTCATCGTCTTCGTGCTGCTGTACCGGTTTACACCGCTGACCGGCAAGCAGAGCGGGGTGGTGGCCGGCCTGGTGACCAACATCGCCTACCTGCCGTTCGCATTGTTGCATTGGCCGGGCGCCGACGTGGTCACCATCCACTTCGCCATCTACACGGTGGCCGCCTATCTGTTCGCCATTATCTCCGTTCAGCGTGAAGCCATGCGCCGCGACGGCCTGGTCGCCAGCGGCGGCAAATGGTTTCATTGGGGCCCGGCGGCCATCGTTACCTTCTTCCTGGTCATCATTGCCGTGGACACCGTGTTCGTGACCCTGGCGGTAAGAGGCATTCCCAAGGGCATCGAAAAGGAGCTTTTGCCATCGGCGTTGGCGGCGAAAGCGGCGCATACGGAATTTCCCGGCATCGTCCACGACCATTACTATCAGAAGGAAACCGCGTTCAATGACTATCTGGAGCGGGTGGCTGCCCAACGCCGCCGCGGCTGGCAGGTACGCAAAGGCTGGCTTACCGCGCACCCGGCCGCGGGGCAAAACCTGACTTTTCAAGTGGCGGTAGCGGACAAGACGGGCCGCCCGATCACTGGAGCTACGGTGCAGGGCCGCTTCCTGCGCCCATCCGACAGCCGGTTCGACCGCCCGTTCCATATGCGTGAGGTAGGCAACGGCCTGTACCGGGTGTCGGTGGTGCTGCCGAAGCCCGGCATGTGGGGGCTGCAGCTGGAAATCCGCAAGGGTAAGCTGGTGCATGAACTGCGGGCCAGCACCAGCCTTTACGACCGCACGGTAGGTGTCGCGCGGTAGCGGCCGGACGCGCCGGCCCGTTCCGTGGTATCATCCGCGTGCGCTGGCGACGGCGCATCGAGTGAACTGAGCTGTGAGTCGTCCTGATCATGAGAACTGCTATCATTGTGGCCTGCCGGTCCCGGCGGGCAGCAGTTATGCGGTGGACATCGGCGGGCGGCAGCGCTCCATGTGTTGCCCGGGCTGCCAGGCCGTCGCCCAGGCCATCGTCGACAACGGCCTGACCGATTTCTACAAATACCGCACCACCGATTCCGTCAATCCCGAGCAACTGGTTCCGGACGCACTGCGCGAACTGGATCTCTACGACCGGCCGGAGCTGCAAAAGAGCTTCGTGCGCGCCGCCGACGAGCACGTGCGCGAAGCTTCGCTGATCCTCGAGGGCATCGTCTGCGCCGCGTGCGTATGGCTGAATGAGCGTCATGTCGGCGCCCTGCCCGGCGTGCTCGAGTTCCGCATCAACTTTTCCACCCGCCGCGCCCAGGTGAAATGGGACGAGCAGCGCATCCACCTGAGCGACATCCTGCGGGCCATCGCCGCCATCGGTTACATCGCCCATCCGTTCGACCCCAGCCGCCAGGAGCAGCTCTACCGCAAGGAGCGCAAGGCGGCCATGCGGCGCCTGGCCATCGCCGGGCTGGGCACCATGCAGGTGATGATGCTGGCCGTTGCCATGTACGCCGGCGACTATTACGGGATGAATATGCAGCTGCGCTGGTTCATGCGCTGGGTGAGTCTGCTTATCACCCTGCCGGTGCTGGTGTACGCGGCCAAGCCCTTTTTCGCTGCCGCCTGGCGGGACCTGCGCCGGCGCACGCTGGGCATGGACGTGCCGGTGGCGCTTGCCATCGGCGCCGCCTTCTTTGCCAGCACCGTGGCCACCGTCACCAACAGCGGCGACGTGTATTTTGACTCGGCGACCATGTTCGCCCTGTTCCTGCTCACCGGGCGTTACCTGGAAATGGGGGCGCGGCACCGGGCCGGCCAGGCGGCCGAGGAGCTGATGCGGTTGATACCCGCCACCGCCACGCGCCTGCGCGACGGGTGCGAGGAGGTGGTGTCACTGGCGGAGCTGGTGCCCGGCGACCGCCTGCTGGTGCGCCCGGGCGAGACGGTGCCGGCCGACGGACGCGTGTGTTCGGGACGCAGCTCCGTGGACGAGTCGCTGCTTACCGGGGAAAGCCTGCCGCGGGCCAAGGGCCAGGGCGAGGAGTTGGTCGGCGGCACCGTCAACATCGAGAGCCCGCTGGAAATGGAGGTGCAGAAGGTGGGCGAGGAAACCGTGCTGTCGTCCATCGTGCGCCTGTTGGATCGCGCGCAATCGGAAAAGCCCGCGATTGCGTCGCTTGCCGACCGGGCGGCGGCGTGGTTTGTCGGGGCACTGCTGCTGTTGGCGGCAGGGGTGGCGGTGGTGTGGTGGCAGCTGGATCCCCAGGACGCGTTTTGGATTACCCTTTCGGTCCTGGTCGTGACCTGCCCGTGCGCCCTGTCGCTGGCTACCCCCGCGGCCGTTACCGCCGCCACTGGCCGCCTTACCCGCGCCGGCGTGCTCACCACCCGCGGCTATGCGCTGGAAACCCTGGCCAGGGCGACCCACGTGATCTTCGACAAGACCGGGACGCTGACCTTTGGACGTCTGCAGCTGGCCGGCGTGGAAGTGTTGGGAGACCGGGCGGACCGTGATCGTTGTCTGGCGCTGGCGGCGGCTCTGGAGTGGGGTTCGGAGCACCCGGTCGGGAAAGTGCTGCTGGAGGCGGCTCCAAAGGCCGCGGCCGCCGCCGGGGTGGTGGCAACGCCGGGCAAGGGCATCGAAGGTATGGTCGACGGGCAGCGCTACCGTATCGGCAACCTGCGCTTTGTCGAGGGGTTGAGCGGCAAGGTCGTGCACGGGGAAGAGGGCGCGGGTGTGACTACGCTGGTGGCACTCGGCGACGCGCACGGCATCCTCGCGCTGTTCCGCCTGGCCGACCAGCTGCGTCCGGAAGCCCGGCAGGCGGTGCAGGGTCTGCGGGCGATGGGCCTCGAGGTGCAACTCCTGAGCGGCGATCATCCCGATGCGGTGGCGCCGGTTGCAGCGGAACTGGGTATCGGGGTGGCGCGCGGCGGCATGCTGCCGGCCGACAAGCTCGAGCACCTGAAGGCATTGCAGGCCCAGGGTGCGGTGGTCGCCATGGTCGGCGACGGGGTCAACGACGCGCCTGTACTGGCAGGTGCGCAGGTATCGCTGGCCATGGGCGGCGGCACTCAGCTGGCCCACGCCAGCGCCGATATGGTGCTGCTGTCCGAACAGCTCACCCATTTGGTCGACGCTGTGGCCACGGCACGCCGCACCTTGCGCATTATTCGCCAGAATCTGGGCTGGGCCGTGCTGTATAATCTCATTGCAGTGCCGCTGGCGGCGGTCGGCATGGTGGCACCCTGGATGGCCGCCATCGGCATGTCCACCAGCTCCCTGATTGTGGTGCTGAATGCACTGCGCCTGGCAGCACCGGCGCGTTCCACGCGGGACGTGGCCGCGGCGCGGGCGCACGCCGCATCGGCACTGGATCCGCATGTTACGGGGACGAAATCATGAGTATTCTCTATCTGCTTATTCCCATCAGCCTCATGTTCGTGGGGGGCGCAATCGCGGTATTCATCTGGGCCATCCGCAACGGACAGTTCGAAGACCTCGAAGGCCCCGCATTCCGAATTCTGATGGACGACGACGATCCGCTGATACCGACCGGCAGCAAGATTGCCAAGTCGGCGGAGGACGACGACAAGTCCGCCACCGACGAAGGCGCCCAGCCGCGTTCGTAAGCCCGGGGCTCAGGCCACAAATACGACCGCCGCGCCGGCCGCCACCGACACGGCCATGACGGCGAGGATGCGAATCCCTATTCGCTTGCCGCCGATGAACAACACCAGACCTCCCTTGACCAGCGTGTTAACCGACGCGGCCAGCACGATCGCGCGGCCCGCGACTGCCGGATCGAGACCGTCACGGGCAAGACGCGCCATGGACAGGGTGATGGCATCGACGTCGCTGACACCGGAGCCGGCGGCCAGCAGATAGATGCCGGCGTGACCGAACCAGGACCGCAGTGCCTCGGCGAGCAGCATCACCAATGCCAGGAGCACGCCAAACTGCAGCGCCGGCAGCAGCTCGAACGGATTGCGCAGCGGCAGCTCGCCGGTATCCCCTTCAGCGGGTTTGCCCCGCCATAACCAGGCGGCCGCCACCAGCATCACCAGCATCATCGCCGCCAATGCCGGCAACAGGCGCGCCACCAGCGCGGCATTGATCACCGACACCTCCAACACGATACGGGGAAACATGGTGGCGCTGGCTACCAACACGCCCACCGCAAGCAGTGCGCCCAGGGATTTGCGGCGGCGCGCCAGGCGCGAAAAGCTCAGGGTCAGCGCGGTCGACGAAGCCAGGCCGCCGAACACGCCGGTAAGAAGCGTGCCCCGGCGCGTGCCGGCCATCTTCATGGCAAAGTAGCCGGCAAAGGAAATGCCGGCGATAAGCACCACCATCCACCAGATCTCGTAGGGATTGAGCGCGTTCCAGGGGCCGTAACCGCGGTTCGGCAACACCGGCAGCATTACAACCGAGATCAGCAGCAGTTTCAGCGCGCCGTGCAGTTCCTTTGCCTCGAGGTGCTGCAGCCACTGGTGCAGTGTCGGTTTGAGGCTCAGCAGAACCGCGGTGACCACCGCCCCCGAGGCCGCCACGGTGGCATATCCGCGCAGCGACAGGGCGCCCAGCGCAAAGGCGATGAGTGCGGCGACGACCGTGGTGATGCCGTGGTCACGATCGACCCGCTTGTCGGTGGCATGGGCGATGATGATCAGCGCGGCCACGGCCGCAAAGGCGAAACCGAGTAGTACTTCGCCCAGCTGCTGTGCCAGCAGCGCCCAGAGGCCGCCCAGCAGGGCGATGAGCCCGAAGGTCCGCACACCGGCCAGGCGGCTGCCTTCGGCGGCGGCGCGCATCTGCCAGCCCCGCTCAATGCCGATCAGCAGGCCGACGGCCAGCGCAAGCCCCAGATGCAGCAGGGTGTCCATGGCGGCAACCTAGCCCAGAAGCTGTGTCACCGGCCGCGGTTTGGCGGCCGGAACTCAGGTATTGCGGGCGTGAATCAGGGTCCAGTACCCGAACGCGTTGACCGGAACGATCTCCACCACGTCCAGCGCGCTTGCGGCGATGAACTGCTCCATGGGAAATGCGGGCCGGAATCCGATGATCTTGGCCAACGGCGACAGCAGCTTTTCGACCGTGTTGACCAGCCGGCTGGAGTTGCTGAAATGGTTCATGATGTAAAGATCGCCACCCGGTTTGCACACCCGTTTCATCTCCGCCACCATGTCCGGCGGATTGGGCACCACCGAGGCGACGTACATGGCGACGACCTTGTTGAAGAACCCGTCGGGGAAGCTCATGTGCTCGGCGTCCATGACTTCCAGGGAGGCGTTGCTCAGGTCGTGTTCGTGTACGCGCTGCTCGGCCCGCTCCAGCATGTGCGGCGAGAGGTCGATGCCGGTAACCTGGGTGGACGGGGGATAATAGGGCAGCGAAATACCGGTGCCCACACCTACCTCCAGGATGCGCTCGCCCGGCTGCGGATTCATCCGCTCAACAACCACGCGCCGGCCCGGATCGAACACGCGGCCGAAAATTGCATCGTAGTGGCGCGCATAGCGCCGGTAAGTGGTGATGATCGAATCCTTGTCCATATTACTTCGTTCTCCGGAGAGAGGGACCCACAACATAAAGCGCCGTCGTTCTCCGCCGCTGATGGAAAGCATCGGGAGATTGGAGAAATCGGATAGCCTTGGGTGGCTCAACTCGGCGATGTCGAGAATGGGCCGACGCCGGCCGTTGCTTGTTTCTTGTGTCTGTTTGCCCTTTCTCGTTGTCGTTTCGATTTGAGCGACGCGCGGCGCGGGCACGGATCGGGATCAGGCCCAAGCCGTAGTTGAGCATGATAACGGCAGCGCGGGTTCGTGGAAAGTGAACGCATGCGTAACGGCGTGCCCCGCGCCGCCGCGAGTCCTGTGCACGCATTGGCGCAAATCGGGGGCGCGGCCAGGTCATGGCCGGCGCCGCGGGGCCCGCGCCCTGGTTGTGGTGGCGGGTTGGCCGCGGGGAGGATGATAGCGAATCATTATCGATCACTGGCGAATGCTAGAAAAAATCAATCGGCACCGACGGCTGCCCGCATCCCCGGTCCATGCTTTTGATTTCGTGCGACTTCTTCCGTCGCGGAGGCTCGCTCCGTCCTGTCCAGGACGAAAAAAGACGATAGTTTTTAGAGACATGGCGCCAGTGCCAAGGCGCTTCGGGGGGGCTTGCTTTTTGCCCTGGGTTGGTAAGAATTAGCTTGTCACTTGAATGGCCGGGGGGTCGCCATATAAGATCGCCCTAATATTCAGGTGGAGTGACTACGATGTTTACTTTTCAGAACTTTCCTTTGGTAATCGTCATTACCCTCGTGGTGGTGGCCTACCTGAGCTTGTTTTCGGTAATCCTCTCGTAGGAACATCTGTACCGTTTGTCCCATTGAAAAGCGGCCTCTTGACGGAGGCCGCTTCTTTTCTGCGCCAGGGTCCAGCCGCGGGCAACAAAAAGCCCCGCAGGGCGGGGCTGGGGTGATGTTGGGGCGGGTTGCGGCTCAGTCCGCCAGCCCGGCGCGGAGCTTCTTCATGGCGTTGCTTTCCAACTGCCGGATGCGCTCGGCCGAGACCTGATATTCATCGGCCAGTTCCTGCAGCGTCGCCTTGTCCTCGCTGAGCCAGCGCCGCACCAGGATATCCCGGCTGCGGTCGTCCAGGGTGTCCATGGCCTGGCGCAGCTGCCGGGCGTTGTGGGTGCTCCAGTCGTCCTGCTCCAGTGCCGTGGCCGGATCGGCCCGATCGGCCTGCAGATAGGCCGCCGGGGCGCTGTAAGCGGCCGCATCGTCGTCATCGTCGACGTGGCCGTCGAAACCCACGTCCTGGCCGCTCAGGCGGGACTCCATCTCCAGCACCGTGTCCGGACTCACCCCCAGGTCTTCGGCGACCCGGTTGACCTCTTCCTGGGTGAACCAGCCGAGCCGTTTCTTGGCGCTGCGCAGATTGAAAAACAGCTTGCGCTGGGCCTTGGTGGTCGCGACCTTGACGATACGCCAATTGCGCAGGATAAATTCATGCATTTCAGCGCGAATCCAGTGTACGGCAAATGAAACCAAGCGTACGCCCACGTTCGGGTCGAAGCGCTTGACGGCCTTCATCAGGCCGATGTTGCCTTCCTGGATCAAGTCGCCCAGGGCCAGACCGTAGCCGCGATAACCCTGGGCCACATGCACCACGAAGCGCAGGTGCGACAGCACCAGTCGCCCGGCAGCGTCCAGGTCGCCCTCTTCCTGCAGCCGCGTGGCCAGATCCCGTTCTTCCTCGGCGCTCAGCACAGGGATGCTGTTGGCCATCTGGATGTAGCTCTCCAGATTGCCGATCGGTTGTGGCAACTGAAAGGATAAATCCTTTTGAATTAATGCCTTGGACATCACCATACCCCCGTGTTTCAAGATTTTGGGCTCGCACCCGAAACCAATTTTAGCACTCTTGTTTAGCGAGTGCTAATGGTTAGAGAGCGGGGCTCGGGAATGGTTCCCGTGGCCAACCTCAGTCGGGCCGGGGCGCGTCGGCAACGAGCGGGTCAGACAGGGGCGCGGCGGCGGATTCCACGCCTTGCGCCGTGTGCAGGAAGATCCGGTTGCGGCCGTCCTGCTTGGCGGCGTACAGGGCCTGGTCGGCCAGGGACAGTAGCCGGTTCAGGTCGGCGTCCGCATGGTCCAGGGTCGAGGCCATGCCGATGCTGATGGTGACGGCGACATCGACCGGCCGCAATTGTTCCACCGTGCGACGCAGGGCCTCGGCCCGGGCCGTGGCGTCGCGCCGGTCGCAGCGCGGCAGGATGACGGCGAACTCTTCGCCGCCGAAACGAACCACCAGGGAATCCTGGGCGAAACTCTTGTTCAGTAGCTCCCCGAGTCCCGCCAGTACGTGATCGCCGGTGATGTGGCCCAGGCTGTCGTTGATGCGCTTGAAGTGGTCGATGTCCATCAGCAGCGCCCAGACCGGTTGGTGGTCGGGGGCGGAGAGAAATTTCTGGCCGTGGTCGAGCAGATAACGCTTGCTGCGCACACCGGTCAGACTGTCGGTGGAAGCGATACGGCGCATCTCCTCGGCCTGGCGTTTGAGGGCGTTGAACTGCTGTTTGATCAACAGCAGGGAACGAATCCTCGCCATGAGGATTTCCTCGACAATCGGCTTGGTGACAAAATCGTTGGCTCCGGCGTGGAACACTTCCGCCTGCTTGCGCTCGTTGTCGGCGACCGTGACCACCAGCACCGGCATTTCCTGCTGGGAATAGTGCATACGGGCGCGGATGGCGTGCAGCAGGTCGCCGCCGGTGAGCCGGCCCTTCAGGAAGAAGTCCGTCATGACGATGTCGAAGCCGTCGGTCTCCCGGGCACTGCCCGCGCGGGTCTGCGTCAGCAACTCCAGGGCCTGTTCCGCGGTGGTGGTGTGAGTGACCTTGAGGCCGTGTCGTTCCATGATGTGGCAGGTCACCGTGGCCGCGGTACGGCTGTCTTCGACGTAGAGGATTTTGCCGACCAGGCCGGAGTTGCGGCGGGTGAAGGCCTTGATGAACTCGACGAACGCCTGGTAGCCCAGCGACTTGTCGAAATAGTCGGTGACGCCGGCGTTGAAGCCTTCGCGCAGCAGGCGGGTATCGGCGTCGCCGGAAACCACGATGACCGGTGCGTAATGGTGATGGTCGGACTTGCGGATCGCCCGGCTGAGGTCGAGGCCGTCCATGTCCGGCAGCATCAGGCCGGTGGTTACCAGATCGAAACGTCCCGCCTTCAGGTGACGCAGCGCCTCGGCGCCGCTCCCGCAGGTGGTGATGCGGGTGTAGTCCATCTCCGTTGTCAGGATGCGCGAAACGATGGTCCGCGAGACTTCCGAACCATCGACAACCATGATGTTCGTTATTCTTCTTGGCATTCCTTACTTCCACGCTGGAGCTTTCGGGCTCGGCGATCCGCGCCGGCAAAACACGCGAGGCCATTCGCTGGTTACTATCGGCCGACCAGCGCCGATCTGTAGGAACCGGAGGGACTGCCGGCGCGGGAGGACGGCGTTCGCAGGGGCTCAGGTAGGCTCAATGGCGCTGAGGTGCCGGCCGACCGCCAGCCAGGAGCCGGCCAGGCCCAGCAGGGCGCTGAATCCGAGCAGGCTGAGCACGGTTGCGGCGTTGAGCGCCGTGAGAGCGAAATCGCTGCCGTACAGTCCCGCCAGATGGTGCACCGGCCCGGCGAGGAGGCCCAGAGCGGCTTCCACCAGCAGCCAGGCCAACAGCCCGCCGCTCAGGCCATACCACAATCCGCTGTAGAGAAACGGTCGCCGGATAAAAGCGTTGGTGGCGCCGATCAGTTTGGTGATGATGATCTCGTCGCGGCGGTTTTGAATGTCGAGACGGATGGTGTTGCCGACGATGAGCAGCACCGCCAGGGCCAGCAGGCCGGCGATGACCAGTACCGCGCGCTGGCCGATCTGCATGATCGTGTACAGGCGCTTGACCCACATCAGGTCCAGCTTGGCCTGGTCGGTTTCAGGCAGCCGGCGAATCTCGGTGAGCAGCTTGCGCACCGAGTCCGGGTCGCTGTGGCTGCGGTCCGGGCGCACGATCAGCACCGCCGGCAGCGGATTCTGGCCCAGCACATCCAGCGCTTCGCCGAACCCGGACAACTGGCGGAACTCGTCCAGCGCCTGCTCGTGGGTCAGGGTGCGGACCCGGCCCACGCCAGGGTGTTGCTCCAGTTCCTTACCCAGCGCCACGGCGCGCTGGTCGCTGACGTTGAGTTTCAGGAATACCGAAATCTGGGCCGCACCGTCCCAGCCGCTGCTCACCGCCTGCAGGTTGGCGAGGGTCACGTACAGTCCCAGAGGCAGGGCCAGGGCGATGCCGATCACGGCCGAGGTCATGAGGCTCGACAACGGCGTGCGGTACAGCCGTCCGAGGCTGGCGAGCAATACCTGGGCGTTGCCGATGAAATAGCTGCCGATGCGGGTGGCGGCCGACGGCCGGCCGCGCTGGGCGGCCGCAGGTGTCCGGCGGCGTTTCACCGGTTCGACCCGCCGCCGCCTTATCATGCCAGCGCTTCCCGGGTATTGGCCGAGTCCGCTGCCAGGCGGCCCTGCTTCAGGGTCAGGATGCGGTGGTTCATGCGCGCGATGAGATCCAGGTCGTGGCTGGCGATCAGCACCGTGACGCCCACCTGGTTGAACTGCTCGAACAACTCCATGATTTCCCGCGACAGGTCCGGGTCCAGGTTGCCGGTGGGCTCGTCGGCCAGTACCAGCGGCGGCTTGTTGACCACCGCGCGGGCGATGCCGACGCGCTGCTGCTCGCCGCCGGAAAGGGTCACCGGATACTGGCGTTCCTTGCCCAGCAGATTGACCTTGTCCAGTGCCGCCCGCACCCGCCGGCCGATCTCCTGGTGTCGGTAGCCGGCGATGACCAGGGGCAGGGCGACGTTGTCGAACACGGTGCGGTCGTGCAGCAGGCGGTGATCCTGGAAGATCACACCCACCCGCCGGCGCACATAGGGAATCTTGCCGCGGCGGATCGCCGAGAGGTTGATGTTGTCCACCAGCGCCTGCCCGCGGCTGGGGCGTTCGATCAGGGATATGATTTTCAGCAGCGTGCTCTTGCCGGCGCCGGAGTGGCCGGTGAGGAACGCCATTTCGCCGCGCTCCAAATGAAAGGTAACGCCAGTGAGCGCTTCATGCCCCTCGGGGTACCGCTTGCTGACGTTGTGAAACTCGATCATCTGACAGTGGTCGACCGCAGGTATTTAGGGCGCGCGTCGGGTGGTCGCCGCATTGGGTTGATCATTCGCCGGCTTCGAACAAGGCGGACACGAATTCATTGGCATCGAAGACGCGCAAGTCCTCGAGCTGCTCGCCGACACCGATGAACCGGATCGGTGTGCCCAGTTTCTTGGCGACAGCAAAGATGATACCGCCCTTGGCGGTGCCGTCCAATTTCGTCAACGCCACCCCCGTCACGCCGACCGCATCGTGGAACTGCTGCGCCTGGGAGATGGCGTTCTGGCCGGTCCCGGCGTCCAGCACCAGCAACACTTCGTGCGGCGCCGACTCGTCGAGCTTGGCGGTCACCCGCTTGATCTTGCGCAGCTCCTCCATGAGGTTGGACTGGGTGTGCAGCCGGCCCGCAGTGTCGGCGATCAGGACTTCGACGTTGCGCGCGCGTGCCGCCTCCACCGCGTCGTAGATCACCGACGCCGAATCGGCGCCGCTGTGCTGGGCCACCACCGGAATGTCGTTGCGCTGTCCCCAGGTCTGCAGCTGCTCCACGGCAGCGGCGCGGAAGGTGTCGCCGGCGGCGAGCATCACCGAGTGCCCGGCCTGCTGCAGGTGCCGGGCCAGCTTGCCGATGGTGGTGGTCTTGCCGACGCCGTTGACGCCGACCACCAGAATCACGAACGGGCGTTTGTCCGCGTCGATCACCAGCGGCTGGCTGGCCGGCTCGAGCAGACCGGCCATATCCTCGCGCAGGGCGGCAATCAGGGCCTGCGGGTCCTTGAGCTGCCTGCGCGCCACCCGTGCGGTCAGGTCGGCAATGATGCTCTGGGTCGCCTCGACGCCCACGTCGGCGGTCAGCAACTGGGTTTCGATGTCCTCCAGCAACTCGTCGTCAATGCTTTTGCGCCCCAGCACCAGGTTGGCGAGGCCGTCGGTGAGGCCGCCGCGGGTTTTGGCCAGGCCCTGGCGCAGACGCGCGAACCAGCCGCGCTTGCCTTCTCCGCCCGCATCCGCAGCGGCCGCTTCGGGTTTGTCGGGTTTGTCGGGTTTGTTCTTTCCGAAACCAAACATCGCAATTCAGATCCAATGGAAATCAGCGGGCAGGCGCCCGGGCGCACAACGCGCATTGTAACCAGCCAGCGGTGGGCGGAGAACCGGTTTTACCTGTAAACTGCCAATTCCCTGTCCGGGTTGGCTTTATGCCTTGCCCTGACGGCTGCCGGACCGGTCCGCCGGCCACTGGACGAACCTGCGTGAAGGACTTGGATCGATGTTGAAAACCATGTTGTCCGCCCTGGCACTGGCGTTGGTGCCCCTGGTCGCGGTTGGCGCCGGACCGGTGCACGAGTATCGGCTGGCCAACGGTTTGCGGCTGATCGTCAAGGAGGACCACCGGGCGCCGGTGGTGGTGTCGCAGGTGTGGTACAAGGTCGGTTCCTCCTATGAGCATAATGGCACGACGGGCATTTCCCATGTGCTCGAGCACATGATGTTCCAGGGCACCCGCAAGCACCCGGCGGGTGAATTCTCGCGCATCGTCGCCGAGAACGGCGGCAACGAGAACGCCTTCACCAGCCGTGACTACACCGCCTATTTCCAGCAGCTGGAGGCCAGCCGCCTGCCCGTGAGTTTCCGGCTCGAGGCCGATCGCATGCGCGGCCTGCTGCTCACCGACAAGCAGTTCCAGAAGGAAGTGCGGGTGGTGATGGAAGAGCGGCGCATGCGCACCGACGACCGGCCCGAGTCGTTCACCTATGAACGGTTCATGGCCGCGGCATTCATCGCCAGCCCCTACCGGCTGCCGGTCATCGGCTGGATGAACGACCTGCAGCACCTGCGGGTGGAAGATCTGCGCGCCTGGTACCGGCGCTGGTACGCGCCCAACAATGCCACCGTGGTGGTGGTGGGCGACGTCCGGCCGCAGCAGGTGTTGGCCCTGGCGCGGAAATACTTCGGGCCGCTCAGGCCCTTCAAGTTGCGGCCGCCGAAACCGCAGCTGGAGCCGGCCCAGGACGGGGAACGGCGCATCACCGTGAAAGTCCCGGCGGAGCTGCCCTATGTGATCATGGGCTACCACGTGCCGGTGCTCGCCACCGCCGCTCAGCCGTGGGAGCCCTACGCGCTCGAGGTGCTGGCCGGCATCCTCGATGGTGGTGACAGCGCGCGCCTGCCGACGCGGCTGGTGCGCGGCTCGGCGGTGGCGGCCAGCGCCGGCGCCGGCTATGACCTTTACAGCCGCATGTCGGACCTGTTCCTGTTCGACGGCACGCCGGCCCAGGGCCGGGACATCGCCGCCGTGGAAAAGGCGTTGCGGGCGCAGATTCGTGCGCTGCAGGACCAACCGGTGACCGACGCGGAGCTGGAGCGGGTCAAGGCGCGGGTCGTGGCCCAGAAATGCAGATCGGCAAGCTGGCGGCGGTGGGCCTCGACTGGCGCCTGGCCGACCAGTACGTGGACCGTATCCGCGCCGTGACGCCGGCCCAGGTACAGGCGGTGGCGCGCAAGTACCTGGTGCCGAACCGGCTCACGGTGGCGGTGCTCGACCCGCTGCCCATGGAGCCGGGCGCCCGCCGCCCGGCGCCGCCGCCAATGGGAGGCCACGATGTACGTTGAGACCGTTGCCCCGTTGCGTGGGCGTCTGGCCCGCGGCCTGGGCGGCTTGCTGGCGCTGATGACTGCCTCGGTTCCGTGCGCCTGGGCCAGCCCCGAGATCCAGCATTGGCAGACCGATAACGGCGCCCAGGTGTATTTCGTCCATGCGGGCGACCTGCCCATGGTCGACGTGCGCGTGGTGTTCCACGCCGGCTCGGCCCGTGACCATGGCAATGCCGGGCTGGCGCGCCTGACCAATCAGGTGTTGTTTCTCGGTGCCGACGGGCTGAGCGCCGACCAGATTGCCGAGCGCTTCGACGCCGTCGGGGCGGGCGTCGGCAACGGTTCCGAGCGCGACATGGCCTGGGTGTCGCTGCGCAGCCTGACACGACCCGAATCGTTGGGCCCGGCACTGGAGACCCTTGCCCAGGTGCTCGCCCAGCCGGAGTTCCCGGCCGCCGACTTCGAGCGCGAGCGCAAGCACGCCCTGGTGGCCATCGAGCAACAGAAGCAGTCCCCCGAGGCGGTGGCGGAGCGGGCATTTTACGCCGCGTTGTACGGCGACCACCCGTACGCCAGTCCGCCCCTGGGTACCGCCGCCAGCGTCAAGGCCCTGACCCGGGAAGACCTGCGGACGTTCTACCGGCGCTATTACGTCGGCCGCAATGCGGTGGTGGCGGTGGTCGGCGATCTAAGCCGCACCGAGGCGCAGCAGTTGGCGCAGCGCCTGGTGGGCGGGCTGGCGGCGGGTGAAGCGGCGCCGCACCTGCCCAAGGTGGAGCCCCTGGCGCGGCCGCGTACCATCCGCATCCCCCACCCGTCGTCGCAGACCACGGTGCTGATCGGCCAGCCGGGGGATTATCGCGGCGATCCCGATTACTTCCCCCTGTACCTGGGCAACCACGTGCTGGGCGGCGGCGGCCTGGTTTCGCGGCTCAATGATGCCGTGCGTGAGCAGCGCGGCCTGGCCTACAGCGTTTACAGCTACTTCGTGCCGATGGCGCGCAAAGGCCCGTTCCTGATGGGCACCCAGACGCGCAACGACCAGACGGGGCACGCAATCGACGTGATGCGCAAGGTCCTGGCGCGGTTCGTCAGCGACGGACCCACGGCCAAGGAACTCAGCGCCGCGAAGAAGAACCTCACCGGCGGCTTCCCGCTGCGCATCGACAGCAACCGCAAGATCGTCCAGTACCTCGCCATGCTCGGCTTCTACGGTCTGCCGCTGGATTATCTCGACCGCTTCACCGACCGCATCGGTGCGGTGACCGCCGGCCAGATCCGCTCCGCGTTCCGGCGCCGGGTCGATCCAAAGCGCATGGTCACCGTCATCGTCGGTGGCGCGGGCTGACCGGGGCTCCGGTGCCGGCACGGAGCAAGCGCGCCCGCCGGGGCCCGGCCGCAGCCGGGCACCGGTTGCGCATCATCGGCGGCCAATGGCGCGGTCGCCGGATTACCTTCGCGGACGCGCCCGGCGTGCGCCCCACCCCCGACCGGGTCCGGGAGACGGTGTTCAACTGGCTGCAGCCGGTGATTGCCGGCGCCCGCTGCCTCGACCTGTTTGCCGGCAGCGGCGCCCTGGGCTTCGAGGCCTTGTCGCGGGGGGCGGCGCAGGTGGTGATGGTGGATGCCGACGCCCGGGTGGCGGCCCAATTGCGCGACCAGGGTGGCATGCTGCAGGCGGCCGGGTTGGAGGTGCTGGTGGCCGAGGCGCAGCAGTATCTGGCCGGGCCGGCGCCGGCCGGCTTTGACATCGTGTTCCTGGACCCCCCCTTCGGCCGCGGTCTGCTCGGCCCATGCTGCCGCAGCCTCGAGGCCGGCGGCTGGCTGACTGCCGGTGCCCGCATCTACCTGGAGGCGGAGCGGTCGCTGCAGGCACTGCCGCTGCCGGAAAGCTGGACCCTGATACGCAGTAAACAGGCCGGGCAGGTGGGCTACCATCTCGCAGTGCGCCAGAATCCGTGACCAACGCCGGCGTGTGAACGGGAAATTTGATTGCCGGCTGTCCCGGGCGCAGACTGTCATGGGTGGCGCAGCACCCGCGGCAGCGACGCCGGGTCGGGCGCGCGATCCGGTTGATGAACAGGGGACGCCATGAGCAATTCCATCACCGCGGTATACCCCGGGACCTTTGATCCCGTCACCAACGGCCATACCGACCTGATTCAGCGCGCCGCGCGGTTGTTCGATCGGGTGATCGTCGCCGTGTCGGCCAACCCGCACAAGCAGCCCATTTTCTCCCTGGAGGAGCGCGTCGAGCTGGTGACCACGGTCGCAGCCGCACTGGATAACGTCGAAGTGCGCAGCTTCGGTTCGCTGCTGGTGGAGTTCGTCAGCGACCAGGGTGCGCAGGTGATTCTGCGCGGGTTGCGCGCGGTATCGGATTTCGAATACGAGTTCCAGCTGGCCAGCATGAACCGGCGCCTGGCGCCGCAGGTGGAAACCATGTTTCTCACGCCGGCGGAGCAATACGCCTATATTTCCTCGAGTCTGGTGCGGGAAATTGCCGCCCTGGGAGGCGACGTGTCGCCGTTCGTACACCCGCGGGTTGGTGCTGCATTGAGCAACAGGATGCGCTAATATAGCCGTGTTTAACGCCTTCGGCGGACCAACGCTTGGGAGCGAACCATGGCACTGATGATCACAGACGAATGTATTAACTGCGACGTGTGCGAACCCGAATGCCCGAACGAGGCCATTTCCCAGGGCGATGAGGTATACGTGATCGACGCCAACCTTTGCACCGAATGCGTCGGCCATTACGACACCCCCCAGTGCATCGAAGTCTGTCCGGTGGACTGCATCCTGCCCAATCCCGATCACGAGGAAACCCAGGAGCAGCTCATGGCGAAGTACAAGAAGCTGCAGGAAACGGCTTAGCCGCCGCCTCACTGCCGGCTGCCGAGAAAAGCCCCGCGAGGGGCTTTTTTCTTGTGCCCGGGCCCGCGGCGCACTATAGGGGTGGGACGGTGCCACAACACTGGAGAAGCCCGATGACGATAAAGAGCGGGTGGATAACGGCGACCCTGGCGGCCCTGTTGTGGATGGGCGTCGCCGCGGCGCGATCGTTGCCCCCGGCCGCGGCGGTGGCCAGCGCCCACCCGATCGCGACCCAGGCCGGAATGAAGGTGCTGCGAGAGGGCGGCAATGCCTTCGATGCCGCCGTGGCCGTGAGCGCAACCCTGGCGGTGGTGGAACCTTACAGCTCGGGCCTCGGCGGCGGCGGATTCTGGCTGCTGCATCGGGCCGCGGACGGTCGCGAGGTGATGATCGACGGCCGTGAGCGCGCTCCCGGCGCCGCCAGCCGCACCATGTACCAGGATCGCCACGGCAACGTGGTTCCGGACCGTTCCATCAACGGCCCCCTGGCGGCCGGCATTCCCGGCGAGCCGGCGGCGCTGGTGCACATGGCGGAAAAATACGGCCGTCTGCCCCTGTCGGTGTCCCTGGCGCCGGCGATCCGCGCGGCCCGTGACGGTTTTCCGGTCGACGAACACTACCGCCGCCTGGCCCGCTTCCGGCTCAAGGTGCTGCGGGCGTCAGCGGCGGCCGCGGCGCAGTTTCTCGACCACGGCCAGGTGCCGGCGGTGGGCTACGTGGTCCGCCAGCCCCGGTTGGCGGCAACGCTGGAGCGGCTGGCCCGTCACGGTGCCGACGGTTTCTACCGCGGCCCGGTGGCCCGGGCGCTGGTCGACGGCGCACGCCAGGCGGGGGGCATCTGGAGCCTGAAGGATCTGCGCGACTACCGGGTGGTGGAGCGCGAGCCGATTCACGGGCGCTACCGGGACCTGCGAATCACCAGCGCCGCGCCGCCGTCCTCCGGCGGTATTGTGCTCATGGAGATGCTCAATATCCTCTCCGGCTACGACCTGCAGTCGGTGGATGCGGTGACCCGCAAGCATCTTATTATCGAGGCCATGCGCCGGGCTTACCGGGACCGGGCGGAATACCTGGGCGATCCCGACTACGTCCACAATCCGGTGGCGATGCTGACGGATCCAATGTATGCGGCCGGCCTGCGGGCCTCGATCCGCCTGGACCGGGCGACCCCCAGTGCGGCGCTGCCCGGTGTCGCCGGGGAGAAGCTCACCGGCCGCCACACCACTCATTTTTCCATCATCGACCAGCAGGGCAACCGCGTGGCGGCTACGCTCAGCGTAAACTACCCGTTCGGCTCCGGTTTCGTGGCGCCGGGTACCGGGGTGTTGCTCAACGACGAAATGGACGATTTTTCCAGCAAGCCCGGGGTACCGAATGTCTATGGCCTGGTGGGCGCCCAGGCCAATGCCATCGCCCCGGGCAAACGGCCGCTGTCGAGCATGACGCCCACCATGGCGGAGGGCAAACGCGGGGTGGTGATTTTCGGCACCCCCGGCGGCAGCCGCATCATCACCATGGTGCTGTTGGGACTGCTGGAGTTCGAGCGCGGCGGCGGCGCCCAGGCCATGGTGGATCTCAAACGCTTTCACCACCAGTACCTGCCCGACGTGGTGCAGTTCGAGCCTGGCGCACTGAGCGCCGAGGAACGGCTGGGTCTTCAGCGTATGGGCTATACCTTGAAACCCCTGCACTCCACCTACGGCAACATGCAGGTGGTGTTCTGGGATCGGCAGCACCACCGGGTGGAGGCGGCCAGCGATCCCCGCGGGGTCGGGCAGGCGCGGGTGGAGCGCGTGCCGGCGGCCGCGGATCGGCGCTGATGCCGGGGCGCGCTCAGATCAGGGAGCGGGCGTTCAGGGTTACGGTCGCCGAAGCGGGCGGCTGGGGCTCGTAGTGCTTGGCGCGTTTCAGGCCCAGGCGCCGGTTGCGGGCCTGCTGGGTGACCACGCCGCGCAACAGGTAACTTTGATTGATCTCCTCGGCCGGGTAACGCTCGTTGAGGGCCACCAGCATGCGCCGGCCGCCGCGGATGGTGAACTGGCGCAGGGTGGTTTCGCCGTTGTGGTCGCAGACCACGTAGGCGCCGTCGAACTCGGGGACGTTGGGGTCGACGATGATCACTGCCCCGTCGCGGAACTCGGGTTCCATGCTGTCCCCCAGCACCTGCAACGCAAAGGGCGATTTGGCGGAGCACCCGCCGCCTTCCAGTTCACTCATGCTGCACCTCACGGGCTCGTGGCTATGCCGATCCCGCCTCGATCCGGGATCGCATCTGAACCCTATGATACTACGTCATACTGGTGGCTGCCCACCGCTTAACCCCATGTAAACGCGCCCATTTCTACCGCTGGCAGTGGGGGCAATAGAACGTCGAGCGCTGGCCCAGGCGGGACGACCGGATGGTGTGGCCGCAGGCCCGGCAGGCTTCGCCGGCACGGCCGTACACCTGCAGGCGCCGGGCGAAATAGCCGGGTTTGCCGTCGCCGTTGATGAAATCGCGCAGGGTGGTGCCGCCCGCCGCGATGGCGTCGCGCAGCACCCGGGCGATGGCTTCGGCCAGGCGCCGGCAGCGTGTCCGGCCGATGCGTCCGGCGGCGGTGGTGGGCCGGATGCCGGCGCTGAACAGGGCCTCGTTGGCATAGATGTTCCCCACCCCCACCACTATCCGGCTGTCCATGATGAAGGTTTTCACCGCCTGGCGGCGGCCGCGGGAGCGTTGATAAAGGTAGTCGCCGGTGAAGGCCGCATCATCCAGGGGTTCGGGGCCCAGGTTGCGCAGCAGCGGGTGGCGCAACGGATCCTCCACGGTCCAAAGCACGGCGCCGAAACGGCGCGGATCGCGCAGGCGCAGTGCGCGGCCACCCTCCAAGGCGATATCCGCGTGGTCGTGGGGACCGGGCGGCGTGCCGGCGTCGACCAGGCGCAGGCTGCCGGACATGCCCAAGTGCACGATCAGGGTGCCGGCCGCTGTGCGGAACAGCAGGTATTTGCCGCGCCGGCTGACCGACTCGACCACTTGGCCCCGGCAGCTGCGCGCCAGGTCTTTCGGCACCGGCCAGCGCAGGCGCGGCTCGCGCACCACCACGGCGCCGATCCGCCGTCCGGTGACGTAGGGGGCGATGCCACGGAGGGTGGTCTCGACTTCAGGCAGCTCGGGCATCGGCGGATTGTACCGGAATGATCGCGGGCCGGTTGCCCCTACCGTGAGCGTCGCCGGCGGCGCTGGCGAACGACCCATCCGGCGCCAACCAGCAACGCGGGCACCACGAACGGGAAGCCGAAGGCGATCATGGCCGCCGAGGCGTCGGACAGGCGCAGGTGCAGATCCCCCGCCGCCCACGGTTTGATGGCCATGAACCGGTCGTCGTGGCTGAGCCAGTGGATCATGTTGAGGCCCAGCTGCAGGTTGGCGCCGTTGTTGAGGTAGGTGTTGGAAAGGAAATCACTGTCACCGGCGACGACGACCCGCTGTTGCTCCTGCCCGGTGGAGCGCACCAGTCCCAGCGCCAGATCGATGGGGCCGCGACGGTCGGCGGTGCCGGGGTCAAAGCGGATCGGCGGTTTGTTGAGGTCGCCGGCCTCGGACCAGCTGCGGTCGCTGGAACGCAGAAACGCCGTGGCCTTCCAGCCGCTGTCTGGGTCAGGAGCAAGACCCACGGCCACCGGCAGCAGGCTGCGCTGGACCAGCCCGCGGGTGGCCGGGAAGTCCAGGGGATAGTGGTCGATGACAATGAACGCCGGATTGCGCACCCCTAGCAGCCGGCTGCGGGCGCTCAGCACCACCCCCGGCAGAAACCGGATGCCCAGTTGCCGGGCCAGTGGCGCCAGCCCGGCGTGCGCGCCGGGCTCCGCCAGCCACAGCAGATCGCCGCCGCGCGCCACATAGCGGTGCAGTAATTTGACTTCGGCGGCGCTGAACGGTTGTTGCGGAGCGGCGATCACCAGCACCGACGTGTTGTCGGGGATGACGCCGGTGCGGCCCAGGTCCAGGTTCTGGGTGTGCAGGCCGCGCTGTTTGAGTTCCTTGGCGAACAGGCTGAAGTCATAGTTGGCGTGGCCCAGGGGGCTGCGTTCACCGTGCCCCTCGGTGAACACGATCCAGCGGTCGGGGTTGCCGGACAGACGCAGCAGGGCGTTGGTGAGGCTCTGCTCGTTCAGCACCTGCAGGGTTTCGCGGCGCCCCTTGTAACCGAGCACCAGGGCGCCGCCGGGAGGGATGTTCAGGGCCCGGGCCTGGTCCGGGTGGGTCTTGGGATCGACAAAACGCAGTGTCAGGTCCGGCTTGTAGCGCTGGTAGCGCTGGATCAGGGCGCGGATGGGCCGGTGCAGCTTGGGATCGTCGGCAATGAAGGCGGTGGCGCTCACCGGGCCGCGCAGATCAGCGAGCAACCGCTGGCTGTCCCGCGTCAGGCTGTTGCGGGCTGACGAGGTCCAGTCCCAGGAATAGTGGTAACGCTGGCTGAGCCACGCCAGTGCCACGGCCGCAACAACCAGCGCCAGCGACGCCAGCCAGTGACGCCAGGAGAGGTGGGGAAGTTTGCGGCGGTGAGCGGGCATGGGCGGCGTTCAGCTGCGGGTCCGTAGATGGTCCAGCCGCACGATGCTCAGCCCCAGCAGCACGCCGATCAGAATCGCGAAGTAGGCGAGGTCGCCGCTGTCCACCGTGCCGCGGAGCATGGGCTCGTAATGGGCGAACAGGGAGACATAGGCGAGCAGGCGGTCCAGGGGTGCGATGCCGGTGGCCGCCAGCATCTGCAACAGCCACCACAGCAGCAGCACGGCGATGGCGCTCACCGCCGCCGCCGCCGGGCGGGGAGCCAACGCCGACATGAGCAGGCCGAGGGCGGCGTAGGTCCACAGCAGCAGCAGGGTGCCGACCCAGGCTGACAGCAGAAGCCCCAGGTCCAGGCTGGTGCCGGTGAGAAGGAATACCGGCATCAGCGCCACCAGGACCAGCATCAGCGCCAGGTAGGCGGCAACGCCGGCATATTTGCCCAGTATGATCTGGCGCGCGGCCACCGGCGCGGTCATCAGCAGCGGCAGGGTCCGGCGCCGGCGCTCGCCGCTGATCAGGTGCATGGTCAACACAGGGACGAGCAGCAATGCCACGTAGCCGGTGCTGCCCAACAGCAGCGCGGCGACATTGTAAGTGATGCCGGCGTTGGCCCCCTCCACCACCGGCGCCGCCTGATAGGCCTGCACCAGCCGGTAGAAGATCAGGCCCTGTACCAGCTGCACCAGCGCCAGCGCCGACCAACCCAGCGGGCTGATCAGCAGGTTGCGCAGTTCGCGCCAGGCGATGGTGGCGATCATGTGCCGGTCGCTTCCACGTTCGGGCGGGCGCCGGCGTCGTCGCTGCAGGTCAGCTCGATGAAAACCTGCTCCAGGCCGCTGCGCCGGGGCGCCAGTTCCACCAGTTCCCAGCCCTGTTCCACCGCCGAGCGCACCAGGCATCTGGTCAGCTCTTGTGCGTCGGTCCGGTGCCCCAGGGCGAAGCGGCCATCGCCCAGGGATTCCACTTTGACCACCCCCGGCAGCGCCGCCAGCGCCTGGGTCGACGGGGCCTGGCGCAGTGACACCAGAATTTGTCCTCCGCTGTCAGTTTCGAGGTGATCCATGGAGTCGGAGAACACCAGCCTTCCGTGATGCAGCACCATCACCCGGCTGCAGGTGGCTTCCACCTCCGGAAGGATATGGCTGGACAGGAGCACCCCGTGATCGCGGCCGAGATCCAGGATCAACTGGCGGATGTCGCGGATCTGCAGCGGGTCGAGGCCGGTGGTGGGCTCGTCCAGCAGCAGCAGCGGCGGTCCGTGAACGATGGCCTGGGCGATACCCGCCCGCTGCTGGTAGCCTTTGGAGAGGGTGCCGACCAGGTGCCGGCCGTGGTGCTCCAGACCGCAGCGCCGGCGCGCCCGTCCAACGGCTTCGCGCACCTGCGCCCGCGCCAGCCCGTGCAGGCGGGCGTTGTAGGCCAGGTACTCGTCGACGGTCAGGTCGCCGTACAGGGGCGGATGTTCGGGCAGGTAGCCGAGCCGGCGGCGGGCCGCCAGGGGCTCGCGGGCCAGGTCGAGACCGTCGATCAGCACGCGGCCGGCGTCGGGGCTGAGGTTGCCGCTGAGCAGACCTATGCTGGTGGACTTGCCGGCGCCGTTGAGGCCCAGAAAGCCGACGATTTCGCCCGCGTGCAATTCGAAACTGAGGTCGACGACCGCCTGTCGCTCGCCGTAACTGCGGCACAGGTGCTCGGCGCGGATCAGCGGCTGGCGGTTCATGGCGTCGTATTATCGGGTCTCGGGCGCCGGATTGCCAAATGCTGCGGCTCAGCCCGCCGGCGGATTCCGGTGGCCGGTGGCGCCGGTTTTTGCCATGATCGGGCCGCGCCGCGGCGCGCCAGGAACATATGGAGCGGGGCAGTCTCATGCTGCTGGGTATCGATACCGGCGGGACCTTCACCGATTTCGTCCTGTTCGGGGCCGGAGGCGTGCGGGTGCACAAAGTGCTCTCGACGCCACAGGCACCGGAACGGGCGATTCTTCGGGGCATTCGCGAGCTGGGCGTGGACCTCTCCCGCCTGCGGCTGGTGCACGGTTCGACGGTGGCCACCAACGCGGTACTGGAAGGCAGGGGCGTGCGCACCGCGTTGATCACCAACCGCGGCCTCGGCGACCTGCTGGCGATCGGGCGCCAGGCCCGGGCGGAGCTGTACAACCTGCAGCCACCCCCCGCGGCGGTGCCGGTGCCCGAGGACCTGCGCCTGGAAACCGGCGGGCGCCTGGGGGCCGACGGGTCGCTGGTCGACCCGCTCACCGATGCCGATCTGGCCGCCCTGGCCACGGCGCTGCAGCGGCTGGCGCCCGAGGCAGTGGCGATCAACCTGTTGTTTTCCTTTCTCGACCCGCAGTACGAGCAGGCGATCGAAGCGGCGGTGCCGCCGGGCGTGTTCGTATCGCGCTCCTCGGACGTATTGCCCGAATACCGGGAATACGAACGCGGCGTGGCCACCTGGCTCAACGCCTGGGTCGGGCCGCTGGTGCAGGGTTACCTGGGCCGTCTGGCGGATGCCGTTGCCCCGGCCCGGGCGGCGGTGATGCAGAGCTCCGGCGGCACCATGGATGCGGCGGAAGCCGGCCGCCAGGCCGTGCACATGCTGCTCTCGGGTCCCGCCGGCGGACTCATGGGCGCGCGCTTCGTCGCCGGCGCGGTGGGCGTGGAGAGGGTGCTGACTTTCGACATGGGCGGCACCTCTACCGACGTCGCTCTGATCGACGGCGAAGTGCGCCTGACCAGCGAGGGCCGGGTGGGCGGATTCCCGGTGGCGGTACCCATGGTTGACATGCATACCATCGGTGCCGGCGGCGGCTCCCTGGCGTACGTGGACGCAGGCGGCCTGCTGCAGGTCGGGCCCCGCTCGGCCGGTGCCGACCCCGGACCCGCCTGTTACGGGCGCGGCGGCAGCGGCGCGACGGTGACCGACGCCAACCTGGTGCTGGGGCGCCTGCGCGCCGATGCCTTCCTCGGCGGAGCCATGGTGCTCGATGTGGAGGCAGCGCGCACGGCCGTGGCGGCGGTGGCGCAACGGCTCGGCGTTTCGGTGCCGGATGCTGCTCTGGGTATTGTGAACCTGGCCAACGAGCACATGGCGCGGGCGTTGCGGGTGATCTCGGTGCAGCGGGGGGTGGACCCGCGCGGATTCGCCCTCATGTGTTTCGGCGGCGCCGGCGGCCTGCACGTGTGCGCGCTGGCCGAGGCCCTGGGCATGGCCCGGGCCATCGTGCCGGTGCACGGCGGGGTGCTGTCGGCGCTGGGGATGCTGGTGGCGCCGCGGGCCCGCCACCTGTCGCGCACCGTCGGCGCGCCGCTGGCCGGATTCCCCCTGGCGGACCTGGAGCGCCATTTGGAGGAGCTCGAACGGCGCGGGCGCGGGCAGCTGGTGGCCGAGGGAGCGGCGCCGCACGAGCTGCACTGCCGGCGCCACCTGGACCTGCGTTACCTGGGTCAGTCCTACCCGCTGCAGGTGGAATGGGAAGGCGCGCCGGGGCGTGCCGAGGAGGCGTTCCACGCCCTGCATCAGCGCCGGTATGGGCACCGCCTCGACGACCCGGTGGAACTGCTCAACGTGCGGGTATCGGTGGCTGGCTCAATGCCGCCGCTGCAGCTGGCGCCGCTGGCGGCGGGTGGCCCCGGCGCGGGTCGGGCGGTGCCCATGGCGGGATTTTCCGCGCCGGTGCCGGCCTACGCGCGCGACAAGCTGGCCGCCGGCCAGGAGATTCAGGGCCCGGCCCTCATCACCGAAACGGTTGCGACCGCTTACCTGGCGCCGGAATGGCGCTGCACGGTCCACGACACCGGCACGCTGGTGCTGCAGCACGGCGGCTGAATGGCGGCCGCACCGGCGGTGCGGTCAGGCCAAACCCGCCACCGTATGCCGGCCCCACTCGACCGCCTGTACGTAGGCCACGCCGATTTCCCCGGGGTCGAGACCGGCGCAGCCGACCTGGTCCCATTCGCCACGATCGTAGGCAACGGTGTTTTCCAGGATATCGCCGAACGGACCGCGGTGGCTCAGCAGGGCCTCCCTGATCGGCCCGGCGAGCGGTAGCTCGTCCAACAGTTCGGGCAGCGGGGCGTCCATGATGGCGTCCAGGACCGAGAACATGCCGGCGATGAACGCCGCTCCCGGCTCCTCACGCTGTGCCGCCCGGGCAAGGAGTTCGCACATGCGGCCGCGCACCAGGGAGGTGGAGATGAGCTCCGGCGGTTTGTCGTCGATCGCGGCCAGGGCGACCAGACTGGCCCAGTTGCGCACGGCGCGCTCGCCCAGATAGACAATGGCGTGGCGAATGGAGCTGATCTCCCGCCGGCCGAAGAAGGCCGCGGAATTGAGGTAGCGCAACAGCTTGTAGCTCAGCGTCACGTCCTGGGCAATGACGTGCTCGAGGTCGTCCACCGTGGTCTGGGGCCGCTGCAGCTTGGCCAGCAAACGCAGGATGCTCATCCGGTTGGCTGGCAGGCGCCGGCTGCAGACGTTGCTGGCGGAGCAGAGAAAATTGCCCTGGAACAATTCAAAGCCCAGTTCCCGGCAGGCGTTGAGTTCGTCGGGGGTCTCCACCTTTTCCGCCAGCAGGCGGACCGGGTATTGCCGCAGCAGCTCCACGTGCCGGTTCAGGGCGGCCGGGTCGAGGGTGCGCAAATCGATCTTGACGATGTCTGCGACCTCCACCAGCGGGCGCAGACTCTCGTTATAGATGAAGTCGTCCAGCGCGATGGTGTAGCCCATGGCGGCTAGGCTGGAGACGGCGCCGATGAGTTCCTCATCGGCCTCGATGTCCTCCAGCACTTCCAGCACTACACGCTCGCTGGCCGGCGGCAGCAGATCCTGGTTGACGATGAAGTTTCGGGTGAGGTTGATGAACGCCGTACTGGGGCCTACCAGTTTCGGCAGGCCGATCTCGATGAAACTGTTCAGCAGCACGCGGGCGGTAGCCTCGTCACCGTTGACGATTTCGGCGCGGCCGACGTCCCCCGCACGATACAGCAGTTCGTAGCCGACAACCGTGAGCTGCCGGTCGAAAATCGGCTGACGGCCGAGAAAGAGTTCCTGCATGGCGTCCATCCGTGTTAACCCCAACCCGTCGTCCGGTCGGCCCGCTCTTCCGGCTCCCGGCGTGCGCTCCGGTCTGAGTCCAAACTATCGGCCCGGGAGTCTGTGGCTTGAGTTTGGCCACCGGCGACCCCATATCAATAGGGGCCGCCGGAAGAGGTGCAGACGGGGTCGGATGGCGCCTGCGGCGCCCCCGGGCACGGTTGGACGGCTCCAGACAAATCACTTATAGTTGCCTCAATCCCATCGGTGCGGCCTTCCGCCTCGAGCGCAAAGAGAGTCTCGCATGTTCAATAGTCTGTTGGCCTTCCTTTCCGGGGGGGTGTTTCACTTTTCGTTACTGCAGCAGGTGCTGCTCACCCTGGTTCTGGTGCAGATCACCATCGCGTCGGTGACCATTTACCTGCATCGGCATCAGGCTCACCGGGGCCTTGACCTGCATCCGCTCGCGGGCCATTTCTTCCGTTTCTGGTTGTGGCTGACCACCGGCATGGTGACCAAGGAATGGGTGGCGATCCACCGCAAGCACCACGCCAAGTGCGAGACCGAAGAGGACCCCCACAGCCCGATGGTCTACGGCATCGGCAAGCTGGTGTTCGACGGCGTCGACTTGTATCGCAAGGAAGCGACGAATGCCGAGACCATGGCCCGCTACGGCCACGGCACGCCGGCGGACTGGTTGGAGCGGCACGTGTACGCGCGCCACAAATACGCGGGCCTCGCGCTGATGCTGGTGATCGACCTGGCGGCGTTCGGCGCCGCCGGCCTCACCGTATGGGCGGTGCAGATGATGTGGATACCGCTCTGGGCCGCCGGGGTGATCAACGGCCTGGGGCACTGGTGGGGTTACCGTAACTACGAAACCCAGGATACCTCCACCAACCTGGCTCCGCTGGCGTTGTGGATCGGCGGCGAGGAGCTGCACAACAACCACCATGCCTTCCCCAGCTCGGCCAAGTTTTCCAACAAGTGGTGGGAGCTGGATATCGGCTGGTTGTACATCCGGCTGCTGTCGGTGCTGGGCCTGGCGCGGGTGAAGAAAGTGGCGCCGCGACCGCGGATCGCAGCCGATAAGCAACGTATCGATCTCGATACCCTGCGGGCGGTGATCGCGGCGCGTTTTCACGTCACGGCAAATTATGCGCGCCACGTGATCCGCCCGGTGCTGAAAGAGGCGGTGGCCCAGGCTGGCGGCTGCCGGCACACCTTCCGCAAGGCCAAGGCCCTGCTGGTACGCGACCAACGGCGTTTGGACGCCGAAGCCCGGCAGGAGCTGGAGAGCGTCCTGCGCGTCGACAACCGGCTGCAGGTGGTCTACAGCTTCCGCCTGCGGCTGCAGGAAGTCTGGGAGCGCGCCGCCACCAGTCACGATGCCCTGGTGCATGCGCTGAAAGACTGGTGCGCCCAGGCCGAGGCCAGCGGCATCCGTTCGCTGCAGGAGTTTGCCCGTTCGCTGCGGGGCTTTTCCCTGAAGGGAGCCACGATCTAGTTTTGCCGCCCAGTGCGAGGAAACAAAAAGCCCGCCATAGGCGGGCTTTTTTCGTCAGTCTGCGGTCGGGCGGCTACTTGATCTTCGCTTCCTTGTAGGTCACGTGCTTGCGCACCACCGGATCGTATTTCTTCAGCTCCAGCTTTTCGGGCATGGTGCGCTTGTTCTTGGTGGTGGTGTAGTAGTGGCCGGTGCCGGCGCTGGATACGAGCTTGATCTTGTCACGCATGATTGGCTCCTTTACACCTTTTCGCCGCGGTTGCGGATGTCGGCCAGCACGGCGTCGATGCCCCGCTTGTCGATGATGCGCATGCCCTTGGACGACACGCGCAGGCGCACCCAGCGGTTTTCACTTTCCACCCAAAAGCGGTGGGAATGGAGGTTCGGCAGAAAGCGCCGCCGCGTCTTGTTGTTGGCGTGGGAGACGTTGTTCCCGCTCATCGGCCGCTTGCCGGTTACCTGGCATACTCTGGACATTGATCCTGCTCCAAAAATTCGGTTCCGCGGAACGCATCGCGGTAAAGAGCGGGCATTTTACCGGCTCGCCCGGCTGGAGACAAGAGCCGGCCTGCCCGGCAGGCGCTAGATCTGGCCCCGTTCGGCCAGGGAAACCGCTGCCCCGTCGCCGACGATGATGTGGTCCAGCACCACCACGTCCAGCACCGCCAGCGCCTCGCGCAGCCGGGTGGTTAGCGCCAGGTCGGCGCGGCTCGGTTCGGCCACGCCGGAGGGGTGGTTGTGGGCCAGGATCACCGCGGCGGCGTTGTGGAACAGGGCACGCTTGACCACTTCGCGCGGGTGCACGCTGGCGCCGTTGATGGTGCCGTGAAACAGCTCCTCGAAGCGGATGACCCGGTGGCGGTTGTCCAGGAACAGGCAGGCGAACACCTCGCGGCCGCGGTCGCGCAGCTGTGCGCTCAGGTAGCGGCGGGTGTCCGCCGGGTTCTGCAGCGCATCTGCCCGTTGCAGCGTTTCCTGGAGATGGCGGCGGGTCATTTCCAGCGCCGCCTGCAGCTGCACGTACTTGGCGCTGCCCAGCCCGCGACTGGCGCAGAAACGGCTGCGGTCCGCCTCCAGCAGCGGCCGCAAGCCCCCGTGTTCGCGCAGAAGGTCCCGGGCCAGGTCGACTGCCGTCTTGCCCGTAACCCCGGTGCGCAGGAATATGGCCAGCAACTCGGCGTCAGACAATGCGCCGGGGCCGCGCGCCAGGAGTTTCTCCCGCGGCCGTTCCTCCACCGGCCAGTCGGTGATCGCCATTGCAACCTCCTTGTTGTCGCATCCATGTCCGTGCCCCATTGTAGCCCGCGGGGCAGCGGCGCGCAGACCCGATTCCCGAGGCTGGCCCAGGGCGTATTTCTGTTACACTTGCGCCATTATGAACCGGTTGATTAACAAACGGATTCTATTGGGCGTCACGGGCAGCATCGCGGCCTACAAGAGCGCCGAGCTGGTGCGGTTGCTGCGCGAGGCCGGGGCCGAGGTGCAGGTGGTGATGACCGCGGGCGCCGCGCGCTTTGTCACGGCGCTGACGTTTCAGGCCCTGTCGGGGCGCGCGGTACGCGACAGCCTGCTGGATCCGGCCGCCGAGGCGGCCATGGGGCATATCGAGCTCGCCCGCTGGGCCGACGCCGTGCTGGTGGCGCCGTGCAGCGCGGATTTCCTGGCGCGTCTGGCCCAGGGGCGCGCCGACGATCTTCTGGCCACTCTGTGTCTGGCCACCGAGGCGCCCATCGCCGTGGCACCGGCCATGAACCGGGTCATGTGGGGCAACGCCGCGACCGGCGACAACGTAGCCCGGCTGCGCGCCCGGGGTGTGGCAATCCTGGGTCCGGCGGAAGGCGGGCAGGCATGCGGTGAAACCGGGCCCGGGCGCATGCTCGAGCCGACCGACCTGGCCGGGCACCTGGACGCCATGTTCGATCGTGGCGATCTGGCCGGATTGCGGCTGCTGGTGACGGCGGGGCCGACCCGCGAGCCGCTGGATCCGGTACGCTATCTCTCCAACCGCAGTTCCGGCAAGATGGGCTTCGCGGTCGCCCGGGCCGCCGCCGAAGCCGGCGCGGCCGTCACTCTGGTTAGCGGGCCGGTGGGGCTCGCCACGCCACCGGGGGTCGAGCGAATCGATGTGGAGACCACCGAGCAGATGTATGATGCGGTCCTGGCCCGCGCGGGTCAGTGCGAGATCTTCATCGGCGTCGCCGCGGTGGCCGATTACCGGCCGCGGCAGGTGGCCCCCGGAAAGCTGAAGAGGCGCGATGCGAGCCTGGAACTGCAGCTCGAGCGCACGCCCGACGTGCTGGCGGCGGTGGCGTCGCTGCCGGAGAGACCGTTCACGGTCGGTTTCGCCGCCGAAACCGGTAATCTCCTGGACTACGCCCGCGGCAAGCTGCAAGCCAAGGGGCTGGATATGATCGCCGCCAACAATGTTGGCGCGGGGCTGGGCTTTGACCGCGAAGACAACGCCCTGGAGGTGTTGTGGCCGGACGGAGCGGCCAGCCTGGAGCGGGCCGCCAAACCGCAACTGGCGCGCAGGCTGATTTCACTTATTGCGGCGAGGTATCATGCAAAAGGTACAACTCAAGGTTCTGGATCCGCGTATCGGGCGTGATTTTCCGCTGCCGGACTATGCCAGCCACGGCGCCGCAGGCATGGATCTGCGTGCCTGCATCGACGAGCCGCTGGCCATTGCGCCCGGACAGACGCACCTGATCCCCACCGGGCTGGCCATCCACATCGGCGATCCGACGCTGGCCGCGGTGTTGTTGCCGCGTTCCGGGCTCGGCCACAAGCATGGCATCGTGCTGGGAAACCTGGTCGGCCTGATCGATTCGGATTATCAGGGGCAGTTGTTCGTCTCCTGTTGGAACCGGGGCACCGACTCCTTTACTATCCAAGTCGGCGAGCGCATTGCGCAGATGGTTTTCGTGCCGGTGGTGCGGGCTGCGTTCGAGGTGGTGGCGGAATTCGAGGACTCGGTCCGCGGGGAAGGCGGCTTCGGGCATACCGGGCGCCATTAGCGGCGGTGCCGGACCATGGTGCGGCGAACGAGCAAGAAAAGACGACAATGACGTTTTCGTTGAAGTCCGGCAGGAAACGGACGCCCGGCAGTGGTGCGCGAAGCGCAGGGGCCGGAGGCGGGATCAGCCTGGAGCGGGCCTGGGCCGTCGTGTTCATCAGCGCCGCCGGGGCAATGGCCGCGGTGGCTTTTCTTCTGTATGCCCAGTTGGGTGCCTACCAGCGCAACGCGGCGCAGCGGGAAAGCGCCACGCTGGCGTCCAGCTTTTCGCGCCAGATTGCCGATTCCGTACACGCCTATGTGGCCACCATCGGTTACGTCGCCGAGGACCCCGACGTTATCCGGCTCCTCAAGAGCGGCAATGCCGACGCCATTCGTGCCAAGGAAAACGCCCTGGCTTCCCTGTTTCCTTCGGCGCTGCGGGTGCGGCTGCTGCCGCCCGGCGTCGATGCCCCCGACGAGAGCGCCAACCCTCCGGTGGGCTACGCCTGTCTCGACCTGATCCACCAGGCCGAACGCACGCGCAAGACGCCGCCGGTGGAGGTGCACAAGTTCGGGTCGCCCCAGCAGCATATCAGCATCGCCCGCGCCGTGTTCGACGCCGACGGCAAGCTGGTTGGCGACGTGCTGGTGGCCGCCGCGCTGCCGATGCTGCAGCAGGCGGTCAACGAGCTGCCTTTGGCCGGCGGTTCGGTGCAGCTGCGCCAGGCGGTGCCGGCCGGTGCGCCCCTGGTGATCGCCAAGCGCGGCCCCACGGCGTCGGCGGCGGCCGCCCGCACGGTCGCGGTGCCAGGCACCCGCTGGCAGCTGGTGTACGGGCCGGCGGCCGGAGCCGGGCCGCTGGACGGTGAACTGCAGCTGATGTATTGGGGCAGCTTCGGCATCGCCCTGGTGGTCGTGGCCTTGGTCCTGCTGGTGCTCTACCGGGTGTTGGCCAGGGCCCTGCAGCGGGACCAGGTGACGGTGATCCGACTGGTGCGCGACATGTCGGAGGGTGCGTTGGCTGGCCAGTATCCGTCGCGCTTTGGCAATTGCCGCGGCACCATCGAGCAACTGCAGCACATGGCGCGCCAATACCGGGCCGCGCCCGCGGCGCAGCCGCCCGGCGGCGGTGACGAGGACCTGTTCGGGGCGGCCGGCCTGTCCACCGACGCGCTGGAGGTGGAAGAGGCGCCGGCGGAGCCGGAAGTGCCGGCGCACATATTCCGCGCCTATGACATCCGCGGCGTCGTGGGCGAGAGCCTCGATGCCCATATCACCGAGCAGATCGGCCGGGCCATCGGCAGCGAAGCGCAGCAGCGGGGCCTGGAGAAGGTGATTGTGGCGCGCGACGGACGCCTTTCGGGCGAGGAGCTGGGCGCGGCGTTGATCAAGGGCCTGGCGGGCTCCGGGCGCGAGGTGATCGACATCGGCCGGGTGCCCACGCCGGTGTTGTATTTCGCCACCCACTACCTTGGCGGCGGTTCGGGCGTGATGCTCACCGGCAGTCACAACCCCCCCGATTACAACGGTTTCAAGATCATGCTGGGCGGGGAGACGCTGCATGACGAGGATATTCAGGCGCTGCGCCACCGCATCGAAAGCGGCAACCTGGCCAGCGGCGAAGGCGGGGTTCAGTCGCTGGACGTGGTGCCGAGCTACGTCGACCGCATTACCAGCGATGTCCGCCTGGGGCGTCCGGTCAAGGTGGTGGTCGATTGCGGCAACGGCGTCACCGGCGAGATCGCGCCGCAACTGCTCCGGGCGCTGGGTTGCGAGGTGGTGGAACTCTACTGCGAGGTGGACGGCAATTTCCCCAATCACCACCCCGACCCGGGCAAGCCGGAGAACCTCATTGCCCTGACCCGCGCGGTGACCGAGCACGAAGCCGACGTCGGCGTGGCTTTCGACGGCGACGGCGACCGTCTCGGGGTGGTGGACTCGGAGGGCAAGATCATCTGGCCCGACCGGGTGCTGATGCTGCTGGCCATGGACGTGCTGCTGCGCAACCCGGAAGCGGAGATCATTTACGATGTGAAATGCAGCCGCGATCTGGAAAAGGTGATCAGCGAAAACGGCGGCAAGCCGCTCATGTGGAAGACCGGCCACTCCTTCATCAAGGCCAAGATGCAGGAGACCGGTGCGCTGCTCGCCGGCGAGATGAGCGGGCACATTTTCTTCAAGGAACGCTGGTTCGGCTTCGACGATGCCATGTATGCCTGTGCGCGGCTGCTCGAAATCCTGGCGGCCGACATGCAGCCGTCGAGCAAGGTGTTTGCGGCGCTGCCCGAGAGCGTCAGTACGCCGGAGCTGAACGCGACCATGGCGGAAGGCGAGCACTTCGCGCTGATGCAGCGCCTGCTGGCCAACGCCCAGTTCGGCGGCGGCAAGATCATCACGCTGGACGGGTTGCGGGTGGAATTCCAGGATGGCTGGGGGCTGGTGCGCCCGTCCAACACCACGCCCAGCCTGGTGATGCGCTTCGAAGCCGACGACGCCGAAGCCTTGCGGCGCATCCAGGATGAGTTCCGCGACCAGTTGCTGGCGTTGGACCCGAACCTGGATTTGCCATTCTGACCGGGCGCCGGCGCCCGCTGCGGCCACCGGCGGTCAATGCGCCACGGCAAGCGGGTGAGGCCGGCGCTTCCTTATGACGGCGAGCACATGACCATCGACACCGAATACGCCATGAACTTCGCCCGGGTGCTGTCCGAGGCGCTGCCCTATATCCGCCGTTTCGTGGGCAAGACCATCGTCATCAAGTACGGCGGCAACGCCATGGTGGACGACCGCCTGAAGAG
>JARRNJ010000032.1:0-23107 GCA_037385045.1 Gammaproteobacteria bacterium | reverse complement strand
AGATGGTTGACCCGTATCGGCGCCGGTGGGTGGGAATCATAAAAGCGCGAATACACCGGGTCCGGAGTCAGGGTGCTGGCGTTTTCCTGGTACAGCTTGACCAGCGCCCGCACCAGCGTGCGCCCGTCGCGCTGGCGCGCGGCATAGTCGTCGGCCTCGAATTCGTGCCGGCGCGACAGCCACGACATGCTCGGTGTCAATAGAAATCCGAACACCGGGGCCAGCATCATGAACAGCAGCAGCGCCATGTAAGTGGTTGGGTGGTCCACGCCGAGGCCGGAGTAGAACCAGTCCTGCCGGATCAGCCAGCCGAGCAACGCCAGACTGAGCAGGCTGATGCCACCCATCAGCGCCAGGCGTTTGCGGATGTGGTGCAGCCGGAAATGGCCCAGTTCGTGTGCCAGCACCGCTTCGATTTCTTCTTCGTCCAGCTGTTTGAGCAGGGTGTCGAAGAAGACAATGCGCTTGTTGCTGCCGATGCCGCCAAAATAGGCGTTGCCGTGGGTGGAGCGCCGTGATCCGTCCATGACGAAAATTCCCTTGCTGTGGAAGCCGCAATGCTGCAGCAGCCGCTCGACCCGCTGGCGCAGCTCCTGGTCCTGCACCGGCTCGAACTTGTTGAACAGCGGCGCGATGAACGCGGGGTAGGCCCACAGCATCAGCAGGCTGAAGCCGAACCACACCAGCCACACGTACAGCCACCACAGCGGCCCGGCCACCTGCATGATCCACAGCACCAGCCAGGCCAGGGGCACGCCCAGCACCAGCATCAGTGCCCCGCCCTTGACCAGGTCACCGATGAAGACACCGACGGTGGTGCGGTTGAAGCCGAAGCGCTGCTCGATGCCGAACGCCCGTATCGCGCTCATGGGAATTTCCAGCAGCGACATCAGCAGTACGGCGCTGACCAGCACGGCGACGCCGGTGGCCAGATCGCCCAGATCGAGGCCGTGCCAGGCCCGGTCAAGCAGGTTCAGGCCGCCGCCGAAGGTCCACAACAGCAACAGGATCGCCGAGTAGACGGCGTCAATGCGGGAGAACCGGGTGCGCGCCACGGTGTAGTCGGCGGCTCGGCGGTGGGTGCTGAGCGGGATTTTGGCTCGAAACGCTTCCGGAACCCGCTCCCGTTCGGCCTGCACGTGGCGGATCTGGCGGCCCGCAAGCCAGAATTGCACGCCCAACGTCAGCAGCAGGACGGCGAGAAACAGGTAACTGAAGGCATTGATGACCACTGGAATCCGATCTCCGTCTTGGTGGGCGCAGATGCAGTAGCATGATAGCGCGCTGGTTTCGGCCGGCTGGCCGCGGTGCGTGGTTTTGTGTGTGGGCGCTGGCGTTCTACAATTCAGTCTGAATCGAATTTAAGTATAACCGCATTCTCGGATCAACAGGGGGCCGAGGGGCGGTCCCGTTAACCCTGCAAATGCCCCGACTATTGCCCGGTCGGCGATTGGACAACCACATGGCGCAGGATCTGAATAACCTGATCTGGATCGATCTGGAAATGACCGGTCTGGATGCGCAGAGCGACCACATAATCGAGATCGCCACCATCGTTACCGACGCCCACCTCAACCTGGTGGCCGAAGGCCCGGTGCTGGCCATTCACCAGAGCGATGACGTGCTCGAGGCCATGGACGACTGGAACAGGAACCAGCACGGGCAGTCGGGGCTGATCGAGCGCGTGCGGGCCAGCCGCATTCACGAGAACGAGGCCCAATACCAGACCTTGGCGTTTCTGGAGCAGTACGTGCCGCCCGGCAAATCGCCCATGTGCGGCAACAGCATTTGCCAGGACCGGCGCTTCCTGGCCCGCTGCATGCCCGACCTGGAGCGGTTCTTCCATTACCGCAACCTCGACGTCAGCAGCATCAAGGAACTGGCGGCGCGCTGGTATCCGGGGGTGCTGCAGGGGTTCCACAAGGATGCCCGCCACCTGGCACTGGACGATATCCGCGACTCCATCCGTGAGCTGCAATATTACCGCGAGCACCTGTTCCGCGCCCAGTGAGGCGCGCGGCCCTTATTCCACCGGTGTGGTGGCGTCGTTGCCCCATTCGGACCACGCACCGGGATAACCCTTGACCCGCGGATAACCGAGCGCCTTGAGCACGATGTAGGTGTGCGCGGAGCGGTGATGGGAGTGGCAATAGACGATCACCTGCTTGGACGGGGCGACGTTCAAGTCCGTCAGCATCTCCCGCAGGCGCGGTTCGGGCAGCAGGCGCAGATTGCGCCGGCGGTCCATGGTGTTGACCCAATCCATGTTCACCGCGCCGGGAATGTGGCCCGCCCGATGCGCCAGCCGTTTGGCCCCTGAATATTCCTCCGGGCTGCGGGTATCGAGCAGTACCACGTCCGGATCCTGCAGGTGGGCCAGGATGTAGTCCTTGTCGGTGATCCCGGTATCCGTTCGGTGTGCCCGGCAGTTACCGGGCGTGGCTTCCAGCGGGCGGTGTTCGAGCGGATAGCCCTCGTTGGCCCAGGCCTGCAGACCGCCGTTGAGCAGCGAAAAGCCATCGTGGCCGGCCACGTCCAGGGTCCAAAGCAGGCGCGCGGCGCGGCCGCCGCCTTCGTCGTCGTAGGCCACCACATGGGTTCCGGGTGCGATGCCGAGGTCGGAAAACAACCTGCTCAGATGATCGTCGTCGGGCAGCAGGCCCATCACCGGCTTTTCGATCCGCACCAGGCGCCCGTAATCCAGATGCAGGGCGCCGGGGACGTGCAGCTGGCGGTAGGTTTCCGGTTTGCACAGATCGACGATCAGCAGTTGGTCGCGGCCGAGCCGTTTCTGCAGCGCGTCCGGCTCGAGAATCAGCGGCAACTTTTCGGTGTCGTCATTCATCGGTCGCGCTTGTCCGCCCGCCGGCAACCGGCCGCAGCGATCCGGGTGTCCGCCGCAGCGTCGCTCAGAAGCGCTCGAGGTCCGGGAACGGCAGCTGACCGCCGTGCACATGCATGGCATTGAATTCCGCGCAGCGTGCCAGGGTCGGCACCGCTTTGCCGGGATTGAGCAGGCCCAGCGGGTCGAACGCCGCCTTGACGGCGTGGAACTGGGTCAGCTCCGCGTCCGGGAACTGCACGCACATCTGATTGATCTTTTCCATGCCCACACCATGCTCGCCGGTTATGGTGCCGCCCACTTCCACGCACAGCTCCAGGATCTTGCCCGCCAGCTCCTCAGTGCGTTCCAGTTCGCCGGGATGATTGGCGTCGTATAGAATCAGCGGGTGCAGATTGCCGTCGCCGGCATGGAACACATTGGCGACCCGCAGTCCGTACTCCTGCGACAATTCGCCGATGCGCGTCAGCACCTTCGAGAGCTCGCGCCGCGGAATGGTACCGTCGATACAGTAGTAGTCGGGTGAAATGCGCCCCACCGCGGGGAAAGCCGCCTTGCGTCCAGCCCAGAAACGCTGGCGTTCCTGTTCATCGCGGGCGGTGCGCACTTCGGTCGCTCCGCGGCGCCGCAGCAGGTCGTGCACCAGCATGACCTGCTCCGAGACTTCTTCGTTGTTGCCGTCCAGCTCGCACAGCAGGATCGCCTCGGCGTCCACCGGGTAGTCCGCGTGAACGAAATCCTCGGCCGCCCGAATGGAGGGGTTGTCCATCATTTCCAGCCCGGCGGGAACGATCCCGGCGCCGATGATTGCAGCCACCGCGTCACCGGCCTTGTCGATGGAATCGAAGGCCGCCAGCAGCACCTGTGCCCGCTGCGGCCGCGGCAGCAGCTTGACGCAGATCTCCACGGTGATGGCGAGCATGCCCTCGGAACCGGTCAGCAGCGCCAGCAGATCGTAGCCGGGCGCATCCGGAGCCGTGGTGCCGATGGTGAGCAGCTCCCCGTCCATCGTGACCACCTTGAGCTCGAGGATGTTGTGCACCGTGAGGCCGTATTTGAGGCAGTGAACGCCACCGGAATTCTCGGCTACGTTGCCGCCGATGCTGCAGGCGATCTGCGATGAGGGGTCCGGGGCGTAATAGAGCCCCATGGGTGCGGCGGCTTCGGAAATGGCCAGGTTGCGCACGCCTGGCTGGACCCACGCCAGGCAGTTGGCGGGATCGATCTCCAGTATCCGGTTGAAGCGCGCCAGGCTCAGCAACACGGCGTCCTCGCGCGGCAGCGAACCGCCGGACAGCCCGGTGCCGGCGCCGCGGGCGATGACGGGCACGCGGTGGCGGTTGCACAGCCTGAGAATCGCCTGCACCTGTTCGACGGTTTCGGGCAGCGCCACCAGCATCGGCAGCTGGCGGTAGGCGGACAAGCCGTCGCATTCGTAGGGCCGCAGGTCCTCGGCTTCGTGCAGCACGGCCGCCGCCGGAAGGATTTTCTGCATCTCCCGCAGCAGGGCCGCCTTGTCCGCATTGGTGGCGGGTGGTTCAGTGGCGTGCGGCTGGTTCATGGGCTGACCTCGCGGATACGGCCGGGTATGACGCCTGGACTACGGCAGTTGCATTCTACTGTAGCATCACTGTGCTGCGTTTTGGTAAATCCACCCGCGGCGGCACAACCATTTTTCCGCTTCCACCGCCAGCAGCACCACCCACGGCAGGGTCAGGCAGAACCCGAGCTCCGCCGCGGTCAACGGGTCGGTGTGGAACACCGGGTTCAGCCACGGCACATAGATGGTGGCAAGCTGCAGCAGCAGCGTCAGCGCCAGTGCACCCAACAGTGGTGCGTTGGAAAGCAGTCCCACCGACCACAGCGAGCGGCTCTCGGAGCGGATTGCCAGGGCATGCACCAGCTGCGACAGGGTCAGCACGGTGAACACTATGGTCTGCCAATGGGCCGATCCGCTGTGCAGGGCCCAGGCCTGGGCGAAAATCGACAGTCCGCCGATGAGCACACCCGCCCAAAGGATGTGCTGCCACATGCCGTGGGCGAAGATGGGCTCGCGCGGGGGGCGCGGAGGTCGCTGCATCAGGTCCGGATCGCCGGGCTCCGCTGTCAGCGCCAGGCCCGGCAATCCGTCGGTGACCAGATTGATCCACAGGATGTGGATCGGCAGCAACGGAATCGGCAGACCCAGGAACGGCGCCAGGAACAGCGTCCAGATCTCGCCGGCGTTGCTGGTCATGGTGTATTTGATGAACTTGCGCACGTTGTCGTAGATGCGCCGTCCCTCGCGTACGGCGGCGACAATGGTGGCGAAGTTGTCGTCCAGCAGCACCATGTCCGCGGCCTCGCGGGCGACATCGGTGCCCTTGCGGCCCATGGCCACGCCGATGTCGGCGCGTTTCAGCGCCGGCGCGTCGTTGACGCCGTCGCCGGTCATGGCCACGTACTGGCCGCTGCGCTGCAGCGCACCGACGATGTCGATCTTGTGCGTGGGGCTGACGCGGGCGAACACCGGCGCCGGGGTGTCGGTCCACCAGCGTGAAGCGCCGGCGCCGCCGGCGAGGTCGCGGCCGGTGAGCACGGGGGTGTCATCGTTCGCCAGCCCCAAGCGCCTGGCGATGGCCAGCGCCGTGGCCGGGTGGTCGCCGGTGACCATCACCGGCGTGATGCCGGCGCTGCGGCACAACTCCACGGCGGACGCGGCTTCGGCCCGCGGCGGGTCGAGCAGCCCCACCAGCCCCAGCAGCGTCAGCTGCCGTTCCACGCTGGCGTCGAGCGGTTCCGGCAGCCGTGCCAGGCGGCGGCGGGCGAAGGCCAGCACCCGGTAGCCGCGAGCCGCTAAGCGTTCGGCCTGCTGCAACACGGCCTGGCTATCCAGGTCACGTTCGCCGTCGGCGGCCAGCAGGCGCGTGCAGCAGGCCAGGATCCGTTCGGGAGCGCCCTTGGTGTAGGCGATCACGGCGTCGCCGTCTCGATGCAGGGTCGTCATTCGTTTGCGCTCGGCGTCGAACGGCAGTTCGCCGGTCCGCGGCTGGCTTTGCTCCAACCGGGTCCGCTCCAGTCCGGCGGCGAGCGCCGCTTCCGCCAACGCCAGTTCGGTGGGTTCGCCGGCCAACGACCCGTCTTCGCCGGGCCGGGTATCGTTGTTCAGCGCCATGGCCAGACCCAGGGTCCGCCAGGGCTCCGGCCCCGGGGAGGGCAGCGACTCGAGCGTCTCGCCGGCGGCCCAGAAGGCTTCGGCGCGCATGCGGTTTTCGGTGAGGGTGCCGGTTTTGTCGGAGCAGATGAAGGTGACCGAGCCCAGGGTTTCCACGGCCGGCAGGTGCCGGATCAAGGCGTGCTGGCGCGCCATCTTGCGCGCGCCCAGGGCCAGCGAGATGGTCACCACCGCGGGCAGGGCTTCGGGGATGGCCGCCACCGCCAGGCTGACAGCGGTAAGGAACATCAGGCCGGCCGGCTCGCCACGGGCCAGGCCGGCGACGAAGATGACCGCGCAGATGGCCAGTACCGCCAGGGCCAGGCGGCGCCCGAAGCGGGCGAGACGCTGCTGCAGCGGCGTACGCGCCTGGCCGCCGCTCTGCAGCAGCGCTGCGATGCGCCCCAGCTCCGTGTCCATGCCGGTGGCGGTGACGACGCCGGTGGCCCGTCCCCGGGTCACCTGGGTGCCCTTGAACGCCATGTTGGCGCGTTCGCCCAGGGGAGCGTCCCGGTCGTCCAGCGGCGCGGTGGATTTCTGCACGGGCTGGGATTCGCCGGTCAGGGCCGATTCGTCGATCTGCAGCGCCGCCGCTTCCACCAGCCGCAGGTCGGCGGGCGGCACATTGCCCGCCTGCAGCAGCACCACATCGCCGGGAACCAGGTCGGCAGCCGGCACGTCGTGCTCCCTGCCATCACGCCGCACGCGGGCACCGGGTGCGGCCATGCGCTTGAGGGCGGCCATGGCCTGTTCGGCGCGATACTCCTGCACCAGGCCGATGACGGCGTTGAGCAACACGATGACGACAATGGCCAGGGTATCGACCAGCGAGCCGATGATGCCGGAGATCAGCGCCGCGGCGATCAGCACCAGGATCATGAAATCGGCGAGTTGGGCCAGGAACATCCGCCACAACGGGCGGCGTCTGCGCTCCTGCACCCGGTTGGGGCCGAAGTGCTGCCGGCGGGCGGCGGCCTCGGCGCCGGTCAGCCCCTGCTCGACGTCACTGTCGAGCGCGGCGACGATGGCGGAGGCGGGCAGGGTGTGGGGCGGCGCGGGCAAACGTGGGCCGCGCACGTCGGGTCCGCTGGCCTCACTCATGGGCGTTGCTCACGATCGACGCGGTCACTCCATCGCCTGGCGCGCCGGTCAGTTGCGCAGCTGCTGCTCCATTTCCAGCACAACGCCGGTCATGCGCACCACGCTGTCGGGGTTGAGGGAAATGCTGCCGATCCGGTGTTCGACCAGCCAGCGGGTGATTTCCGGGTAGTCGGACGGCGCCTGGCCGCAGATGCCGACATACTTGTCGTGACGGTGGCAGGCTTCTATCGCCATCTCCATCAACGCCAGCACCGCTTCGTTGCGTTCGTCGAAGCCGGTGACAATGCCGGAGTCGCGGTCGACGCCGAGGGTCAACTGGGTGAGGTCGTTGGAGCCGATGGAAAAGCCGTCGAAGTGTTCCAGGAACCGGTCGGCCAATATGGCGTTGGCGGGAATCTCGCACATGAGATAGACCTTGAGGCCGTTTTTGCCGCGCTCCAGACCGCGTTTGGCCATTTCGCCGAGCACTTTGTCGGCCTCGTCCACGCTGCGGGCGAAGGGAATCATCAGCGCCACGTTGCCCAGCCCCATGTCCTCGCGCACGATCGTCATGGCCTCGCATTCCATGGCGAAACATTCGGCGAACTGGTCGGAGAAATAGCGTCCGGCGCCGCGGAAGCCGAGCATCGGATTCTCCTCCTGGGGTTCGAATTGCTCGCCGCCGATCAGCGACGCGTATTCGTTGGACTTGAAATCGCTCATCCGTACGATGACCGGCCGCGGGTGAAACGCCGCCCCGATCATGCCGACGCCCTCGGCAAGCTTCTGCACATAAAATGAACGGCGGTCGGGATAGCCGGCGGTCAGGCGGTCGATTTCCTTCTGCACTTCGGTGTCCAGCCGGTCGTAGTGCAGCAGCGCGGAGGGGTGAATGCGAATGCTGTTGTTGATGATGAATTCCAGGCGCGCAAGCCCGACACCGTCGCAGGGCAGGGCGGAGAACTCGAATGCCTGGGCCGGGTTGCCGACGTTGACGACGATTTTGGTCTGGGGGCGGTCGACTTCGTCCAGGCGCACTCTATTGACGTCGAATTGTTGCACCCCTTCGTAGATATATCCGGTATCGCCCTCGGCGCAAGAGACCGTGACTTCCCGCCCGGAGGCAATGCACTCGGTGGCGTTGTCGGTGCCGACCACCGCCGGGATGCCCAGTTCCCGCGCGACGATGGCCGCGTGGCAGGTGCGCCCGCCGCGGTTGGTGACAATGGCAGCGGCCTTTTTCATCACCGGCTCCCAGTCCGGGTCGGTGATATCGGTCACCAGCACTTCGCCCTTTTTCAGCTCCTGCATGTGCTCGGCGCTCAGGATCACCCGCGCCTTGCCGGCGGCGATCTTGCGCCCGATGCTCTTGCCCTCGGTGATGACTTTGCCGCGCTCCTTGAGCTGGAAGGTCTCCTGGTAGCGCCGGTCGGCCACCGATTCCACCGTCTCCGGCCGCGCCTGGAGGATGAACAGCTCACCGGTGTTGCCGTCCTTGCCCCATTCGATGTCCATGGGGCGTGGCTGCCCGGCCCGCTCCGAGTAATGGTTTTCGATCAGGACGGCATAGTGGGCCAGTTGCAACACTTCGTCGTCGGTCAGCGAGAACCGGGCCCGGTCGGCGACGGAAACGTCAACGTTGCGGGTCGAGCTGCCCACCGCGGTGTCGTCGGTGTAGACCATCTTCACGGCCTTTTCGCCCAGCTGCCGCTTCAGGATCGGCCGGCAGCCTTGCTCCAGGGTTTTTTTGTAGACATAGAATTCGTCGGGATTGACCTGGCCCTGGACGACATTTTCCCCGAGGCCGTAGGCGGAGGTGATGAACACCACGTCGCGAAAGCCGGTCTCGGTGTCGAGGGTGAACATGACCCCGGCGGCGCCGACGTCGGAGCGCACCATTTTCTGCACGCCGATGGACAATGCCACGTCGTGGTGGGAAAACCCCTGGTGCACGCGGTAGGAAATCGCCCGGTCAGTGAACAGCGATGCGAACACGCGGCGGCAGGCGTCCATCAGGCTGTCATGTCCGCGCACATTGAGATAGGTTTCCTGCTGACCGGCGAACGATGCATTGGGCAGATCCTCGGCGGTGGCCGAGCTGCGCACGGCAACGTCGACCCCTTCGCCGTGTTCCCGCTCCATGGCGCTGTAGGCGTCGGCGATCTCTTCGGCCAGGTCCGGCGGAATTTCGCCGGCCAGCACCCAGTCGCGGACCTGTCCGCCGACCCGGGCCAGATTGCCGAGATTTTCCGTGTCCAGTTGCCCCAGCGCGTCATCGATGCGCTGGCGCAGTTTGTTATGGTCGAGGAAATGCCAGAACGCGTCGGCGGTGGTGGCGAAACCGTTGGGAACCTTGACGCCGGCTCCGGTCAGGCTTTGGTACATTTCGCCCAACGAGGCGTTCTTGCCGCCGACCGTCGCAACGTCGTCGATTCCGATCTCGGAGAAGGTTCGTATGTATTGCATGGCAGCCTTCGCTTATGAGCGCCGGCCGACTGCTGGCGTGACAACTGGGCCGACCGGCAGGGGAACAACAAGAAACTTTAGCAGGCGTCCGGCAGGCTTCCACCCCCTCAGGTGATGACGTCCGGTTTGTGGCGGCCGGTGTATTCAGCGATGGAGGCGATCTGTTCTGCAATGGCTGTCAGGGGAGCCAACGCCGCGGCGGTGTCCTGGTCGTGGCTCCCGGCAGGCGGTTCGTAACGCTCGAGATACACCCGCAGCGTCGCACCCTGGGTGCCGGTGCCGGAAAGCCGCAGTACGATGCGTGAGCCGTTTTCGAACACGATGCGAATGCCCTGATGGGCGCTCACCGAACCGTCAACCGGATCACTGTATTGGAAATCGTCACACAGCTTCACGGTTTGGTCGCCGAACGACCGGCCGCGGAGGCTGCCGGCCTGTCCGCGCAGTGCTTCCATCAGGTTCTGGGCGCGCCCCGCGTCCACGCCTTCGTAGTCATGGCGGGTGTAGTAATTGCGCCCGTATGTGGCCCAATGCCTGCGCACGATCGACTCGACCGATTCGTTGCGCACCGCCAGCAGGTTGAGCCAGAACAAGACCGCCCACAGGCCGTCCTTTTCGCGCACGTGGCTCGATCCGGTGCCGAAGCTCTCTTCGCCGCACAGCGTGATCATGCCGGCGTCGAGCAGGTTGCCGAAAAATTTCCATCCGGTCGGTGTTTCGTAGCAGGCGATGCCAAGCGCGTCGGCGACCCGGTCCACGGCGCCGCTGGTGGGCATGGAGCGGGCGACGCCGGCGAGCCCGTCACGATAGCCGGGGACGTCGGTGGCATTGGCGGCCAGGATCGCCAGGCTGTCGCTGGGAGTGACGAAAAACCGCTTGCCCAGGATCATATTGCGGTCGCCGTCACCGTCGGAGGCGGCGCCGAAGTCGGGTGCGTCGTCACCGTAGAGCGTGTCGACCAGCTCGTGGGCGTAGACCAGGTTGGGGTCCGGGTGGCCGCCGCCAAAATCCGGCAGTGGCTCGCCGTTGACCACCGTGCCGGCTGGGGCGCCGAGGCGGGTCTCAATGATATCCCGCGCATAAGGTCCGGTTACGGCATGCATAGCATCGTAGCAAATGCGCACACCGCCGGCCGCCAGTGCTGTGCGGATGCGCTCGAAATCGAACAGCCCTTCCATGAGCTGCGCATAGTCGGCAACCGGGTCGATGACCTCGACTGTCATGCCGGCCAGCCGCTGCACACCTGTGCGATCGAGCTCGACATCGTGCCAGTCGGCAATCCGGTATTCGCTCAGGCTGCGGCTGCGCCGGTAGATGGCTTCGGTGACCTTTTCCGGGGCGGGGCCGCCGTTCGGGGTGTTGAACTTGACGCCGAAGTCGCCCTCGGGTCCACCGGGGTTGTGACTGGCCGAGAGGATGATGCCGCCGAGCGCGCCGTTCTTGCGGATAACGCAGGATGCGGCGGGTGTGGATAGAATGCCTGCGCGCCCCACCAAGACCCGCGCAAAGCCGTTGGCCGCCGCCATCTTCAGAATGCATTGGATGGCTTCGCGGTTGTAGTAGCGCCCGTCACCTCCCAACACCAGCGGGCGCTTGCGATCATCCTCTATGGTGTCGAAAATCGACTGGATGAAATTCTCCAGGTAATGAGGCTGCCGGAAAGTCGGAACCTTTTTTCTCAAGCCCGAGGTGCCGGGTTTCTGGTCGTCAAACGGCTCGGTTGCTACGGTGTGAATGTGCATGGATTTCCCTGACTGCAACTCGGGCGGATGGCGCTCTTCGGATTGTCGATGAGCACGTCCCGTTCACTCAGATTAGCAGTATGTTATGATGATTTCATGATTACGGCGAAACCCAGTTCGTTGTTGGCGAAATTGCTCAAACGCCGCAACTTCACCGGTCTGATGGAGTTGTACGAGATCAATTATCGCCTGTTGAACAAGCTGATCGCGGACTTTACCGCATTGCAGGGGTCGCTCGTGTCGCGGGTCAACGGATCGCCCGATCTTCATCTGCACGTTGAGGAGCGTTCGCGGTTCACCACCACGCTGGCGCTGACCTACCATTTCGAAACCGGTGACGGCGGAATCGTGGCCGATCCCGACCTGCATATCCGTATCTATCACGATGCACGCCTGGCGGAGGCCATGAGTTGCCAACGCCAAGGGCGCGAGGGCGGCTGGGCGTTGGCCAGTGGGCACGCACGCAAGCGCAGTGACGTGGACTGCCGTTGGGAAAGCAACCTGTTTCTGGAGAAGTGGCTGGCCTACACGTTGACCCAGGGCCACCGGTTCGGTTCCCGTGCGGAGGATGCCGCGGAAACCGCTGCCAGTCGCGCACCTCTGGCAACCTCTTGACGGCGCCTTGCGCACTGGCGGCGGAGCCACCAAGATTAATTTGTGGTAATCATTAATAAACCTTAATAAAAATCCGCGGTTTTCGTCTTACAAACCGAAGCCGCTGTCCTAAACTGTCAACCAACAACGGATGGCACCGGCCCGAGCGGGAATCGTGAACATGGCTCAGGTGTCACCGCCAGGGCGATCGGTTGTACTCTCCCCACCACCGCCGCCCGCGTTCCTTGCCCTCGGGCATTGAGTAATCCAATCAGTTAGGTTGCCGTTCCCATCGTTCGAAGAACCGGAACGACATTACGGTCTTGTAACACAATTATTGTTGACTGTTTTGGTCAGGTTACTAATACTTGAGCATAATGATCGGGATTATCGCAACCATTCACTTCCAGTGCTGAGGAGGCGGTCTATGAAACTCTCAACTAAGGCTCGCTATGCGGTTACCGCGATGATGGATCTGGCGCTGCACGAAAAAGCGCGCCCGGTAACGCTGGCGGACATCTCGCACTATCAGGGCATTTCTCTGTCCTATCTCGAGCAGCTGTTTGCCAAGCTGCGGAAGAAGGGTCTGGTTAGCGGCGTCCGCGGCCCCGGCGGCGGTTATCGGCTGGCGCGGCCGTCCAGCGAAATCAGTATTGCCGAAGTGGTCGAAGCCATCAACGGCGATGAAGAGCACGTGTTCAAGGGTGAAGCGCCGGACGAACCGAACAACGACCGTGGAATGCTCGAAGTCATGTGGTCGGACCTGAGCGGCAAGATCCATGAGTTTCTGGATCACATCACCCTCGACGAGTTCGTGCGCACCAGAACCGAAGGCGCCCCTGCGGACAACGAGGCGTCCGCCGAATACGGCGAACCCGACCACGAGCGCTCCGAAGCCGCGTAACGCGCACCGGCACGGCACACGGGACGCGGCTGCCCCACGGGTGGGCGCCCCCGCGCGGTAGCCGCGGTCCCGACGCGTCGGGCCGCGGTGAGCGCGGTCATTGCCGATGCCCGCCACCGCGCATGCGCAGCGCACCATGAGCGGTGCGATACCTTCCCACCGGCGCGTCCCGGATTTCGCTGCGCCGTATCCGGGCCACTTCACCTGGCAGGCAGCAAGCTGCCGGTGGTTTCGCGTTGACTCATCATCGCCGCCACTCACAAGAGGTCAGGATACCGGCGGCGCTTCGGTGCGGCGACGCGCTGTGAAAGACTTCCGCGCGTTCCCGGTTACGGTATAACGCGCACCCCGTCAAGCCATCGCTTCCATTTAGCGCACGATGATTGGGTTGCACCTTTCCGGCGGCCTGGTTCATGCAGGACCTCCGTGTGTTGGTTCCGGTGCGGGCCGCCGTCGGGGACGGCGCGGCGTTCCCGATCCCCGCCGGTGATCCATGAGTGCGGCGCGCGCCGCTGCCCGTATATGGCCCGGGCGCTGGACCTCACGCGCGACGACATGGATCATCGGATCTGTGATCCGGTACCACTTGCCCTGTCGGGCCGGTCACGGCAGGTTTTCTGCCGTTGTCGACAATGAAGGCCACAGTGAAGCGTTCATGCGGAGACCGACATGTTTAAATGGATCACGTTGATTGTGGGCATCGTGGGGTTCCACGAAGCAGTCGCGGGCGGTTTCGAAAATTGGTCGTTTCATGGTTCGGCGTATCTCGGCGCGCTGTTGATCGCCTTGCTGGCCATGCCGTGGGTTACGCGGTTCTTCGAGTGACGCCAGCGCCGGCGGGTGCCGCCGGACGTCGGAGTCCGCCGGGGGCGGGCAGATCGCACCGCCGTTGGGTGAGCCGTCCTGCCGTCCCCGCGACGTCCACCGCCATACGCCGGTAAGGCGAAGCCGGCGAACCCGGGTCAGAGGCGCTCGGCCAGCAGCGCCGCAATCTCTTCATCGGTGAGCACAATCGGGTTGGTCTTCATACTGCTGCCGCGGCTGTTGGTCACGATGCGGGGAATGTCCGCTGCCGTGACGCCGTAGCTGCTGAGCCGTTCCAGGGACATGCGCCGGGTCCACTGGTCGAGCCGCTCCACCAGCGCGTCCTGGCCGTCTTCGGGATAATCGAAATGATTGCCGGTGAGTAGTGCGCCCACGGCGGCGTACTTGGCCAGTGCCGGATGGTCCGGTTCACGCCGCCTCAGCGCTTCGATATTGAGCCGCGTGGCCGCGGCCACCAAGGTTCCGCACACCATGCCATGGGGGATGGGAAAGAATGCACCCAGCGGAGACGCCAGCCCGTGCACCGACCCAAGGCCCGTTTGCGCCAGGGTGATGCCTGAGACCAATGCGGCATAGGCCATGCGGCTGCGGGTTTCACTGCCGCCGCCTTCATACCACGGCAGCAGACCGTCGCGGGCCGCCTCCAGGCCGCTCCAGGCCAGCGCCTCGGTGAGCGGGTTGGCGCGCAGGGAGACGTAGGACTCGATCAGCTGGGTCAGGGCGTCCATGCCGTTGGCGGCGATCAGCGACGGCGGACAGGTGGCCAACAGGTCCGGATCGACCACGGCGTAGTCGGGCACCAGTTGCTCGTCGCGAAACGACTTCTTGAAACCCTCGCGGCCGATACGGCTCAGCACGGCGTTCTTGGTCGCCTCGCTGCCGGTGCCGGCGGTGGTGGGCACCGCAATATACGGCAGCGGCGGCCCCTGGTAGACGAGTTCCGGTCCCACGCCTTCCAGGTAGTCCACCACCGAGTGTCCATCGCCGAGCAGACCGGCCACGGCCTTGCCGGCGTCGAGCACGCTGCCGCCGCCGATGCCCACCACCACCTCGATGCCCTCATCCCGCAGCCCGGCGACGGCCTCGTCCACCAGTTGCGGCGAAGGTTCGCCGGCCACCTGCAGCCGCTGCCAGGACAGGCCACCGGCCTGCAGCGATTCCAGGAACGGTTGCCACTGGGGTGCGGCGTCGATGGATCGGCGCCCGGTGACCAGCAGCAGCCGGCGGCCATGGCGGGCGGCCAGCTCCGGGACCAGGGCCAAGCGGCCGCTGCCGAATTCGATGTGGGGCAGACGGGCGGTGCTGAACGGTGCGAGGTTCACGCCTGTTCTCCCGCGGGAAACAACCCGTCGTGCACTACGCCCCGGCGCGGTTCGGCCATCCAGTCGGCGACGGTGCGGCGCCACTCCAGGTAGTGAGCCGTCTGTTTGTGGACCGCTGCGGCATCGGCGCCGGTATAGGCTTCGTAGAGCACGAAGCGCGTGGGATCATCCTGCTGCTGCAGCACGTCGAACCGCAGGTTGCCGGGTTCCCGAACCGAGGCTTCGTGATTCTTGCGGGTGGCATCCACGAACGCCTGCAGGTGCTCGGGTTTGACGTGCACGTAAACAAGGGTAGCGTACATGACATCATTCCTCGGCGAGTATTGAACCCAACGTCGGCTTGATTCTAGCGACCGTTCTTTTGCCGCGAAAGGCGCTGATCGCACAAGCGCCGGTGGTCCCGCAGAAGCCGGATATCATCGCCACCGATATGCCGCGCCATGCCAGAGATTGGACCCGGCACCGCGCGGCGGCCTCAAGCCCGGACCCGGACCCGGCGCACCGACAGCCGTCGAACCAGTTGCCGCAGTTTGTGCAGGTGCTGACAGTTGGGAGCCGGACCGTAGCGCAACGCCACATACAGTTGGGTGATGCGGCGAACCCGGCCGGCAAGGTCGGGGCGCGTTCGCGCCACCCGCCCGGCGAAATCCAACGGTCCCTCGCCCCGGCGCCGGGCAAAGCCGCCGCGGGCCAGTTTGCGGCAGAAACGCCCGTACACTTCCTGTACGCGGTCCGGTGCCGTGCCCTGGCGACCCTTCACCAGCAGATAGACGAACAACGCCAACAACACCGCGCCGACACTGACCAGCGCCGCCACCGCCAGCCGCTGCCAGCTGGCAGGCCCCAGTCCCAGGTGGGACCAAAGCTGCGCCTGGCGTTGCTGGCCGTATCCCAGAACCCACTGGTTCCAGCCGTTGTCGATGGTGTCCCAGAGCAGGCCGACCCGGCGCAGCAGGCCGCCCGGGGTGAAGCCGAGGTTGCGCGTTTCCTCGCGGCCGAGCGCGTCCGCCGCGCCGCGTTCGACGCGCTCGGGCGCGATCGCCGAGGTGGGGTCGACGCGCACCCAGCCGCGATCCCGCAGCCATACCTCGGACCAGGCGTGGGCGTCGGCCTGGCGTACGATGAAGTAGCCGCCCAGGGGATTGTACTCACCGCCCTGGTAGCCGGTGACCACGCGGGCGGGGATGCCGGCGTCACGCATCAGCAGCGTGAACGCACCGGCATAGTGCTCGCAGAACCCGCGGCGGGTGTCGAACAGAAAGGCGTCCATGGAGTTGGTGACCGGCAACCGCGGCGGATTCAGGGTGTAGACGAACGGTTGCTGGTGGAACATGCGCAGCACGCGCCGGATCAGGCCCATGTCGCTGTGGGATTCGCGGCGCAGCGTTTGCGCCAGGTGCAGGGTGCGGGGATTGCTGTCGGGCGGCGTTTCCAGCAGGCGTCGGCGCTCGTCGGTGCCCAGGCGCGCGCCGCGCCCATAGTTGGGATAGGAAACGAGACTGTAGCGCAGTCGCTCGTCCACGCGGCGCCGGGCCAGGAGCTGGTAGTTCTGGGTGATGAGGGTGCCGGGCGGCACGCTGCCGGGAATGTCCAGGGCGAACAGCCAGCGCTGGTCGCTGGGCTCCAGGGTGACGGTATAACGTACCGCCGGCGGCTGGAGCCGGTACTCGGCGAAGTGGCGCGGCTGCAGTCCGCCGGGGGTCCAGGCATAGCCGTCGAATCGCTCCAGCACCGGGCCCCGCCAGTACAGTTGCGAGCGCGGCGGCGGCGGGCCGTCGAAGTCCACCCGGAAGGCCACCGCATCGGAGCGGCTCAGGGCACTGATGGTGCCGGGACGCATGGTGTCGCTGAGACCGGTGACGCCCTGGTGTGCGTCCCGGGGCAGGCTCCACAGGGGGCCGGGCACCCGCGGGAACACCAGGAACAGCAGTAACGCCACCGGCAGCGCTTGCACCAACAACACGCCGGCCTGGCGCAGGCGTACCGGAAACTGCGGTTCGCGGGCTGGGTGGTTGACGGCAATGAGTGCGCTGGTGAGGATCAGGACGGCCGCCAGCGCGTAGGCCGCCAGCAACATGGACTGGGAAAACATGAACCGTGTGATGAGCAGAAAGTAGCCCAGAAACAGGAACAGGGTCACATCGCGCAGCCGCTGCAGTTCCAGCAGCTTGAGCGATACCAGCAGCACCAGCAGCGCCACGCCCGCATCGCGGCCGAATAACGTCCCATAGGACACGTACACTCCGTCCACGGCGGCGACCAGCAGCACGGCGCGCAGCAGGCGCCCGGCCGGGCGCCAGTAATAGCGGCTGGCGAGCCAGCGCCACACTCCCAACGCCGCGCAGGCTGCCGTGACCCACAGCGGCATGTGGCCCGCATGGGGAAGCACCACCGCGGCCTGGGCCAGCAGCAGCCAGTGGGCGCGGGCTGGCGGCAGCAGCACGTTGCGTCCGGCGGCGCTCATTGCCATTTCCTGCCGGGCGCGGCCCCGGGCGTGGCGTGGAGCCGGTCGACGGTGCGGAACAGGGCCAGGGTTTCCAGGCATTGCTGCCGATGGGCTTCACCACCGCCTGGCTCGATCACCGTGCCCGGCAGGCGCAGGCCGTAGCGGTAACCGGCGTTGTGGCAGTCGAGCACCCAGCGGCACAGCCGCGACAGCCGCTGCTCGGCCATCAGCCCGTCGAGCTGATCCCAGTCCAGCCACAGCGTCCTGGCCGCGCCGCCGATGAAGCGTTTGGTGAGCAGTTCGTCGGCCTGCGCCGTGCGCTTCCAGGCCACGTGCCGGGGCGAGTCCCCGGGCCGATAGAGCCGCAGTTCGTTGAAATCGTCCTGTCCGGGTCCCTGTGCGGTTGCGTCGAGGCCGGTTTCGCGGGCGTCGCGGCTGAACGGCAGCGGCTCGTCGGCGGGTTGCGGGTAAACCAGGCACCGGGTGTCCAGTTCCACCCAGGTCCAGGCATGGAACAAACCCAGGGGAAACTCCGTGAACACCTTGAAACGCCCAAGGCGCAGACGTCCCCTGTGCGCGGCCTGGGCGGGCACATGAAAACGGCGGGTCCGCGTCCCTTGCAGGTCGCCGTATTCGGCCGAGAAGCCGGGTGCCTGCGCCGCCAGCGCAAACCGGCTGACGCCGTTGTGGGCATGCACGAGCACCGGGAAACTCGCGGTCTGGCCGGCGAAAACCGGCTCGGCGCGTGCGCTTTCCATCACCAGACCGACCAGGTTGCGCTGGGTGTGCAGCATGGACACCAGCGCCAAGCCGCCGAGCAGGAAGGTCAGTGCGTAGCCGAGGCTGTTGTTGTAGTTGATGGAGCCGAGCAGCATCACCAGCAGCACCAGCGCGAACATGATCCCGTGCCGCGTCGGCAGGATGTAGATCCGGCCGCCGGTCAGGCGCACCGGTCCCGTTTCCGGACCCTTCAGTCGGCGGGTCGATATGCGCTCGGCGATTCCACCCATGGCATGTGTACGAGACGTTGACGTCAAATCGGCTTTTCGGCGCCGGCCGGCAGCCGCCGGTTGGCGCATGGCGGTTTGCGGTTCAGGGAATCGCCACCGAGTCGAGCAGCTCGCGCGCCACCCGGGCGCCGGTATCCGGTCCTGCGGCCGCCGGGTCGCGGAGCCGGTGCGTGACCACGGCGGGAAACACGGCCTGCAGGTCTTCCGGCACCACCTGGCGCCTGCCTTCCATGAACGCCCAGGCGCGCGCACTGTTGAGCAGCGCCAGGCTGGCGCGGGTGGACAGCCCCACCGAGTAGCCCGGGTCGTTGCGGGTGTGTTCCACCAGGGCCTGAAGGTAATCCAGCAGGGCGTCGGATGCATGGACCTGCTGCACTTGTTCCTGCAACGACAGCAGGTCGGCCGGTTCGGCGCTGGGCTCCAATTCCTCAATCAGCTGGCGCCGGTCCCTGCCCTGCAGCACGGTGCGTTCGGCCCAATGGTCCGGATAGCCGAGCTGCAGGCACATCATGAACCGGTCGAGCTGGGATTCGGGCAACGGGAAGGTCCCGGTGTGGTAGGTGGGGTTCTGGGTGGCGATGACGAAGAACGGCTTCGGCAACGGCCTGGTTTCACCCTCGGTGGTGACCTGCTGCTCTTCCATGGCTTCCAGCAGCGCGCTCTGGGTTTTCGGGGTGGTGCGGTTGATCTCATCGGCCAGCAGCAGTTGGGTGAATATGGGTCCCGGGTGGAACACGAACTCGCCGTTGGTGCGGTTGTAAATCGCGGCGCCGATGATGTCGCTGGGCAGCAGGTCGCTGGTGAACTGGATGCGGTTGAACTGCAGGCCGAGCAGCCGCGCCAGCACGTGGGTGAGGGTGGTTTTGCCCACCCCGGGAAGATCTTCAATAAGCAGGTGTCCCCGCGCGAGCAGGCAGGCAAGTGCCTGACGGATCTGGTATTCCTTGCCTACGATCACGTCGCAGGCCCGTTGCACGATGGTCTGGGTCAATGGGTGCATGGCGCCTCAATACTGCTTCAGGTTGGTGCCCGCTATTTCCCGGGGCGTCCAGGTCCATAGCGGCCCGCAGGGGTGCTGCCTTGAGGTCCGCAGGTAGGATTTGGCAGCCATCATACCGTAGTTTTACGGATACGCCCGGACCTGATAATCCGGGGCGCCGGTCGCTAATGTTAGGTCTGATACGCCCACGCGGGGATGCAGGCGCGGTGGGTTGTCTTTCCAGTGAAACCTCCGGGCTCGGGCCGGTCGCCGCCCGCGCTGCGGGGCTGCGGCCGAGGAGTTGCGGCGGTGTGGGTGAATTTTCAGCATGGGGCGGATATCGGCGTGCGTGGGGTCGGCCGTACGCTGGAAGCCGCCTTCGAAATGGCCGCCGTGGCGCTTACTGCCGTGATTACGGAGCCCGACAAGGTGGCTGCCGCGCAGGCGGTGGAAGTGACGTGCCAGGCGCCGGACCGCGAACTGCTGCTGGTGGACTGGTTGAACGCGCTGATTTATGAAATGGCGATCCGCCACATGTTGTTCTCCCGCTTCGAAGTGAAGATCGACGGGCAAAATCTGCGCGGCACCGCATGGGGTGAGTACGTCGACGTGGCGCGTCATCAGCCGGCCGTGGAAGTGAAGGGCGCGACCTACACGGCGCTCAACGTGGGCCAGCGCCCCGACGGGGCGTGGGTTGCGCAATGTGTTGTGGACGTCTAGAGAAGCGCGAGCCCGGGGGTTCGGCGCTGCGGCGGGGGTAGGCATGGATATATCGCAGCTGGAGCGTCATTCCGATTATGAATGGGAGATTCCCCCACACGGTGCCATGCGTGTCCCGGCCATTATCTACGCCAGTGAATCGTTGGTCCGTGAAATGGATCCCAAGGTTTCCGAGCAAGCGCTCAACGTTGCCGCCTTGCCGGGCATCGTCAAGGCTTCCTACGCCATGCCCGACGCCCATTGGGGCTACGGCTTTCCCATCGGCGGCGTAGCGGCGTTCGATCCCGACGAAGGCGGCGTGGTCTCCGCCGGTGGCGTGGGCTTCGATATTTCCTGCGGCGTGCGCATGCTCAGGACCGGCCTGCCGCGGGACGCGGTGGAGCCCGTCAAGGCCGAGTTGGCGGAGCGGCTATTTCATCAGGTGCCGGCAGGCGTCGGCAGCACCGGGCGGATTCATCTCGGTCGCAACGACATGGAGGCGATGCTGACCGGCGGCGCCCGATGGGCCGTGGAGCAGGGTTTCGGGCGCAGCGAGGATCTCGAGCGCATCGAGGAGCACGGATGCATGGCCGGCGCCGACTACGCCCGGGTCTCGGAACGGGCAAAGAAGCGCCAGCAGGACGAAATGGGCACCCTGGGTTCAGGTAACCATTACCTGGAAGTGCAGCAGGTGACCACCGTGTACCGGGAGGACATTGCCGCCGTGTACGGACTGCACGTCGGTGACGTGGTGGTGAGTATCCACTGCGGCTCCCGTGGCCTCGGCCACCAGATCGGCACCGAGTTCCTGAAGGAAATGGCGGTGAGCGCGGCCCGTTACGGCATTGCGCTGCCGGACCGTGAACTGGCCTGCGCCCCGATCCGCTCGCCGGTGGGGGAAGCCTATCTCGGTGCCATGCGCGCCGGCATCAACTGCGCCCTGGCAAACCGCCAGATCATTACTCACTTGACGCGCCAGGCGTTTGCCCAGGTGCTCCCGCAGGCCGATCTGTCGTTGCTCTACGACGTGTCGCACAATACCTGCAAGCTCGAGGAGCACACGGTCGACGGGCGAAGACGGCGTTTGTATGTGCACCGCAAGGGCGCAACCCGGGCATTCGGTCCCGGCCATCCGGACGTGGCGCCGCCGCTGCGCGCTGTGGGCCAACCAGTGCTGATCGGTGGCTCGATGGGTACGGCATCCTTTGTCCTGGCGGGCGCGGAGGGCAGCGAGCAACGCTCATTCAGCTCCGCCTGTCACGGCGCCGGCCGCGCCATGAGCCGCCATGCCGCAACGCGAAAGTGGTCCGGGCGCCAGGTGGTGAGCGAGCTTGAGCGTCGCGGCATCATCGTGCGCAGCCCCAGTATGCGAGGCGTCGCCGAAGAGGCGCCGGGTGCCTACAAGGACGTCACGGACGTTGTGGATGCCGCGGAAGCGGCCGGATTGGCGCATATAGTGGCCCGAGTCGAGCCCATGGCGTGTATCAAGGGGTAGGGAAAAGAGAGAAAAGCAAAAACTGTTGCGCCCGGATTTTTCCGCTTGACGTCGGGCGCCGTGCCATACCCACCTGCGGACCGACTGGCGCGCCGCGGGTGGCCAAGCTTGCGGCCACCCGTGGCGTCGTTCAGGCGCGCTATTTCACCATCTTCCAGCTGCCGTCGGCCTGCCGGCAGGCAGTGCCGTAGACTTGCTGCGTCTTGCCGCCGACTTGGGCGTCCATGGTGAATTCCCGGCATGGCGTGCCCTCACTGGTGTCGTAGGTCTTGGTGGGCGTTACGTCGTACTGGTAGCCGGTGTCCGGGTTCTGCCACGTGCTGGTCTGGCCGGTGCGGTTATACTCCAGCACCTGGGCGGTTTTCATGCGGTCCTGCTCGTCCATGTACTGGCCGATCTTGGAGCCGATCATGGAACCGGCGATCGCGCCCAGGATAATGGCAGCCGTCCGGCCTTCGCCTTTGCCGACGCCCGAACCCACGGCGGCACCTACGGCGCCGCCCAGAAGGGTGCCGGTATCCTCTTTGGTCATATTGGCGCAGCCGCTGATCAGGGATGCGCTGAGGATCGCGCTCATGGTGATAGCGACGAATTTTTTCATACCGTTACGTCTCCTTAGATGCCGATGGTGTGGCTGGAATATAGCGCATGCCGCGGAATTCAGCTCCGGGCGTTAGGGCTAATGGTAATCCATTGCCGATGAAACCGCTCCGCCGCTTACGAAAATTTACCCTACGCGTGGCGCCGGAATTGGCCCAGCCCGCCGCCCGTCAGAGGGGGCGGCGCACCAGCTTGACCCCCGGGTCGTCGGGGCTGGTCTGGACCGAAAAGCCCAGGTTGCGCACGAGCATCAGCATCGACGTGTTGTCCGACAGCACTTCACCCTCCATGGTTTCGAAGCCGCGGTGGCGGGCGGCTTCCATGAGGCTGGTCATCAGCCTCGAGCCGATGCCGCGGCGCTGCCATTCGTCGGCGACCACCAGGGCGAACTCGCAGGTGCGCCCGTCGGGATTCATGGCGTAGCGGGCCACGCCCAGCTCCACCTCCTGGCCGTCTTTCCAGATCACGGCGATGAGGGCCATTTCACGGTCGTAGTCGATCTGGGTGAAGCGGACCAGCATCTGCGGCGTCAGCTCACGCAGGGTCTGCATGAAGCGGAAGTATTTCGCCTCCGGGGAAAGATTGCGAACGAAGTTCTGCTCGATCTCGGCATCCTCGGGGCGGATCGGGCGCACGGTGACGTTGGTGCCGTCGGCGAACTGCCAGTGGGACACCAGGTGCGCCGGGTAGGGATGGATGGCCATGTGGTCGTAGCGGCCCGGCCCGGGCGCGTGGTAATCGACGGCGATGCGCGCATCGAGCACGGTCGCCCCTTTGTCGTCGGCCATCAAGGGATTCAGGTCCAGCTCGCGGATCTGCGGCAGCTCGCATACGATCTCCGACACCCGGCGCAGCACCTCCTTGATGGCGCCGAGGTCGGCCGTGGGCATGTTGCGGAACGCCTTGAGCA
>JARRNJ010000031.1:0-23264 GCA_037385045.1 Gammaproteobacteria bacterium | reverse complement strand
TTGGCCGGTTTGCAGATCTGGCGGTAGAAATCATCCCGGAGGCTCTTGATGTCGGAGCACAGCACATCCACGTGCGGCGCCATCAGCTCCAACGCTTCATCGGTGACGAAGCTGTTGGACACGTAGACGGTGTACAGCCCGGCTTCGTGGGCCAGCTGCGAAACGTCGAGCACGTATTCCAGCCACACGGCCGGTTCGGAGTAGGTGAAAGCGATTCCCTGTACCCCTTGACGCCGGGCCGCCTCGACCAGCTGCTCGGGCGTGACGTAGGCAGCAGTGGACTGGCCGCGGGCCAGATCGTCCAGGGCGGTTACACCCCAGGAGATCTCCAGGTTGTGGCAACCGCCGCAACGGAAGTTGCAGCCGTAACTGCCCACGGACATCACCCGGCTACCCGGCTGGAAATGGCGCACCGGTTTGTCCTCGATGGGGCCGACGTCGATGGCCGAGAGGATGCCGTAGGACAGATTGTACAGCGTACCGTTGCGGTTGACGTGGGCCTGGCAGAAGCCGCGCTGGCCGTGGCCGATCTTGCAGCGCCACAGGCACAGGTGGCAGCGGGTGGTGCCGTTGTCGAGTTGTTCCTGCAGCCGGGTTTCGACCAGCTGATATTGCTGCGGGGCATTGCGGGCAAGACTCATGGGGATTCCGGGTGACGCACTGGGGCTAGTAACACTAATGGACCAGCGCGCTGCCCGCAACCACGGGCGGCCGCGGGTTGCGGACCGAAGCGGCTGATTTTGCGCCAACAACGGGCGCCTGCGCTTGACTCACGGCGCCGGTCCCGGTTTAATTACGCCTCTCGCGCCGCGGCTCTCTGTGGACCGCGCCAGTGCAAGGCCCATCTCCAAGGCCAGGTAGCTCAGTTGGTAGAGCAGGGGACTGAAAATCCCCGTGTCGGCAGTTCGATTCTGTCCCTGGCCACCATTTTCCCCTTCATTGCCGGCCTCATGGCTTCTTGGTGGCTCATTAGTAGAGTGTCGGGCAGCAATCTTCAGCAGCAAATGGGGAGCTGCTCGTCTCCACCAATATGCGGGTCAGGTTCGACTTTGCCGGTGCGCCTGGGACAGAATACTTGACACCAGGAATTCGTTAACCGTTGGACGTCAAGGTTGAACTCGCGGGGTTAAATATCATGGATTTAAAATTCGATACCGAACAGTTCGACAAATGCCAGGCGATACTCATTGATCAGATCGCGCAGCAGGTCAAGATCAAGCTCCTGGAAGCAGGCATGGAGGGAGAAAAATTAGAGGACAATGTCGCAAAAATCACCTTCAGCATAGCCAACATCCTCGATGATATGGCAGCAATCGAGTCTGACGGTTTTGAGGTCAGACCGTATTTGACTTTCCGCGTGGATGACGATGTGCTAATTCATTGTGGTGAGAACTCCTGCACCAATGAATTTGTTTACAAAACCCTGAATAAACTGTTCGGCTGATACTTTCGGCACAGGTCGGGAGACTCGAATACCCCGTCTACGTCATCACGTCAGATTATATGATCCAGGCCTATTCAAAAAGACTGTTGTCTCCTTTCACAGGGCAAGTACAGATCGTGGAGACCGGTCAGGGGCGCGCTCTCACTCTTGATGGCAACAACTGGGAGCTGCAATACAGGGTCTCGTTCGGAAGGGGTCCGGTTGCCGATCAGCAGCGGGCAGTGAAGAAACAAAACTATGTACGTGCAGCAATCATCAGGCCATCGGGCATCGAGCGCCTGCCGTTACCTCGCTACCTGGAAACAGAAGCAGTTGAAGAGCAGGTCCAGACGCTCGCGGCATATCTTGACGAGGTCAGCGTACCTCTGCCGCCTGCTGATATGCATGAATACTGGTTGCTGGATGAGGCGGATGAGCAACCACTGGCATTGATTTTCTCCTGCCTGCATGACGAGGAGATGCCATTGTTCCCGCATCGCCCGGAATGGACGGCGACACCCGCTGCCATTATGGAAGTCGCCAGGATGCCCGAGGAAGAAAAGCATTACGTGCCTCCCGTGAATTATCGGCTGGAGCGTATGGTGAATGAACGTGCCGGCAGACATCCCAGGGCAAGGTGGATAAAGCGACGTGAAGGCCAGACCGAGATCTTCCCTTCGTGCCTGGTGCGTGAGGATTGGGAGAGCGCGGAAGATCGTCGCCTGTGTCAGCGTTACATCGAGCGCCAGGCACCCCGGCTGCTGATGCTCCATGGGTTGAAGCATGATGACCGGCTGCGGCTGGAAGGCTATGCCCGACAGAACGCACTGGAAGTCGAACGGTTTTTCCGCCTGTATCCAGCGGTCGCTGACCAGAACCTGATGTCGGCGATTTGCGTCGAAGCGCGACTGCGGCTCGCGGCACAGCACTCCGGTACTGAATGACAATTTTACCTGCTCCGGCAGGAAAAATCGTTGGGAATTAAGGTATTACAATACAGCTGAGCCATCATGGAGGCCGGCTGGTATGCCGCAATTCAACTTCGTCTACCTCGGAGGAGGGCGTCCTGACAACCCTGAAGGGGGCAGTGGCCGGATTCACTGGGTAATGCCGTCGTCAGCCCCGCAATTGCTCTCAGGGATACGCGCGTCGCACGAGCGGACGGAACTGCCGCGCCGGGCAGCACGAGCGCAATGTCGGGTCTCAGTATCACCCCGATGGATTCACTGGAAGAGGCCTTGGCTGCTGCCCGGTCGTGGACGTTCCGCGAAATAAACGGCACACTTGGATTTTGCGAGATGACCGGGATGTTCGGCCGGCAGGATGACTGGGCGAGTGAGGCCCCCAACTAGCCCTGCAAACCGGGTGAAGAATATGCGCAGGCCAGGTGATGAGTAGTCCGTCCAGTGCTGTCGATCTCCAGCGGATCGAGACCTCCATTATGATGCTGAAACAGTATCTTGCGGAGGATGACATGGCACCGCTCATCGATGTACTGGAATCGATCGCCGCCGACCCTCGTAACGAAGCGCTGCTCGGTCAGTTGTCGGACGTCTTTGATGGTCTCGGACCTCTGCAGGGTGCCGTACTGACCTACGCGCCCTATATATCAATCGTGCTGGCGGGCCATCTGTTCGACAATATGGACTGAAGTCCGAAGCTGGTGCAGGTTCAGGATTCGGCTCGTCCAGACAGCCGAAACTGGCCGGAATCGGGAAAAATCAGGTACACTTAGGAAGCCTCGGATGTGTTTTCGACTGTGCAGATTGCCGAACGGATTGCCAGTGCATCGGGAGCGACCGGCGTCGATAATTTTTTCGTATTTCCCGTTTTTTACTGCTTAGCAGAGGTAGATTATGAGTGATGCACCCAAGACCAGGCCCCAGGTTCCGGAGGGCAAAACCCGCTTTCTGACCACACGTCAGAAACAAGCGAACGAAAAGGGTTACGTAGGCTACGAAACGATCTGGGAGCCGTTTCATAAAGAGGTCAAATACACCACTCCGAAGCGCCCCTGACCTCAGGCGCCGCGCGACCCGGTACACGGGCGCGCGGCCGCATATTTTAAGGGTTCCCGCTGCCGTGACAGACATCAGATCGGGACCTGGGTGCCATCAGGGAGATCCGGTCCTTCTTCAACCTTGCCGCCGGCCTCTATTTCCTCCTCAGTCGCATCGCGAACCGTCAGTATATCGAGCTTGAATATCACTTCCCGGCCGCAAAGGGGATTGTTGCCATCGATGGTGATAAGATCGCCGGCTATACGGGTCACCAGGAAAGTCCTTGTCTGGCCCCGGTCGTTCTCCATCAGTATGGCCGTGCCGACCTCGCGGTATTCCTCCGGCACGTTATGGATGTTTTCGTTGATGACCAGGGAGTCGTCCCTGGGGCCGTAAATCTGGTTGCAGTCGATCGGCACTTCGATCGTATCGCCTGCCGCCTTGCCTTCGAGTTCCCGCATGACTGCTGGAGCAAGCACCTCGTTGACACCGTGGACGTAGCCGAGCGGGAACTCCACCTCGGTTAGCACGCTATCGGTCTTAACGTCGATGACCCTGTACTTCAGCTCTACGTACTTGCCATCGGTTATGACGTTCCTGATTAATTCTGACATAACTGTAACTCGATTCTAGAATATCGATGCCGCGAAGATCTTGATTTCGCCCTGCTCGTAACCGAGTACCAGACGGCCCAGCCATTCACCTTTTTTCTTTGTACTCCTGACCCGGTACAAGCAGGTAACATGCTGCCCCCGGCGGATCAGTCCCAGGTAGTCGTAGTCCGATGACAGATTGCGGGTGAGTTCACTCCTGGCGAATTGCTTGCCCACCTCGATCTCGTTCAGGCCGCGCAACAGGTCGCGCGAGAAATGCTTGATGAACAATCCATACTTGCCCTCGTTGGAGTATTTGATCAGTTCATCCCACATCGGATGCGCGACCGCCAGAATCTCTTCCTCGCTTTCGTCGATAATATTTTTGAACTCTTCACCCTGCTCTGCGGCTTCTGTCGTCATGTTCATCTGCCCCGCACGTCATGATATGGGTACATCCTGAAATGAAAAAAGATCAACATATGCTGATCTTCCAGGCCCCTGCCAGGATATCGAGGGATCTCTGCACGCTTGCAGAGATCCCTCGATCACATTCCTGCCGAGATTGAAGCTACTTGTCTTCAACGAGATGATAACAAGGCGCTTTCTCCATGGTGTACTCACCGGTCTCCGGATCACGGCGGGAAACCGTCAGTACGTGCCAGTTATCATCATCGACCCTCATGAAGTCACCACGGTAGTAGTAACCCGGCCAGCGTGTCTCCTCACGGAACAGGGTGTGATGGAAGACCGCTTCTGAGGTGAGATGACGATGTTTGACCTCCCAGGCGCGCAGCAGTTCATGGATGTTCTCCGCAGCGATCTTCTCAAGGTCCTCTTCCAGGATTTTCATTTTCTTCAGACCGATGTTAAGTAGCTTGTCATTGGTCATGTAGCTGACGGACACACCACCGGCGTATTCATCCATCAACTTCTGCAGACGATCAAGCGCCTGACGCGGATTGATGTAGTTCGGGTTGACCGAGCCGGCGGTGATCTCGTTGCGATAGATCCGGTAATGCTCCATCGGCTTGTAGATCTCCTTCTTGCGGCGCTCGATCTGCTCCCCGGAAACAACAATCCCCTCGCCCTTGCCGTCATCGATGTATTTGCAGGCGGCTTTCGCTGCCAGGCGACCTTCGGTAAAGGAGCCGGACGAGAATGCGTGCGGCGTACCGCCGACGGCATCACCGGCACCGAACAGGCCTTCGACGGTGGTCATACGGTTGTAGCCCCAGAAGTACTCCGGTGGAGACACATCCTCCGGACCCGAACACCAAGCGCCGCAACCGGTAGCATGCGAACCCATCACGTACGGCTCGGAGGTGGTCAGTTCCGGGTTCTCGTATTTCGGGTCAACGTCGGTAGCGGCCCACAGCACGGCCTGTCCGACGGTCATACCCAGGAAGTTATGCCAGCCGATCTCTTCGAGATGCGGGTCCTGGAAGGCTTCCATGGTTACCATCTGGATCGGCCCACGGCCAGCGTTGACCTCGGAAATGAACGCGTGGTTTCGCAGACATGTCGGGATCGGACGGTGCGTCAGGTGCGACGCCTCAATATCGAGATATCTCTTACCAACCATTTCTTCCAGTTCGGGGAACCACTTGGACTCGTACTCTTCGCCGTACGCATTCTGGGTATAGGTCTTGAGATGCAGGAAGTACGCACCCACCGGGCCGTAACCGTCCTTGAAGCGGCACAGTACGATGCGGTTCTCCATCTGGGTCATCTTGGCGCCGGCACCGATAAGCAGACCGTAGGCCGAGCCTGATGACCACGGTGCATACCAGACACGACCCGCACCTTCACCGACCGAGCGCGGTTTGTAAATGTTGGATGCGCCGCCGGCACCGACGATCACGGTCTTGGACTTGAATACGTGGTAGTTACCGGTACGCACGTTGAAACCGACGGCGCCGGCAACACGGTTTGGTTTGCTTTCATCCATCAGCAGGTGGGTCACGCAGATACGGTTGAATACCTTGTCAGCGGACTTCTTCGCGGCATTTGCCACGAGCGGCTTGTAGGACTCACCGTGGATCATGATCTGCCAACGGCCTTCTCGTAGATAGGCGCCGGTCTTGGGATTGCGCATGATCGGCATACCCCATTCTTCGAACTGGTGTACAGCCGAGTCGACGTGGCGCGCCATGTCGAACAGCAGGTCTTCACGCACTATGCCCATCAGGTCGATACGCGCGTAACGCACGTGGTCTTCCGGGTTGTTCTCGCCAAAACGGGTGCCCATGTAACAGTTGATCGCGTACAGGCCCTGCGCCACGGCGCCGGAGCGGTCGATGTTCGCTTTCTCTGCAATGACGATCTTCTTGTCCTGACCCCAGTAGCGCGCCTCAAAAGCGGCACCTGTACCACCCAGGCCCGCGCCTGCAATTAGGATGTCGATATTGTCTTCGACGATGGTTTTGTATCCCATTACGAGTAACCCTCCACGCCTTCTACCATTTTCAGACCGTTGGACTTGAGGGTGTGGATATCACCATCGTCCATACGAATGTATTTTGGTTCGTTGAACAGGAGCTGGCTGTTGCGCTGCTCCTGGGTCGGAGCCGGTACGTCACGAAGCTGGGGAATACAGGTACCCCAGGGCTTGGTGGTTATCGGCGCCAGCAGATCCATATCCTTTTTGCCGTTGCGGAATTTAATGCGCCAGGCAATGACACCTTTTTCCTCATCACGCTTCACGCGTACCGAGTGGCCCAGCGGTGCGAAGTCCGCATAACCACGGCAATCGATCGCCTGGTGCGGGCAGGCCTTGACGCAGGAGTAGCACTCCCAGCACATGTTGGGTTCTATGTTGTAGGCGCGACGGGTTACCTTGTCGATATGCATAATGTCTGAAGGGCAGATATCGACACATTGACCACATCCGTCACAACGAGTCATGTATACAAAAGTCGGCATTATGAATACTCCTTACTTTTGGAAGCCAATCAGTAGTGACAGGGGGGTTCGGCGTTGATACCCGGTCCCATGTTAGGCGGATTCTTACCCATGTATTCCGGTACGTCCGGAAACTTTGCGTGTACGGCAGGGTCCGTCAGGTCGTAATCATTGGGCAGACCTTCTCTCGAGCCGTCCGCCATGATGCACTTCTTCTGGTAGGCCGCAGCAGGTTTGAAGAACATGTGTGCGAACTTGGACCAGTAGACACTGCCGAACAGTACAGTGCTGCACGCGATGAATAGCGCAAAGAACAGCATGTTCAGCGTGCCGGTACCCATGGTGACTGCCCACAGCAGGGCGAAAGTGGGCATGGTGATCAGGCCGACGATGAAGAGGTCGCCGCGCCCGTTGAAGTTGTACCACTTGACACCCTCAGCAGCGACATCGACGCGGATGAAGAACCAGAACCAGTACCCGCCGAAACACAGCAAAAGCGCACCCAGGTACCAGAGAGCGAGCCAGATACCAGCAGCGGGTTGCGTTGCGTAACCGAAAATCAGGACCGCGGTGCTGACAACAAAAATGACGAAGCCGTACATGGTGCACAGGTGTGAGATGCGGCGGCGGGTCCTTTTAAATTCCGAAGAGGTGAGCACTTCGTTAACGACGGTTTGTACCGCGAACGATGCCTTTTCGCCACTGCTCAGGGTGCGTTTCGCATCTTTCTGTGCCCTTTTTGCATTTGCGAAGAAGTACTGGGCACTCTGTTTGTGCATCATATCCAGAATAGTTCCGACAATAACCAGCAGGACCATGAGGACGACGTAGCCCTGCATTATGGCTGGGGAAATAAACGTTGTAAGTTCGTAGAAGGGATTGGTAGCTAGCATGTAGACGTCTCCTCGACTGTTTTCTAGCTGATCAGCCAGAACGCATCATACCAACATAACAGCATGTCCGGTCATACGCAGCAATGCGAATCTATTCAGTATTTTGTTTGACATCTAAACTATATTTATGAGGTGGTCCACCGAGCGCGTGCCCGAAATGGGCACAGGTCCCGTACCCAGTATATGGTTCAGTGAGTATTGCTGGTTGCGCCTGCTGGTGCCTTCATCTGCTTTCGTGTCATATGTTTGGCGCAATACTAGTTAGTAATGATTAATATTCTTATTAATGAATAAGCTGGGCGAAACATCGTAGGGATACTCACCGGTTCTGTACCGCGATCTGCCGGCTACTTGGCGCGTTTTCGAAACTGCTGACCGCCATACCCCGAAATGTCCGCCTGCTGGAGTTTATGGTGGGTGCCGAAACCATTATTAACTGGTTCATACGGACACTGCTGATGGAAGAGAGCGGTCATGCGGTCGGTCGCTATAGCGTGCCGACTTTATGGGTTCAACGTTGAGTAAGTATCGCGCTCGAAGCTGACCTCGCCGATAATCAGGCGGTCATTTCCCGTGAGAACGCCATGAGGACTTTCGTCGCATCGGTTGAATGCACGCTGTGACTCGCGAGTGTGAAAAGTGCGAAGGCTGAACCGCCCCGGGTGGAGCCGCTGCGCGACCAATCGGTTCACAGCTGTTTCGCAGTGGTATGCCGGCATACTTCATGAAACGATTCCCAGATAGTTTCATACGCAACGAAACTCTTTTTCACTGGGCACTTTTGACGGATTTTCAGGTAACGCGTATTGCCTTAGGAACCGCGGGATGGGTTATTCGCTCATAAATCACCTTGTTCTTTGGCATATTATAGGAAAAAACCATGAACACTACCGTCAGCCGCCCTCGTTTGACCGACAGGCCGAACGTCAGCCGAATGTAGGGCAAAGCGGCCGTACATGATGCCTACCTTCGCGTCGGGGTCACGATGTGCCGTCTACGGAGAGATAATGAATCTCGCTTTGGTCCAGACCTTGGCCGGCTGCCCGTTCACTTTGGTGCGGATCTGGACATAGCCGGAGACGGCGCGGCGCTTGAGCACGGTCGCCGATTGCTCATGCCCGGTAGCCATGCAGTGTGACAGGATGGCCTTGCGCACGGCAACATTGCGGTCCACTTCCTGAATCAGCGCCTGGCTCTGCTACGGCCGGGTCGGCTCCCTGATCGGATAGCCCTGGGTTCCCCCATCCTGTGCCCCTTCTTGCGCCTGTAGCGCGCCGATATTGCGCATCGCGGCCCAGGCTTTCGCGCTGCCCCGCACCATCGCCAGTAGTTCCGCACCAGATCGTCCACGCTGGTCTTTGGGGGGCTTAATAGCTGGGATGGCCTGGAGGTCGGTGGCGAAGTCGCAGAGGAGCGCACGCGGCGCAAGGGTGGCGCCATGCACGAGGCGCGCGGCCGCAGATAGAATGCACGCAAGGATTATGCGGTTCACTGTGCGGCGCTCCATGTTCGTGGCGCGATGTGAGGCAGTTCTCTACCCGAAAGATAGCCGGAAATTGCGCTGCGGCGTGCCACGCGCAAGCCGCTCAGCAGACGGCGCGCCCTGAGGGCGTGGTCACCGCCAAACGAGGCAGCCGCTCATTTGACATCTCAGCATCAGTGACCCGCTGCGCGAGCGCCGGGATTACCCATGCGGCGCCAATGACCCCGGCTGCTGTTCGCACACGGGCTAACCTCGGTGCGACCAAAGGATGCGCAGCATTCGTCCAGCGTGTTCCTCAGCCGCGAACGGCTCGATTAGGTGCCAGGCACCGTCTTGGCGGTGCGTATGCGTCGTTTGGGCTGCCGGGATGCAGGTCGCCCGCAGGGTTCGCATCGTGCGCACTTAGCACAAGCTGCGGGCGTGGAATGCCAGGTGCTCCACGATAAAGGTGGCGATGAAGTGGTAACTGTGGTCGTAACCCGCTTGGTAGCGCAGGGTCAGGGGCTGGCCAGTCTTTTCGCAGGCGCGCCTGAAATGATCGGGCAGCAGTTGACCTTCAGTGTAAAATTCATCCGCGGTTCCCTGGTCGATCAAGATCTCCCCGCAGCGGGCGCCGTCCAACACCAAAGACGTGGCGTCGTACTCGGCCCAGCGTTCCCGGTCGTCGCCGAGATAGGCCTCGAAGCAGCCCTGGCCCCAGCCACAATTGACGGGGTTGCAGATCGGGGCGAACGCCGATACCGACGCATAGGCGCCGGGGTTCTTTAGGGCGCAGATCAGCGCGCCGTGGCCGCCCATAGAGTGGCCGGTCACCGATTTGTGTCCCGCCAGCAACGGCAAGTTGGCTTCGAGCAGCGACGGCAATTCCGTGCTTATGTAGTCGTACATGTGAAAGTGTTCCGACCAGGGGGATTGGGTTGCGTTGACGTAAAATCCCGCGCCCTGGCCCAGGTCATAGCGTTCCGGCGCGTCCGCTACATCCTCGCCGCGAGGGCTGGTGTCGGGGAACACCAGTGCCAAGCCCAACTTGGCCGCGGAACGCTGTGCGCCGGCCTTCACGCGCGCGTTGTCATCCGTGCACGTCAGGCCGGAGAGCCAGTAAACGGCGGGTACCTTGCCGTGGGCTGCCTGGGGCGGAAGATACACGGAAAAGGTCATGTGGCAGCGGCAGGCCTTCGAGGCGTGTGTGTAGCGGTTCAGGTAACCGCCCCACTCCTTGATGCTTTCGACTTGTTTCACCGGTACGGTTCCTGATCAAAAAATGATTACTGAGCGGATGCTCTTGCCCTCATGCATCAGGTCAAATGCACGGTTGATGTCCTCGAGCGGCATGGTGTGCGTCACCATCTCGTCGAGCTTGATTTGGCCGTTCATGTATTGATCGACATAACCGGGCAGTTGAGTGCGGCCTTTGACACCGCCGAAAGCTGTTCCCTGCCAGTGGCGGCCGGTGACCAGCTGGAACGGACGCGTGCAGATCTCCTGTCCGGCACCGGCCACGCCGATGATGGTGGAAACGCCCCAGCCGAGGTGCGTGCATTCCAGCGCATCGCGCATCACTCCCACGTTGCCGATGCACTCAAACGAGTGGTCAACGCCGCCGTTGGTCATGTCTTTGATGAAGTCGACAATCGACCCGTCCACTTCCTTCGGATTGACGAAGTCGGTGGCGCCGAGCGCTTGCGCCATGGCCCACTTGTCCGGGTTGACGTCGACCGCAATGATGCGTCCCGCCTTGGCCATTACCGCGCCCTGAATCACCGACAGGCCGATGCCGCCGAGTCCGAATACGGCGACGCTGGCGCCCGGCTCGACTTTCGCGGTGTTGAGGACCGCCCCGATTCCGGTGGTGACGCCGCAGCCCAGCAGACAGACCTTGTCGAGGGGGGCCTCCGGGTTGATCTTCGCCAGTGCGATTTCCGGCACCACGGTATATTCAGAAAAAGTCGAGCAACCCATGTAATGGAAGATCGGTGTTCCATTGTGTGAAAAGCGGCGGGTACCGTCCGGCATATAGCCGGTCCACACCGTGGACGCAATCGTCTGGCAAAGATTCGTCTTTGGAGATCGGCAATATTCGCAGTGGCCGCACTCGGGGATATAAAGCGGAATGACATGATCGTCGGGTTTGAGCGTCGTCACTCCGGGACCGCATTCCACGACCACGCAGCCGCCCTCGTGGCCGAGCACGCACGGAAAAGCTCCTTCCGGATCCTCACCGGACAGCGTGAAGGCATCGGTATGACAGACCCCGGAGGCAACCACTCTTAGCAGCACTTCGCCTTCGCGTGGCTTTTCGACATCTATTTCCTCTATAACCAGGGGCTTCTTGGGTTCCCAGGCCACGGCGGCGCGCGCTTTCATTGTTATGTATCCTCTGTTGATGGGTGAGATGAAGTACCGGAAAAGTCGTAATGATTTTCAAGTGGTAGCCCTTCGCGGCAGGCGAAGCATCGCAGCTTGTTTCACTGTTGCCCGCAGACCGGGAGGCGTCGAGGCGACCTTGATGTGCCAAGTCGTCGGGGGGGCGGTGCCTACAGGCAATCCACCTATGGATGTCCTCCCACCCCGCTGCACCGGTCAGAGTGTGCATTCGATCCGTGCCGGATCGCAAGTCCGCTGTACGTGGTCGCGCGCCGTCCGTGTTCAGTACATGCAGGTGCCGGGAGGGCCCGCCTCGAGTGTGGCATGGCGGCGGGACGCCGCAGAACCGAACCCACGCGCGAGCGTCGCGTCAAACTCGCACCACTGGCCTTGCCGGCGTACGCCCGGAGAACGAGTCCACGGTGGGCGCGGAGACCGTGACCGGCGGCCGGCGGACCGATCTGAATCGGACGGTTCGATCGTCGGACGTCTTTCCGACGCGCATCGGTGTCCCGGTGACCGACTGACGCAGGTTTCCTTGTCATCTCACGGATTTCGATCGAAATGTTTCTCCTTGAGATCAGGCGCGGAGCCGCGGCGCAGACCGGGCGTCCCGGCCGAGGCCGCGTTGCGGCCAACGCGATGGTCAAACGTGCCGTGGCGGTGCACCCGACCGAGGCGCGAATGCTGGCGCCGGCTCCCAATTGCGGTGCAAGCAGGCCAGGGGCGCGCGTCCACGTTCGGTTTGGTCCTTCTACGCGCTTGTTGTATGGGAGTTTTTTGTGACTTTACTCGTTGCGCCACGAGCGATCAGACTGCACCGTCATGACGCAGGCAGGCCCCTAAGACCAGCCACTCACCCGTCACCGTTTGCCCGCGCGGTGTCGGGTTTTTGGCGAATCCTGAACCGCGCCACGGGGGCATAGCGCCATTTCGTGGGCTTGGCGGGGCTCTTGGCGAGTAACCACAGGGTTCTCAGCCGGCATCGGTGAATTGGCCGATTCTCGTGGCGATATGGCATAGCAATTGCAACATGTGCCGTGGAGGCGTCCTCTGTTGGTCCGTGGCAGTCTAACAACAAGAACAACGGAGCCGGGACAACCCTCAGTGGAACGTCCGTATCTGGAACTGACTGGGTTTCGAGAGAGGGCTTATCCATGACCATTTTCAATCAGTACTTGTCCCGTTATGTCGAGAGCCGCGAAGAGGAAATGACCCTCCAGGAATACCTGGAGTTGTGCAAGCAAGACCCGACCGCCTACGCCAGCGCCGCCGAGCGCATGCTCATGGCCATCGGTGAACCGGAGTTGGTGGACACCCGTCACGACCCGCGCCTGAGCCGCATCTTCTCCAACAAAGTCATCAAGATTTACCCCGCCTTCAAGGAATTTTACGGCATGGAGGAGACGATCGAGCAGATCGTCGCCTATTTCCGCCACGCGGCCCAGGGCCTGGAAGAGAAGAAGCAGATCCTGTATCTGCTGGGTCCGGTGGGCGGCGGCAAGTCATCCCTGGCGGAGAAGCTCAAGTCCTTGATGGAGAAGGTCAGCTTTTACGCCATCAAGGGTTCGCCCGTGAACGAATCGCCGCTGGGGCTGTTCTCCCCGGAAGAGGATGCGGCCATCCTCGAGGAGGACTACGGCATCCCGCGCCGGTACCTGAAAGGCATCATGTCGCCATGGGCGGTCAAGCGCCTGCACGAATTCGGCGGCGACATCTCCAAGTTCAAGGTGGTCAAGCTGTGCCCTTCGGTTCTGCAGCAGATCGGCATTGCCAAGACGGAGCCGGGCGACGAGAACAACCAGGACATATCCTCGCTGGTGGGCAAGGTCGATATCCGCATGCTGGAACAGTTTGCGCAGGACGACCCGGACGCTTATTCCTATTCGGGCGGCCTGTGCATCGCCAACCAGGGCATGCTCGAATTTGTGGAAATGTTCAAGGCGCCGATCAAGGTCCTGCATCCGCTGCTGACCGCCACCCAGGAAGGCAACTACATGGGCACCGAGGGGTTGTCGGCGATTCCGTTCGACGGGGTCATCCTGGCGCACTCCAACGAATCCGAATGGCTGTCGTTCAAGAACAACCGTAACAATGAAGCGTTCCTGGACCGCATCTACATCGTCAAGGTCCCGTACTGCCTGCGGGTGTCCGAAGAGGTGAAAATCTACGAAAAGCTGCTGCGCAACAGCTCCCTGTCCGGCGCCCGTTGCGCCCCGCACACCCTGGAAATGATGGCCCAGTTCGCGGTGCTCTCCCGGCTGAAGGAACCGGAGAACTCCAATATCTATTCCAAAATGCGCGTCTACGACGGCCAGAACCTCAAGGACACGGACCCGAAAGCGAAGTCCTATCAGGAGTACAAGGACTACGCGGGCGTGGACGAAGGGATGACCGGTCTTTCGACCCGTTTCGCCTTCAAGATCCTGTCCAAGGTCTTCAACTATGACCACCAGGAGATTGCGGCCAATCCCGTCCACCTGCTGCATGTGCTCGAACAACAGATCGAGCAGGAGCAGTATCCGCCGGAGACGCGCGACGAGTACATCTCCTATCTGAAGGAGTATCTGGCGCCGCGCTATGCCGAGTTCATCGGCAAGGAGATCCAGACGGCGTACCTGGAATCCTATTCCGAATACGGCCAGAACATCTTCGACCGCTACGTGACCTATGCCGACTACTGGATCCAGGATGAGGAATACCGCGATCCGGATACCGGCGAGGTGCTGGACCGCGCCGCGCTCAACGAGGAGCTGGAGAAAATTGAAAAGCCGGCCGGAATCAGCAATCCCAAGGACTTCCGCAACGAGATCGTCAACTTCGTGCTGCGGGCGCGCGCCAACAACCAGGGCAAGAACCCCGCCTGGACCAGCTACGAGAAGCTGCGCGATGTGATCGAAAAGAAGATGTTCTCCAGCACCGAGGAACTGTTGCCGGTGATCTCCTTCAACGCCAAGGCGTCGCTGGACGACCAGAAGAAGCACCAGGACTTCATCGACCGCATGGTGGAGAAGGGCTATACGGAAAAACAGGTGCGGCTGCTGGCTGAATGGTATCTGCGGGTGCGCAAGGCCTCCTGAGGAGTAGTGACCACATGAGTCAGGTCATCGACAGAAGGCTCAACGGCAAGAACAAGAGCGCCGTCAACCGCCAGCGTTTCATCCGGCGCTACAAGAGCCAGATCAAGCGCGCTGTGGGAGAGGCAATTGCCGGGCGCAGCATCACCGAAATCGACAAGGGCGAAAAGGTGAGCATCCCGGCCAAGGACATCTCCGAGCCGGTGTTCGGCCACGCCCCGGCCGGGCGGCGCGAGGCGGTGCATCCGGGCAACCGCGAGTTCGTCACCGGCGACCAGGTCAAGCGCCCGCCGGCGGGCGGCGGTCAGGGCGCGGGCGCCAGCAGGGAGACCGGCGGCGAAGACGATTTCGCCTTCAGCCTGTCGCAAGAGGAGTTCCTGGAGTTCTTTTTCGAGGACCTGGCGCTGCCGGACCTGGTCAAGACCCAACTGGCCACCATCACCGAGCACAAGAGCGTGCGTGCCGGCTACACACCGGACGGCATCCCCGCCAATATCGACGTGGTGCGCTCACTGAAGGGAGCGCTGGCGCGCCGCATTGCGCTGGGTGCGCCGCACCGCAGGCGTCTGCACGAGGCGGAAGCGGAACTGGAGGACCTGCAGGCCGGCGGCGAGCAGGGCGCGGCGGTTGAGGCGCTGGAAGAGGAGATTGCCGAGCTTCGCCGGCGCATCGATCGGATCCCGTTCATCGACACTTTCGACCTGCGCTACAGCAACCGCGTCAAGCAGCCGAAGCCCTCAACCCAGGCGGTCATGTTCTGCCTCATGGATGTCTCCGGCTCCATGGACGCGGAGCGCAAGGATATCGCCAAGCGCTTCTTCACTCTTTTGTACCTGTTTCTGTCCAGAAACTACGAACGCATTGACGTCGTCTTTATCCGCCACCACACCACGGCGGTCGAAGTCGACGAGCATGATTTCTTCTATGCCAGGGAAACCGGCGGCACCGTGGTTTCGAGTGCGCTGGAGCTGATGTACAGCGTTATTCGCGAGCGCTACCCCTCATCGGAATGGAACATCTACGGCGCCCAGGCTTCGGACGGTGACAATTGGAACGATGATTCGCCCCTGTGCCGCGATCTGCTGCTGGGCAAGATCATGCCCTGCCTGCAGTACTACGCCTATGTGGAGATCGTCGCCGAGCAGCCGCAGAACCTGTGGATGGAGTACGAACAGGTCAAGGCCGCCTACGGCAATTTTGCCATGCAGCGGATCAAGGGGCTCGAGGACATCTATCCCGTTTTCCGCGAACTCTTCAAGAAGCAGCGCACATGACCCGAAATATCCTGTCAGAAGGCTCGGACTGGAGCTTCGATCTGATTCAGCGCTACGAGCAGGAGATCGCGCGGGTCGCCGGCCACTACGGCCTGGATACCTATCCGAATCAGATCGAGATCATCAGCGCCGAGCAAATGATGGACGCCTACTCGTCCTCGGGCATGCCGGTAGGCTACAATTACTGGTCGTATGGCAAGCAGTTCATCGCCGTCGAGCAGCGCTACAAGCGCGGGCACATGGGGCTTGCCTACGAGATCGTGATCAACTCCAATCCCTGCATTGCGTATCTCATGGAGGAAAACACCATGATGATGCAGGCGCTGGTCATGGCCCATGCTTCCTATGGGCACAACTCGTTCTTCAAAAACAATTACCTGTTCCGAACCTGGACCAGTGCCGACTCCATCATCGACTATTTGCTGTTTGCCAAGCACTACATCGCCAAGTGCGAGGAGCGCTACGGGGAGGAACAGGTGGAGCTGTTGCTGGATTCCTGCCACGCGCTGATGAACTATGGCGTGGACCGATACAAGCGCCCGTCGCGGCTGTCCGCCCAGCGCGAGCAGCAACGCCAGAAAGAGCGCGAAGAGTATCTGCAGTCGCTGGTCAACGAACTGTGGCGGACGGTCCCGCTCAAACACGCGGCGGAAAAGCAACGGGAAGAAGATCACTTTCCGGCCGAGCCGCAGGAGAACCTGCTGTATTTCATCGAGAAAAACGCGCCGCTGCTGGAACCGTGGCAGCGGGAAATCGTGCGCATCGTGCGCAAGATCGCCCAGTACTTCTTTCCGCAGCGGCAAACCCAGGTGATGAACGAGGGTTGGGCCACGTTCTGGCACTACACCATCCTCAACCACCTGTACGACGAAGGCCGCCTCAGCGACGGGTTCATGCTGGAGTTCATGCAGTCGCACACCAACGTCGTTTACCAGCCCTCCTACGACGATCCCCGCTACTCGGGGATCAACCCCTATGCGCTCGGCTTCGCGATGATGAGCGACATCCGGCGCATTTGCGAGCAGCCCACAGCGGAGGACAAGGCGTGGTTCCCGGAGCTTGCCGGCAGTGACTGGGTGCAGTCGCTTGATTTCGCCATGCGCAACTTCAAGGACGAGAGTTTCATTGCCCAGTATCTTTCCCCCAAGCTTATCCGCGACCTGAGGTTGTTCTCGGTGCTGGACGATGACCGCAAGGAAAACATGGAGATCTCCGCTATCCATGACGATGCCGGCTACCGCTACGTGCGCAAGGCGCTGGCCGATCAGTACAACCTCGGCAGTCGCGAGCCCAATATCCAGGTCTACCGGGTCAACCGGCGCGGCGACCGTTCGTTGACCCTGCGCCATACCCAGCACAACCGACGCACGCTGGGCGACTCGACCGATGAGGTGCTGCGTCATCTGGCGCGGCTGTGGGGTTTTGACGTCAGGCTCGAAACCGTGTCCGAAAACGGGAAGGCCGAGCTCACCCACGAGTGCGCGGTCGCTGATTGAGGGTGGCGATTCGGCGCCACCGTGCCGGTCGGGCGGACAAGTCGCCGCCGATCTCCTATTATTCTGTTTCGGGCCCGATCCGCACGGCGCGGATCGCGTCGGGCAATAGCGGTGGCGCGCACGCCGCGCGGTGTCGGCGCCGGCCGGTATCAGATGGATCTGAGACAACGAGCATCGCGTTCCCATGACCTCCCAGGCAACTGACACACACCAGAAAGCGCTGGCCGTGAATCTCGACGAGCGGATCTACGGCACCATCGCCGAGATCGGCGCGGGGCAGGAAACGGCTCGCAGCTTCTTCCGCGCCGGCGGTGCCGCCGGCACCGTTGCCAAGACCATCTCGGCATACGACATGACCTTCAGCGACGCCATTTACGGCCCGGCGAAGCGTTACGTCAGCCGCGATCGCCTGCGCGCCATGTTGGATCACGAGTACCGCTTGCTGCTCGAACGCCTGGACCCCAGCCAAGGTGACCACACCACCTTTTTCGCCTTCGCCAACACCGTGGCGGCGCGCAGCTACGTTCGCAACACCGACGGCCACGGCTGGCTCGGCATCCGCTTCCAGGCCCGGCCGCGGGAGGCGCCGTCGCAGATCGATCTGCACGTCAATCTCCACGGCAAGCAGAACGTCCAGGACCAGGAGTCGTTGGGCGTGCTGGGCGTCAACCTGATATACGGCGCCATGTACCTGCGCCACGACGTGGACGCACTGCTGGTCTCGATCATGGATCAGCTCTACCCGGAGCTGGTGGAAGTGGACATGATGGAGTTCAGCGGCCCGGCCTTCGAGGACGTTGACAACCGCCTCATGGCCCTGCGCCTGGTGCAGCACGGGATGAGCAACGCCGCCTTGTTCACGGCCGACCGGCACGTGGTGCAGGTCGCGGATGCACTGTGGAAAAAGGCGGTGATCGTGGAGCGAAGCCGCTTCCGGCCCCCGACCAAGTTCACCATCGATCTGCTGGACAAGGCCCAGCGGGCGTTTCTAGATGACACCGGCCTGCGGGCGGACGATGTCGCGGTGCTTTCGGAGATGACCCTGACCAATCTCATCGAGGACGAGCACATTGACGCGGAGGATTTTCTGTACCGTGCCGACATCTTGTGCGCCCTGGGCAGAAATGTCCTGATCTCCAATTACGGCGAGTACTACCGCCTGGCCCAGCACTTGTTTCGCCACACTTCGCAGCCGATCGCCATTGCCATGGGCCTGCCGTCGCTGCGCGAACTGTTCGACGAAAAGTACTACGACCATCTGCCTGGCGGGATTCTCGAATCCTTCGGCCGCCTGTTCAAGCAGGATCTGCGCCTGTACGTCGCCCCCGAGCTGGATGCCGGGGCGGGGCTGCAGCGTGATGTCTACGGGCTGGAGGTGGACCGGCATCTGCGCCATCTGTACGCGCACCTGCTGGAAAACAGTTTCGTCAAACCATTGGAAACCGTAGAGCCGGCCTATCTGGCGATCCAGTCACAGGACGTGCTGGAAAAGATCCGTGCCGGCCAGCGGGGCTGGGAATCGCAGGTGCCCGACGCGGTTGTGGAGATGATCAAGAGCCACCATCTGTTCAACTGGCGCAGTGAAGCGCATTGAAGCCCTCGGCGGCGCGGCAGGAAACAGGGTTCCCCGAACTGATACCGGTTGCGCGGACGTGCCGGGTTCCGGTGGCGTCCCGGCGGCCGGGAGGCAGGGCAGCCGATCCGGTGCGTGGGCCATGCGCTCAATTTTCCGGGCGCATGAGCCGGTAGTTGCGTGCCGCCCGATCCGCCTGCCGCTTGGCGTCGGTGACCGATCGCTCCAGGGCCCTCACCCGGTCGAAATAGGCCTTGCGCAGGCGCGACGGCACCATGACGCCGCCGACGCGCCCCCCCGGGCGCGGGACCCTGCCGGCCTCCAGCGCCTCGCGGGCCTGCTCCAGATGCTCCTGCGCCTGGAGCAGTTCGCGCCTTAGCTCTTCCTGCAGCGTGATCCTCTCATTGATCCGTTCATCGCGCGCGCGTTGCGCCGGTGACGGCTGCCAATCGGGCGTCGGCACGGATCTGGGTGGCTGGACAGGAGGCGGCGGCGCGATGCGCACCCGATCCGCATCAGGCCGACCGGCCGGCGGGCGATCGGTATAGACGACATTACCGTCGGCGTCCGTGTATCGATATACCCCGGCGGCGGGCAGCGAGGCGGCAAGTGCGGCAACGAGCAAGCCGAGCCGTACGAAATTGCCCCGCGGGATTCGGCTCAGGAAGGTTTGCATGCTTTCCTCCTTGAATACGCATGGCCGCAGGAATTGTACCGGCAACCGATCCACGCCGGAAGCGGGTCGCAGGCCATGGAGCCCGCGGCGAGCCGAGCTGCGGGTATCCATCGCTTTTCCGGGGCGGCAAGCGGCGCTTTGATCCGGGGGTGACGCCGAGTCTTTCCTTTGCGCTGGGCACAGGCGATTTCCCGTGCCGTCGACCGCCGCCGCCGTGCACGTCGCATGTTGTCTGCTCCCGGTACGCGGCGCCGGCAAGATAGCTGATAGCTATCAGAAAGATTTAATCAATTCATTTAGGAAATCCAGGCGGATCGGCGACAGTGGCAGCAGGGTAACTGTGCGGAGACGCTGGCATGGCCAAGACAATCACGTTCGCGATTTTGCATTTCTCCGTTGCGTTCGCGGTCGGTTATCTCCTGACCGGCGACGTGATGGTGGGCGGCGCCATCGCGCTGGTGGAGCCCGCGGTGAACACGGTGGGCTTTCACTTTCACGAACGGCTGTGGCGCCGCTTCGAGCGCCGTCGCCCGGAGTCAGGGCCCGCGCATGCCGGCTATACAGGGGCCAGCCCGACGTGATAGCAAGAGACTATCGTCATACTTAAAACTATCAATTTCACACACACCGCGTCGGCCCGTAGTCTGTACCCATGGCCGCAGCGGCGGCAACACAGTTCTTCAACGCAATGCAGGAGATGGTAAACATGTATGCAAACCGAGAAGGCCGGCGGGTGCCAGGCGTCACGTTCAAGACTCGCGTGAACCATGAATGGGTGCAGAAGACCACGGACGAAATCTTTGGCGGGCGCAACGTGGTCGTGTTTTCGCTGCCGGGCGCCTTCACCCCGACCTGTTCGTCGTCGCACGTTCCGCGCTTCAACGAACTGGCCGACACCTTTCGTGCCAACGGCATCGACGAGATCGTCTGCGTCTCGGTCAACGACGCCTTCGTCATGAACGAGTGGCAGAAGGACCAGCAGGCCGACAACATCACTTTCCTGCCCGACGGCAACGGCGAGTTCACCGATGCCATGGGTATGCTGGTGGACAAGAGCGACCTCGGCTTCGGCCGGCGCTCGTGGCGCTACTCCATGCTGGTGCGCGACGGGGTGGTCGAGAAGATGTTCGTCGAGCCCGAGGTCCCCGGTGACCCGTACGAGGTCTCGGACGCCGACACCATGCTGGCCTATATCAACCCCAACGCCGAGAAGCCGGCGGACATCACCGTGTTCACCAAGACGGGGTGCCCGTTCTGCGCGCGGGCCAAGGGCATGCTGGCGGACTATGGCTACGCCTTCGAGGAGATCCGGCTGGGCCGCGAAGTCACGGTGCGCTCGGTGCGGGCGGCCACAGGCCGTGACACGGTGCCGCAGGTGCTCGTCAACGGCGAGCACGTGGGCGACTCCGAGGCGCTGGCCCAGTGGATCAAAGCCCGCCATCAGGACGCGGCCTGAGCACGAGCGGCGAGGCGGGATATTTCCGGTCCAGGGCGACCGGGCCGCCGACGGGGGCGGGGTGCGCCGACCCAAGGGACGCGCACCGGGCTCATGCAGCGGGCGCAGCCGGGGTACCCTCCGCTTGCGCTCCATCCCTGCACCATTTCATGTACCGGAAGGAACTCATCATGGCTACCGACAGACACTATGATTTGATCGCCATCGGCGGCGGCAGCGGCGGGCTGGCAGTGGCGGAAAAGGCTGCACAGTTGGGCCGCCGCGTGGCCATCGTCGAGCCGCGCAAGCTCGGCGGCACCTGTGTCAACGCCGGCTGTGTGCCGAAGAAGGTGATGTGGTACGCGGCCAACCTGGCCCAGGCCGCCGCGGACGCTCCGGGTTACGGCATCGAGGTGGAGCGTCGCGGCGTCGACTGGAAGCGGTTGGTGGCCGGCCGCGACGCATATGTCGCCGACATCAACGACTATTGGGACGGGTATGCCGGGCGCGTCGGTGCCGAGGTGCTGCGCGGGCAGGCCCGGTTTCGGGACGCCGGCAGCGTTGAGGTGGACGGCCGGGTCCATACCGCCGATCACATCGTCATCGCGACCGGGGGGCGCCCGTTGGTGCCGGCGGTGCCCGGCGCCGAGTTGGGTATTACCTCGGACGGCTTCTTCTCCCTGGCCGAGCAGCCGCGGCGGGTGGCCGTGATCGGCGGCGGCTACATCGGTGTGGAGCTGGCCGGCGTACTGCGCGCGCTCGGCAGCGAGGTGACGCTGGTGGCGCTCGAGTCCCGGGTGCTGGAAGTATTCGACGAACTGGTGGGCCGGGTGCTGATGGACGAAATGGAGCGCCAGGGCATCGAGCTTCACCTGCCGTTCCAGGTTGCGGCGATCGAACGTCAGGGTGAGTTGCTCGGCCTGCAGGCGACCGACGGCACCGTATTGGACGGCTTTGACCAGGTGATCTGGGCCGTCGGACGCATGCCCAACACTAACGGGCTGGCTCTGGAACGGGCCGGCGTCGCCACCGCCCAAGGCGGAATCATTGCCACCGATGCCTGGCAGAACACCAACGTGCCGGGAATTTATGCCATCGGCGACGTGACCGGGCGTGCGCCGCTCACGCCGGTGGCCGTCGCCGCGGGGCGGCGGTTGGCCATGCGCCTGTTCGGGGGCCGGCCCGAAAGCCGGTTGGACTACGAAAACATTCCCACGGTCGTGTTCGCGCACCCGCCGGTGGCGATGGTGGGACTGACCGAGGACCGGGCGCGGGCGCGCCACGGCGACGACGTGACGGTGTACGAAACCCGCTTCACGCCCATGCGGTATGCCCTGGCCGAGCACAAATCGATCACCGCAATGAAGCTGGTGTGCGCCGGTCCGGACGAACGGGTGGTGGGCGTGCACCTGATCGGCGACGGCGTCGACGAAATGCTGCAGGGCTTCGCCGTGGCGGTGAAGATGGGCGCCCGCAAACGCGATCTCGACGACACCGTGGCCATCCACCCCACCAGCGCCGAGGAACTGGTGACGCTCAAGCAGCCGCGCGAAGCGCGCCAGCGCGACGCCAAGGCGGCGTGATATGCGTCACCGGGCGCCGGGAGGATCTCGGCCGTTCTTTGATCAGCGCAGAGACGCAATGGCGCAATGGACGCCAAGAATGGATGGTCGTGAAATAAATGGACGCGGTATGCACCGGCTGGCGGGTAACCCGAAAGGCAACGTACTTCGACGCTGATTCGGCCCGTTGAAGACGGTGGGATAGCAAGTCCGCACGGTCCATGCCATGGTCTGCTGCCATATCACCACCCATCAGTGTCTGCGCCGGCCATGGAGAAGTGATCAACGCTGTACCCGAATCGAAGGCCGTGCGCGGCTATCAACGCTGCTCGGCGTTCTTTGCGCCTTCGCGCTGGAAGTCTGTTCCGGACCGCGTTTCTCGCCAATTTACTGAAACCGCACGCAGCTCATGCGGCAGGCGCGGATGGCCTGGCGTACCGCTTCGATGGCCTTCGGGCGCGGGAAGCTGGTGCGCCAGGCCAGCGCCACTTTGCGTTTGGGGACGGGATTG
>JARRNJ010000030.1:0-24807 GCA_037385045.1 Gammaproteobacteria bacterium | reverse complement strand
GTGCAGGCGGCATCGACGTCGTCCAGCTGGGTGAGGTGCTCGGTGCACATGACGCGGCCGTCGCTGCGTACCAGCGAGGCGCGGGGGCCGCACACGTGACAGGCATTGGGCTGGGCATGGAAACGGCGGTCGGCCGGGTCCTGGTATTCGCTCAGGCACTGCGGGCACTGGCGGAAATCGGCCATGCTGGTGTTGGCCCGGTCGTAGGGGATGGCGCGGATGATGGAAAGCCGGGGGCCGCAGTGGGTGCAGTTGGTGAACGGATAGCGGTAACGGCGGCTGAAAGGGTTCAGGGTTTCCTCGGCGCAGGCGGCGCACACCGCGGCGTCGGCCGCCACGCCGGTGTGGGCGGCGGTGCCGGCGCTGGCGACGATGCGGAATTCCGCCGGCAGCCCATCGGCCTTCGGCAGCGCTTGGCGTTCAACCGCTTCGATACGCGCCAAAGGCGGCGGCTCCAACCGCAGCCGGTCGGCGAAGCGGTCGAGCGCCGCACGTGGGCCGGCCACGCGAATGAGTACGCCGTCGCCGTCGTTGCGTACGTCGCCGGCCAGCTCCAGTTCGCGGGCGATGCGCCACACGGTGGGCCGGAAGCCCACGCCCTGGACAATACCGCGCACCCGCAGCTGCTCGCTGCGCACTGCAGTGACGGTATTGGCGGCGGCCCTCACGTACCCAGTCTCCATAACGACACACGATTGTTGCCGGAGTCGGCCACGGCTACCATGTTCGCACAGACATGCAGGCCGTAGGGCCAGCAGAAGCTGTCGGCCGCCGGCGGCCGCCAGCGGTTGTCGCCCTTGGCGTGGAAGTCCGGCTGCCCGGCCAGCCGCCGCGCCGGGGCCCCGTCGGCCAGATCGTCCACGTGCCAGGCGAGGAGGCGTGAGTTGGCGGTGTCCGCTGCCAGGAGCCAGTCGCCCGCGGCGCCGATGCCATAGGGCATGTTGAGTGTGTTGGCCCGCGGCCAGTAGAGGGACTGGTTGTGGTCGACGCGTGCGACGCCGGTCTGGCCCAGGATCCAGTCGCAGGGCGCACCGTGTTCCCGAGGCATATCCTCCCAGACCTGGATCCGGTTGTTGCCGGCGTCGGCCACGCATAAGCGTCCGCGCCACAAGGCGATACCGTGGGGCCAGCGCATGCTCATGGCGTTGGGTTCGCCGCCGGCGTTCTCGTCGTGGGCGTCGAAGTCATGCTGGCCCAGAACCCGATCGGCCGGTTGGCCGTTTTGGCGCGGCGGGCGGTCCCAGACCAGCACCCGGCGGTTGCCGGCGTCGGCGACCAACAGGCGTTCGCCGTCCGAGTGTACGCCATAGGGCCAGTTGAGCCCGTCGGCGTCGGCATTGGGGCGGCCGCGGTTGGCGTCGGTGCCAGTGAAATCCGCCTGACCCAGGACCAGGTCGGCCGCGGTGTTGTCCGCCGTCGGGATTTCGTTCCAGATCAATACCCGGTGGTTCCAGGCGTCCCCGACCGCGATGCCGTGCCCGAGGGCGCAGATGCCGGTGGGGACATTCAGGCTGGCGGCGCCCGGCGCCCGGCGGCCGTTGCGGCCTTCGGCACCGAACCCGGGCTGGCCGATTTGCCAGTCGGCCGGTGTGCGGTCCACGGTCGGCAGCCGGTTCCAACCGAGCAGGCGGTGGTGGCCCGTGTCACAAACCAGCAGCGGGCCCTGGGGGCCGAGCAGGCAGGCGCCGCGGGGCCCGAAGCAGGCATCGGCACCCGGACGCACCGCCGGTTGGATCAGCGGCGGGGTACGGTCGTTGCCCAGCACACACAAAGGCGCGGGTTCCAGCAGCGGAGTGGCTTCCATGCCGCCGTCGGCGCCGACCTGCAACGCGGGCGCCGGAGTGACTTTGATGGTGCGGGGCCTGTTCACGACAGTTTTACCTCCACCCGCTCGCCGGTCACCCGAACCGCGTGGGTCTGCAGCTGTACCTCGGGTACCGTGAGGCACTCACCGGTCTCCAGGGAGTACTGGAAACCGTGGTGTGGGCAGGTGAGCACGCCGTCCGATACGTCGGCCATATCCAGGGGCATGCCCAAGTGGGCGCAGGCGTTGCGGTAGCAGAACACGCGGTGGCCCCGACGGCTCAAAAGCAGCGGCTCGCCGGCCACCTCCAGGGGCAGCACGCTGCCCTCGGGGATGGCGCCGACATCGCAGGCCGGCAGCCAACCGCTGTCGTCACGGCGGGCGAAGGGACTGACGAAATGCACCGGGGTCCCGTCGCCGGGCGCCGGGCGGTGCAACTGGTCGCCGGCCTGGCGGATGCGCGTGACCTCCGGGCAGCGTTCCTGGATGGCTTTTTCGACCCCGGCGCTGAGGGTGAGGGCGGAAGCCGGGCAACCGTCGCAGGCGCCCAGCAACCGGATCTCCACCGCGTCCGGCGGCTCGACCCGTACCAGTTCCACGTCTCCGCCGTGGCTTGCCAGCATGGGGCGCACCGACGCCAGAGCCTGCTCGATGCGCTCGTGCAGGGAAGGCTTGACCAGTTCATGGTGACGCAGCACCGCGTATACTACCTCGTCGCTCACCGCTGCTTTCAGGGCCTCCAGTGCCGCCGGTTCCGCCTTCAGGGCGCGAATCAGGCGCGCGAAGGCGGCCTTGTTGAGGGCGTCAACCGCGTTTTTCAAAGCCATAACGGTGTTGCGCCGCGATTCGTCGTCCCAGGACTCCACCAGTTCCTCCAGGACCCGCAGGTCCTTGAGCAAGGACTCGAGATCCGGTTCGGAGGGACGCGGTTCGGTGGCGGGTATCATAACGGCCGGTTAGCGATAGCGGAGATCTTTGTACAGGTAGGGCTGCATGGCGCCCCCGACCAGGGCGGCGATGATTACCGCGGCCCACAGGGGAAGCCCAACGAGGGCCAGCACCACGCACAGGATCGCGGTGACGGCGGTGGCAATACCGCTGCGCTGCAACACCAGCCGCTGGTCCTGGAACAACTTGCCCTTCATGAACAGGATCACTGAGTTTGCGAACATTTCGATCATAGCGGTCACCCCTTGACCAGTGCCAGCACGATGAGGGCGAGCAGGATGCCCGGCGCCGACGCGAACGGACCGTAAAAGGCCCCCATGAGCAAAGCGAGTTCCTTGCCGAGCGCTTCGGCCCCCACCTTGAGTCCGCCGAGGGCGCCGCCGATGAGACCGCACAGAACCCCGACACCAATCCAAACCACCGCCGTCAACCAGGTGATTTGCCCCGCAGTCAACTCGCTGACAAAACCGTTCACGGACTTCTCCTCCTCATTCTTTGTGTGTGTAGTGGAATCAAACGGGCGATTCCCCGAACTGCGGTTCGCCGCCGGCTCCGTTGCCGAGCATGGAGCGAACCTCGTCCAGGAGTTCTTGCACCAGTTGCACTTTGTCGGATTCGCCGAACTGGTGAAACAACTGTTGAGCCTCTTGGTACAGCGACAGCGCCTCGCGCAGCCGAACCCGGTTGCCGCGTTGCGGATGGTTGGGATCGTCGGGCAGGTTGCGCAGGCAGTTGGCCTTGTTGCTGATCGTGTTGGCGTAGGCCACCGGGGTATCGCGGCGGTTGCGCACCTTCAGCGCTTCGTCGTAGGCCTGTAGCGCACGGAGATTGTTTTCCACCGGATGGGCCGAGGACGCGTACTGCAATGCGTTGCCCAGGTTGTTCTGCAACATGGCGTATTCGCTGGGCTGATCGACCAGGGACACCACCCCCAGCGCGGCCTCAAACGACTGCACAGCCAGGGCCTCGCGCATCTTGGCTCGCCCGTCGCTTACCGGGAGGGCCAGGAACGCGGTGGCCAGGTTGTTGTGGAGAATGGCGAATTCGGCAGGATGGGCTTGCCGGGTGAAGGTGCGCAGGGCCTGTTGGTAGCAACCAATGGCATCGGTGATGCGCGCCTGGTTGAGCCCGGCGAGGGACTGGATGGTCAGTCCCAGGTTCATTTGGGCTTCGGCGCGTTCCTCGGGCAGACCCTCGGTCTCCAGCACCGCGAGGGCCTGCTCCAACTCGGCGCGGGCCTGCTGCAGGCAGGTGCCGCTGGTTTCGGGTACGGCCTGCAACGCGGTGGCCTTGCGGGCCCGGATCCGCGCCGCCACCAGCGCGTCCTCATCGGGACAAAGAGCCAGCGCCCGGTCGTAGAGCGCTACTGCATCACGCAACTGAGCCGGACCCTTCGGCCGGTGCTGCAGGCCCATGGCGATTTCCACCAGCATGGACACCTTGTCCTCAACCGTCGCGCCGGGAGAGTCGAGAGCGGCGAGGGCCTGCTGGTATTGGCGATCGGCTAGGGCGTCGGCCATGGCTGTGTCCTCGGACAGGGTGCCTGACGGAGAGCCTAGGAACGGGTTAAGAAAAAGTCAAGAGAATAAGCGAGTTGTAAAGTAAGTATGCAAGTCACATTGATCTTTTGAGATTGATGTGATATTTAGTTTGCAACTAATCAAGAAGAGTTGTGTCCGATGCTTGATGGCGAATCCACGATTCTCCTGGTCGGTTTCCACGTTCCGGCGGGTCAGCGCCTAACGGACGCGTTGCGCAGGCACTATGCGGTGGTGGACACCCAGGATGCCGAGCACGCCCAAAGGCGCTTGGATGAGGGTGACATCGACCTGGTGTTATGCCGCCACGAGCCGCCGGCAGTGGATGCCATTCCGCTGCTCGCTCATGCCCGTACCGAACATCCCACGGTGATCCGCATCCTCGGCGGCCGCCTCAGCCAGGCGGATATGGCCGCGGCCATCAACGAAGCGGCAATCTATCAGTTCTTTCCCGACAGCTGGCGGGGGGAGCAGATCGAGCTCCTGGTACGCCGCGCGCTGGAGAGCCGCGAGCTGGCCTATCGCCACCGTCACCTCAGCCGCGAACTGAAGTTCGCCGAGGACGTGCTGCGCCGGCACCGGTTGAGTTCGGGGCCGGACAGCAGCACCTGCTTCGACAAGTTGATCTATGCCAGCCCCAAGATGGCCCGGGTGTGCGAGCTGGCGCGCAAGGCGGCGGAGACCGAGCTGCCGGTACTGATACAGGGCGAGACCGGCACCGGCAAGGAACTCATGGCCCGGGGTATCCACCGTTACAGCTCGCGCAAGGACCAGCCGTTGCTGGTGCAGAACTGCGGTGGCATGAGCGACGAGCTGCTGCTCTCCGAACTGTTCGGCCACAAACGCGGTGCCTTCACCGGTGCCGTCAGTGACCGGCTGGGGCTGTTTCCGGCGGCCGATGGTGGCACGGTCTTTCTGGACGAAATCTCCGATGTCTCGCCGGCGTTCCAGGTGGCGCTGCTGCGCTTCCTCCAGGAAGGAGAGGTGAAGCCCCTGGGCTCGGACCGGGTCATGCGCTGCAATGTGCGGATCATCGCCGCCAGCAATCAGCCGTTGGAGGAGTTGGTGAAAGCAGGCCGGTTTCGGAACGATCTCTATTTCCGTCTCAACGGTTTCCAGATCCGTCTGCCGCCGCTGCGTGAACGGGTCGAGGACATTCCCCCGCTGGCCGAGTATTTTGCCCAGCGCTATGGCGAACAGATCGGGCGCCGCGTCCTGGGCCTGGAGCCGGAGCTCATCGAGAAGCTGGTGTTGTACGACTGGCCCGGCAACATTCGCGAACTGGAAAACGAGATCAACCGCTTGGTGGCATTGACCGACAACGGCCAATTCCTGGTGGCGCACAAGCTGTCGCCGGCGTTGGCCAATCTCAGCCCCCGCAAGTCCAATTGCTCGATCTGTCCCGAGCTCAAGGGCAGCACGTTGAAGGAGAAGGTGGAGTATCTGGAGGCGGTGCTGGTGCGCGACGCCCTTACCCGCCACCGCTGGAACCAGAGCCGCGCCGCCGAGGATCTGGGCCTGTCGCGGGTGGGTCTGGCCAACAAGATCAAGCGCTATCGGCTGGACGTTGAGGCGGAAAGCGCCTGATGGGAAGAGTTCGCTTGTGCATGGCGTCGCGGCGCGCCCAGGGCACCTGGGCACCGGCAATCTGCGCCTGCGGCCGTGCAGGTCGGATCGGGGCCGCAGGCAGGCGGCGACGCCGGTCGTGTCGTTGCCCGGTGGATGCGCTGCGCTTATCCCCCTACGCTTTTCACACCCGCGGATCGTAGGGTGGATAAGCGCAGCGCATCCACCGCTTGTACTGCCAGGCCTGAGAAACCGTCTATCCAGGCGTGAGGAGCGTGGTTTGGCGACGCCAAATGAGCGACGAGCAACGCCGAGTGACGATTTCTCAGGCCGAACCCGCCGGGCCAGGGTGCGTTTCGCGTCGCGCGGTGTTGCCGCTCGCTCATGTAGCCGGGCTACACGTCGCTCACGGCGCCTTGCGGGACACCAAACGCGGCGCCGCCAGCCGGTGCTGCGATCGCGTTAACAGGCCCTGGCATGAGCGACTCCGACGACGAAAGACCCGACCTCGACGATTCCGGCGGCATAGTCCCCTTTCCCCAATCGCGGACGCAGCCCCCGCGCGCAACCGACGGCGTCAAACAGTTGGGCCTGTCCAAACGCGCACAGTCCCACAAGGGTGTGCAGCCGGGCCTCAAAGGCCATTGGTGCAGCCGTTGCAAAGGCATCTGGTATGGCTATGTGGGCGAGGTGGAGTGCCCGGTGTGCGGCAACCGCAACGGTTGACGCTACCGCGCCGGCAACAACGCCAACCTGCAATGCGGCGCCGGCCGCCGAATCGCTAAGCAACTTGGCAGTTGGTGCGTAAACCTGCTTTGCTATCGCCTTCGCGCGAACCGCCAATTTTCTTCCTGTGATTTCCGTAAGTGACTCGCCTGCCTGGCGAAATGCCGGTCGCGGCGGTGCTGGCACAGGGTTTGCCTGTGTCTCCACCGTGAGCTTCTTCCGCTTTCACCACGTCACGACAATCTGGAGGAGTAGACATGGCCAATCTCCTGTGGCTCCAGGGCGGCGCCTGTTCCGGCAACACGATGTCGTTTCTCAATGCCGAGGAACCCAGCGCCTGCGACCTGGTTACCGACTTCGGGATCAACGTACTCTGGCATCCGTCCCTGGGCATGGAGCTGGGGGATAACCTGCAGCAGATGTTGCGCGACTGCGCATCCGGCAAACTGAAGCTGGACATTTTCGTGTTCGAGGGGACGGTGGTGAACGCCCCCAACGGCACCGGCGAATGGAACCGCTTCGCCGGCCGGCCGATGAAGCAATGGGTGAATGAGCTGTCGGCGGCGGCGGATTTTGTCGTGGCGATCGGTGACTGCGCCACCTGGGGCGGCATTCCGGCGACGGCGCCCAATCCCAGTGACTCCAGAGGTCTGCAGTTCCTTAAACGCGATCGCGGAGGCGCCCTGGGCGAGGGCTTCAAGAGCAAGGCGGGACTGCCGGTGATCAACATTCCCGGTTGCCCGGCCCATCCGGACTGGGTCACCCAGATCCTGGTGGCGGTGGCCACCGGCCGGGCCGGGGACCTCACCCTGGACGACTTTCAGCGTCCGCAGACGTTCTTTCAGAGCTTCACCCAGACCGGGTGCACGCGCAATATGCACTTCGCCTACAAGGTCTCGGCCACCGAGTTCGGTCAGCGCAAGGGCTGCCTGTTCTATGACCTGGGTTGCCGCGGCCCCATGACCCATTCGCCGTGCAACCGCATACTCTGGAACAAGGTCTCCTCCAAGACCCGTTCGGGCATGCCTTGTTTGGGCTGCACCGAGCCCGAGTTCCCGTTCTTCGATCTGGCGCCGGGAACGGTGTTCAAGACCCAGACCGTGATGGGTGTGCCGAAAGACCTGCCCGAAGGGGTGGACAAGACGGGTTACGTCAAGCTCACCGGTGCCGCCAAGGCGGCCGCGCCCGCTTGGGCCGAGCAGGACATTTTCGTGGTCTGACAGAGGAGAATTCCCGATGAGTGCACAAGTGCAAACCCTGGACATCTCCCCGGTCGGCCGCGTCGAAGGCGACCTGGATGTCCGTGTCGATATCCAGGATGGGGTGGTGGTCAATGCGTGGACCTCCGCAGAGCTGTTCCGCGGTTTTGAGGTGATCCTGCGGGACAAGGACCCACAGGCGGGCCTGGTGGTCACTCCGCGTGCCTGCGGCATCTGTGGCGCTTCCCATCTGACCTGCGCCGCGTGGGCGTTGGATACGGCCTGGGAGACCGAAGTGCCGCGCAACGCCATTCTGGCGCGCAACCTGGGCCAGCTGGCCGAAAGCCTGCAGAGCCTGCCCCGCCACCATTACGGCCTGTTCCAGATCGACCTCACCAACAAGAACTATCGCAACAGCCAGTTCTACGAGGAGGCGGTGAAGCGGTGGGCACCGTTCACCGGCAAGAACTACGAGATCGGCGTCACCATCTCGGGCAAGCCGGTGGAGATCTACGCCTTGCTGGGCGGTCAATGGCCGCACTCCAGCTACATGGTGCCCGGCGGTGTGATGTGCTCGCCGACGCTGTCGGACATCACCCGCTCCTGGTCGATCCTGGAGCACTTCCGCACCAACTGGCTGGAGCCCGTGTGGCTCGGCTGCTCGCTGGAGCGTTACGAGCAGATCCGGACCTACGAGGATTTTCTCGCCTGGCTGGATGAGAGTCCCGACCACGCCAATTCGGACCTGGGAATGTATTGGCGCATGGGCATCGACGTGGGCCTGGACAAGTTCGGCAGGGGTCTGGGCAAGTACGTCAGCTGGGGCTACCTGCCCCACGAGGACAAGTACCAGCGTCCCACCGTCGACGGCCGCAACGGGGCGCTGCACATGCCCAGCGGGGTTTACGACGGCGCCGCCGACAGCCATCGCCTCATGGAGCAGGGCTTCGCGCGGGAGGATATCACCCACGCCTGGTATGACGAATCCGGCGGGCCCACCCATCCCTACGACCGCACCACCAATCCGGTGGCCCAGAACAAGGGCGACTTCGACGGCAAGTACTCGTGGGCAACGGCGGTGCTGCACACCGACTTCGGCCATCTGGAGGCCGGCCCGCTGGCGCGGGAGTTGGTTTACGGCGGCAACCATATGGAAAGCTGGCAGCACCAAGACGGGCTGGTGCTGGATATGTACCGCAAGATGGGCGGCGCCAGCGTGCTGCTGCGGCACTTCGCCCGCATGCACGAGGCCAAGGCCATCTACCGCAACATCGAGCATTGCCTGCGGGAATTCAAGCTGAACGAGCCCTTCTACATCAAACCCAGGGAGAAGGACGGCCGCGGCTGGGGTGCGACCGAGGCGATACGCGGCGCGCTGTGCCACTGGATCGAGGTGCAGGGGGGCAAGATCAAGAACTACCAGATCATCGCGCCGACCACCTGGAACGTCGGACCGCGCAGCGCCGAAGGCCAACGCGGGCCCATTGAGGAATCGCTGATCGGCACGCCCATCGCCGATCCCACCGATCCGGTGGAGGTGGGACACGTGGCGCGCTCCTACGATTCCTGCCTGGTGTGCACGGTGCACGCCCACGATGCCAAGACCGGCGAGGAGTTGGCACGCTTCCGGACCGCCTAGGGACGTTGCCGTTCGCGGCTGCGCGGATACGCTAAAATCTGGGTACCTGCGCGGCCGCCACGGCGAATAACAACGAATCGGCAGAGTCCGACCACTCTGGAGCGAGTATTGTGAGCAAGGCCGATGACGACACCCTGCGCGAGACGATTGCCACGATGCTGGCCAGCGGCCTGGAGACCCAGACGGAGCCATTCCCGGAGGACCACCGTCAGTTCGAAGCGATTCTCCAGCAATTGCGCCAACACCCTTCCGAGGACCTGGAGTACAAACTGGTGCTCTCCGGGTTCCTGGATCACCCCTACGGTGAGGACAAACAACGCTGCCTGGAGTGCATGTACTACCTGGTGCACCGCCGCTGGTGCGACCTGCCGGAACTGGCGGTTCCCGTGGAGCCGGAATGGTGGTGTCGCCTGTGGCGCATCTGAGCCGTTTTTTGAACCAGCAAGCTGCGTTATGGAGGTAACCCATGCCCGACGACGAGGTCTTGCGGCGCCGCCTGCAGAACATGCTGGAAGGCGGTCTGACCACGGAGGTCGAGCCCAGGGCTTACGAACACGAGCAGGTACTGGAAGTCACCGACCGCCTGCGCGGCCTCCCGGCCGATGACTATGAAGGCAAGCTGCGCGTCGCCGGCTTCACCCTCGACCCCTATGGCTCCGGCGACGATGCACAGGCCTGCGAGACCTGCATGTACTACGTGTTGCACCGCAAGTTTTGCGAGTTGCCCGAGCTGATGCTGCCGGTGGAGGCGCAGTGGTCATGCCGGCTGTGGCGCATCTAGGGTTGGTCCCGGGGCGCGCGTACCGATCATGTTGACCATTATCGGGTGTGGCAATCTGAATCGCTGCGACGACGGCGTCGGAGTGGTGGTTGCCCAGCGTCTGCAGGTGGCCTTGGCCGATTCCCCGGTGCCGGGCGTGCGGGTGGTGGACAGCGGTACCGGCGGTATGGAGGTGATGTTTGAAGCCCGCGGCAGTGCGGCGCTGATTATTGTGGACGCCTGCAGTTCCGGCGCCGAACCCGGCGCCGTATTCCGCGTGCCCGGGGAGGAGCTGGAGGACGTTCCCGTGCCCGGATACAATTTGCACGATTTTCGTTGGCAGCATGCCCTGTATGCGGGCCGCCAGATCTTCCGCGAAACCTTCCCCGCCGATGTCGAGGTCTATCTGATCGAGGCGCAACGCCTGGATCTGGGCGTTGAACTGACACCGGAGGTGGAGCGCGCCGCCGTGCGGGTGTTCGAATCCATCCAGGCGCGGGTACGGGGGGCGGCCCATGGATGAGCAACATGCCGGCGAAATTTGCCTGCGCGGCGGCAGCTTGTACCTGCAAGCCGCCGTCTGCGCGCGCCATTTCCCGGGAATCCACGCGGTCGCCCTGTGGCGGGACGACCGGCGCGCTTACCTGATTCCGTTGGCTACGGCCGGCACGGGCGGCTATCTGCTGAAGATCCGCAATGCCCGCGGCGACCGGGTGATCCATTGTCCGGAATTCATCGAAGGACTCCAGCTGGCGCTCGATGCGGAGGTGGTGCGGCCTTTGCGCTGGGATGTTGAACGCCACGCCCTGGTATTCGCGTTGCACGACTAGCCGGGTAATCCTACCGTGTTGTTCACACAATAGTCGTAAGAACGGTGGATGCGCTGCGCTTATCCACCCTACATTTTTCAGACGCGAAGAGCATCGTCGAGTGGGCGAGCGCGGCGTAACCACCGTACGTTCTTCAGCCCCGGGGAGCATCGTCGGGTGGGCGAGCGCGGCGTAACCACCGTACGTTCTTCAGCCCCGGGGAGTATCGTCGGGTGGAAAAGCGCAGCGCCCCGACCGCAGGTTTTTCAGCCCCGAGGATCATCGTCGGGTGGACGAGCGCGGCGCAACCACCGTACGTTCTTCAGCCCCGGGGAGCATCGTCGGGTGGAAAAGCGCAGCGCCCCGACCGCAGGTTTTTCAGACCCGGGGCTCTTCAGTAGGGTGGATAAGCGCAGCGCATCCACCGCGCAACAGCACGACCGGCGTCGCTGCCCGCCTGCGGCCTGGACCCGACCTGCAGCGCCTCAGGGGCCAATCGCCAGGGGCCGCGGGCGATTGGCGCGCCGCACCGCAACTCAATTGCGCCCATAGGGTCATCTGTTTCATCCCAAACGCCGAGTCCCGGGACCGCTCACACTTGCCGGTGCCCGATAAATCGCCCGGTGAACAACCGACCGAGCGGTTACAACCGGCACAAAGCCGCTGCCGCTCGTTGGGCGCGCGCAACACGATGATCTCTCCCGTTTTTCCCAGGCGCTGACCGCCATCGCCGCGGATAGGAATTCCCCTGATAATATGCCAAAATGTAAGGCAGGCTGTGGCGCATGCCAGCCGGGGGGCGGGGGTCCCTTCAAACGCCGAATATAACTGATTGAGTTAGATGATTGTTGTGATTCCGGGCGAGTCGCGGCGCGGGAGGTTGGCCGCCGGTTTCCTCATGATCAATCGGTATTAAACGGTTTCGGCTTTTGTCATAGTATTGTTGCAAGTCAGCTACGTGCCTGTGGGATACCACTACTATCGCCACCTCCATGCAAACTGACCCGATTCGCGTCCTGTTGGTCGAGGACAATCCCGGCGACGCGCGCTTGGTGGAGCTGTCCTTGTCGGAGGTCACGGGCACCCACTTCGAGGTTGTGCACGCGGATCGCCTTGGCCACGCGCTGACTGTGCTCCGAAGCGAATCGTTCGACGCTGTTCTGCTCGATCTGTCCCTGCCCGATTCCTTCGGCCTCGATACCGCGAGTCAGATCGAGGCAGCCGACCCCAGCCTGCCCATTGTCGTGCTCAGCGGCCTGGCCGACGACGCCGTGGCGTTGGAGGCGGTCAAGGGCGGAGCCCAGGACTATCTCGTCAAGGGGCAGGGCGGTGGCGACCTGGTTGCGCGCTCCATACGCTACGCCATGGAGCGCAAGCGCATCGAGGAGGCTCTCCGGCGCAGTGAAAAAATGCTCGAGGAGGCCCAGCGCATCGCCCACGTCGGGCACTGGAGCTGGATCATTGCCACCGGGGAGGTGAGCTGGTCGGACGAGGTGTTCCGCATGCTTGGCTACCAGCCGCGCGAGTTCACGCCCACCTACGAGCTGTTCCTCGCCACCGTGGCGCGCGGGGACCGCCAGTCTCTCGTCGACCGGATCGACGCTGCCCTGCACGGCGAAATCGCGTATTCGATCGAACACCGGATCGTTCGCACCGATGGCGGCGAGCGCGTGGTCGAAAACCGCGGTGAGGTGGAGCAGGACGTACACGGACGGCCGCTGCGGGTGCACGGCACGCTGCAGGACATCACCGCATACAAGACGGCGGAGGCGGCGCTGCGCAAGGCGCGCGACGAGCTGGAAGCCCGGGTCGAGGAACGTACCGCGCATCTGGCGGAGGTGAACCGCCAGCTCGAGCATGAGATCGTCCAGCGGCGGCGCACCGAAGAGATCCTGCGCGGTGAGCGCGACTTCAGTTCCGCCGTTCTGGACACGGTCGGTGCCCTGGTGGTGGTGCTGGACGGTGAAGGCCGCATCATCCGCTTCAATCGCGCCTGCGAGCAGACCACCGGTTTTGCCTTCGCCGAAGTACGCGGCAAGCGGGTTTGGGAGGTGTTTGCGGCCCCGGAAGAAGTCCAGGTTATCAAGCACGTATTGGAAGAACTGCGCCGTCAGCGCGTGCCGAACAAGCACGAAAGCTATTGGCTGACGCGCAAGGGCGAGCGTCGGCTGATCGCCTGGTCCAACACCGTGCTGTCGACGCGCAACGGCGCCGCCGAGCACGTCATCGCCACCGGTATCGACATTACCGACCAGCGTAAGGCCGAGGAGCACGAGCGGCAGCGCATGTTGGAGCTGGCGCATGTCTCCCGTCTCAGCACTATGGGCGAGATGACCACCGAACTGGCGCACGAATTGAACCAGCCGTTGGCGGCCATCGCCACCTACAGCGATGCGGCTCTGCGGCTGATGCGCGTGCCCGCTTGGGAGGCGGACGAGGTTGAAGAAGTATTGGAAGAGATCTCGGGCCAAGCGCAACGGGCGGGGGAAGTGATTCGCCGGCTGCGCAGCTTCGCCCGCAAAGAGGACTCCAAGCGCGTGCACGTCGATGTCAACGAACTGGTCCGCGATATGGTCTATCTCACCGAGGCGGAGGCGCGTTGGCACGAGGTCGGTCTGTTTCTCGAGCTGGATGATTCCCTGCCGGAGGTGCTGGCCGACCGCATTCTGATCGAACAGGTGATCATCAATCTGGTGAGGAACGCGATTGATGTGTTGAGCAGCCAGCAATGCCGCGAGCGGCGGGTGACCATCCAGACGGCGCCGGGCAGTGACGGCGCGGTAACCGTAGAGGTAACCGACACGGGACCGGGCCTCACGCCCGACGGGATAAAAAAGGTTTTCGAACCGTTCTTTACCACCAAAGCCACCGGAATGGGTATGGGACTGGCGATCAGTCAGTCCATCATTGAAGCGCACGGCGGCCGACTTTGGGTGACGTCCGAGCAGGGGAAAGGGGCGACCTTTGGTTTTCATCTGCCGATTGCAGTCGTCGAGGAGGAACTGGATGCAGTCTGATGCGATCGTGTACATCGTCGATGACGATGAACCCATTCGAAAGTCATTGAGCCTATTGATGAAATCCGGAGGCTATCGTCCCGTGCCCTGTGCTTCCGCACAGGAGTTCCTCGACCGTTTCGACTCGCAGTCCCCCGGCTGCGTTGTCCTCGATGTGCGCATGCCGGGCATGAGCGGGCTCGAATTGCAGCAGTTATTGACTGACCGCGGCAGCCCCGTGCCGGTGATCATCATGACGGGACACGGCGATGTGGGGATGGCGGTGCGGGCCATGAAAGCCGGTGCCCGGGATTTCATTGAGAAACCGTTTGACAACCAGGTGCTGCTTGACCGTATCGAGGAGGCGTTGGCTGACGCAGAGCAGCAGCAGCGCCGAGACGAAGAACTGGGCGCGGCGCGGGCACGGCTGGACCTTCTGACACCGCGGGAGCGCCAAACTATGGAATTGCTGGTTTCCGGCAAACTCAACAAGCAGGTGGCCGCCGATCTGAATATCAGCGTGCGCACCGTGGAATCCCATCGGGCGAAGATCATGGACAAACTGCAGGTGCGATCGCTGTCGGAATTGGTGCGTCTTTCATTGACCGTGCATTGAGACCCACCGCTGACATTGGGGTTTATACGGATATCCCGCCGGCCCCCCTATCTGCTAGAAATAGGCTATCCGCGACGCGGAACAGGCCCGTTTCCCATGCCCGGGTCCGACGCCTTCCTGGCGGCGGTTCGCGTTTCCGCCGTGTCCATTCCCTGTGAATGCTGCCCGAATCCCCGCGTACGGCGCAGGTATTGCAACTCGATGGGATCTGCGGGAATCAGTAGAACTACTAATTCCCCGTGCCGGGGACCTTCCGTATAAAGAAATCCATACGCTCACGCCCGATCCGGGGTTGAGTGGGCAACACGACGATGGAGTGCAAGAAGCGGTAGCGGGGCGTTCTGCTCAACATCGTCCCACGCCATAAGGCGGATTTTCCGGACGGTGTTCGGGCCCGATGGGGTCCGGGCCGCTTGCACTACCACCACGTCGACGATCCACGTCTTCGGGAAACGCACCAGCATGCGGCGATACAAAGACACAGTGTTGAATGGCCGGGCGCTGACAGGCAGCTTCGCGGTAGTGCTGTATCGTCACTGTGTTCCAGTGGCCCGCTGTCGTGCCTCGTTTGCCGAGCCCGGCATGCTGTCGGTGCGTGCGGGACCGCTGTCTTTTCCCCGTTTCACGCGGCTGGAGGTCGAGATCGCAGTTGAAGCCACCGAGCGTCGGCGCCGGCTTCCGGCCGTTGTCGCCCATTCCACCCGGAAAGACCTGCGACTGGAGATGCAGGACTCTGCCAATCAACGTTTCGGGCATATGCACCAGGGTTCTACCGCGTCTGCCGACAGGGCCGCAGGGCGATAGATGTACTCATGCACGGCTAATGAAAGGCATCTCATGAACAAAGCTAGTGTTGCGAATATGACCGAGAAGGACACGGATCTGAAGTACGATGTTGATTCAGGTTCCATCGAGATGAACGAATCCGATGAATCCTCCGAGCAGGAAACTGATTCGGACGCCGGCCAGACCTTTGCAGCAGACGAGTCCGAGATGGATGTCGAGCGTCTCTACTTCCGTGAAGTCGGTCGCCATCCGCTGTTGAGCGCCGAAGAGGAAACCTATTATGGACGCCGCGTGCAGAGCGGCGACGCCGAAGCGCGCAAACATATGATTGAATGCAACCTGCGCTTGGTGGTGAAGATGGCGCGTCGCTATGTATACCGCGGATTGCCGTTGATGGATCTGATCGAGGAGGGCAACCTTGGATTGATCCGCGCGGTCGAGAAATTCGATCCCGAGCGTGGGTTCCGATTCTCCACCTATGCCACCTGGTGGATCCGGCAGGCGATGGAAAGGGCGATCATGAACCAGAGCCAGACCATTCGCATCCCGGTCCACGTGGAAAAGACCATCAACCGCTATCAGCGCACCGCTTATCAATTGAGCCAGAAGCAGGACAAGGAGGTGAAGCCGGAGGACATTGCCGATGCGCTGGACGAGTCGCCGGACGAGGTCCGCTACCTGCTCAGCCTCAAGGGCAAGGTCACTTCCATCGAGTCGTTCGGCGACGAGGAAAGCGGACAGTCGCTGCTGGACGTGATTGCCGATGAAAACTCCGGTCCGGAAGATATGCTGGCCGATGACGAGGAAAAGAGCGACATCGCCTTCTGGCTGTCCCATCTGAACACCCGCGAACGCGAGGTGGTGATGCGCCGGTTCGGATTGGGCGGCCGCGACCGCGCCACGCTGGAGGAAATCGGCAGTACCATCGGCATCAGCCGCGAGCGGGTGCGGCAGGTGCAGAGCAGTGCTCTGAAGCGCTTGCGCGGGTTGATCGAGAGCGGGGTTGTGCCTCCACGGCGGGTGTCCGCGCATTCCGCATCCTGAATAGTGGTTGCCTTCGGGTGCTTGGGTATCGGCCGCCTCGGGCGGCCGATGCATTTGCCGGCGCCCGGCCGTGGGAATGATGACGTCGGAATGCCAATGCGCGTCGGCTGCCCGCAATTGCAGGCAGCGGCGGGGATGGCGTACAGTAACGCTCCAGAACGTCGACGAGACGGACGCTAACCACCGCCAGCATACGAGACAGGCATGCCCGATCCCGATTTGGCAACGCCAACGGCTGTGCACCTGCAGCAGTTCGAAGCACAATTCAAGCAGCTGTTTGAAGCGGCGCCCGATGCCGTCCTCGTGTCGGATCAAACCGGGCGAATCGTACTCGTGAACGCAATGGTCTCGCGCATGTTCGGCTACGATCCCGGCGAACTGATCGGGGCGCCCATCGAAGCGCTGGTTCCGGAGCGCAAGCGGGCAACCCACGTTGCGGACCGTGCCGGCTATTATCATGAGCCGCGCTCCCGCTATATGGGCCAGGGCATCGAGCTAAGCGCGCTGCGCAAGGATGGCACCGAGATCGATGTTGAGATCAGCTTGGTGCCCATGGAGCTGGAGGAAGGTACGCGGTTGGTCGTCAGCGCCGTGCGCGACATCAGCGACCGCAAACGCGCCGAGCGCGCGTTGCGTGAGCGGGAAGAGTTGCTGAGCGCCCTGCTGGATAGCAGCCCCGCCGTTATTTATATTAAGGATGCGACTGGGCGCTACCTCAAGGCCAATCGGCGGTTCCAGGAACTGGTCCATCTCGATTCCGGGACTATTGTCGGCAAGACCGATCGGGAGTTGTTCAACCCAGCGCGGGCTGCCGTATTTTCTCTCCATGACCGCGAAGTGTTGAGCACGGGAGAGGCGCGGGAGTTCGACGAAGCTGCCGTTGGCGACGACGGTGAGCGTATCTACCTTTCTTCGAAATTTCCCCTGCGTGATGCCGGTGGGCAGAGTTATGCGCTGTGCGGCATTTTGACGGACATTACCGACCGCAAGCATATGGAAGAGGCCCTGGAACGGCAGGCGCGGGATCTCGAACGCTCCAACGCTGAGCTGGAGCAGTTCGCGTATGTGGCATCCCATGACCTGCAGGAGCCGTTGCGGATGGTGGCGAGCTACGCACAGCTGTTGGCGCGCCGTTATGGCGGCCAGCTGGACGACGATGGCAAGGACTTCATCGAGTTCATGGTCGACGGGGCGCGGCGGATGCAGGACCTGATCAACGCCCTGCTGGCCTTCTCCCGGGTCGGAACCCGGGGCAAGCCGCTGGTGGCGACCGATATCAATGCTGTGGTGAGCGACGTGCTGGCCAATCTGCAGACGGCAATCAACGAGGCGGATGCCGAGATCACAGTGGCCAAGGACATGCCGACAGTGAATGCCGATACCACACAGCTGGGACAGGTGTTCCAGAATCTGGTGTCAAATGCGCTGAAGTTTCACGCTGCGCCCCCGCCACGGGTCGATATTTCCTTTCAACGGCTCGATTCCGAGGTAGAATTCGTCGTTCGCGACAACGGAATCGGAATCGAGCCGCAGTACGCGGAGCGCATCTTCCTGCTGTTCCAGCGGTTGCACACCAAGCAGGATTATCCGGGTACCGGCATCGGCCTGGCGATTTGCAAGAAGATCATTGAGCGGCACGGCGGGCGCATCTGGGTTGAATCCACTCCCGGTCAGGGCTCGGCGTTTCATTTCACTATCCCGCTTAGGGCGGGCGAGGGACAGTCAGGGCAATGAGCGAAGATCGTGGAGCAATCGATATTCTGCTGGTCGAGGACAATCCCGGCGATGTGCGGTTGACGCAAGAGGCCTTGAAGGAGGCCAAGGTAAGCAATCGCCTGTATGTGGTGGAGGATGGGGTAGCGGCCATGGAGTTCCTGCGCAAGGAAGGCTCGTATGCCAGCGCGCCGCGCCCGGACCTGATTCTCCTGGATCTGAATCTGCCGCGGAAAGACGGCCGTGAAGTGCTTGAGGAAATCAAACAGGATCCGAGCCTGATGCGCATTCCGGTGGTGGTCCTGACCACGTCACGTGCTGAAGAGGACATCCTGCGCACTTACGATCTGCACGCCAACTGCTACGTGACCAAGCCGGTGGACCTCGATCAGTTCATCACCATCGTCAAGAGCATCGAGGATTTCTGGCTGACCATTGTGCGCCTGCCGTCCGAATAGGTTCGGCCGCCTGGCGGCGCCGGCCGGCGCCGCTTACTCTTACCCACGCCTGCATGCCGGCAGTCCCGGTCCGCCGATCGGCGGTGCGTGCTATACTCCAGCCGCGGCGGCAACCCGCCAGCGGCGGCCGGTCAGATTCGGTCGCCGCAACAGGTAGCCAATCCGTCTTCCGGGAACACTCACGTGCCGATCATCTCCCTGGACAAGGTATCGCTGGCCTACGGCCACGTCCCGTTGCTGGACCGGGTCGACCTGCAGCTCGAGGCGGGCGAGCGGGCGTGTCTGGTGGGCCGCAACGGCGCCGGCAAGTCCACGCTGATGCGCGTTCTCGGTGGCGAGGCGGTCGCCGACGACGGCGTGGTATGGCATCAGCCGGGCCTGCGAATGTCATACCTTGGCCAAGCCGTTCCAACCAGGGACGGACGCACGGTGTTCCAGCTTGTAACCGATGGATTGGGGCAGCTCTCGGGCCTGCTGCGTGCCTATCACGAAACTGCCGCGCAACTCAGCCGGGCGTATTCCGAAGAAGGGGGCAAGCGCCTGGCGGAACTCCAGCACGAGCTGGAGGCGGCCGATGGCTGGTTGCTGGAGCAGCGGGTGGAGAGCGTGATTTCACGGCTGCAACTTCCGGCCGGCGCCCGGGTCGACGAGCTGTCGGGAGGTGCCAAGCGCCGCGCGATGCTGGCGCGGGCGTTGGTGGGTGAGCCCGAATTGCTGCTGCTCGACGAGCCCACCAATCACCTCGATATCGACTCGATCCTGTGGCTGGAACAGTTCCTGCTGGATTTCCCCGGCGCCTTGCTGTTCGTCACCCATGACCGCAGCTTCGTGCGCCGTCTGGCTACCCGCATCATCGAACTGGATCGCGGCCATCTGACGTCGTGGCCCGGCGAGTACGACCGCTACCTGGCGAGGAAGCAGGAGCGGTTGGAAGTCGAGAGCGCCCACGAAGCCAAGTTCGACAAGGTGCTGGCGCAGGAGGAGGCCTGGATTCGGCAGGGTATCAAGGCACGGCGCACACGCAACGAAGGCCGCGTACGGGCGTTGCAGGCCTTGCGGGCCGAGCGCGCGAGGCGCCGGCAGCGCCAGGGTGCCGCGGCCATGCATCTGGACAGCGGCGAGCTGTCCGGCAAATTGGTGATCGAAGCCGAAGACCTCGGTTTCAGCTACCGCGGCACGCCCATTGTCCGGGATTTTTCCACCCGCATCATGCGCGGCGACCGCATTGGTATCATCGGGCCCAACGGGATCGGCAAGACGACCCTGGTGCGGCTGCTGCTGGGGCAGCTGCCGCCCGACAGCGGTCGTGTACGCCTGGGCACGCGGCTGCAGACGGCGTATTTCGATCAGGAGCGTGAACAGCTCGATCCCGAGGCTACGGTCTTCGACTCCCTGGCCGAGGGCCGCGAATCGGTGGAGGTCAACGGCCGGCCGGTGCACGTGATCAGCTACCTGCGCGATTTCCTGTTTCCGGCCGAACGTGCGCGCTCTCCGGTGAAGTCTCTCTCCGGCGGTGAGCGTGCGCGGCTGCTGTTGGCACGGTTGTTCACCCGTCCGGCGAATCTGCTGGTGTTGGACGAGCCCACCAACGATCTCGACATGGAGACGCTGGAGTTGCTTGAAGAGTTGCTGGCGCAGTATGACGGTACGTTGATTGTCATCAGCCACGACCGCGCATTCCTCGACAATGTGGTGAGCAGCAGCCTGGTGTTCGAAGGCCACGGGCGTGTGAGCGAGTATGTCGGCGGCTACAGCGACTGGCTGCGCCAGCGCGACACCGCCGCGGCCAAAGCCGTGCCGCGGCAGCCGTCGTCAACGTCACCCGGGGCGCGCGCGGCCACGAAAAAGTCGGCTGCCCCAGCCCAAGGCGCCCGCAAGCTCAGCTACAAGGAACAGCGGGAGCTGGAGGCTCTGCCGGAACAGATCGAGCGTCTGGAAACCGAACAGGCGGTGCTTGAGCAGCGGGCCGCCGATCCCGACCTGTACAAACAGGAGGGTGATGAAATCGCTGCGGTGCTGAAACGGTTGGAGGAGGTGGGCACCGAACTCGAAGCAGCCTATGTCCGCTGGGAGCTGCTGGAAGACCGCTGAATGCCCGCATCGCGGGCAGCATGCCGGTTCATGTACCGCGCCATCGCCAGCAGCGCAGGGACCAGTCGTCGCCTTCACCCGCCACCGTTGCCGCGGCACCGTCGATCGCCGGCAGATTGGCCAGTTTCCACCGGTCGTTTGCGCCGAGATGCAGCGCGCTCCAATCCGGCGTTGGTACGTCGGCGGCGTCCACCACAACGCGATGCAGTCCACCGCCGCGTACAATTCCCTCGCCGGTGGCCTTGAGCAGGGCTTCCTTGCGGGTCCAGGCGCGGAAGAAGGCGGGCAGCTGCTCTGCCAGGGGCAGCGCGTCCAGCGCGTCGGCTTCGCCAGGGTCGAAAAAGCGCCGCGCCAGGCGGGCCGCCGGTACCTGCGGGCGCACCATCTCCAGGTCGACGCCGACACGGCGCCCCAGGCAGATGGCGACCAGGGCATGGTCCTGAGAGTGACTGAGATTGAATTGCAGCTGCCGTGCGCCGGGCGCCGGCTCCAGATACGGCTTGCCGCGCGCCTCGCGCTGGAACGCCAGGCGTCCCGCGTCGGTGTCCAGATAGGAGGCCAGGATCCGCCGCAGAGTGGCGTGGGCTACGATCTCGCGGCGGCGATGCTGGGGCCGTACCAGCCGATCCGCTTTCGCGCGTTCGTTTTCGCTCAGCAGCGGGTACAGGTCGGCCTCTTCGGCCCGGCCGACTGCCAGCGAGAAACGCCACACCTGGATCTCGCCGGGCAGCGCAGACCAGCGGGCCGGTGGTTCGGACCACGAAGACGGCAACAGGCGATTCGGCGGCTCGGACATGGTTGACGGATCGTGCATGGACGGGACGATTGTAGCGCAGGGCAGGGTCCGGCGCCGATACGCCGCCGCATCGATTATGATTGACAGTGAAACGTGCCACCGCCCGGGAGAATGCCCATGGATCCGATCAGTCCGCGCCTGCTGCTGGCAATCGCCGCATGCGGCTGTAGTGCAGCGGCCGCCGCGCAGCAAGGTGTTGCGCCGGCGACGTCGTTGACCATCTACAGCACCGTCCGTCCGCGGGCGATACCGCCGGCCCTGTACCGGTCGGGTCAGGTTCTGCAACCGGGCGCCGTGCCCGGTTATGCGGTGGTAAGCCAGAACCGACGGATCCTGTTGCCCGGCCGCGTCTCCACCGTGCGTTTGGCCGGCGTGGCGGCCGCGATCGATCCCACCACCGTCAGGTTCAAGCCGCTCAGCGACCCCAGGACCCGGGTCCTGGAGCAAGGCTACCAGTTCGATCTCGCCAGCGGCGCTACGCTTCTACGACGCTATCTGGGTCGGAGCATCACCGTCGACCGTGCACGCGGCGATCACCAACGGGCGGTCACCGGGACGCTACTCAGCACGCGCGACGGCCTGGTGCTGCGGGACGAACACGGCAACGTCCTGCTGCTGCACAGCTATGGCGACATTCACTTCCCCGCGTTGCCCAATGGCCTGGTTGCCCGCCCGACGCTGGTGTGGCGGTTGCAGACCGACCGGCCCGGCGAGCAGCAGGCACAGGTCAGCTACCAGACACGCGGTATGACATGGTGGGCGGATTACAATCTGCTCTACCACCCGGGCGAGAACGCCAACGCGTGCTCACTGGACGTCGGTGCCTGGGTCAGTATCGTCAACCAGTCGGGTGTCGGGTATCACCAGGCAACACTGAAGCTGGTCGCCGGCGACGTTCACCGTGCAAATCAGTCCGACTCCAGGATCGGGCCGAGGGTCGCCCTGGAGGCGGCCAAGGCGCCGAACCAGGCCGGCTTCCGGGAAAAGCCGCTGTTCGAATATCACCTGTACACCCTGGATCGGCGCGTCGACCTGCCGGACAACACAAGCAAGCAAATGCAGTTGTTTCCTCCCATCGGAGGGGTACCCTGCCGTACCACCCTGGTCTACGAGGGCCTGACACCGGGTTACGGCGGCGGGTCGGCACGCCCCATCACCGAGCGCAACTATGGCTTGCGTGCCAGCCGCAAGGTGGATCTGTACCTGCACTTTCGCAACGACAAGCAACATCGGCTGGGCATACCGCTGCCCGCCGGGCGCGTGCGTGTGAGCAAGCAGGACCCGGCCGACGGCAGTCCGGTTTTTATCGGCGAGGACACCATCGACCACACGCCGAAAGACGAAGACGTGCGTATCAACCTCGGCAGCGCCTTCGACGTGGTGGGCGAACGCAAGCAACTGGCATTCACCGTGGACAAGGCCGGCAGGTCGATGGAGGAGCGCATCGAAATCAAGCTGCGCAACCACAAATCGAAACCGGTCGAGGTGCAGGTGAAAGAAAACCTTTATCGCTGGAATAACTGGAAAATCGTCCAGGCGAGCCACGAATACCGCAAGGCCGACGCGCACACCATCGTGTTCCCGGTGCGCGTGGGCAAGGACCAGGAGGCCACGGTTCGCTACACCGTGCGCTACACCTGGTAGCCACGAAGGGTACGGGTACCGATACCGGTGTTGCGGGTGGTGAGGCGGCAAGTCGCTGTTTTTACGGGCCGCCGACGACCTGATCGGCGCACTTTCCATTGCATGGCCGGCGCTTCTACGGTAACCTGTCGCGCCTGCACAGATGAGGCTTTTTACCGCCGCTGACGGTCGCACGCCCCAGCAACGACCACGCCTGGCGAGTGCGCACGGAAATCCGGCGACGGCGGCCCCGAAGGGGCGAGGAAGCCTCAGCGACCGAGTAACGAGCACGCCTGGAAAGTGTGCGTACGGAACCCGGAAGCGGCGGACAAGTAACCAAAAACCAGGGAGCAGTAGGTCAGGCTGCAGTACAAGTTGTTATTCCGGAGAGGTGTCCGAGTGGTTGAAGGAGCACGCCTGGAAAGTGTGTGTACGGTAACCCCGTACCGAGGGTTCGAATCCCTCCCTCTCCGCCATATAATCAATAACTTAATCGTCAATCGTGTCTAATTTTAGGGGTGTTTTGGGGTTGATTGGGCTCCAGTTAGACACGATTTAGACACGATTTTTTGAGCTGTCAGTAAGTAGCCTCAAAGCAGGCAAAGCAGTTCGTGAATAGATGAAAAGAGAAGTGCAAAGCTTCTGATATTGCCGCCCCGATTGTGGTGAATCTTTACGCTGATAATCACCGAACCCAAGGCACATCGCCTGGTGATTCGTCGCGCCAAGCAACCAGAGGCGAAAGCCAATTCAAGGCTTAGCGCGATTCGCTGGTTAAGTGTTTTTGATTTGCCGATAGATTTCCAACAACTTTTTTGGCTGGGGTCCCCAAGGGTCTACCTTAATTATTGATGTGGTATGGGCTCTGGTATAGTGCCGCGGCTGAGAGGGCTCATCACGACGTCGTTTCGTAGCGTTTGCGAGGCCAAGTTGACACAGCTGGGTTGAAAAAATAGGGTGAAAGCCCGGTATGGGCTGGCCGCTTTCGCGGGAATTTGCAAATCTTAAAGAAGGATTTCAGGCGTTACGATGGATAGGCGATTGCCTTGTCGATGCAGTTTAATATGGCATCCGTATCCAGCGGCTTGGTAAAAAATCCCTGTGATCCGAGTGCGCGCGCTTGCTCAGCCATGACTTGGTCGGGGCGCCCCGTGATAAAGATAACCGAAACATCCGGATATTGAGTTTTCAGTATGCCGTACATCTCAACCCCGTTTATCTCCGGCATATGGATATCCAAAATGATGCAATCCGGCTTGACAGCTCGCATGGCGTTATCGAGGTAGCTCAGTCCCGAATCATAGCTGAGCACATTATGATCCGATGATCTAATGAGCCACTCGAGCGAATGCCGCATTGCTTCGTCGTCATCGATGACGATCACCGTCGATTCTTTAGTTATGTGAGGTTCTCGCATCATTGGATACCGGCCTATGTTTGCATCCTCTCACCCGCAGGCGGGGTTTGCAAAAGCACATTAGTGTGGCGGTGACCGTACCCCTGCTTTAGTACCAACCCTGATGTGAGAAAGTGCATCATATCAGGCGGCCATCCGGGCGAATACCGCGGGCGGTTAGCCGAGGGATCTATGTGGGCGGACTTCGTTGTAATGTGCTCGGCCACTCATCGATAGCCCGTCGGGCTTCGGCGAGATCCGGGAACCAGTTCAGGTTCAAACATTGATCTCTGAATTTC